>DATEHF010000015.1:0-34283 GCA_035279725.1 Candidatus Acidiferrum sp.
CCCCGTCCAGCAAGCGCCCCACAAAACGAACACGTTCATCCATAACCGAACACTCCTTCCAAGGCATCGCTTCCTCCCCTAGGGGAGGAAGTGTCACCTATGTGTCCGGTACAAACTGTCACCCATGTCTCGGGTCGCTCATGGGACCCCTCAGGCACATGGGTTACCTGACGTACCAGCGGACATATGTAGCGATACCCAGCGCAAGTACCACCCACCAGAGAACAGCCGCCGTTCGCATCCACAATTTGTACCTAATTAACCGTAGTTTTTCCGGCAAGACGCTTGTCCACGCGGCCAACAAGATATATAAACCCGCGATTTCCGTTACCGTCCCGAGCGCTGCGTGCGCCGTCGCCAGTGCGTAGTAACCCTTTCCGAGTTTGAGCGGTATCTTCGGGATCACCTGAACTCCAAAGGAGGGAAGCATCGCCAGCACGATCACGAGAAAATTGAGCAGCACAATTGTTGACTGGCACCAGGCGTGCGCTTGGAACCGCTTTTGCCGTGCTAGCAACGTCCCGACGAGCAGCCCCACGCCCATGGCTATCTCCAAGAGCAGAGTCAGGTTGGCATGAGTCGGAGCCATGGTTCCTGGCAAGCCTCCCTTCTTGGCACTGCTCCGTTCACGTCTATCCAGGCCCGTTTACTCCGCTCAGGAACCCACCAAGATGCCCCGTCAAGCCCACCAGCAATACACCAACCGCCTCAATCGGCAGCCGAAACGCGGGAAGAGGTCGTTTGGGATGCCGTCGCGCGCGCAAATGAATCCAGAACACTAGCCAGATCAGCACGCTCGAGATCGAGCCCAGAACAAGATGTAACAGCAGAATGCCCTTTAGCTTTTGCCCCTCAAGTGCCCACTGCCATGCGGCGATTCCAGTCCCAACAACTGGTACGGTGGACACCGCGGCCAGCAGCAGATTGAAATATGCCGCCACAGCCAGCTTTGGATTCTTTGTCCACTGCCCGAGGTAGTCGAACGCGACGGCTACACTAAACAACGCAATCGGAAAGTGAATCAGCACCACATGCTGTGCGTGCCTGGCCAAGATTACAGTCTTGATGTCGAACGGATTTACGCTCATTGTCCCTTCACTTCACTACGACCTTGCCGGTCATCTTTGGATGGATGGAACAGAAGTACGGAAACGTTCCAACTTGGGCGAAGGTGTAAGAAAACTTCTCGTCTGTATCGAGCACCTTGGATTTGAAGACTTTGTCAGTGCTTACCACTGTGTGGGGAATATCGTCATGATTCGTCCAGGTGACTGTGGTTCCGACTGCTACCGTCAGCTCCGCCGGTCCGAAACTGAAGTTGTCGATCTTTACTTCCACGGTTTCGGACTTCTGTTCCGCGTTGGCCGTGAAATTTCCGGCTCCCGCACCCAGCCCCGCAGTTCCTAATCCCAACGACACCAACAAAACCGCTTTAGACACACTTCTCCTCATGTTTTTCTCCTTCTTCTTTTAGATTTCTGAGAACTCTTGTTTATACTTAATTGGTTTTACGTTAGCGAAGAGTCCACTACCGCCAGCGCTTGCTTGCCGCGCACGTAATTCACATCTGTGATCCCCAGGACGCTCTTCAGTTGCTCCGCCGGTACTTTCATTGGCCCGGGAGAATCCGCTTTGCCCGGGGCAGGTTGCGGAAACGCCGTCGACGCCGCCGTATGAAACGTCACGTTTCCTTCCACCTTTTGCATGGTCTGGTGAATGTGCCCGTTCAGCACGGTCACCGAGCCAAATTTTTTGAGGTATGCCAGTGCCTGCGCGCTGTCCTGTGTTCCCCAGCCCCAGTCCGGATACACCGACCACAGCGGAATGTGTGCGAACACCACGATTGGTGTGCTGTGCTTCAAATGCTTGACGTCACGTTCCATCCATTCAAGCTGTTCGTCGCCCAAGGAGCCCAGTCCTCCAGCCTGCAAATTCATCACGTTCACCAGTCCGATGAAGTGGACTCCCTTTTTGTCAAAGCTGTACCACCCCGCTCCTTTCGCACCCTTGCCGTAACGTTCCACGTACTGCTTGCCGTCATCATTCAGCACGTCATGTTCGCCCGGCACGAAGAACACGTCCTTGGCACTCGCGCTCTTCAAGATTTGGTCCACGGTGTCAAACTCTTCGGGCTTTGAGAGGTGGCTGATATCGCCGGTATGCAACACGAACTCTGGCGGTGTCGCCAATCCATTAATTTTGTCCACTGCCGCCTTTAACGTCCCCACCACGTCTGGATTCGCCGCCTTATTGAAGCCCATATGGCTGTCGCTGATTTGCACAAAGCTTAACTCGCCCATTGCCTGCGGGCCCATCTCCGACATTCTGCTCAGGCTGTATGACTTCAGGATGCCCCCTTGCATGACACAGAGCGCTCCTGTTCCCGCCCACGCCATGCATTTCAAGAATCCCCGCCGATCGATTCCATCGTGATTGTGATCGGTCAGGAGTACATCTATCTTTTTCTCGGTCATCAATTTTCTCCTCGTTCTGCTTCTTCTTTTTTGCTCGCACTTTCCAAACACCTCGCAAATGATGCAGTGGAGCGAGTGCGACCCTCACTCTCGCTCACTCTCGAAATCGCGGCAATGGGCGGGCAATTCCTTGCTGCTACAATGTCGGTTCCCTGATAACTTGTACTAGCTAAAGGATTTATGTGGGCTTCTCCCCGTCGAAGAGTTCGCGCGAACTCTTACCCAGTGATACACTCAACCTCGATTTGAGGTTCACTTCTCCATGAGAGAAGAGCGACAGGTTAGCGGCCGGCTCCAGTTTGGGGTCTTCGAGGCAGACGTTCGTTCCGGAGAACTGCGCAAGCACGGCCTGCGAATTCGGCTGCAGGAACAGCCCTTCCAGGTTCTGGCGATGCTGCTGGAGCAGCCCGGTGAGGTCGTAACCCGCGAGGAACTCCAGAAGAACCTTTGGCCCGCGGATACTTTTGTGGACTTCGATCACGGGCTCAACAAAGCCATTAACAAACTCCGCGAAGCTCTGGGTGACTCTGCCGAGAGTCCCCGCTTCGTCGAAACCGTTGCCCGGCGTGGCTATCGTTTTCTCGCAGAAGTCAGAATCGCCGACGTTGCCCCTGTTCGCGGCCCAGGACTCGAAAGTCAGGCCCAACCGGCCGATGGCGGTCGTAACTCCGCGCGTACCGCTAGCGGTACCGGGGGCGAGAAGGATAGTCCGCGCTCATTCACCGCTAAGACCGCTGTGGTCGCGCTACTCCTGCTAACGGTTTCTCTCGCAGCTTGGGAACTTCATCCTTGGAGCCGCTCAGTTTCCCCGATTCGCTCCTTGGCCGTCCTTCCGCTGGAAAGTCTCTCGAATGATCCTTCGCAGGATTATTTTGCAGATGGAATGACCGATGAGTTGATTTCTGACCTCGGTCAGATCAGCGCGTTGCGTGTGATATCGCGCACTTCGGTGATGGCTTATAAGCACGCGCGCAAGCCCCTGCCCCAGATCGCCCGCGAGCTGAACGTGGACGCCATCGTGGAAGGCACGGTGCTTCGTTCCGGCGATCAGGTTCGCATCACGGCGCAGTTGATCGACGCCTCGGCGGACAAGCATTTATGGTCCCAAAGCTACGAAGGGGAATTGCGCGACACATTGGCGTTGCAAAGCAAAGTAGCAAAAGCCATCGCCGATCAAATTCAGATCAATTTGAATCCACGGGAACAAGCCGCGCTGAAAAGCGCCAAAGTTGTTAATCCGGAGGCTTACGTTTCCTACCTCAAAGGGCGCTACTTCTGGAACAAACGATCGGCCGAGAGTTTGAAAGTGGCCCTTGCCTATTTCAATCAAGCGATCGACGAAGATCCCACCTATGCTCAGGCTTACTCGGGCTTATCCGATACTTACGCTCTCTTGGGAGACTGGCAGTACGCGGTGATGACGACCAAGGAAGCACTTCCCAAAGCGAAAGCCGCTGCAGTCAAGGCTCTGGAATTGGACAGCTCTCTCGGGGAGGCCCACAACTCACTGGCCTTCTGCCTGGACGGCTTCGATTGGAATTTCGACTCTGCCGGTAAGGAATTCTTGCGCGCCATTGAGCTTAATCCTGGCTACGCGAGTGCCCACCACTGGTATGCGTGGCATTTAGCGCTCCTGCATCGCTATGACGAAGCGCTCGCGGAAATGAGAAAAGCGGAAAGCCTGGACCCACTCTCTCTTGTGATCAACGCCGATTTGGCGGAACTTCTTGCCCTCGCCCATTCTTATGACGAATCGATACAGCAGAGCCGCAAGACTATCGAAATGGATCCCAATTTTGGTCTCGCGCATAATCATCTCGGTCAGGCGTACCTCCAAAAGCACATGTACCCCGAAGCGATTGCGGAACTCCAAAAAGCCGTCGAGCTTTCAAGAAGCGGCCCCACCTGCATGGCCAATCTTGCGCGCGCCGACGCCGCCTCGGGCAACCGAAGCGAAGCGGAAAAGCTGCTGAGCGACCTGAAGAAGCGGTCAAGTCCTGGCTATTCACATGGTTCGGAGATTGCCGTGATCTACGCCTCTCTTGGAGACGCCAATCAAGCCATGAATTGGCTCGAAAAGGGCTACCAGGAGCGATTCAACCCCGGCGTCCTCCTCCGTCCCGGCCTCGATCCTCTTCGCTCGGATCCGCGCTTCCAAGACCTTGTACGCCGTATCGGCCTTCCGCAATGAGACAGAGAATCGGAAACTGAGCTACCGTCGTACAAGTAGAGAACTTTCGACACCCATTGATGTCCTGCGCTTGTCGGCAACTTTGCAAGCGCAGTAGAATGGATTGCTTGCACATTGAGGAGGGAACCCGCCATGGCTACCGCTGAGCAGATTGTTCACGTTTCCGAGTTCACGAACGAGCCGTTCATTGATTTTACGAAGGCGGAAAACCGTTCGCGCATGGAGGAAGCTCTGAAAAGGGTGAAGGCGGAGTTTGGGCGCGAGTACCCGATGTGGCTGAACGGGAAGAAGGTGACCACTACGGAGAAGCGCACGTCGACGAACCCTTCTCGGCCAATGGAAATCATTGGGGTGTTCCAGAATGCCACGGCGGAAATGGCGCGGCAGGCGGTGGAAGACGCGCACAAATATTTTGACACGTGGAAGAAAGTGTCGCCTCAGGAGCGAGTGAAATTTCTTTTTCGCGCGGCGCAGATTGTGCGCGAGCGGAAGTACGAGCTTGAAGCGCTGGTGTGCTACGAAGTCGGTAAGACCTGGGTGGAAGCGGACGCGGATATCGCCGAAACGATCGATTTTCTCGAATACTATGGGAGAGAAATGCTGCGATTGGGCGAGCCACAAAAGCTCGTACCTATGCGCGGGGAGCGCAACTACCTTGTCTACATTCCGCTGGGTGTTGGCGTAGTGATTCCTCCCTGGAATTTTCCGTGCGCGATTATGGCGGGAATGACGGCCGCTTCGCTTGTTACAGGAAACACCGTGGTGTTGAAGCCGGCGGCGGACTCGCCGACGATCGCAGCGAAATTTATCGACATTCTTTTTGAAGCAGGCGTTCCCAAGGAAGCAGTGAACTTCATCACCGGGCCGGGCAGCATAATCGGCGACGCGCTGGTACAGCATCCCAAGACGCGTTACATCGGATTCACGGGGTCGAAAGAAGTGGGGCTGAGGATCAGCGAGCTCGCGGGGAAGACCGTTGCCGGACAAATATGGATCAAGCGCACGGTGCTGGAAATGGGCGGCAAGGACGCCATCGTGGTGGACGAAGAGGCCGACATCGATGCGGCGGTGGAAGGCACGGCGCAGGCGGCGTTTGGTTATCAGGGGCAGAAGTGCTCCGCTTGCTCGCGCGTGATCGTGTCGGAAAAAATCTACGACACGTTCGTGCAGAAGCTGGTGGAGCGAACCAAGAAAATTACCGTCGGGCCGAGCGATGATCCCAACAATTACATGGGGCCGGTAGTAAGCCAGTCAGCCATGAAAACGATTCTAGATTACATCGAAGTCGGAAAAAAAGAAGGGAAGTTGCTGACAGGTGGAAAGCGCGCTCCAGGCGACGGCTATTTTATCGAGCCAACGATTATCGCGGACGTGGGCCCCAAGGCGCGTCTGGCGCAGGAAGAAGTATTCGGTCCCGTCCTAGCGGTGATTAAGGCGAAGAATTACGACCACGCGCTGGAGATTGCGAACAATACGGAATTTGGATTGACTGGCGCGGTGTACTCGAAGAATCCGGAGAAGATTAGGAAGGCCGAAGAGGCGTTTCACGTCGGCAATCTCTATCTGAACCGAAAGTGCACCGGCGCAATGGTCGGCGCGCATCCGTTTGGCGGATTCAATATGTCGGGGACGGATTCGAAGGCGGGCGGCAAAGATTATTTGCTGCTGTTCATGCAAGGCAAATCAATCGCGGAAAAAGTGAGCTGAACGCGGACGTTCGATTCAGATGGACTTTTTGGTGGATTCACGGTTCGAAGGCCACTTCAGAGCACGGTAGACGGGATAGCTCAGCACTAGCATACCAAGCGCCAGTGGCGCGTTCTTCTGGTCGGTAACAATCGAACCATTCAAAAACAGTACGGAGAGGGCCAACGCAATTCCCGTGGTCCAGGGATACCCCCACGCGCGGTAAGGTCGGTCCATCCGCGGCTCGCGCTTACGGAGCGCGAAGAGAGAAAAATACGAGAGCGTGTAGTTCGCAACAAAAAAGAAGGAAAGCATAGCGATGACGCGCTCGAAGGCGTTGGCGCTGAGGAACGAGATCAGAACGAAAAGGACGCCGACGAGGGTGCTGAGGAGAAGTGACACAGTAGGCGTGCCGCCCGCGTTGACTTGAGTAGCGCGGCGAAAAAATAGCCCGTCACAGCTCATGGCATAAAGAGTGCGCGTGCAAAAGAGTTGATTTGCGTTGAGGCAGCTCAGCATGGAAACGATCATGATGGAACGGATGATGGGGTCACCGAGTTTTCCGAAGACGATGTCGGCGACGGAGCCAAGCACAAAAGTGTTTCCGGCGATGTCCTTCATGGGAAGGATGTAAAGAGCGATAAGATTGAGCAGTAGATAAATTCCCATGATGGAGAAGACGCTTCCGAAAATGGCGCGCGGGATGTCGCGACCGGGATTACGAACTTCTTCACCAAAATAAATGATGCCATCCCAACCATCAACGGTGTAAATCACCGCTTGTAGGCCGAGCATGATGGCGATGGCGAGTGGCCATCCCGTTGGCAACGGAAGGGAAGATACGCCGGTTTGCATTGCGGCTTTGTGAGCCGGGCCACCCAGCAGAAAACACGCGATCACCAAGACAAGGAATGCGCCAGTCTTCATCGCTGCCGTGGATAGTTGCGCGCCGCTGCCCCATTTAATGCCGCGCCATTGCAGGACGCCGAATCCGAAGATGATGGCAATGGAAATGATTTCGACATTTCTGGTGCCGGCAAGAATGGGAAACAGATGGCCGCTGTATTCGGCGATGACGATGGCGACGGCGGCGGCGGTGCCGCAGGTGGAGAGCCAGTCGCTCCAGCCGACGACAAAGCCGGCGTAGTCGCCGAGGGCGCGGCGTGAGAAGTTGTACTGGCCGCCGCTGCGGGGAATGGCGGCGCCGAGCTCGGCCATGGAAGAAGCGCCGATAAGCGCGTAGAGTCCGCCGACGATCCAAACTCCGATAAACATCCAGGCGTTGGGGAGAAACTTGGCGACATCACCGGGCGTGCGAACGATGCCTGCGGCGATGGTGTTACCGATCGCCGCGGCCATGCCAAACCACATACCGAGTACCTGGAGCAGGCGGCCGCGGTGAACCGCGGGAGGGGCGCTAACGATGGAAGATGCGTCCGATGTGCCAGCCAATGTGAGGTCTCAAGAGCTCCGAGAAACGCAGCCATCATAACGGCGGTAAGAGAAAATGCAAGCTGGAAGTGGAAGGAAGAAAGGTATCAGTGGTCAGTTCTCAGAAGAAAGTGGGCTGTCTTTGTAAATGAGTTGGCAGTGATTATTTGGGAGTGCCAACGAAACTCCACTTGCCCCAGGCAAAAGATTCGTGAACGGGCACAAAGTGCGCGCGTGCTATTTTCTTGATGAGTTCGGGTTGGCCGAGCCATTGTTCATAAGTGCGGCGTTCGTATTGAATCATGGTGGCCAACGCGTCTATCCGGCTAGAAACGCGGCGCGCCAGCGGGTTTTCTGAAACTTTATGGACAAATCTCAGAAATAGAGTCACCCAAGGCTCCACAAACAGAACGCGCCCAGTCTTTCTAAGGACACGTTGCATTTCTGCGAAAGTTTGATCGAGGTCGTCGTGCAGAGTGGGGAGATGGTGCAGGCCGCCCTGCACGATCAGGACGTCCTTGCTGCGATCCGCAAACGGAAGGTGACGGCAATCGGCGACGGTGCATTTTCCCGGCCCATGATATTGCGCCACTAGCCGGGGAGAGAGGTCCACACCTTCGAGCCGGTTGAAACCGAGCCGCTTGAGAGCCACCAAACCGTTTCCTCGGCCGCAGAAGAGCTCCGCGATTTCGGCATCGCGGGGCCACTCAGTGGCCCCCAAGCGATTGAGTCGCGCGATAAATTTCTGGATTTCCTGTTCGGGCGTTTCGAAGCGGAGGTAGGCAGCCTCCCAAGGATCGGGGGCTAACCCGTCTTGCGCTTGTGGATTTGTATCGTTTTCGGGCGTTGGCGCTTGAGAAGTCTGCATTTTGGATATGAAAAAGAGCCACCGAAGGTTCCCATAGTTCTTGAGTCAATTCAAGGCAATGGGGATGTCACTGCTTAAAAGTGGGAGGCAATTGAATCGCGGGAAACAAGAGTAGCCGGAAGGCAGGTACGTGAAATGTGCTGTGGAGCGCGATATGATGGTGCCACCTATGGGGACGGTCCTAACTTCGGAAGGGGTGCAAACCGTGCGAACAGATGAATCGCGCGGTGTAGAAGTGTCGGTGGTAATTCCGTGCTTGAACGAGGCGAATTCGCTGGCGTTCTGCGTGGACAAAGCGAAGAAGGCGTTTCAATCTGCGGGGCTGGCCGGGGAAGTAATAGTTGCGGATAACGGTTCGACCGACGGGTCGATCCGAATTGCAGAAGAGCACGGGGCACGCGTGATCCAGGTGGAAGAGCGTGGCTACGGGGCCGCGCTGCGCGCGGGAATCGCGGGCTCGGGAGGTGCGTTCATTATCATGGGGGATGCGGACGACAGCTACGACTTCACTGACGTGCCGCGGTTCGTGGAAAAACTACGCGAAGGTAATGACATCGTGATGGGCAACCGCTTCAGCGGGGAGATCAAACCAGGTGCCATGCCTCCACTGCACAAATACTTCGGAAATCCCGGGCTTACGGCCTTGCTCAATACTCTGTTTCATGCGGGCATCGGGGACGGTTACTGCGGCATGCGGGGATTCACGCGCAGCCTCTACGACCGGCTGGATCTGCGAAGTTCGGGGATGGAGTTTGCGCTGGAGATGATCATAAAGTCGGCGCAGCTTGGGGCGCGCATCACGGAGATTCCGATTACTTTGTGGCCCGATAAAAGGGGGCGTGCGCCGCATCTGCGGAGCTTTCGCGATGGATGGCGAAGCCTGCGGTTTATGCTGCTCTATGCTCCGAATTGGCTTTTTTTGCTGCCCGGCAGCGCGTTCATGTTGATGGGACTCTTCCTGGTGTTCTGGCTGCTGCCAGGACCGCGCTACGTCTCGCCACACGTGGGGCTGGACATCCACACCATGATTTTTGGTGTTATTTTCACCCTGTTGGGCGCACAGATTCTCTCGATCGGCGCATTCGCCAAAGTATTCAGCTACGCGGAGAGATTTGACCGACGCTCCGTATCGTTGCGACGAGTTTTGAAGCGCGTGACGCTGGAGACGGGTTTGCTTCTTGGCGGCACTTTGTTCTTGATGGGATTCGCGGGCTGCGCATGGGTTACTTGGAAGTGGGCTTCGAGCGGGTTCGGCGAACTGCATGAAATCCGGCAGGTGTTGTTTTGGTCGATGTGGCTATTTCTTGGTTTGCAGATTATTTTTGGAGCATTCTTCCTCAGCATGCTGGGCATCAGCCGCGGGACGTTTATCGGCGACTATGAGCTGAAATAAATGGCCGCCCGTCCTCAGACATCCCGGCCGCTTTCCTGGCCATTCACATGGATCGAGGTCTGGCACCGCGCCTTCGTCTTTCAACGCCGGACTCGGGTTCTGGCTGAAATCCTGGCGACGCAGATTCCTCAACGTGCGGCCGTGCTGGATATAGGCTGTGGCGACGGAACCATCGCTAGGCTCATCGCGCAGCTTCGCCCGGATATTTCCATTCAGGGTGTTGAGTTTTTGCTGCGTCCCGAATGCAAGATCGAATGCCGCGCGTTTGACGGAGCTTCGTTGCCGTTTCCGGATGGTAATTTCGATGTGTGCCTCTTCGTGGATGTGCTCCATCACACCAAGGATCCTTTGATTCTGCTGCGTGAGGCAGTTCGCGTGAGCCGTTCGTTCGTGCTCATCAAGGATCACCTGGACGAGAACATCATCGACCACGTAATACTGCGCTCCTTGGACTGGGTGGGCAACCGACCTCATGGAGTGGTTTTGACGTACAACTATCAGAGCCGCGGGGGATGGGCGGAGCATTTTTCGAACTGCGGACTGGAAGAGGAAAGCTGGACCACTCAGGTTCCGCTGTATCCGTCTCCAGCCAGTCTTATTTTCGGACGAGGATTGCACTTCGTGTCGTTGCTCAGGAAAACGACATAGCCTCATAGTTCACCGGTTGGGCGGGAGGGCCGAGGCAGAGTAGGGAATTAATTCCGTATTGTCTTTGTCAGGGTAGACGAACCAAATGTGGCGATCCTTGAAATAAGCGAATAGTTTTGCATTTTGAACCGGATCGATGTCGCGAGCCCAAAGGACTTTTGCCGTGTCGATTTCCGCTCCGTTGTAAACCCACTCATCATGCAGGTTATGATCCGGCTCGTAACTGACCACAACCAAATGCTTACCGGGAGTCTTCGAAAGATCATTCTGGATCACCGCCCGGCTTGGGTCGCCCTGGCAGGTCCATTCCAGAGGGTCGCAGACTCGCCGCTGGACGAAAAGTCCGACATCGGCTGCCAGAAGAATCACGATGGCCCAGGAAAGCGCCGTGCCTGTCGGGCGTCCGCCGGGATGGATGGTGCGCAAGTGTCGAATGGCATGCACCAGCAGTAGAAAAATGACGCAAGTAACCGGTGCGGCGTAATGGGGGAAAGACCAGATCAAAGAAAAAAACGCTCCGGCACCGAGCAAGAGGATCAAAAGCGGCAAGCGCATCTTGCGATCCATGAAGACGAAAGGCGCTCCGGGTAGCAGAAGCAAAGTTCCCCACCAAAAATAGGTGCTCCCACCGCGTAACATTTTTTCGATGGAAACCTTTAATACTCCCGACCAGGTGTTGTCGTAGTCTTCCCGCTCCCAGCCATTGTAATAGCTATCAAACTGCTGATTGTGATAGGTCAGCTCCGGCTTGGGTTTCTCCCACAAGAAGAGCCCGGTCGTTCGATAGGTGCGTGAGTTCAAGACATGCGGGAACAGCAAGACATTTCCCGTGAGCCGCCAGTTGTAATATGCAATGAAGGAAATAGTTAGCGTAAGCACAATGGCAAGCGGGGTGAAGACCCGGACGAAACGCGTCCGAGGTGACGCGGGTGATTTCGTCTTTCCGGCAAGCCACCAGAGGAACCAGCCCGCCACTGGAAGGCAGAAAAGAAAGCCTTCAAAGGGGCGAGCGTTCGCCAGAATCGCCATGCCCAGCCCCAGGAGCAAAGCATCGCGAGTGTTCGCGCGCCGCGCGATTCGCGGCATTGCACCTAGTGCCAGCGCGCCACCAGTCGCTGCCAACGCGCCGCCCCAATAACTGTTGATCCAGTAACTGGCGATTCCGAATTTCAGCGCCACGAGCACTCCGCCGAGAAGCGCCCAGCGCGCCGGAAGCCACGCTTGCAACATCCAAAGAATCGCAGAGCACATGGCAGCCGCGCTTAGAAGCACGCCAATCCACGGATTTCCCAGCAATTGGCCTAGCGCCAGCACAATTCCTTGCCCCGGCGGATACTTCGATGCATACGTCGGAAACCAATTGATGTGGAACGATTCAAAACTCATCCACATCGGATGAGTCGGATTAGTGAGGCGGCCGTGCGCTAGAGTGTCGCCGAGCAGCAGATAGCTGTATTCATCGTGAATTCCCGGGACTGGCACAGGCAACCGAGGCAGAACCGCAAGGCGGACGCCGATGACAACGAAGAAAAGGGCCACGATCACGAGTGCCTTGCGCTCTGCGAGTCGCGAGAGAAAAGACTCGGCCGAATGTAGCATTCTTGATGTAGGGCGCGGCAAGAATACGGCGAAAAGGCAGAGGGAACCGACGATAGGCAGAAGCACGTGGAGCATGTAAGGCACGCGCCACAGCAGGATGTCCAAGGGGTCGCTCATCGACGGTGCGAATTTTCTGCCTGGGATTGTGACATGCGCGAAGAGAACTAGAAAGGGTGGCCCGCGCCCAAGCCGTGTAGAACAATGTCATGACGGAGCGGGTCTTAAGGCTGGCTACCACTTGAAATGCAAAATGATCAGTTTAGCGTTCGATTTCAATCTCGGTCGTAGCGTTGGCGTCGTGCGTTGCAGACTTGCTCGACGCTGGGCGACTGGACCGCGGGCGCTCGTCGAGAAAATCAGCCATTTCCAGGCGTAGATTTCCGGCGTTCGTTGAATAAGTGAGACCCGTTTCGAAATCGACGACGTCAGTACGGACGAGTTTTTCAATCTCGCCATCGAAGTGTTGCATGCCCTCGTTGTTGCCGTCGCGCATGGCATCGAGAAGAGACTTGCCTTCCGCTTCCCCTTTTTCCACGTAATCTCTGGTGCGCATGGTGGACTTGAGGATTTCCACGGCAGCGATGCGACCTTTGCCGTCTTTGCGCGGGAGCAGACGCTGCGAAACGATGCAGCGAAAAGCTTTCGAGAGGCGTGTACGAATGCTCTGCTGGTCGGAAAGAGGAAAAACTCCGACGATGCGTTCTACCGTCTTGGAGGCATCGATAGTATGAAGCGTGGAGAGCACCAAGTGGCCGGTTTCGGAGGCTTCCAGAGCGATTTCAATCGTCTCGCGATCGCGCATTTCCCCGACCAGGATAACTTTTGGCGCCTGGCGCAATGCCGCGCGCAGGGCCAGCGCAAAACTCGGCGTGTCGGTGTGCAGCTCGCGCTGATGGATGGTTGATTTCTTGTGGCGATGCAGAAACTCGATGGGATCCTCGATGGTGAGGATATGATACGCCTTATCCTCATTCATTCTGTCCAGAATAGCCGCGAGCGTGGAGGATTTGCCAGAGCCAGTGGGACCGGTCACGAGCACGATGCCATTCCGCATTTCCACGACTTCTTTTAGTACTTCTGGCAGATGCAGCTCCTCGAACCCGGGAATCTTGTCCGGAATCACGCGCATCACCACGGCACAGCTTCCCCGCTGCTTGAAAATATTCACGCGGAAACGTGCGACGCCCATTACGCCATAGGAAAGGTCAGCGGAGCCATCTTGTTCCAGCTTGCGAATGGGCGTCTCGTTCTTTCCCATGATGTCGTTGGCGATATAGGTGGTGTCCTGTGGAGTCAGGCACTCGAGACCTTTGTATTTCAATTCAACGAGCTGGCCGCTGACTTCAATTTGTGGTGCGCGGCCGGGCGAAAAAATCAGGTCACTTACGTGCGGACTGGCCTTGAGCATGGCCGCAACGAGTTGTGCGGTGTGGATGGTCCGCTGTGCGGCGGGCGCCGAAGAAAGCGCCGGTACTTGCGCGTTCGTAGCTTGCGGCGGCATGGGTTGCGTCGAAGTGGCCATGGATTGAGTTGTTTCCTTGCGAAGCCCGAGAAGCCGAGGCGAGTCGCCTAATCTGTAGTAATTCGTTTTTCTTCGTGACTCTGCAATTGTAAGCGAACCAATAGCGGCGGCTATAGAACCATTGGCGGCACTTTCTTTAGAATTACTGTCCGAATGGGCAGGCCTGCGCAAAAAAGAAGTACAGCCGCCGTCGCGAGCTCGATGGCGGTTGTACGCAGAGCCGAGGTTGCTTTCGTTTCAATCTGTTTTTTTTCTGCTACTGCTTGGACGCGCCCTCGATGAAGCTGGCGATGTTGGTTTTGAGTTTGGCGAGATCTTCGTCACGCAAATACATCATGTGTCCGGCGTCGTAATACTGCAGATGGATGTTTTTCTGCAGTTTCTCCGGCAGCCCGAGATGTTCCATGGTGTATTCCGTGGCATAGAACGGCGTCGCTAGATCGTAAATGCCATTTTCGACTTCAATTTGCAGATGCGGATTCGTGATCATGGCTTGTATCAGGTCGCCCTCAACATTCGGCGAGCCAGGAAAACCGAAATTATCACCCGCGCCACGATGCTTCCAATCCCACGCTTGATTGGCCTCATCCGAAGCGGTGTGATAGGTCTTGTCCTGTCCAAACTTCAACTCTTCCCGAACATAGTTGTTAAACGCCGCGGTAAAGGGCCCGGTGATGGAAGTATCCTGCGGGTCGTACTCCGCATACTCGCCGAGCAGATCGTAGCTCCAACCCGAAAAACGCGCGTCCAGGCGGCCGGTCGTCAAGCCGCGGCTACGCTGCAGCTCCTTCATGAACTGCGGCAAATTCACGCGCAAATTGGCTTTGACGAGATAGTCTTCGCTCAGTCCCGTGAAGCGCGAAAGTTTCTTAGCAACGGCCGCTTTTTCTGCTTCGCCCAGCTTCGAACCCTTCATCAAGGCGTCCGCATAATCCGCTTGTGCGTACTTTCGCGCTTCCTCAAGAAACGAAGTCAAATTGTCAGGGCGATCCTTCAACACTTTGTGATACCAGGCCGTGGCGGCGTAGCTGGGCAAGTAGAAGACGTAAGGCATGTCTTCGCCGGCGTTGAAGGAAATAGTGCCAAGATTCAGCACCGAAGAGATCAGCACGATGCCGTTGAAATACAGGCCATCGTGCGACTGCAAATAGTTGGAAAGCGCGGCGGAGCGAAAAGTACCGTAGCTCTCACCAATGAGAAATTTCGGGGAATTCCAGCGGCTGTTGCGACTCGTGTAGATGTTGATGAATTGCGCCAGGGACTTGACGTCCTGATCGACGCCCCAAAAATCCTTGTCCTGCGCTTTTCCGGCCGCGTGGCTGAAACCCGTTCCGACAGGATCAACGAAGACCAAATCCGTTTTGTCGAGAAGGCAGTATTGGTTCTCGGTGAGTTTGTAAGGGGCGGGAGGCGTGGCATCGGCGTTCACGGTAACGACGCGACGCGGCGAGAAAGATCCCATGTGCAGCCACACGGAAGCCGAGCCCGGGCCACCGTTGTATACGAACGAAACCGGGCGCTGGCTGAGATCCTTGACGTCGCTGCGCGTGTACGCCGTGAAATAAACCAGCGCTGTCGGCTCGTCTTTCTCATTCTTTAAGAGAGTAGTCGCCGCCGTCGCCTTGTAGGGAATCGTCTGGCCGCCAATCTTGATGCTGTGATCCGTGACGGAAGATTCTTCTTTGGGGGGCGCAGGAGGAGCGGCTTCGGCGGGCTTGTCCGCAGGCTTGGAATCCTTATCTTGCGCATGCGCTGCCGTTGCGGCCGCCGTCATGCACAGGGCCAGCGTCAGCAGCACACTTAGGGTTTTCACACGAATCATCGTTTTCTCTCCTCGGAACAGAGTGGTTTGATGTCTTTGCGAAGCTGAGATTCTACCTGTTTATACGGCCACCGGACTATTTTGTTCGACGCCCGAGGAGCAAGAACGCTTCAGCATTTGCCGAGGGATCCAGAAAAAGGTCGGCACAATTATCCACAATCCAATCCGCCCCGGCTTGCTGGAGTTCCGTATCCGGGGCAGTGGTGCGCAACGCGAGGACGCGTGCCGCCGCGGCTTTGCCAGCCCGAACGCCCGCCGGAGCATCCTCGAAGACAACGCATTCGCTCGCAGGCACGCCGAGGAATTGAGCGCCTTTTAGATAGGGTTCAGGATCCGGCTTACCATTTCTTACATCCGTCGCGGTGACCAGATGTTTGGGCTTCGGCAATCCCGCGGCGGCAATGCGCACATGTGCTAGCGCCCGTGTGCAGGACGTCACGATGGCCCAGCGCTCCAAGGGGAGCGCTTGCAACAGCTCCATCGCGCCCGGCAGGGGAATGACCCCATCGGTGTCCGCGATTTCACGCCGCTCGACTTCGCGATCTTCGGCAGCGTGGTCGGCATCGGGAAGCAGTTCCCGAATCGTCGTAATACTGGGCCTCCCATGGCCCCTTTTTACTACTTCATCGGGTTCGAAACCGTGTTCGCGTGCCCATCCTGCCCAAACGCGGGCCACCGCTGGAGTGGAATCGACCAGTACTCCATCCAGATCAAACAACACGCCACTGCACTTTATGCGAGTCATCTCCCCATAATAATCGGAAGCGGTAGGGCGTTTTGCGAAATTGTTCGAGGGAAACTACGGCCGATGAAACGGTTCGGAAAGCTTGATGAACTGGCGGGCGCGGCAGTTTTTCTGGCCTCGGATGCTGCTAGCTTCGTGACAGGGCATTTGTTGGTGGTGGATGGCGGGATTCTCGCCAGCGGGGTCAATCAATAGCCCCATGCATCGGGTACGACCAGCTCAAAGAGTTTTGAAACTGGCATCGCTTATTGCTCTTGGCAGCGGTACTCGATGACTTCATTTTTGAACCCGTGTCTGCTGGACGATCGCGAAGAAACTTCCGTGCATCCTCAACGATAATCTCCGGTTTATCTGATTTGCTCTGTTCGAATCCTTTTTGCCCGGAATCTACAGAGCGGCACTTCCCGCAAGCGCTCGTCCCCAGTGTAGAATGCAGTGCGTCCACTCACGGATGCGACAAACAAGCGCAGTAGGTCTGCCTCTTCTGCGCAGCGGGCGCGAACTGGAGCAGGTAAATGGATATTCACCAACTCGAGCTGTTCCTCGCGGTCATGGAATCCCCCAGCATGACACGAGCAGCGGAGAAGATTCATCTGTCACCAGGCGCCGTTAGTCTCCAACTCCATAATCTTGCCGACGGACTTCACACTGAACTTTTCGTGCGGCGTGGAAAACGATTGATTCCCACCCCTGCGGCGCTGCGCCTTGCTGAGCATGCTAAGGAAGTCGTGAGGATGATGGGGCACATCCAGCAGGAATTTGAAAACGACCTGACGAGGGATGTCCGCCCATTCTATTTTGCGACCGGCGTGACGACCTTGATCTACCAGTTGGGCGGCCCGCTGCGGCAACTGCGAAAGCACTATCCTAATGCGGAAATCCGAGTGAAGGTGGGAGTAACGGAGGAAATGGTTGCGGGCCTACTCGATCGCCGCTTCGACTTGGCACTCATCTCCCTCCCCATTTCCGAAGCCAATCTCAGGGTCCTTCCCCTCTTTGACGAAGAACTGCTGATTGTGCGCCCCTCTGCAAACAAGGTGGGCAGCGGCCATGTGCGTTCGATGAGAGCTTCGGAATTAGCCAACGTCCCTTTTCTACTCTATCCGCAGCGAAGCAATGTGAGGCTGGTCATCGATAGTTTCTTCAAGGAAATCGGAGTGACACCGCGCGTGTTGATGGAGGCGGATGACACAGAAGCGATTAAGCGTTTGGTTGAATCCGGTTTTGGCTATTCGATACTTCCCGAACACGCGCTAAGGGGGCGTTCGCACTTCTTTCAGAAGTTTCGCGTTGCAGGCCATCGTCTGATGAGGAGCTTAGCACTCGCGACGGCGCAGACCGAATGTCCGCGAAAGCTGACGGAATCCATCGCGAGTTTTCTCCGATCCACCCTGGTCGAGGGTTCCGGTAGGTGAAGCTCCTGACTCCTGCGCCGGCTTGTCAGGGTCACCTCAAGACCGATAAACGATTCCTTTAATAACTCTCAATGCTAGAAGTTCGCATCTTGGCTTACTATTAGCTGGCTTGGGGGCCTGGCAGCGGCGAGAAGAGTATTCCGGAGAACAGCTGCGGCGACCCTCTTTGAAGACTGGCACTGATTCATGGCTCTGATGGAGGACTAATGTCTACACCGAAAGCTTCGCGGCGAGAATTTCTGAAGCTCACGAGCGCTGGAGTTGCCAGCACCGCGTTGGGCATCACGGCATCCAGCTATACGGGAATCGTGGGCGCAAATGATCGCGTTCGGGTAGGCATTTGCGGAGTGCGAGGCCGCGGCAACGACCACATTCACGGCTTCCCGCGCGTACCGGGGACTGAAATTGCTGCTCTCTGCGATGTCGATGAGTCCATGTTGAGCCGCCGCCTGGGGGAAATCGAGAAGGTGGGATTGCCAAAGCCCAAGTCCTACGTGGATGTCCGCAAGCTGCTCGAAGACAAAGAGATCGACGCTATCTCCATCGCTGCACCAAATCACTGGCACTCGCTGATGGCCATCTGGGCGTGCCAGGCGGGGAAAGACGTCTACGTGGAAAAGCCGTGCTCGCATAACTGCTTTGAAGGACGCCAACTGGTGCGTGCAGTGAAAAAGTACAACCGAATTTGCCAACACGGAAGCCAGTGGCGATCCAACCCAGGCATGCTCGAAGCCATGAAACATCTGCGTGACGGCACCGTCGGCGACGTCTATATGGCTCGCGCACTCTGTTACAAGTGGCGCGCATCGATCGGCCACGCGACCGAAGAACCCGTGCCGGCCGGAGTTCACTATGACTTGTGGACAGGCCCGGCACCGCTGAAGCCGTTTACCAAGAATCGCTTTCACTACAACTGGCATTGGATCTGGGATACCGGTAACGGTGAGGTCGGCAACCAGGCTATTCACGAGATTGACATCGCACGTGCAGGATTGGGAGTTGGGTTCCCGACATCGGTCTCTGCTACGGGCGGACATTTCATGTTTGATGACGACCAGGAAACCCCCAATACATTAAACGCCACTTTTGTTTTCGACGGTCCTGATGGCAAGCGCAAAATGATGGAGCTCGAAGTCCGCCATTGGATCACCAATCACGAAGCGGAGGTCGGCACTGGCGCTTATGGGGCCAGCGCCGTGCCCCCTGCGGGACTCACGGCCACCGCAACCAAGAAGCCTTCAGACAAACAACAGTCCCTGGGTCCAAAGGACGCAAAAACCAACACAGTCGGAAACATTTTCTACGGATCGAATGGCTACCTCGCCGTCGATGGTTACGATGCCTACAAAACATGGCTAACGGATGAAGTCGTGCCTGGGCCATCTGGCAAGGCTTCGGGAGACCATTACGCGAACTTCATTGATTGCGTTCGCAGCCGGCGTAGCGAAGATATTCATTCGCCCATTGAAGAAGCTCACCTCTCAACCACACTCGTGCATCTGGCAAATGCTTCGTATCGCCTGGGACGCACGATGCGCTTCGATCCTGCTCAGGAGCAAGTTATTGGAGATGAGGAGGCCAACCGGCTGCTGCGCGGCAGTTACCGAGCGCCTTATATTGTTACGGAAGAAATTTGAGCCGTTGAAGGTCGCAGGAGGTCAGATCTAGCGATGCGCATTCTAATTGTTGGTGCAATCTTCGTCCTTTTTGCTGCGGCTCCGCTCCTGACGTCTTTCGTCTCTGCTGGCCCCCATCCGTCCGACTATGTAACGATTGTCGTCAATGAGAAAGAGCGTCGTGCCGACATTTCGATCGATGGCCAGCCCTTTACTTCCTATATCTGGCCGACGACACTTAAGAAACCGGTGCTCTATCCGCTCCGCACTGCCAAAGGCACGATCGTAACTCGTGGCTTCCCGCTCGAACAGCGCCCCGGCGAACGCGTCGATCATCCGCATCATGCGGGCCTTTGGTTCAACTACGAAAACGTCAATGGCATCGACTTCTGGAACAATTCCGACGCGATCAAACCTGAGAACGCCCCTAAAATGGGCACCATTGTCCATCGCTCCATCGTCGCTTCGAAAAGCGGGGCGGATCGAGGAGAGCTCGACACGGAAAGCGATTGGGTCACTTTCGACCAGAAGGTTTTGCTCAGAGAACATACGCAATTTGTCTTCCGAGGTGGGCCCGGGTTCCGGAGTGTCGACCGCATCACCACTCTCGAGGCTCTCGATACGAAAGTTGATTTCAAGGACGAGAAAGACGGCATGTTAGGGCTTCGCGTAATTCGTGCCCTCGAGATTCCTTCCGAGAAGCCAGAGGTGTACACCGATGCGAGCGGCCGTCCCACCACTGTCGCCAAGCTGGACAACACCGGCGTCAACGGCACGTACCTCACCAGCGAAGGCAAGAAAGGCGACGCCGCCTGGGGCACGCGGGGACGCTGGTGTAATCTCAGCGGTCTCGTCGGCGATGAGCCTGTAACCATCACTATTCTGGACCACCCTGCCAATCCCGGCTTCCCCACCTATTGGCATGCCCGGGGCTACGGCCTTTTCGCCGCCAATCCGCTTGGCCAAAAAGTCTTCAGCGAGGGCAAGCAAGAGTTGAATTTCTCTCTCTCACCCCATGCCAGCGTCACCTTTCGCTACCGCATCTTGATCACTTCGGCTATTGCTACGCAGGAAGCCACGGAAGCCGCATACAAAGACTTCGTCGCCGCGTACCGTTGATCGGCGGCCCAAGTTAGTAGCCCTTCACCTTGACGACGAGATAGGTGATTTCGTGAGCGCCATCAAGGAAGAGTTGATGGGGCATACGCGCAGGGATGCGCACGACGTCTCCAGGGGCGAGTTTTTGACGGACGCCGCCCTGGATTGTGCCGTTGCGCTTCTCATGGGGCGATACGGTTTCACCGTTGACGAGCGTGCCGCCAACCAGAAGAGTCGCGGAGCCCGACTGGACCAGGATCACATCGACCTGCGTTTCATGCACTTCCGGCAGACCATCGGCTTCGCGGCGAGCCAAGATGAAATTTTCGTTCGGAAAATCTTTCATTTGACTGACAGCGAGATGGCGGGGATCCGCAGCCGAATCGGCGCTCAAAGATTGTGCGAGGTGGCTCAGAGAGGTTGCGGGCCAATGCGCAAAGCCTTCCGGAACAGGTTCCTCGGATCGCGTGAGCAGAAAAGGAATGGCGAGCAGGGAGATCAGACAGAGTTTCTTGATCATTGAGCACCTCATAGGGATTCAAGGACCCGCCATTCATACCACAAAATCGGGGCGCCCTCGTCGAAAGGCGCCCCGATGCATGATCTACCGCAGGGGTCAGAAAAAGATTTTCACGGCCAATTGTGCAATGCGTGGATCGCCGGCTTGTCCGGCCCTGAAGGTGCCGAAGGAGTTGCTGCTGAGTTTGTCGAAGGCACTGATTTGATCGGTGGTATTCACGGTGCCGGTACTGATGCTCTCCGGTGCGAAGTTGGGATGGTTCAAGATATTGAAGTACTCCGCACGAAGCTGCAGTCTCCATCGCTCGGAAATGAAGAAGTTTTTGGCAAGCTGCACGTCCCAGTTGGCGGTGTGGGGCAGGCGAAGAACGTTCTTGCCTATATTTCCAAAAGTGCCAAAGACGGCGGGGTTGTTGCAGCTTGTTGCCGGAGGCGTACAGCCAGTCGTGACTTTCGTGGGCTGAAATGCAGCGGGATTGAGCCAGCTTACGCAGTTGCCTGTGGTGCCGCAGGAAGCGACGCCATAAGGGCTGATGCCGGAGATGAAAGTCCCGCGGTCATTGCCAATACCGGTGCCGGAAAGTTCGGTGCCTTGCAGAACCGTGATCGGGCGGCCGCTGGCAGCCGAAATGATTCCGCCGAACTCGTAATCGCCGAACAGTTGATGAATCAACGCTCCGGAACTCTTGAGGCTTGGAGATTGCCAAACGTAAGAACCGGTAAATACATGCATGTGATCGAAACCCGATGGGCCATAGTCGAACCGATGCCGGTTGGGATTGTTCAGCGGGAGTGCAGAATATCCGGTATCAAAGCCAGCGACACTCTCGCCAAATGGAAGGTCGTCGAGACTTTTTGAGAAAGTGTAATTGGCCAAGATGGTGAGGCCATGAGATATGCGCTTCTCGATCGAAGTCTGCAGCGCATGGTAGTTCGCACTTATATCGTTGATGTCAGCCTGAACGGTGGTGGAGAACGTATTCGTTTTGAACGCACCCCCGCTGGCAGCGTTTACGAGGAGGTTGGCCTGACCCGTATTCGCCTTGCCGTTGCAATTCCCCGAGATCGCCGGGTTACAAGGAGCACCGGCGTTGTAATACTGGGTTTCAAGGATGTGGAGGCTTCGGGAACCGACGTACGCCGCCCGTACCAGAACGCCCGCCGGCAATTGCCGTTCCACGGTCAGATTCCATTCATAAGTCGTGGGGACGTGATACACGCCGCTAGGGTCGTAGGTCACAGCAATCTGATTGAAGGGTGGCTTGTACGCGAAATTCGTCGGTGCCGGGAACGGGTTCGGAAACGTAGGATAGGAAGTGACTTGCGCACCGGAGCAATTGAGAGCCGCTTGGGTAGCAGGCAACGTGCACAGTGGATCGCTGAAAGAACCGGCGGTAGAACCTGGAGTCGGCGCGCTGTTACCGGCGGTTGAGAGGATGAACTGGGGGCTAAAAGGCCATTCATCCACGTAGCGATTGCTCAGCATGCCCATCGCTCGCGAGTCGTAGAAAATACCAAATCCCCCGCGCACGCTAGTTTTTCCGTCACCAAACAAATCGTAGGCAAAGCCAAGGCGCGGAGCAAAGCCCTTGAGGTTGGAGTTCAAAGCGTTCTTCGGCATCCCCGGATCGCTGATACCATTCTGAGGGGCAAAGAAGATGCCCGGAGGCGCGTTAGGGTAGACCTTTGACGTGACATCCGCCGCCATGGCTACAAGATTTACCTGGGCCCAGCGGTTGCCGGTATCACTCCAAGGAAAGGCGGGTTCGTAGCGTACACCGAGGTTCAGAGTCAGGCGCTTATTCACGTGAAAGTTGTCCTGAGCGTATAAACCGGGGAATTTGTCGCGGTTGGCCTTGAATTCGCCTGCACCCTGTTGAAAAGCGTAGCCGTTGCCTGAAGGACCGCCGTCACACATCGTGCCACCGAGGAAATTGGCATACGCATTCGTGGGCAAGGCTGTCGGCTGCCCAAGGTAGGTATCCTGACCGCAAAAATTTACAATACCCGGCTGGTTGAACTGGTTATTCAGGTCTACTTGGCTCCACTCAATCATGCCTCCGAAGTGGAGGTCGTGCTTCCCTCTCTCCCAGCTAACGTCCTCCGCATAGGTGAAATTGTTCCTAGTGAAAATGCCGGTGGGATTGTCACCAAAGCTAAAGCCGTTCTGCACACCGATACCCTGAATGGCGCTCGGCTTCGGCTGAAACGGGAGGGGCGCGGTTTCAAACGTCGTCAAGTTCACGGCATTGGGAGAAGGTCCTCTGGTCGAGACTTCCCGCGAGAAGCTCGCCCGAAAATCATTGATGAGAGAGGGCGAAAAAATGTGAGTTTCATGAATTAAAGCATTCTGGGCCACGATCGAAAAGGTGGCATCCGTATATGCTACGAGTTCGAGCGGGTTGAATACGGGAGCTTTGGTAAACCGGTCATACTCGTAGCGGCCGGTGATCTTATCTTTTTTTCCGACGGAATGGTCGATCCTGCCTATCCCCGAATCAAAATTCTCGATATCCGGTTTTGAAAAAGCCACGGTTGGGTTTGAGCCGGTCGGAATCGCCCCGGCCAAGCTAAACTTTGCCGAAGAGCCTAGATATGCACCAGTCGTCGGTGCAATGCCCAGGAGGGTTGCTACGCCGGGATCCAGCGTCCCGGCCGGCCCGGTGGAAGCGGTGGTTGGAACTCCGCAAGCTGGACACGCTGCGGTCTTCGGCGACAGGAAATTCGTGATGTCTGTCTGCCCAACGACGTGCGAACTCCCAAGGACGAGATTGCGGAAAGCGGTGCGTTGATACCCGACAAAAAAGAACGTCTTGTCGTGGATAATCGGTCCGCCGAAGGTGCCGCCATACTGGTTGCGCTTGATACGATCTGGAGTAGTTGGCGTGGCAAAAAAGTTCTGCGCGTTGAAAACGGGGTTGCGGACAAACTCGAAGGCATCGCCATGGAAGCTGTTAGTACCAGATTTGGTGATGACGTTTACCACGCCGCCGGCATTTTCTCCGTACTCCGCGCTGTAATTGCTGGTTTGCACGCTGAATTCCTGAAGGGCATCGGGGAACGGGAACGGCTGGTTGACGTTGGTGTATTCGTCCACGTAGTTGCCGCCATCGAGCTGGTAGCTGATGGTGTCCTGACGAGCGCCATTCGCTGAATAGGTGACCGCACCCGGGAATGTCTTCGTGGCCCCTTGATCAGCCCCGCCATTGGGGGAGTTGACGGCTCCCGCCACCAACAGCGTGAGTTGTGCTGCGTTCCGCCCGTTTAACGGAAGTTCAGAAATGCGCTCCTGCTCGATCACTTGCTTGAGCGTTGAGGTCGCCATATCGATTTGGACGGCGCTCACCGAGACGGAAACGACCTCCGTCGTCATCCCCAATTTCAGGCCCACGTTCACTGTAAGCGTTTGGTCCGCGAGCAGCGTTAGTCCAATTTCCTTCGAGGTGCTAAAACCTTTGGCCTCAGCGGTCAATGTGTAGGTCGCGGGTTGGAGGGAGGGGATTACGTAGAGCCCCTCGGCATCCGAAGTGGCGGTGCGAGAAAAGCCAGTGCCTTCTTGGGTGGCCGTGATTTGGGCCCCCGCGACGGAAGCGCCAGCGGGATCTGTAACTCTGCCCGTGATGCTTCCCAATCCTTGCGCGCGCGAAAACAGAGGTACGAACAGAAGAAAAAAGAGAACCATCGTCACATTCTGCTTCATTCTGTTTTTTCCTTTTCGAGGGCCGCCCAGGACAATCGCCTCGGCCGCACTCATTCGTTGAGGGTGTTCCGGGTGCTTCGACCACACCTCTACGCCTTTCGCACCATGAAAATGACCATGACGCATCACTCGCCTCGCACCACCAAATTGCCAGATAGTTGCTATCAGTTACTTGAATACATCCAGTGAAGGGACATTAGGAGCAGTCTCGTGATGATGTCAATCTTGAAAATCTAAAGCTGTGGTTTAGTTGGACTAAATCAGGTGGGGACATCTAATTCGGTTCAATCCTACGCTTGAACTAAGCAAGGCTCACTTTCCCGTATAGCTAACGCGCCAGATGGACTTTGAGCCGTCATCCGTTACCAGCAGTGAGCCATCGGGCGCAACAGTTACGCCAACCGGGCGTCCCCAAACGTGTCCGTTGTCCACCACGAATCCGGTCATGAAGTCTTCGTACTCGCCACTGGCATGTCCGGTCTGGTGCAACGGAACGCGAATCAGCTCATAGCCCACGCGAATGGCGCGATTCCACGAGCCATGCTCGGCAGCGAAAATGTCGCCCTGGTACTCCGCCGGGAACTGTTTTCCTTCATAGAAAGTCAATTCCAACGAAGCATTGTGCGGATGCAGGATTACATCCGGCGTGATGACTTTGTCTTTCAGTTCTGGATGCTTGCCCTCGTGCCGCGGGTCCTGATGACTACCCATATACCACCACGGCCAACCGTAAAAACCTCCGTCCTGGACGTGCGTGATGTAGTCCGGCACGAGATTGTCGCCAAGTGCATCGCGTTCATTCACCGAACACCACAACTCGCCAGTCTTTGCACTGATCGCCAATCCGACACAGTTGCGGATTCCGTAAGCGTAGATTCGCATCGCCGAACCGTCCGGATTGAACTCTAAAACGTCCGCGCGGTTCTTCTCGCGGGGTGTGGTGTCAGGGTCATCAATATTCGACACCGAGCCTACCGAAACAAACATTTTCTTGCCATCAGGTGCGAACTGAATATCGCGTGTCCAATGTCCACCTCCGCCGGGTACGTCCGCGATATGTTCCGCCGGACCGCGCGCTTTTAAATCCCCGTTCTGATACGGAAAGCGCACAACGGAATCCGTGTTCCCAATGTAGATCCATTGCGGATCTGGACCAGGAGGATAAAAATTGATACCGAAAGGCCGGTTCAACCCGGTGGCGAAAATCTCCGCCACTTCGGGTTTGCCTTCCGCTGTTATCCCCCGAAATACGCGGATTTCCCCATCGTGGCTCTCCGCCACGAAAAAATCTCCGTTGGGCGCTGTTCGAATAAGACGCGGCTCGCCCAAACCGGTAGCATACAGTTCGACTTTAAACCCGGGTGGTACGAGTGGCCAGGCCTTCTCGGGGCGCGCCACCAGCTTGGGCCCGTTGCCCGATGACGTCGAAGTGAATGGGGCCGGGAGGTCCTTCAACGTAATTTTGCGAATTTTGCCCGGCTGTTCATAACGAAAATCCGTGAACGGGGGCTTGGGCGGCGGCGCATTTAAGCTTGTTGTCACGGCTTCGTCTGCGGAAAGTGGCACCCGAGGAGAACCAGGTTTGGAACCGCCCAGAACCCGCAGAAAGGCAACAATCGCCCATCTCTCCTTCTGAGGAAGGCTGGCCCAGGACGGCATGCCGTTGTTGAGATCGCCCTTCGTGATGTACCAGAAAAGTTCCCCGTCGTTAGCTGACTGTGCTCGTCCGGTAGCTAGCGCGGGAATGTTGCCCGTACCCTCTCCATTCTCGCCGTGGCAGCTCGCACAACGGAGATGATACAGCTGCTTGGCGGAATCCGGCCTTTGGCCAGCAAAAGGATTCTTCTGTTCTTTGGCTGACGCCGGTGCGTTATGGAATGCCTCGTCTTGTGCCCACGCTATTGTGAATCCTGAAAGCATCCAAAGCCCGCAGACCACGAGCGAGCGGACAGAGTCTCGAGTGATGACTCTCAAACTGAACCTCCACGGACGAAAATTCAAGCTGCTATCATGAAGTAACGGCAAAGAAGTTTCCAGGGCTCACTTTGCGGAATCGGGAACAGTCGCTGGCAGTCCTAACCAGGCTTCTGCATTATTGCGAAAGAGGCGAGTCACATCCTGCTGAATGTCAGCGCGCGTTACTCCTCGACCATCTTCCACCAGCAGGCGATAAGTATCTGACAGGAGGTGCGCCATCGTCCTGCGAGTGTTGTTCCATTTGTAAATGACCTGCTCGAGAACGCGGGCATCGGAATGTTGTGGAATGAAACTTGTTCCCAGCATCTCAATGCGCTCGCGAGTGATTTCCTCCACGATGGAAGGGTTGTTCATAAACCACCAGCAACCGAACGGCATCAAGTTGCTGAACTTCCGGGCGTAAACGCAAAGTTCATGCTGGTTCTCGCGGCTAAGCACACTGACCAGGAACCGATTGTCTGGAAACTCTCGGCAGAGATTTTCCAGCGCCCGCAGGTCCGCCCTGCCCACCGCGTCCCCAGCCAACCGCAGCGCTGGATTGACCTGCTTTCGTACGCCAATCATGAGCGAGAGCGGCAGGTCCATTTCGCGACAGGTTGGCAGGACCGCCTCCTTCAGCAACCGATTTCCGACCGTTTCTTTGGGATATTCGAAAGTGTCTGGCATCGAAACCGCCATGTACACGGGCTGCATCCGTTCGTACCAATCCACCAGGAATCGCCGCACTTCCGCCGCGGACTTGCCCGATGCCTTCTCGTCAACTTGATAGCCTTGGCCGGCCAAGACCCGCCAGTGCATGGACCAATTGCATAAGATTCGATCCAGCCGCATTACCGCGCGAAATTGCGTGTGGTTCGCGACCCCTTTCATCCACACTGCGGCTTCCTCTGGATCGAGTGGATCATTCGTCATCACCACCGTGCTTACGCCCGCCATCTGAAACACGTTTTGAATGTGAGCTTCAATGGTCTGCGTTTGGAAGAACGCCCTCGCCTTCTCCAAGCCAGAACTCTCCGTCGGCAAATGGAAAGCCTTGAGCACTGCGATCACGCCGCGCGTAGCTTCCGAGATAGGAGTATTCTCGACGAATAGCGTCTTCCATATGGCGTCAGCTTGTTCGCGCTTCGAGAGAGACCAGTACTCGCTCGGTGTGCTATCGGATGATCGGAAGTATTCAGCTTCGAGATAATGATAGGTCAGGAGCTCGTCGATGCCCCACAACCCGATTTTGCCGAATGCTGGAGCGAACAAGTGCGTGTGAATGTCCACGAATTGCGTGCTGGCTAATACATCTGCCACAACAGAAGGAATTTGCGCATCTGTGACGGAATCGCCCTTGCTGGACACCGAAGTCTCACCGTTCGATTTGAGAGACGCAGTTCTCATGGCTTGTACCCACCCTTCGTTCTCCTTACTTCCGTTGTGCGCGCGCTCGTCTCGCGTCGGCGGGCCACTAGGTATAGGGTTGGTATGATCCTCGACTCAAGATTCCAGACGTGGTCCCGCCGGGCCGTGAGTTTGGCAGGCTACAAATGCTCAGCTGATGAGTCAAATTGTAAGAATTGAAGACAATCTTCAGCGGAACTCAACGAATTTCAGCAGTCCAAACTGGTGAGTGTGTTCAGAATGAGAGGCGCGTCGACAACATCCAGCGATGATTGTAGGTATGGAACCGCGTCGTCGCGATTTGCAAGCCCACCGCCGAAGACAGCCGAAATCGCCCCGCAAAATGCGCGCGCCCAACTCCAAGTCCGGGTGTCAGGAACAGTTGCGTCTCGCCCGCATTTTTGCCGGTTGTGTAGAACGTGGAGTTCGCTTCCAGTTCGGGCCAGAGTTTCCATGCCGCCTGATATTGGAACGCCGTGTTCCACAGCAGTTGCCTACCCAGCTTGGCGGTGTCTCCTGTAGGCAGATTGACGCCCAAGGTTGACTGTACGTCAAATCGCCTCCAGCCTTTGCCGAGCGCCATCGTTGGCGTCACCACGGCTTCACCCGCGCCGTACCGATGCGAACCCGTCGGCGCAGTTGCGGCCAGTAAGAACGTCACTAAGTAATTGCCTTCCGTGCGCTCCGCCGAGGAGATGCGGAATTTCAGCATCAGAGGCAAGTCACCGAATCCGCCAGGTGGACCATTCGGAGAAACCAGCGTATAGGTCGGCACACCAATAAGAATCTGCGTCCGCGAACTGCTGATTAATTCCAGGCCTTTGTTTCCTCCAAATTGGTAACTCTTGTTCCCACCGCTGGCAGGTTGATCCCAGATGTCATAGCGGAACTCCTGTTTCAGGCGCCCTGATGTGGTTGCCAGAGGAGAAAGCCAGTCCGGTTGCGTTGTTTGCACCCGCTCCCCCAGGCGGAGCCACGCGTGAAACAAATTCCGTCTTTTTTCTTTCTCTTTCTCAGTAGACACCTGCGCAACTCCATTGCTCTGACTGTACTGGCATCGATCGGGGCTTTCATCCGTTTTGCCATCCTTCCGACGCGCGAACATCGATTCACGTTTCGTCGGAGCGTCATCGGGTCTCGCGATTGGGACAAGCGTTATCCAGGCAAAGGCCACGGCGACTGCACCTCTGGTTGTCCCCCATTGGATTTTCCAGTACACTGCGCCTCCAAAATGAAAACGGCCACTGCCAGATCAAGCTTTGACCGCGGCTGCTCAAGACCGGCTTACAAAACTCCCTATGCTACGAGCTTCCACAAGCGTGTCGCAGCACCAAGCATCAGGCGAACGAACTAGGTGGGGTCAACAACTAGGGCAGCAGCGAATGGCCAGGCGTAGGTCAAGGAGCCGTCGAACAACAATCTTTACCAATGCCATGGTCCCCCAATAGCGTTGGTTAGCGGGCATGGTCGCTACCTGTTCGTGAGATCTCCGCGACGCTCCCGACGTGTCTAGCGACCAGCGAGCGACTTCCGGTCCACACGAGTTGCAGTCCGGCAAATATCGCCACCATAGCAACAGCAGTCTTCAGCTTGTTTGCAGGAACTCTCCGTGCTAGCAAGCATCCAAACACCACACCGGGGACACCTCCTTGAAGAAGCTGAAAAAGGATCGGCATGTTGATCGACCCAAAACTCCAGTGAAAAGCGCTGCCGATTACCGCCAATACCAACCCAAAGAGCAAATCCGTTCCCACAACTTGCGCAGGCGCCATCTCGGAATAATTCAGCAGAAGAACGGTTCCTAGTGCTCCAGCGCCTGCGGAAGAGAATCCGGACTCCACACCAATGGGCAGCGCGAGCCAGGGAAGCCACCGGTGGTTTTTTGCAGCAAATGCCGGATTTTGCACCTTCCTGATAAAAGTCACGCTCGAAGATGCCGCCAAAAGAACGCCCAGAAGCACGATTACGTAGGGATTGCCTGCGCCCCGATTCAAGGCGCGAAGTCCCCAAGTTCCCAGTAAGAGACCCGGAACCGCTCCTAGGAGCAAAAGCCAAAGGTAACGCGAATGAATTTGCTTTCCGAACAAATAGAACGGGGCGGCAATCAAGCGCAGCACACCGGCAAACAAGAAAGCCGTACCAACGGCCTCCCCAGCGGTTAGTCCCACGAGCAACACCAAGGCCGGAACCGTAAAACTTCCCCCGCCGATACCGGTCAACCCAACAGCTGCTGCAATGAGAAATCCGATGAGGAAGTTCATTTCTCCACCTGCGTGGAGAAAGTGTGAATTCCACACTCGAGCTTCGTTCCGCCCCAGCGGCCGGACCTGGGATTGTTGGGATCAGATGGTAAAGCGGTGCACGGCTGGCATCCGATGCTCAAGTAGCCTTCGTCGTACTGTGGCAGGTAAGGGATGTCGTGCGCATTCGTGTACTGCCACACCTGCTCCCAATTCCAGTCCGCGAGAAGGCTTACTTTCCACAAGCTCTTCCCAGTTGGCAGCTGGTGCAGCTCGACTTTCTTCAAGTTTTTTCGTGTCGGCGACTGTTCTCGCCGCAGTCCCGTGAACCAGACGTCGAACGGTTCGAGCGAGCGCATTAGTGGTTCCACTTTGCGTAGTTGGCAGCATCGCGTGGGCTGGCTGCGGTACAGAATGCCAAACGCCGACTCCTGCTCCGCGACCGTCTGCGCGGGAAGCACATTGACAAGATTGAGAGACCACTGTTTCGTCATACGATCCCGATATTCGTAGGTCCGCGGAAAGTGATATCCGGTGTCGAGAAACAACACCGGTACGTCAGGTATCTGCTTTCTAAGTAGATGCGCTACTACCATGTCTTCCGCCTGAAAGCTGCTAGTTAGGCAATACCGTGCGTTTCGGCTCAACTTGAGCACGCTTTCCACTGCCTGCTCCGGCCCGAGACTTTCCAATTCGTGAGCGATGCGATCCACTTCCATTTACTTGGCCTCCTCCTGGTTTTGCTGTGTCTTCGCGATCCTTAAGGAGTCAGCCAGCGCCAAAGCGCGCAAGAAAAGCTGTTCGTCGCTGGCGCTTTGCTCAGAAATTTCGAACAACCGGGGTGTTACTTCAGTAGCCAGTCGTTCCTTGGTCTTGGCATCGAGAACCTCTCCCGAGTAAACAGAGATGGCTCCAATCCTTTGCATGCTGCGGATGGTTTCCAGGATTGCGTCAGGGGATTGTGCGTCGCCGCTGAGAAGCAGCACCTCGAAGCCTTGCTCAAAGAACGCGCGCTCCAACCTCGAGGCGACAGCGGGCCGGTCCTCCAACAAGAAGACGGCTGGATAGTGCCCGTGACGTTCGTAACGTTCAGGCGTAGTCACTCGGTTTTGAGCGATCTCCGCCAAGGCATGATCCGGTTCCTCTTGCCGGTCAGGTAGATCTTCTTGAATCATGCCGGCGCCAACTGTGGCATTGGAGATGGCGTCGATTAGGATGAAACTGCCCGTTGCCCGGCTGGTGGCGTAGGGATCAAAGAAGAGCGGAACGTGTGCTTCAAATTCGACGGAGGCAATATCATTCACGCCCAGCTGCGTTGCTTGTTCCTGCTCGAGCGTATTCACGTTCACGCGATGGCGAATTTGCAGGGCGCGAATTCTTGTTTGGCGGGCCGTATGCTTCACCAGGTAGGTCTGGCCCACTTGCAAGGGAGTCTCGTGCAGCCAAACCATCATCGCGCGGAATTTTTTCGACACTCGCGGGCCATTCTTGGGTGACACCAGCATGTCTCCGCGGCTAAGGTCGATCTCATCCTCCAATTGGAGGGTCGCCGACATCGGAGCAAAGGCCTCCGGCAAATCGCCGTTGTAGCTAACGATCGAGCGCACGCGCGTTCTTCGTCCGGAGGGCAGTGCCAGAACATCGTCGCCCGGGCGAATCGCCCCGTTAGCAACGGTGCCAGCAAATCCGCGGAAATTACCATCGGGGCGAATCACCATTTGCACCGGGAAGCGCAGGCTTCCGAGGCGGTCACCCGCGGTCAGCGGAACATTCTCCAAGTGCTCCAGCAGTGTCGGCCCTTGATACCAATGGGTATGTTCGCTGCGATTAACGACGTTATCTCCCTCAAGCGCACTGATTGGCACGCACTGGGTGGAAGCAATCCCGAGTTGTTCTGCCAGTTGCAGAAAGTCGCGCTCGACTTGCCAAAACACATCCTCGCGGTAGTCCAGCAAATCCAACTTGTTCACCGCCACCAGAACATGCCTTATCCCCAGCAGAGAAGCGATGAACGCATGGCGCCGCGTCTGCGGAAGGATTCCCCTGGTGGCGTCTACAAGAATCACGGCAAGGTCCGCCGTGGACGCGCCGGTCGCCATGTTACGCGTGTACTGTTCGTGCCCAGGCGTGTCCGCGATGATAAATTTACGCCGTGGGGTCGCGAAGTAGCGGTAGGCCACGTCGATCGTGATTCCTTGCTCTCTCTCCGCGCGCAAGCCGTCCGTCAGGAGGGAAAAATCGATAGGCCCAGTGGAACGGTTGATGCGGCTCTTCCTTACTGCGGCAATCTGGTCTTCGTAGACCGCTTTAGAGTCATGGAGAAGCCGCCCAATCAGCGTCGATTTCCCGTCGTCGACGCTTCCCGCTGTCGTGAATCGAAGAAGCTCCATCTCCAGCCCGTGATCGGGGAACTTCCCAAGTCTTTCGCCCGGTTTCTCCTGCATCGTGGAAATCACTAGAAGTATCCCTCCCGTTTTTTCAGTTCCATCGACCCCTCTTCATCGTGATCGATCGCCCGGTTTTCGCGCTCTGAGCGCCGGAACGACAACATTTCCTCAATGATTTTCGGCACGGAATCTGCTTCCGAACGAATTGCCCCTGTGCACGGAACGCATCCTAGTGAACGCATCCGGCACTTCAGTACTTGCATCCTTTCGCCGGGCAAGAGTTCCCTAGCGTTGTGAATCAAGATGATTGAGCCGCTTCGCAGTACCGCTTCGCGCTCTTTGGCGAAATAGAGGGGAACGATGGGAATATTTTCGGCCTGGATATAAAGCCATACATCGAATTCGGTCCAATTCGACAGCGGAAAAACACGGATGCTCTCTCCTTTATCGATCCGGGAATTGAAAATATTCCAGAGTTCCGGCCGCTGGTTTTTCGGGTCCCATTGCCCGAGCGGATCGCGAAATGAGTAGATTCTCTCTTTGGCTCGCGATTTTTCCTCATCACGGCGCGCTCCTCCAAAGGCGGCGTCAAAGCTTCCTTGGGCAAGCGCGTCGAGCAGTGATTTTGTCTTTAGGAGGCCGCAACATTTCTGTGTCCCCAACACGAATGGGTTGGCACCGGCGTCCAGGGCGGCCTGATTTTTGTGGACAATGAGCTCCGCCCCTACCTGCCGGGCGTAAGCGTCACGAAACTCGATCATCTCTGGGAATTTGTAGCTGGTGTCAACATGTAATAGAGGGAACGGGATTTTGCCGGGGAAGAACGCCTTCTGCGCCAAACGCAGCATTACAGAAGAGTCTTTTCCAATCGAATACAGCATCACTGGGCGCGCAAATTCAGATGCCGCTTCGCGCAGGATATGGATACTCTCGGCCTCCAGCGCCCTCAAGTGATTCAGTCGGCGTGGGACAAGCGTCGTCGCGGCAACACGGGTGTCCCGTACCCCCGAGGATTCAGTAACTGTAACTGCCGATAGGTGCGCCATGGATCTCCGTCTTGAAAATAAAAAACCCACCTGCCCGGGCTTCCGGCGGTGGGTCTGCAAGAATCTTGTAGTAAAAGGCTGCTTACAAAGCTGGCTTTTCACCCGTACAAGACACAGCTGCCCTAGCCGTCTTTTGCAGACGACAACAACAGGCAGCGGTCATGCGAATAGGTGCGCTCACAAAAGGAATGATACCCAATACCTATAGACGGTTCAAATCACCTTTTCGCTTTCGTGTTATCACAATTTTCGATGCTTCAAACATGAGCTTGGTTACTGCCAGGTCGCGCCTCGGTGAAACCAATGGACCCGAATCGACCAATCGCCCAGTGTGCAATTAGTTTCAAGAAACTCGTAGGAAGTGAATTGTTTTCAATCGAGTGAGCGACCCGAGACATGGGTGACAGTTTGTACCGGACACATAGGTGACACTTCCTCCCCTAGGGGAGGAAGCGATGCCTTGGAAGGAGTGTTCGGTTATGGATGAACGTGTTCGTTTTGTGGGGCGCTTGCTGGACGG
>DATEHF010000016.1:0-51510 GCA_035279725.1 Candidatus Acidiferrum sp.
ATCGCCTCTGGCCTAAGCGTGCACACGCTCTCTCTTCCACGCTTCGTCTTGATCACAATCCGCGCCCGCACCAGGTAGGCAATATGTTTTGAAATCATCTGCTGCGAGAGTGCAAACGGTTCCGTCAATCCATGCACAGAGGCAGGCCCATGGGAGAGTCGTTCGATCATCGCCCGGCGGGTTGGATCAGACAGAGCCACAAATGTTGTATCTAACTTATCCACAACCATATGGTAGTGAATTATCTGTCGATGTCAAGTGTGGATTTTGGAGTCCCCGATTTCTGTTTCCTGACCTCTGAACCCTGACACCTGCGCTAATTTATGCTTCCCCATGCGCCGCGTATCGCAGCTGGGTGCATGGTTTAGCAAATAGGCTTCCTTGAGCAACTACTCATTAACATGACGATTAGAGTGCCACCGCAACCTGCGCAGGAGCCCGAGCCGCCACGGCGGAGGCCCTGGCATCAGGGGCCGTCGGCTTGCGGGAAGTGATCGCGATTGCTTGCGGTTGACGGCAACCCGCGAATCCACATGATAAACTTACCAGGCATCAAGTGGAATTACTTCTGAGCTGCCCGTCAACCGGGCGCTGTGAGAGCTTTTTCCCGCTTGAACCTTACGTATACAACTCTCGGAAACTTGTGCGTGTGAGGATGTTTAGCGCTTAAGATGATGGGAGCGGTGGCCGGTCGCCGATCGTCAATCAGCAAGGAGAGCCAACTGACTCGCACTCGAACAATAGCGTGCTCGGTGCTCGGGATTATTGGATTCCTCTTCCTCGTGTTTTGCGGTGCCTGGGTTGCTATATTGGCTTTCGCCCTTTCGCTTGACGCCCCGCATGCTTGGAAGGGAGATATACGGATCGGCTTGATTTATGGGCTGATCGCGCTCGCCTTGATCGTTGGTGCCATGCTTTTGCTCCGAAGTTCGATCCGCCGTTTGCGCTTGTTGCGTCAGGTTCGCTTAGCTGGGGGCAACCCGCGGTGAAACGTGCATGCAATGAATGCCATTATTTATGAAAGCGGATGCCATTGGGATCCTCAGTCCGGATTCTGAAGCCAATTCGGATCCGCTTCCTCAAAAGCGTCTGCGATGTCGGTTGTATGCACTCCTCGAAACCTCAATTCCTTGACCAGCTCGGAGCGGCCCAAGGGGGTCGGACTCTTCCAGTCCTCCTGAACATGGGGAGACGTCACGTGAGCCAAGTACCCGTTTCGCACTTTATCGATTTTGATCATGCGTCATGCTCCCATTCATTCGTATACTTTAGCGCGTCACTTGCTAGAGCGCCCCTTGAGAAAGCCAAATATTCAATACTACCGCGAGTTCAGAACTCTATTCGAAATGCACGAGCCTGCCTTGTTGTCTGAGTTCGACGAAAAGGTAAAAAGCAGTGCTCCCCTGGAAGTATTCGACTGGCTGGAGAGCCTTCGCACAAGGAAAGAGTTGTGGGAGTCCCTGGACCTGTTGCTGACTGACTTTTTCTACTCGAATCATTGATCGCTTGGGACAGCCATGACGGGTGGCCTGGACGAAAAATTCTAGGATGAATTTGAGTGCCCCGTCCTCGCTGAGCTTTCGGCATGCTTCAGCGATCTTCTTGCAGTCGGGGCTGCACCCGTCCGCACATAAACCGGATATGTCGGTGTGGAGCAGCTCTGTATTTGAATAGCAATAGATGACCGCGTTCAATTAATGCTTAGCGTGGACAATATGAACTCCAGGATGTCCGGGCGCGAGTCCTTGAACGGCGCGGCCGAACCTGGACGCGATCTGCTGGAAATTGATGTCTTCGATGGCGCAAAATCCGTGCGAGCGAAGAATCGCTGCAATGCCAGCCGGCTCGAAACGGCTGACCGAACGTTCATCAATTTTCTTAAGCTGTTCGGTCCGCTCCGTTTCTAATCGCCTTAGCTCTTCGGAGAACGCCTCGGGAGGTTCAATGTAGTCGAATACCACCTCCGAGTTCTGGATTGACGATATGTAGTCCAGAGTGCGGCCGATAGCGTCCTGTGTCAGATATGGCACAACCCCTAGCCAAGTGAAAAACGCGAGCGAGTCCTGCTGAAAGCCTGCGGCGAAGAGCTTCTCTCCCACATCGTCCCGCTCGAAATCGACTGGCACGAGAATAAGCCATGGTGGAAGTGCGATTTGAGCTTCAGCCAAGCGCTGGCGTTTCCATGCCTGCGTCGCGGAGTGGTCCACCTCATAGATACGGATCTGTCGTGCGCCATGGGGATTCCGGAGAGCGAAAGTGTCGAGTCCGGCGCCAAGGATGACGATCTGCCGAATCCCTCTTTCGACAGCTCTTGACAAAGCATCTTCCGCAATCCGGCTTCGCGCGGTGGTGAACAGACGTCCGATGCTGGCCAAGGGGTGTCCGTTCGCAAATTGAAGCACTTCCTTTTCGTCTTCACCCAGAATCTTCATGGCAAATGGGTCATAGAGGATTGAGCCATGATCGAGCACCTGATGAGCAGCTCGTTGTCGTGCGATCATAAGGGCTGTGCGGCTGGGTTCATTAGGCTTCATGTTCGAGGTCTCCGTTCTCATCAATAGCTGATCGCACGAGTTCGTGTGCGGGTGCCCCAGGTTAGGCTTTCCTCTTGGTGTTGTGGAGCGGAGATCCCGACCGGAGTTACGGGACGGATTTAAGGTGCGGCGACGCGGCTCAGGTAGAAGCGGAAGAAGGCGTCCGGGTTGGATTCGAGGCAGACTTGGGCGTTGGGAGGATTGGGAGCGCTGGGAGGGCCAGGTTCGAGGCGAGTAAAACCCTTCTCATCCACACGGATGTACATGGGCTGGACGGGACAGAAATTGACGCTGACGAGGAAGGCGATGGTCACGGGATCGAACAGCGTTGGCGTTTCCTGGCCCCACTGGTGGTAGAGGAGAGTGAGTGCGTCGGTCATCGGAGTTCCCTGGCTGAACAGGAACGCGCGCTTCACCTCATCCATCTTCAGTTGCGTGGAGTCGAGCGGCATAACAAAGAGGGGCACTCCGGTGGCGAACAGCTTCTGCGCCGAGGGGATATCGTTGAGGATGTTCCATTCCGGCTCAGGAGGCTTGGGAACACCGAAGCCGACGTCTCCATAGCCGCGCTTGATCGAGCCGCCCATCATGACGACCCGCTTAAGTTTGCGGAACGTCTCGGGGTCCTTATCGATGGCGGCCCCGACATTCATCAACGGGCCGATGGCGATCAGCGTGATTTGGCCGGGGTTCCGGCGAATTTGGTCGAGGATAAACGCCACGGCGTCAGGGTGGGAAGCCTTCGCAAAGCGATTGTTCTCGGCGTAGCGGCGCTGAGTAAACATCGATTTGGGCGTCGTGGGTGCGCCGGCAGCGACAGGAATCTCGGGGTGGCCGACTTCGGCGAGGAAACGGTCGAGGAGCTTGGCGCGTGTTTCCGTATCACCGAAAGTCGTCGTGACACCCAAAACTTGCAGCTCCGGGCTGCGCAGAGCCAAGGCAACAGCGAAAGCGTCGTCAATGTCGTCGCCAATGTCAGTGTCGATGATGACCTTCTCGGGTGGAGCTTTGTGGTAGACGGGAGGCGGCGGAGGCGCTTGCGCAGAGCCGACTGGAAAAGTTGCGACTGCCGCGAAGTAAAGGATAAGAAGGAGCAGCGCTATGAATTTAAGCATTTGCGAACGCTCCAAGCTCATTTGGCTGAAGCGACTACAAGGATGAACGGGATTTTGAAATCTTGGTGCGGTCGAGAGGACTCGAACCTCCACGCCTTGCGGCGCTAGCACCTCAAGCTAGTGCGTCTGCCAGTTCCGCCACGACCGCGATGTCATCCATCGTAAAGGCATTACTGCAGGGTGTCAAATAAGCGCTTCGCAAAGGAAGAAAAGAAAGATAGCGGCATAAAGCCGCCTCTACAACATGTCGCTAGGGTTTTTTCGTCGGCGCGGGAGCTGGTTGCGACGTGGCCGGAGGCTGACTAGCAGGTTGCGAATTTGACTGCGGCGCCGCTGGCGTAGTAGCAGGCGTCGTTCCCGGTGCCGTACCGTGTGTGGGTGGAATTGCCGGAGTTGTTACGGGCGCCGGCTTTGGCGCAGGCTGCGAAACTCGCTCGAGAATGGAGCTGCCAGTGCCCTCGGCCTTGTCCGTGCGTAGAACCATCGCCAGCGCGCAGAGCATGAACATCACCGCGCACCACGTGGTGGCCTTCGAAAGAACGTTGGCGGCGCCGCGCGGACCGAAAGCTGTTTGGCTGCCAGCCCCGCCGAACGCTCCGGCAAGATCCGCCGCTTTGCCGCTCTGCAGCAGCACAACAATGATCAGCACCAGGCAATTCAAAACGAAGAAACTCTTGAGCAGCCAGCCAGCATAGCGGAAGCCGACCAAAGCGATCCCCACGCCAATCAGCAGCGCGAGTACCCACTGCATTGCAGTTTTTGTTTCCATTCCTGTCCTCTATCAAAAATCAAGATTTCACAGAACTTGCCGGCCTTTGGGGCCGCCGCTACTTGAAATTTACAAGGGCGGCAAACGACTTCGGGTCCAGGCTCGCACCGCCTACAAGTGCGCCATCCAATTCTTCCTGCGCCATCAACCCCGTAATATTGTCAGGCTTGACGCTGCCGCCGTACAGAATCCGGAGCTCGGAAGCGAGGTGAATGGAGAACTTCTCCCCCGCGCATCGCCGAAGCATGCTGTGGGCGGCGGCGGCGATCTCCGGGGTCGCTGTGCGCCCTGTGCCGATGGCCCAAACCGGTTCGTATGCAACCAGAATACGGGAGAACTGGTGCGGGGTCAACGCGCCGGGGCCGCCCGTGAATTGCCGGCGGAGGACTTCTTCCGCGAGGCCAGCGTCGCGCTCTTCTTGCGTTTCTCCCAGGCAAACAATGGGTGTCAGACCGGTTTCCAGCGCAATCAAGGTCTTTTTGGAGACGTTGTCATCGGTCTCGCGAAAAAGCTGGCGCCGCTCCGAGTGGCCAATAATGACGTAGCGGCAGCCTACTTCGGCAAGCATGTGGGCGGAAATTTCGCCGGTGAAAGCGCCTTCCTTGCTCCAAGAGACATTCTGGCCGGCGATGCCGACGCTGGAGCCTTTCGCGGCTTCGACAGCTGTCGAGATCGCGGTAAACGGCGGAGCTACAACAATGTCGCAATGCTTTGAATCGGCGACTAGCGGAAGGAACGAGGAGAAAAACGCGCGAGTTTCCGCGAGAGTCTTGTACATCTTCCAATTGCCGGCGATTACGCGGCGTCGCATGTCAAAACCTCCAAAGAAAGAAAAGACTCAACACAGAGGACATAGAGTTCACCGAGAAGAGGAATCATTTGTTGGTTAGGGCTTCGACGCCGGGGAGTTTGCGCCCGCCGAGGAATTCAAGGGAGGCACCGCCGCCGGTGGAGATGTGGGAGATTTGATTCGAAACGCCGGATTGATGGACGGCAGCCACGGAGTCTCCGCCTCCGACGATGGAAGTCGCGCCGGCGCTGGTGGCAGCGGCTACGGCTTTGGCGATTTCGAGCGTGCCTTTCGCAAACGCGGGCATTTCAAATACGCCCATGGGGCCGTTCCATACGATCATTTTGGCGGAAGCAATTTTCTGGCGATACGTCTCGATCGTTTTGGGGCCGATGTCGAGGCCCATCCAGCCATCAGGAGTGTCGTGGATGGAAACGGTTTTCGTGGCTGTGTCGGCTTTGAATTCGGCACCGATCGTGTGATCCACGGGCAAGAGCAGTGGGAATTTTTTCTCCTGAGCTTCAGTGCGAAGGCGACGAGCGAGGTCGAGCTTGTCCTCTTCGACGAGGGACTTGCCGACGGGGTGGCCTTCCGATTTGAGAAAAGTGTAGGCCATGCCGCCACCGATGAGCATGGCGTCGGAAATTTTCATGAGGTTTTCGACTACTTCGATTTTATCGCTGACTTTGGCGCCGCCAAGAATGGCAACAAAAGGGCGCACCGGATTGGTGACCGCTTTGCCGAGATAGGCTAACTCTTTCTCCATCAGCAGGCCGGCGGCGGATTGCATGACGAAGCGGGTGATGCCAACGACGGAGGCGTGCGCCCGATGCGCGGAGCCGAAGGCGTCGCAAACGAAAAGTCCATCGCAAAGAGCTGCGAGCTGTTTGGAGAAAGCTTCGTCGTTCTTCTCTTCCTCAGGATGAAAGCGAACATTCTCGAGCAGAAGGATGTCGCCGTCCCCGAGCGATTTACTCTTTGACTCGGGAACCGAGCCTACGCAGTCGGTGGAAAATCGGACAAGCCGGCCGATGAGTTCTTCGAGTTTCTTGGCGACGGGCAAGAGCGAGTACTTCGGATCCGGACCGCCTTTTGGGCGACCAAGATGCGAGGCAAGGACGAGGCGGCCGCCTTTTTGGATGGCGAGGCGCAACGTGGGAAGCGATTCGCTGATGCGCGTGTCGTCAGTGACCACGCCATCTTTTAGCGGAACGTTGAAGTCCACGCGGATGAAGACGCGTTTGCCTCGGAGATCGAGATCGTCGATGGTGAGCTTGTTCATGATTTCGGTTTCCGTGATCTCTGCCCGGTGAAAAGAGTGGGCGGGGCAAGCCCGCCCCTACAAATTGGACGGGCCCGTCAGGGCCCAACCGTAATTTAGAACTTGGAGGCCAGGAGCTTGATCAGGTCGCGGCAACGGCAGGAATAGCCCCACTCGTTGTCGTACCATGCCAGAACTTTGACGCAACGGTCACCGACGACCTTGGTGTACTCGGCATCAACGATAGATGAATTCGAATTGCCTTTGAAGTCGCAGGAGACGAGTTCTTCTTCAGTGTAGCCAAGGATGCCCTTCAGGGGGCCGTTGGCAGCTGCTTTCAGCGCGGCGTTGACGGTATCCTTCGTGGCAGGCTTGTCGACGAAAACGGTGAGGTCCACGACACTGACGTTCGGCGTGGGAACACGCATCGCGTAGCCGTCGAGCTTGCCCTTTAATTCAGGAATTACCAGGTGCAGCGCTTTGGCGGCGCCAGTAGAACTGGGAATCATGTTGATGGCGGCGGCACGGGCGCGGCGAAGATCCTTGTGCGGGAGGTCCAGGAGTTTTTGGTCGTTAGTGTAGGAGTGGATGGTCGTCATAGTGCCACTCTGAATTCCAAAAGTGTCGTGCAGGATCTTGGCGACAGGGGCGAGACAGTTGGTCGTGCAGGACGCGTTCGAAACGACGTGGTGTTTCGCGGGATCATACGTCTTGTCATTCACGCCAAGAACGAATGTCGCGTCCGGACCGTCAGCAGGCGCGGAGATAATGACCTTCTTTACGGGCGCGCGGAGATGCTTCTTGGCGTCCGGGCCCTTGGTGAAAAGGCCGGTAGACTCGACGACGATGTCCGCACCGACGGAGGCCCAGTCGATTTCCGCGGGATCCTTCACCTTGAAAACCTTGAAGCTCCTACCTTCGACGGAGATGGAGTCCTCGGTATGCGTAACCTTGTGGGGCAGATTGCCGAGGACAGAGTCGTACTTCAAAAGGTGCGCGAGAGTTTTCGAATCCGTGATGTCATTGACGGCTACGAACTGAATATCTTTGTCGTCGATCGCGGTGCGCACGATGTTGCGACCGATACGGCCGAAGCCGTTGATGCCAACCTTAATGGGCATTACTTCCTCCGATGGAGTGTGATGATCTGCGGCAGGGCTTCCAAGCAAACTTCGGCCACGCTGCGGAACATAAAATGCTATGGGCTGAAGTGCGAAAAGTCAACGCGCCGAGGGTGGAAGACAGGACAACCGCGAAAGATTGCCGCTTGTGAGACTCCGGAACCCACCCTATAAATTAAATATGGCCCGGAAAATCCATGTACTAGTGTGCCTGCTTGTTCTCATTTTGGCGGCGAGTGTGTTCGCGCAGCAGCAGGGAGATTTCCGCGTCGCCGACGGACGAATGATCGTCCCGGAATCCTATATGGCCGGGAAATTCGTCCAAAAACAGGAGCCTGTTTTGCCTCCAGCAGCGTTGGCGGCGAATGTGGAAGGCACGGTGGTCTTGCATGCCGTCGTTGGGAAGGACGGCAGAATCATGAACCTGGATTACGTTTCCGGTCCGGTGCTGCTAATTCAGGCGGCGATAGAAACGGCGAATAAGTGCGCTTTTTCGCCAGTATTGCTCAACTCCAATCCAGTGGAAGTGGAGACCACCGTTTCTGTGGTTTTTGCGCGGCGCGATGGCAATGCGGCATCAAAAACGGGCGCAACGGAATCGACTGCTCCTGTGCAGGCATGGACCGGTCCCAAGACAGTGATTCATTTGAAAAATGGACGAACTATTCGCGCGGACACCGTCAAGGATTTGGACAACAAAATCGAATACACGATTGGAGAGAGTATTTACCGGATTCGTAAAGACTTGATCGTGGAGGGCTCCCTTCCGGGGGGGCCTCTGGCGTTATCCAATTCCGCGACGGGAACAGATGCGGCTCCGCAAGCCGCCAAACCTGCCGAACCAACTCCAGACGTCACGGAAAGCTCTTCGGGAGTGCCACACAGTTGGTACATGTACGAATCGACCGAGGAACTGCGAGAGGAGTGCCGGACCGGGCTTTTCGCCACCATGGTCCATCCCGAATTCCAGACCGGATCGATCGCGGCAAGCCCAAACGAAATAAAAGAATCTTGCGCAGCTTTGCAAATCGATATGGGACCCGAATACGAAAGGCTAGTGAACCGAGGAGTGGAGTTGGAAAAAGAAATGTGCGCTTATGGCCAAGGTAGCATGCCGCAATCCACTCCCGACGACGCGAGACTAGCGGCTGACTTCCAGGAGCTGGCGCGCATCAGCGAGGAATTCAGCCAGCGCATCAAAGAGATCGCCAAGCAAATGCCAAGTGACCGGGCGAGGAGCGCCCGCATGTTCATCGACGCGCGCCGAATGGCGGGAACCTGCGGCCAAGGAGCGGGATAGCTGCAGATGTCGTGTTGATTTAAAGCTGTTGCTCTCACGCGGGACTTCTTCCCAAGCAAAATTGAAGTGATGTTGGAGAGCGTCGTATTGTGCGCGTGTTTATAATGGCTGGCGTCTATGAACTGGACACCTGCGTCCGGGATTCGCTGGCTTTTTGACTCGCAGCTTAGTGCGCCGAATCACCTTCTTCCTCGCTGGATTTTTCTGCGCTGTCTCGGCCTGATTTATTACTCCGCTTTTTTCTCCCTGACCTTTCAAATTCGTGGATTAATTGGGCCGCATGGAATTCTTCCCGCCGGCGAATACCTGCAAGCGGTGGCCGAGCGATTCGGCCACACAGGCTATTGGTACGCGCCAACGCTCTTGTGGTTCTCGTCCAATGGCCGCATGCTTACCGGAATTTGTTGGGCGGGGATGATTGCATCTCTGCTGCTGGTCTTGAACCTGTGGCCGCGCGGCATGCTGGCGATTTGCTTTGTTTGCTTCCTTTCCTTTGCGAGCGCGGCGCAGGAATTTTCTGGCTATCAATCGGATGGGATGCTGTTGGAGGCGGGATTCATCGCGCTGTTTTTTGCACCAGCGGGATTCCGGCCAGGGTGGGGAGAGGAGAGCAGGCCATCCCGCGCAAGCTTGTTCTTGCTGGTCTGGGAGTGTTTCCGCATCTATTTCGAGTCAGGCATTGCCAAGATCATGGGTGGCGACCGGCAGTGGCGAAACTTCACTGCGCTGGATGAGTATTACCAGAATGGTCCGCTGCCGACGTGGATTGGCTGGTACATGCAGCATCTGCCACACTGGTTCCATGCCGCCACGTCATTTGGAACGCTAGCGCTGGAACTTGTCCTGGTATGGATGATGTTTTTGCCTCGGCGCATTCGAATCGCTTGCTTTTTTATCGTCACACCCTGGCAGATTGGGATCATCCTCTCCGCAAACTACACGTTTCTGAATTACCTTGTTCTTGTTCTGGGTTTTTTGTTGCTCGACGATCAGTTCCTTCTGCCCTACTTGCCGCGGTTCGTGAAAGGGAGTTATCTGGCGACGAAAGAAGCCAAGCCACTTGCCGCTTCGGATCCCAAAAACAAATGGCGAAAGAAATTCCGCGAGCAATTCGTCGCGGCGAGGCTTGCAATGGCGGCCGTGATGCTCACATGGATTTTCTACGTGACGCTGGCTGAAATGGTGTGGATGGTGAGACCGTTGCCGCTGCCCACTTCGCCGGTTACGGCTCTCGAACCATTCCGCATTGCCAACCGCTACGGGCTATTTGCCGTCATGACGCGCGGGCGGTATGAAATCGAGTTCCAGGGAACGGACGACGGGCAAACGTGGCTCGTGTATCCCTTCCGTTTTAAGCCGCAGGATCCAAGCAAGGCGCCTGGGATTTACGCACCGTATCAGCCGCGATTCGATTGGAATTTGTGGTTTGCCTCGCTGAGTTCGTGGCGGCGCGAGCCTATCGTAGTGCGTACGGAACAGAACCTGCTCCACGGCGATTCCGATGTATTGCTGCTTTTTGTGGGCAATCCATTCCCGCATGCTCCTCCCCGGCAAGTGCGCGCGGTGATTTGGCAATACTGGTTTACGACTCCGGCGGAAAAGCGCTCGCAAGGAGTGTGGTGGCGAAGACAGCAGCTTGGTCTCTACGCTCCGACTCTCGAACGGCAAGCCGACGGAAGAATTACGGTCTTGGAATGGCCGACGGCTGACTTCGTTCGAGAGTGAATCGGTTAGAGAATCAGATGGCTTCTAACAATTCCTCCACGCTGATGCTGGCGTCGCTCAGAACACTCTTCAGAGTACCGCGAGCTAATTCTTTATGAAGCGGAACAGTGACTGGGAGGCGCTGTGATTCCGACTCATTACGGAAACGTACGTGACTGCCCTTCTGACCTTGCTATTTGGTAGCCGAACTTGTGCGGCACGCGAATGAGTTCTTCCCCAGAAATGACGGGGAGCTTGGGCTCATCGATTCACAAGAACACTGCCTATCAAGACATTATTAGGTGCAAGAAGGGGTTCTCCTCGACTCTCCATGTCTTCGAGACAGAGCTCAATGGCCTCGCGGATTTGCGAGGGCTTCTTCGACTGTTTTCCCCTGCGAATAGCAGCCCTGAATGGAAGGACAGCGCCCAACATAACCGCCGTACTCCTCGTCGCGCTCCAGAAATACCTTGAAATCGAGGGAGTTCATCGGGCTATCGTATTCTCTTCAATCGACCTGAGCAACTGGAACATCTCTACTGCGGAAACTGCTTGATGCTGGTGACGCGCTCGCCCTGGAAGCGAACGAAGACGGTCTTGGACGGGGGCTGGCCGTAAATCCAGTCTTCGATATCGTTGCCTTCGGAATCGCGCTCGCGGACTTTGTGGTCGGGCTTTCCGATCGCTGCAACAAGCTCTTCACGGTCCATTCCGACGACAGGCTTGCGCTCCTGAATCGCTTTTTTCATCTCCGGCGGCAAGGTATCGATCCACTGCACTGCGGCGGAGCGTTCTTTCGCAAAATTCAAGATGGGAGAAAGAATCTGTTTCAATTCGTCGGGAGTCAGGTCGGGAACCGATTTATTGAAATCCAAGAAAAGAGTGCTGCCCATGCCGGGCTGCACTCCCGGAGGCCCTTGGTCCTGGGTCGTACTGGTCTGCATCGGAGGATATCCGGCACCACCCATGCCGATTTGAATATGATCGCGCCAGTGCCTCTTGCCGCGCCCGCCACCATTCACATCGACGACGATCTGGTGGTCGCGAAACTCCAGCTTGGTGATTTGCACGCTATCGCCGGTGTTGACGGCGGGGCCATGGCTGGCCACGGCGCGATCGAGCTGTTCGGACTGCAGCCCCTTGCCCACGGTCAGGTGAAAACCTTCTTTGCCAGCGGGCAAAGGCTTGATGGCTTTGGCGAACTCACCGGAGACGTAACGGATCAATTCCAATTTGGAGGAATCCTGTAGCGTAGTGCTTCTTGCAGCCGGCGGATTCTTTGCCTGCGCCTGGCCTTGGGACTGCGCGTTACCGGAGCCAGCATTCGGGAAAAGAGGAATCTCCTCATCCGAAGGAAAGGCGGGGGCGGGGTTGGCGGGCGAACGAAGGCTATTGACGCGCGGCACGTCCGCGTCAGCGAAGAGAAAGAGCATTAGCGATAGGGCGAGCCAGTTCGACATATTTAAGCAGGCCCGGAGAGGTCTAGACCCACGTGCCCTATTCTACGATGCTCCGAGGCCGCTGAACAGGTGCCTAGCATGGCAGGGACTGGCTTATCCCCTCGCTTATGACGGTAGGCTGGAATTTCCGGGTGAGCGGAGCCAACTCTTTAACGAGACACAACTTGAACACCCTGACGGTCAATGGTCATGGGCAGAACCTGGCCGCCCGATACCTGAATGGCCGTTTCCACGCGTTCCCGGGCGTCAGGTTCGACGAGAAGCACCACGCAGCCGCCACCACCCGCGCCACAGACTTTGCCAGCGAGCGCGCCGTTGCGGCGGGCATTCTCGATGACACGATCGATGGCCTTCGTCGAGATGGTGGGCAGATTTCTCTTGCGGAAGGACCATTCCTCACGCATCAGGCGGCCGGCTTCGTTCCAATCGGGTTTCTCGAAGGCCACCCTCATCTCCTGAGCAACTTCGGAGATGCGCTCAAGGCTGTTCTGAACGGCGCGATTGCCGCCGATCTGCGCCTTGAACACTTCCCAATTGTTGATGCCGTGCTGACGAGGCTTGCCGGTGTAGCAGACCATCACCCGGCGCTCCAGTTCGTCGAGATTAACGCGCAGGTCGACGCGGTGTTCGCCGCCGGGGGGAAGTTCAATGGCAGCGGCGCCACCGAACGCTGGAGGGTAGTGATCCTGGGTTCCCGTAGGAACATTGATGACGATGGCTTCGGCGTCTCGGCTGATGTGGATCCAATCGACTTTGCTCTTCCCTGCTCCGGTGAAGCGGTCGAGCGTCGCGCAGATGGCTACGGCCATCGCGCTGGAGCCGCCAATACCCGCTCCGGCGGGAGCCTCAGAATCGGTGGTGAGCGTGAAGCCACCCGGCGGGTGGAAGAACTTCGTGATTTCCGCGAGGAGCGGGAGGCGGTAGCGCTTGGCTTTGACGAGCGCGGCGAAGGAAGAAAAACTTTCTTCGCGCTTGATATCACGCGAAACAAGTTTTATGCGTTTGTCGCCGGCCGGATGCGTTTCGATGACGCAGGAAGCATACAGCGAGATCGCCGCGTTCAGAGTGACAGCGCCCGGATGAAAGAGATACAGCGGCCAGATATCGAGCGTGCTACCGGCGAAGTCCACGCGGGTCGGTGCTTTGGATTCGATGATCATGTGCGAGAGTTAACTCGATTCAAGAGATTTTCAGCCGAGCTAGTGTGACGGAATAGGACGGCCACCTCAAGCAATGAGGTTGAGAACGTCTACGGAAAGACAATGACGCCGTCAAACGGGAAGGCTCAGAGGGGCGGGACCTTGGTAGACGAAATAACTAGCTTCCACCGGCAGAAGCGGCGCGGTTGCGCGCGATGAGTTGCGGGCCATCCTTTTTCTCCTGAGCGAGGGCCGGATTCGGTTCGAAGCAGCGCCGGCAGCGGGCTTCGTAAGCACCCATGGCGCCGACGACGATCAGCTCTTCGCTTTCAACGAGGCGCTGGGTGTGGACCGCGGGATTGCCGCAGCGCACGCAAATGGCGAGGAGCTTGGTGATTTCTTCGGCGATGGCAAGCAGCCGCGGCATCGGTTCGAACGGGCGGCCGCGGTAATCGGTGTCCAGACCGGCGACGATGACGCGCTTGCCAAGATTGGCGAGCTTGGTGCAGACATCAACGACCTCGTCGCCAAGGAATTGTGCTTCATCGATGCCGATGACTTCGGTGCGTGGCGAGAGCTTCTCCATGATCTCGGCGGCCTTGAACACCGCGTCCGACGGAATGCCAAGCCCAGAATGCGAAACAATTTCGTTGGCGGCATAGCGTTCGTCGATAGCGGGCTTGAAGATTTGCACGCGCTGGCGAGCGATCTCCGCACGGCGCAGTCGGCGAATCAGCTCTTCGCTCTTCCCGGAAAACATCGGGCCCACGACGACTTCGATCCATCCCATATTGCCTTTGACGATGTCCACAGTCACTCCCTCACAGTTCGGCAATTCATCCACAATAGCAAGACGCCCGCCACGACCGGTGCTCTTAAACTCGCGAACTTGCAGCGGCGGCACTGTACATCTTCAGATTATAGAACGGAGCGAACGCGGCGATCACGGCAACACGAAACGCTTCCTGACGCGTGATTAAATTGCCGGAGAGCACGCCCCAAGCACCCTGCGCGTCGCGAATGCCTACGGAACCGGCAAAGCGGTCAATCGCCATGGCGAGCTCCACGCCATTTTCGAGAACTTCGTGCGCCAGCGCCTCTGGGATTTCGATGCTTCCCGAACGGCCGTAGTGGCCGCGTGCGCCGTCGCAAACATAGGCCCAGCTTTCCAGGAAGACGCGGCGATGCCCGTTTTGCCGCAACTTCGAATGACGCAGGACTTCGTCCGTTGAGGCGCCCTCATGGACAACATCGAGGCCACCTTCCAGGCCAACGAAGTATTGCCAGGACGAGCCATTCTGTCGCCCCAGTTCCGCCAATGCGTCTGCTCGCTGGCGAGCACCGCGCATTAACTCATCGCATGACGCAGGCGTGTGGCTCACGCCGCTTTCCACTTCCACGCCGACCACTTCGAATTCTGTATCGTGGGCAAGTACGCCTGAAAAGGACTGAAGCGCTTCAATGACAGCGTTGACCTTTGGACCGCGCTTGCTGCCGACGGCGATGGTGATTTTGTGCATTCGATGTATGGACGATGGCACGATTGTAACGGGAGTTGGGCGGAAATTTAACTAAGAATTCGCAGGGCTGAGGAAAACTCCGGCAAAGCAGGGAAAGATTTTTTCTCAGCGAACAGTGCCGATAAAGACTCCGAATGCGGGAACGGTAAAACGCGCAAGTTGTGTCGACTCGCGTTCAATCTCCGGCGCGGCGAGCAGCGATTTGGCGTAACTATCCTTGACTCCATTCCCGGCGAGGTCGAACTTGACGGTCCTTGCTTCCGCACTCATATTGAGCACGACCAGAACCGCTTCGTCGCCTCCTGGCTTCTTTCGCAAAAAAGATAGAACGTTCGGATCTTCCTGATTCAACGGCAGATAGTGCCCATCCCGCAACGCAGGCACGCTTCGTCGCAACGTCAGCAGGCGCTTGTAGAAAGAAAAGATGGAGTTGGCGTCCTTCGATTCGTCTACAACATTATATGTAGCTGCGCTGGGCGGCACCGGCAGCCAAGGATGCTGCGAAGTCGTGAACCCAGCATTCGCGGAAGCATCCCACTGCATCGGAGTGCGTTCCCCGTCGCGCCCCTTCTCATCCGGCCAGCCGATTTTGCCGATAGGATCCTGAACATCTTCTTTGCGCGTGGGCTCCGTCGTCCTCATGCCAAGCTCTTCGCCGTAGTACATCAGCGGCGTCGCGCGTGTGGCCAGAAGCAGCGCGGCCATCAGTTTGGCGATTTGATCGTTGTGTACTCCGTCACCGTAGCGATCCCAAGTCCGCGGCTGATCGTGATTACTGAAAAAATAGTGCGGCTGCCCACCAACGGAGTTGTGGTCGATTTCATTCAAGAGCCGGCGAAAATCCGGAGCCGAGAGCTTATTCACATCAGCAATCTGAAAATCCATCGGCAACTGAACTTCGTCATTCTTTGCGCCGTACATTTTGGTAAGCTCCGCGATATTTGGCTCGTCGGCTTCGCTGATCATCACCGGATCGCCCGGATACTCGTCCACTACCGTCCTCATTTCGCGCAACACCTCGTGAACTTCCGGGAGGTTGTCCGTATATTTGTGGGCGATGTTCGGGTCGCCATATGCATTCTTGCCGGGAAGAATCGGATCGTCGTGCAGGTTGGGGTCCTCAAACAAACGGGATACCGCATCGATGCGAAACCCAGCCACGCCGCGTTTGAGCCAAAAGCGCATGGCGTCGTACATCGCTTTGCGCACCTCAGGATTGCGCCAGTTCAGGTCGGGCTGCTCGGTATAAAAATGATGGTAGTAATACTGATTCGTAGTGGGATCAAATTTCCATGCCGAATGTCCAAACCAGGATTGCCAGTTATTTGGCGGCTGTTCTGGCCCTTTGCCATCTCGCCAGATGTACCAGTCGCGTTTCGGATTGGTGCGTGAAGAACGCGACTCTTTGAACCAGTGATGCTGATCCGAAGTGTGATTGGGAACAAAATCCATGATCACTCGGATATTGCGTTTCTTCGCTTCGCTGACCAGATGATCGAAATCCGCAAGCAATCCGTAGAGCGGGTCGATAGCCGTGTAGTCGGAAATGTCGTACCCGAAATCAATCAGCGGCGAAGGGTACATCGGGCTGATCCAAATCGCATCGATGCCCAAATCGCGAACATAGTCCAGCCGAGAAGTGATGCCGTTAATGTCGCCGACGCCATCGCCGTTCGAATCCTGGAAGCTTCGCGGATAAATCTCATAAATCACAGCGTGCTTCCACCAGGGTTCTTGTGCTTTAGCTTGAGCGTGCTCTGATTTTGAATTTTGTTGCGAAGGCTGCTCTGCTCGGCCGGGGACTGCCGTCAGGCAGAGGCCAAGCATCAATGTGAAGAAGAAAAACCTAACGTGTTTCGACACGGCGCATCTCCCTGTTGCGTTGCTTCTCACCGAGGTGTCTCAAGCTTTGGGCTCTCACGAATCTGCAACTGTTCCGCCAGCTTAAGTTCGCGCTCTGCATCATCCGTGCGGCCCAGCTCGCGATAAGCCTGCCCCAGGAGATGGTGTGGCATGGGATTATTGGGATCCATCGAAATGGCGCGCTGCAAAGCACGCACAGCCAGAGCCGTCTCGCCTTTTTTCTCCAGCACCTTTCCCATCAAAATGTACGGCCCCGTCGACGTCGAATCGAGCCAAATCGATCGTTGCAGCAGTTTCTCCGCCTCTTCATATTTCTGCAGCCGGCTGTACGCATCCGCCAGCTTGTAGTAAACGGCGGCCTCCCCAGGATTCAGCTCCAACTCCTTCTGAAATTGCTCCACAGCTTCCGGAATTCGCGACTTATACAAATAGAGCTCTCCGAGCAACATGTGAGCGCGAGGAAGTTTCGGATCGAGCTCCACCGCTTTTTTTGCATACTCTTCCGCTACGGGAGCAAAATCCTGCCGCAGCAGCATGCGCGCCGCAAACAAGTACGCGGCCGCAGAGTCTTCCGGCACCCCGAACATCCTGGCGAACGCCTTGCGCGCGCTGGGATAATCTTTCGTCTGCATGTAGCAGACACCCAAAATGTACGCAGCATCGACGTTGGCGCTGGGATACCAAGTCTGCACTTTTTCCAGCGGCGCAATCGCCTCGGCCGGCCGTCCCGCAAGGTAAAAGGAGAGCCCCATCAGCTGTACCGCTTCGTTATCGCCCGGATCTTCTTCCAACGCTTTCTTGAAGCTTGCCGCCGCCTTCAGGAAATCACCCTTGCGGTAGTTAGCGATGCCGATTTGCCGCATCACGCCGCGTCGCGTGGGCTCCCCCGCGGCAATGCTATCGAGCAGCGCCAGCGCTTCATCGTTCTTGCCCTGCTGCATCAGGCGCGTGGCTTGTTCGAAGCTACCCTCGGAGGGAGCCGACGTTGAGGCCTTAGGCAAAGGATCTTGTTTCGAGACGCCTTGGAAAGATTGTGATTGCGCCAACAGCACGGCACAGATTACCCATGCTCCGGCCAATCCCAAACGGAGACAAAGTGGAAGAATTGCCATCTTGTGCTTCCCGGCGACCATTAGAGCACGTTCAGAACAAAAAAACGGGGAGCCCGCCGTGGCGGACTCCCCGTCGGGGTGGTTGGGGTGTCCTCGTCCTTGTTAGAAAGAGAATCGCAATGCAAACGTCAGGAGCCGCATCGACGTATTGTTTTCGATGTTGGTGATTCGTCCTGCGTCGGTCCCGGTGCAATCGATACAAGTATTGCCCTGGGTGTAGTTAAAGCCCATGACCGGGTGGTTGAAAATGTTGTTGGCATCCATGCGGAACTCCCCCTTGAAGCGCTCGGTGATGCGGAAATCCTTCGCGAGCGAGAGGTTCGATGTAAACAGATGCGGTCCACGGAACGAGTCAAACCCGATGTTGCCGAGTGTGCCCGCCGCCGGCCGGGAGAAACCAGGACCCGTCGCCCCGTTGGTCGCCAGTTCCGGAATCGGTGTGAACCAAGTGAGGAATCCATTCACTCTCTTAACTCCAAGAGAGAATGAACCGGAGCCCTTGTTGGGACGGCAGACGTTGTTGACATCCTCGTCCGAGCCGCAGTCTTTGTAACTTGGAGTCCACGGCAGACCGCCGCTCCAGTTGGTGATGCTCGTTACTCTCCATCCGCCGATGGCATAATTCGTCAGCGTGTTCGCGCCGCTCATGTACTTCTTGCCCTTGCCGAACGGCAACTCATAGACGAGGTTCGTTACCCACGCGTGATTGCGGTTGATGTTCATGGGGCCATAAGCAATCTTCGGATCAATGGCGAAATAGTCGCTGTTATAGAATCTCGCCATGGACCAAGTGTAGTGAGATACGAACTGAAGTCCTTGCGAGAAGCGCTTCTCTGCTTTGATTTGCAACGCGTTGTACTTGCTGCTTGCATCCATACCAAAGTAGTTGCCCATGCTTGACGAGCAGCAAGTCAGCTGATCCGCCAGCGGAACATTAGCCAGTCCGCAGACTCCCATCGAGACGGAGCAATCAGGATAAGTCCAGCGGTTGAAGTAGGGACGCCGGCTGTCTGGAGCTGCGGCCGTGCCATAACCGACGATGCTTCTCGCATTCTCGTCGTACGTAGGCCCGTTACCAGCGAATCCGTGTGTGCCCTTATTTCCAACGTACGAGACCTCCACCGTCATTGTGGACGTCAACTGGTGCTCGACCGTGGCATTCCACATATCGATAGTAGCCGGGCGTTGTACCGTCGGACGAATCCGCGGATCGACGTTGTTTTGGGGGCCGCGCAAGGGAATCAGGCCGTTCGCATTGGGCGTCGGGTAGACAACCACAGGTGGCGCAGTAGGCAGGCCCAGCAAAGGCTGATTCGTAGCGTCAAGCGTATAAACAGGGAAGTTGTCATTGATAGCTGCGGGATTCACGTCATGCGCGTGTATGTCCTGGTGCACAAGAACGGGGAGGTTCTGCGTCACGGCATGGCCGAAGTTCGAGCCGAATACACCGATATCGAAGCTGCGCCCGTAGCCGATGCGCACGACAGTTTTGGGCTTCAGCTGGTACGCGATGCCGAGGCGCGGTCCGAATGCAGCGAGGTAGTTACGAACGCTGCCGTTTAATCCCCACGGTCCAAAACCGCCCACTCGGATGGCTCCGTCTCGATCGATGTTAGCAAAGCCTCCGTTGCCCTTGGCGTTCACGGATTCAGGAAGATAGTCCTCCCACCGAATGCCGTAGGTGAAAGTCAGCTTACTGGTCAACCGGAACTGGTCCTGGGCATAGAGGAAAAAGCGCTTCTGACTCTCTGCCGCACTTTGGCTAACGCTGGCGAAGCGCTCGAAGTGGGTAACATCACCCAGCAAAAATGTGGCTATATCCAAGCCGCCGGTCTGATTATATTGTTGTTTTACTGGGTCGAAGACCCGATTCGCTGTCGCGTTATGGTTGAAGGAGAGCTGCCCGGCTCGATTGGCGTCGCTCGGGAAGCGGAAATTATGCGCGAAGCGAAGGTCGGCGCCAAACTTCATTGCGTGATTGCCGCTGATCTTCGTCCAATTGTTAACGAATTGGTATTGGTGCTCGTTCTCGATCAACGGGCAGTTGCAACGTGATGGATCCAGGCCATCGCCGAAATCGGTTAACGTGCCGTCGTTGAGGACGAAAACGGGAAGGCCATAGGTGGATGGGGTTCCATCGATGTTCAGCCCTTTCAACCCCAACGCCGTCGCGGCCTGGACGTTAGCGTCCGGCTTTTCCGAATGCGGATTGTACTTAAACCAACCGAACCGAAAGTCCGTCAACAGCGTGGTGCTGATGGCCTTATCGAATCCAGCGGCCAGACTGTGGTTATGGATGTTGGAGTTGCCGCTCAATCCGCCGACGCCTCCGCCCTGGCCACCCAGCTTGATACCCAAGGCGGGTGATCCTGTCAGGCTATAGTAGGCGCGCGTGTAGCGGCCAAAGATGTGCAAATTTCCAGGAGCCTGATAGTCGCCACGTCCGTCAAAGGCATTGCCGTGGAATGGCCCTGAACCCGAAACCAAAAAATTGTTCCTCTGGTCGGTGGTTGTCGGCTGTGGAAAGAGCTTTAGGATACCCACCGCGACCGGCGAAAGGGCGCTCACGGGAATCATGTTGTTCGCGAAGGGCGCCCGACATGTGCCGTCAGCATGCGGTGCAGAGGCGGCAGCCAGGCAGGCTGGATCAGCAAGATTTTGCTGGTAACTGTTCGGATTATAAAGCTTTCCATCGCCACCGATCAGTGAGTTGTACACGCTTAGATCACACAGGCCGGTGGATGCTGCACACGTGCTAAGAACCGTAGACATTGGAGTGGTAACGTGGTTCGTGTAGCCATTGGCCTGCCTGGTTCCTTGATAATCGGCGAAGTAGAACAATTTATTCTTGATGACCGCCCCGCCGACGGAACCGCCAAATTGATTCCATTTTGAACTGGGCAGTGTTGTAGACGCGTCGAACGGGTTCCGCGCCTGAGTGGCATCGGAGTTTCGGAACCAGAAAGCGCTCCCATGGATGTCGTTCGTACCGGACTTGGTTGACGCCACCATGAGGCCGGCAATGGACTTGCCGAATTCAGCGTCGTAGTTCAGCAGCGTGATCTTTGCTTCCTCTACCGAGTCCAAGTTGGGATTGATTACGATGATTCCCAAGATCGGATCCTGATTGTCGGTTCCATCCAATTCGTAGCCAGTTCCACTGAAGTGCTGGCCTTGCACGAACGTCTGCTGCGAGCCTTGCGGGTTCTCCGTGGCAGCATGGCTCCAGCCTATTTGCTGCGTCCCAGGGGCGGAGAGCAACAATGACTGAAAGTTGCGGTTTACAAGAGGAAGTTTCTCAACGTAGTCCGAGTTGAAATCCAGCGAGACATCGGCACGGTCCGTCTTAAGCTGTGGAACCTCGCCGGTAACTTCGACGGTTTGCGTAACGGCGCCAACCAGCATCTGCGCATCGACGCGCGCTGCCGTATCCACCTGCACTAGGACGCTCGCCACACTGTGAGCTTGGAATCCAGGCGCCTCAATCTTGACCTTGTATGTGTCCGGGATAAGGTGGATTACTGAGAAGTTTCCACTCTCATTTGTAGCTGTTTCCTCGCTCGTGTTCTTCGTTACCGAAGTGACCGTGACTTTCGCCCCCGCCACCGCATTGCCTTGCGGGTCAGTTACGGTACCGATGATGCTCCCGTACACCGCTTGACCTAGAGACGTGTTCGCGCCAAAGCCCAGCGCGAGACAAACAACTAGAATCAACCCCAGTAGAACATGCCTTTTCATTACACCCCTCCTGAGCGTTGCGTATCCCCAAAACCCTCCGCCAACCTGAAGTTCAATCGCTTGCTTCAAGGCAACTGGTACATTGCGTTCGTAGAAACAGTTCGGAAGTAAACACGCAGTTGCGCCCGCCTATACCCTTGGCACACACCTACGCCTCAAATTGAAAATGGAAGTACAGCAACTTGCCGAACCGACCGCAGTGAACAGCCCCCAAACTCCTCGAGCCACATTCTCGCTGCGCTGAACCCGACCGCCACCGCCCCCCAAGGTCTAAAAAGTCCCAAGAGAACGGCCGCGGGCACCTAAACGAAGGCCAGCCTGTATTTGTTATGCTTCCTATCAGTTTTTTGAGTAACAGGTAAGTGTCTGGGGGTCTGATACGGTTACGTGGAATAAGCTCTGCCTTCGCAAGGAGATGCGTTGGGCGTTACTTTGGTGTTACAATCCCCTGTCGGTGGTCCCCCGTGACTGAGAAAGCTCTGCAGCTCGGACAAATCGAAAAGCTTCTGGCCAGTCACGCCCTCCATGGGTCGGAGTCCCTCTGCAAACTGCTGCGCTATCTGGCTAATCATTCCCTCGAACATCCTGGAACTTCGCCCAAGGAGTACCAAATTGCGACAGAGGTTTTCGGACGGCAGCAGGACTTTGATCCCCATGTAGATTCCATGGTTCGGGTACAGGCCGGGCGTCTGCGAACCAAGCTGGCCGAATACTATGCCTCTGAAGGTTCGGACGACCAGATTGTCGTGGAACTCCCCAAGGGCAATTATGCCCTCGCGTTCCACCATCGGCCTGCGGCTCCCCCGAAGACGGCCGCGACTTCGCCAAACGGTTCTTCGGATTCACAGCAGACCTCCCGGCCCTTATTCAGCGTACTGCTTGTTCTGGCCGTCGTGATTACTGCCGTCGTATCAGTGGCGGCAGACCGCTTTCTCACCCATGGATCAGCGGCAGCCGCCCGTCCGGCAAACGAGGCAGTGGAAGTGCCCGCAGCGCTTCGCGCTTTCTGGAAAGGGTTTTTGACTGGCCCGGAAGAACCGTGGGTGATTTTCAGCAACGCCGCCTTCGTGGGCCTGCCCGACAGCGGTGTCCGCTACTTCGATCCTGCGCGAGATCGCGGGCAGAAGATTTTTGATCACTATACCGGCGTCGGCGAAGTATTGGCCGTTCATAGCCTGGATTACGCCTTTGATCAGCTTCACCAGAGAATCCGCGTTAAACGCGGCAGCCTCTTTTCCCTCGACGATGCCAAAAACAACGACCTCATTTTTGTGGGGTCGCCAACAGAGAATCTGACCCTCCTCGAGATTCCGGGGACGCAGAATTTCGTCTTCAAATCAGTGCCTTCGGGGATCCGCAAGGGGAATACGGAAATCATCAATGTCCATCCGCAGTCCGGAGAGCCAAAAGAGTTTCTTGCCACGCCGGCAAACGAGCCGCTGACCGAGGAATTCGCAGTGATCGCCCTCGTGAAAGGATTGGATCCCTCGCACTCCGTGTTGATCCTGGCAGGCACCACCACCATTGGCACCCAGGCTGCCGTCGAGTATGTCTGTCAGCAAAACTCGCTCGAGGAATTACTCTCGCGGCTGTCCGTTACGAAAGCGGGCGAATTGAAGCCGTTCGAAACCGTCATTCACGTGAAAGTTGCCAAAGGCGTCCCGGTCGGTTCAGAACTCGTCGCCCTTCGCAAAGGCCACTCATAGCAGGCGGCCGAAAAAATCCCGTCGCCTGTCATTGCGAACTGTAGCTCAGGCCTTAGGCCTGAGGCATCCGCTTTTTCGGCGAACCGGTAAAAACGAATGCCGTCCTATTTTTTCCCGGATGCCGGGACCTTTAGCCGAGGATCCAGCGCTTCCGCTTGCTTGAATTCCTTTTGCGCTTCTTCAAACTTGCCTTGCTGTCGCAACGCCAAACCCAATTGAAAATGTGCGTTGGCAAAATTAGGAGCGGAATTGATCGCCGCGCGGAATTGCGAGATGGCTCCTTCGACGTCTCCTGCCTGGAGCAATCGCCGGCCGGAGTTCGTGGAAAACAGCGCGGCTTGCTCGCTGGTTTTCTGCTTCGCAAGCTCGGCACCCACTTTGCTTTCCGCCGCAGCGCCTTCGGTGTCCCCGAGTTGGCGAAGAACAGTTGCCAGTGTGGTATGCGCACCGGCAAAGCTCGGTTGCAATCGAATGGCTTCGCGTAATGCGGTCGCGGAGTCTTGGAGTTCACCCTTCTGCTTTAACACTGTGCCCAGTGTGTAGAATGCCTCTGCATAATCGGGCTTGACGTGAATTGCCGCGCGAAGTTCCTCGGCGGCCGGTGTGAAATCCCCTTGCTGCCAGAGCGTTACGCCCAGCGTGTAGTGCGCATCCGCTTGGCCGGGATCAAGTTCGCTGGCCTTACGAAACTCCACGATTGCTTCCGGAAGTTTGTCTTTTAGTTTGAGCGCGAGTCCGAGGTTGTAGTGCAGCGTGGCGTCTTGCGGCGCGAGCTTCAGCGCCCCAAGAAACTCAGTCATGGCTGTGTCGAAATCTGCAATCTGTAGGTAGGCCGCGCCTAAATTTCCAATATAGCCACTATCGTCCGAGCGCAGCTTGATTGCCAATTTGAATTCCGCGATTGCGCCTTGGCCGTCGCCGTTCTGCAAAAGGGCCAATCCCAGATTGTTGTGAGCGTCTGGATTCTGTGGTTGAAATTTTGACGCTAGCCGAAATGCGGCGATGGCTTGTTCCGTTTCACCGCTTCGCTGGAAGAGCAAACCCAAACTGTTCTGGGCATCGAAATAATCCGGCTTCAAACTGACGCAAGTTTGCAGTTCGTGAATCGCTGCGACTGTCTGATCCTTCCCGCGCAGGATTTGTCCGAGGTAATAGTGTCCGTCAGGGCTCGCGGGATTCAGCTCAAGCGCGTTTCGCAGATGTTGCTCTGCCTCCTCAATGGCATTCGCCTGGTAACGCAACACGCCGAGATGGAGATGCGCTTGCGCAAAATTGGGCTGCAAGCGAAGCGCTTCGGAAAATTCCGCGGCGGCATTTTGAAGATCGGATTTTTGCACCAGCACAGTGCCAAGTTCGTCGTGGAGATCCGCGCGTTGCGGTTCCAATTCGATGGCGCGGCGCAATTCACCGGCAGCGCCATCGAGGTCACCGGAAAAATCCAAGGCTCGGCCGAGCGTGCGATGGGTTTCAGAATCGTCTGGAGCCAGGCGTGTGGCTTCGCGCGCCTCAGGCAACGCGGCTTGCAAATCCCCTTTCCGAATCAGCGCATTGCTGAGATTCACGTGTGCTTGCACAAATTCGGGTTTAAGCTTCACCGCCGCCCGAAGTTGTGCAATCGCGGAATCGATTTCTCCCTGCGCCAGCAAAACCCAGCCTAGCGAATTGTGCCCTTCGGGACTCTGCGGTGCGAGGCGCACAACTTTTTGAAACTCGGCGCGAGCAGAAGCGAGATCGCCCTGTTGCAGCGCGGCCATGCCTTGCTTGTAAATCGCAGCCGCAGGTGATGCCGAATCCACATCCGCGGATTTTGTGGATTGTGCAACGCTCCGCTCCGCATGAACGCAGCAGAGAAACAACAACGCCGCGCAAAGCTGAAAGAAAACGATCCGGCGATGGAAAAGATTCAATCTCACGCGCAAGAGTCCTGTAGCGATCCCTCGAAAATACTAACACGTTCATCGCCGCGTGCTTTTTCGGGGACTCTTAGGTTGAGCCTTTCTCCAGAATGAACGAGTCGCGCCAGACCTTGCTATGATTGGAGATTGATGACGATCTATTTCTCTTTTCTCCGGTTTCCTTTTTTCCTTGGGCTTTGCGGTTGGCTCACCATGCAATCCGTCGGTGTTCCAAATCCCAGCGCCGGAAAATCTCAAGGCGCAAACGCCAAGCCCATTGTGCATTTCACCGATGTGGCGCAGAAAGCCGGACTCGCGGCCCCCGTCATTTTCGGCGGTGAAAACACAAAAAAGTACATCATCGAAACAACAGGCACCGGAGTAGCCATCTTTGATTTCGACAATGACGGCTGGCCCGATATTTTCGTCGTGAATGGCACGAAGCTGGATGCATTGCCAAGTTCCAAAACTCCTACGAGCCATCTCTACCACAACAATCACGACGGTACATTTAATGACGTCACGGAAAAAGCTGGGCTGACGCATACCGGTTGGGGCCAGGGAGTGTGCGTCGGCGATTACGATAGCGACGGCTTTGAAGATCTGTACGTCACTTACTACGGCAAAAATGTTTTGTACCACAACAATGGCAACGGCACGTTCACCGATGTCAGCGAAAAAGCCCATGTCGCGGGCAGCGGAAAATATTGGGGCACCGGCTGCGCCTTTGTCGATTACGATCGCGACGGCAAGCTCGACTTAATGGTCGCCAATTACGTCGACTATGATTCGGCTACTGCGCTTGCGCCGGGCGAGCGGCCTTCGTGCATGTGGAAGGGCGTTCCGGTGATGTGCGGGCCGCGCGGATTGCCGTGGGCGAAAAACATTCTGTACCACAACCTCGGCAACGGCGTGTTTGAAGATGTGACGACCAAATCGCATATCGATCAGACCAACGGGCATTACAGTTTCAGCGTTTCCACGCTGGACTATGACGACGATGGCTGGCCGGATATTTTTGTGGCGTGCGACAGCACCTCCAGCATCCTCTATCATAACAATCGCAATGGCACGTTCACCGATGTCGCGGTGATCGCTGGGGCAGCGTTCAATGATGACGGGCGCGAGCAAGCCGGAATGGGGTCCACGGTTGGCGACTACGACGGCGACGGCAGGCTCGATCTTTTCAAGACGAATTTTTCGGACGATACTTCCACGCTCTACCGCAACAATGGCGACGGCACGTTTGACGACAAAACTTTTCCTGCGGGGTTTGGCCTGAACACACAATATCTCGGTTGGGGAGTGATGTTTGTTGATGTGGACAATGACGGCTGGCCGGATTTGCTGCTGGTCAACGGGCATGTTTATCCGGAAGTGGACAGCCAGCACCTTGGCAGCAATTTCCAGGAGCCGAAAATTTTGTATCACAACAACGGGAATGGAACGTTCAGCGATATCTCCGCGAACGCGGGGCCGGGGATTACGGGGGTAAGTTCCGCTCGCGGATTGGCAGTCGGCGATTTGTGGAATGACGGGCGAATGTCTGCGGTGATAAGCAACATGAATGCGCCGCCGATGCTGCTGGTGAACGACGTTCGCAACGGCAATCATTGGATTGCGTTCCGCGCGATTGCAACGTCGTTTTCTTCTGGATCGAGCGGAAACAAATCCAATCGCGATGGCATTGGCGCAAAGATCACGGTGAAAGCCGGCGCGCGTACACTGGTCGACGAAGTTCGTAGCGGGTCCAGCTACGCCTCTCAGAGCGACCCGCGCGTACACTTCGGTCTCGGGTCCGCGACCAAGATCGATTGGGTGCAAGTGCGCTGGCCCAGCGGGTTGGTGGAACGCTTTGAGAACTTGGCCGTCGATGCGATTCATACGCTGAAGGAAGGATCGGGCGCGCCGGTCAATCCTCCTCCTGTTCCTGCCAAGCCGTGAGTCGACGGCGAGCTGGCAGCAGGAGAGATCCTTCGTAGTCCGGCGCGGCGGACTCCTCAGGACAGGAATCCAGATCGGATTCAAGAGAGGTCCCTCGGCTCCCGATGGTCGCTCGGGATTGACATGCTTCGTCGCATGTCAAGTTAACAATAACCAGCCACCCCTCTCCTGTTTTTCAAAAGTGTTCATTTTAAAGGGAGTTAAAGTCCTTTGTTTTGAATCACTTTTGGAAGTGTTCATTCTAAAGGTACTTAAATGCGCTTTCTTCACCCATTTTTAAAGTGTTAATTCTAAAGGGCTTACAGGAAGAGGGTTAGAAGAGAGACGGAATCGACTTGCGAACCCAGCGGGAGTAGCTTGATGTTTGGTGATGCGGCGAGAGTGGCGTCTGAAGCTCAAATACTCTTATATCACATAGTATTTCATGTGTCAATAGCTATTTGAATTAAATTAAAAAGTGGTTTAGGCTGAACGAGATAGCGCAAGACGGTACGTTTGCGATGAAGTTGACTCTACACCCGCTCACACAAACTCCGGCGTATGCGACATCGAGAATGGGCTTCCTACAGATTGTGTTGCGTCCATCCCTCTCTAACTTGAGAAACCCTTCAGCAGTGAGTCCAGCTGAAGTTGGGTGGCCGAATTCAACAGTAAATTGCATCTATTCAGGATGTTTCTGAGTCGGGATATTTGCTCTGCAGTCGGCGTCGCGAAGCTTCGGTTGTATCTCGCAAACCATCGGCTAATGTATTTTTGACCCAGGTCCACAAAGGAATCGTCTTGGTTGGTAAGCGATTGGACAAGGAAGGCGATGCTGTCCCACTTGTTGATTCGCGCAAGAAGAAACAGTGCCCTGCGCTTTCCATGGGGATGACTACAGCGGTCGTAAATCTCCCATAATCGCTGCCCACCGACTAAGTTTGGCTTCTTGCATAGCGCGCGTAAGGCTTCCGCAGTAACCTTGCTGCTTGCATCGTCTAAGGCGAGAACAAATTCCTCGAAGTAGGCATCAAAGTTCAGCTTTGCTATTGCATGAAGAGCTGCAGCCCGAACTCTCGATGATTGATCGCGAAGGAAGCGCTCCAAGGGTTGCGAGTCTTTAGGGAGGCCGGTCTCCCCAAGGCCAGCAACTGCGGCGCAAAGCTGCGGAAGGTTGGAATTTTGCAGCGCTCCTGAATAAAAAGCTCGCAAATCAAGATTGCTTTTCTTTTGGAAGTAGTACTGCGCCCCCTCGCGGACAATGAGGTTGACATCAAGCAACGCGGATTGAAACCGTTGGGCAGCCTCCTCAGGATACTGTTCGGCAAAGATTAGTAGAGCTTCCCGTCTCACTGGGGCGTAGTTATTACTGATAGCTTCGAGAAGTATTCGCTTAGAGGCATCGCTCGGCGTGGTACCGCGGAGCTTGCGCACGGCTACTTTTCGTACCTCGGGGTCGCTCTGACCAAACGCGCTCTGCAGAACAGATAAACGGTCAGTCTCATTCGAGTTCATTGCGAGCTCAAAACAAAACCGCCGCACGAATAAGTCTTTTGACTCGAATTCTTCCTGGAGAGCTTCACGCGCGCCGGGACTCGATAAAAGTGCCCGTATCGCCTCGACAACTGTCGAATGGTCGTCTCTGGACATCTTGACAAGGCGCAGCGCAAGAGGCAGCCATGCCAAGAGCCGAGGAACGTAGTCAGGCCGAATTCGTTTCAGCAACAAGTCCCGAGCTGCGGAGCGAATCTGAGGTACCCAGTCATTCGCCCGGATAAAAAGGAAAGGAAGTTCCGCGCCAGTTTCCGTTTTTCCAAGCTCACGAACCGCTGCTTCGCGGACATAACCGTTTGTATGAAAGCTCGCGATGCCAAGAATCGAAATGGAAGTTGCTCCCAAGCTGGCAAGGTGGCCAACGTCTTTGGCCTTCATGGTGTACCAAGGCTCACGGCGTACGCGCCACTCGGAGTAGCCTTGCCTGACAAATTCGTCGAACTGTGCAAAGTCAGCGGGCTTGAGCTGTTGCAATAGGCTATGAATCGCACTCGCACTGGCCAGAATTGCCGTTCGGTCCCCAATTATCAGAATTGGTAGCAGATCAGGAATTACAGCAAGTTCACCCGCCTCCCCAATTTGTTGAATGACATCATCTGGTGCGAAAGGCTGGACAAGCCTATCCCACAACCCTTTCCTCGCGTAAAGCGACTCAATTAGACTTTCTGTCGATTCTGAAACCTTGTTCTTCATTTTGAATTCCGTTTTGGGACCCACGTTGCATCGCATCAGCCGGCTATATCGCCCCACTGATTCAGTTTCCAACGATAGTTCAACTAGAATGGCCGCCTCAACAGACTTCTTCTCGACCAATTATCCATGTTATGGAGAATGGGCAGACAAGGGGTGGCGCGCCTACGGCGCTCGCGATTCTCTTTGTTAGCTTTCCCAGCCCTTGCGAGGCTGTGTTGCAACCGCAAAACCAACTCCTCAGCGGCTGAAGCCGTGAAGCAAGGGCCCGACTTATGTCGGACCTGAAAGTCCGACCCCTAGTTGCAACAGAGACTCTTGCTGGCTGGGCTAAATTCTGCCGCGCCTCTGGCGCTTACTTGGGACAAGCGGATTGCGCCGGGCTGAAGCCGCGGCCTCCTAGGGAGAAATGCTAGATGCCTCCGCGACAAGACTGTAGCCGTCTATTTATTCTTCGCGTTATTCCTCGCGGAGGAGGATGGCGGGGTCGATGGAGAGAGCGCGTTGGGCGGGAATCCAGGTGGCGACCAGGCCCAGAAGCGCCATGGCTAGGACGACGCCGGCCAAGACTACGGGATCGCGGGGAGTAGCTTGATAGACGATAAAGGCGAGCACGCGGCTGGCGAGAAGGCCGAGGAGGAGGCCGGCGGCGGAGCCAAACGCTAGCAATTTGAAGGCGCGTCCCAACGCTGCGCGCAGGACTTCCTTGCGCTGGGCGCCGAGGGCCATACGGATGCCCAACTCTTTCAGGCGCTTGGTGACGGAGTAGGCGGCCATTCCAAAGATGCCGGTGACGGACAGCATGGCACCCATCGCGCCCATGACACCCAGGGTCAATGCCGCCATGCGCGAGGGGAACAGAGCGGTGGCTAGTTCCTGGTTCCATGGTCCGATATAAAGAGGCAGACCTGCATCGAGCGTTCGCACCGAACTTCTGACAGCTACCGCAAGTTGTGCCGGATCGCGGTCGGAGCGCACGGCCAGATAGGTCGCAGTGGATGGCGATTGCAGGATGGGTAGAAACATCGCCGGCTGCGGATCTTCGGTGACGCGGTCATATTTTCCGTCTTCCACGACGCCCACGACTTGAATCCGCGTTCCATCCTTCTGCTTGAAGAATCCGCCCATCGCTTTTCCTACGGAGCTAAACACCTTGCGAGCAAATTCCTGGTTGACGACGGCGACGACCGGGGCGTTTTTGTCGTCATGCCATGTAAAGGTCCTGCCAGAGAGCAAGGCGGTGCCCGCGGCCTGGAAGTATTCGGGAGAGATGCTGAACGTGAAGGCGTCAGCAACGGCGTTCGATGGCCTCAGGTCCACGGTACCGTCGGTAAAGATGTGCGCGCCCTTTTCGCCACCGCTGACTAACGGCGCCCAGTCGATTAAGCCCACAGACTTTACGCCAGGAATTGCTTCCACAGAATGGATCATGCGCTTTTGCATATCGAGCGCGGCATCGCCCTTGTAGCCGGTCATCGCCAGATCGGTGTCGGCCAATAAGGCGTTGTTCGGCTCAAAACCAAAATTGCTGTGCAGCGAGCGCACCAGTCCACGAACGGCAACGAATGAAGATGTGACAAGCACGGCGCAGATGGCAATTTGCGCGACGAGCGCCAGTTCACGAAGGGTAATGCGAGCCCCAACCTTGACGAGCGATCCCGACTTGACGACTTCATACGGATCGGCGTGAAGGACTTGCCTGACAGGGACTGCGCCAAAAAGGAATCCGCTGGCCAAAGTCAGCAAGAGTGCCACGCCATAAACGTAAGCATCCGGGTTCACGGGCACATGGATGGGCCATCTGGAAAATGGCTGCCACGCGCTCAGCCCGCTCAAAAGGACGACGCTGCCCCAGAGTCCGACCACGCCTCCCGCGACGGAAAGGAGCATTGCTTCAGTAAATAGTTGCCGCAAGATGCGTGAGCGGCTCGCTCCTAGCGCGAGCCGCAAAGCCACTTCGCGAGAACGATCCGCGGCGCGCGCGGCAAACAGGCTGCCGAGGTTGGCGCAGGCGGCCAGAAGAATCAGCCCTGCCAGAGACATCAATGCGGTCATGAAAGCCTTCACCGGCTTGCCGAGATAGTCGCCATAGAGACTTGGGCGAGCCAACGCAAACGTTCTTTGGTCATCGTCTTTGGGATAAGTTTTTTCGAGGTAGGAGCCGATGGAATTCAGATCGGCGACGGCTTGTGCTGGAGTGACTCCGGGCTTGAGGTGTCCCATGGTCATGAAAACCCAGCGCTTGCCGCGCGCGTCCAAGTCGTTCTCCCCCTCGACCTGTTCCTGGTTGACGATGGGAGTAAAAAAACCGGGATTGAAAAACACAAGAGTGCCGTTGAACCCAGGCGGCGCGACGCCAATGATGGTGTAAGGATGCTTGTTCACCTGGGCAACACGGCCGACGACGCCGGCGTCATCCTGAAAATGAGTGTGCCAATAGTCATAGCTGAGAACGATGTACGGGGCGCTGTTGGGGCCATGCTCATCGGAGGCGTGGAAGAAACGGCCGAGATACGGCTGAAGGCGCAACACATCGAAGTAATTTCCGCTGACTAGAACAATCCACACGCGGGTGGTATTTACGCCGGTGTCCAACCCAACCTGAGCAGCGTCATAAGCTGCAAGACCATCAAAGCTGCGGTTGCGATCGCGCAAATCAAGATAGTCGGGATAAGACTGATACGAGGAAGCCTCGTTGCCATGCTGGATGCCGTAGAGGCTCTCGGTCTGCGGCAGGTGCAGCGGGTGGAGGATCAGCGCGTTCAAAACGCTAAAGACTACGGCGTTTGCGCCGATGGCCATGGCCAGGGTTAGCACCGCGACCATGGTGAATCCGGGATTCTTCCTCAGCATGCGAACCCCGTACCGCAAGTCCTGCCAAAGTGTTTGCATGGCAATATCCCCTGGAATTCTGACTATGTAAGGGCATCTGCTCTTCCCGCCCCTTCCTGCTCCTAATTGCTTATGATTGCTGGGCTTAGTGGTTTACTGAAGTGTGGAGCTCGACGAGCATATGTCCGGTTGCGGGAAGGGTCGTAGCGAAATCGGACAGCATCGAAGATGGCGGCGCGCGGTAATCAGTCTCCCAGTCGCGCCGTGTCGATAGGAGAATCATTTCGCGCGTGGGTCAGCCAAGCTGCCAGCTTGTTTCGCATTTCCTGGGACTCCAGAGGGGAGAAGAGGAGCCGGCCCTCGTTGGCGCTAGCCAGGTCCGCGAATTGCCAGCGGGCGCGCATAATGCCGGTGGGGGCGTGGGAGTTGGAGCCGAGGAGGAGATGGCCGATCTCGTGGGCGATTCCATGACCGAGGATAATTGCAGTGCTAACGTGACTGCTTGCTTGGATCTCCCGTGCCCGGTCGGAAAAGAGGTCGGCGTAGCATCCGATGCCGTCAGCGGAGAGGTAGGCGATGCCCATGGTGAATTCGTTGAGATTGAGGGAGCGCTTTGCAATTCGCAGTTGAAGATATCTGGGAAAGCTAGCCGTCGCACAGCCGGAGGGGTGCTGGGCGAACACCTGCGGGGGCAAACAGTTTAGCCAGTGGATTTCCACGCCGGATTGGCGAAAGATGCGCGAGGCTTCCGATTCCGCTTGGCGCAACACGTCCAAGGGAATGTCCGCGTCGTTGTGGACGGAGATGGTGACTGGGGGTTCTTTCCTAACCAGGACCTTGGCCCAAGCCGAAGAGCAAAGGGCGGTTAGAACGAGCACTGACCAAAACGACTTCCGCAACGTCTTCTGTACCAAGGTGAACCTCCAAGGTGGAGGCAAAGATCGGCTGTGGGCGCGAGTACCTCAATGCCGTGTGGATGGCGAATACCTTATTTGCAGGTGACGAGATAACTGCCAGCGCGTCAAATGGATGGCGGGAGCGGTGACGGGGAATTTAGGAAACTTCTGATGAACTCAGAGCGTTATCTGAAGTAGGGGCGCGGCGGGAGCTAAAATTGGCTGAGAATCCGGCAAAAGTTATCTGCTTTGGATCGTTTGAAACCGACCTGCGCGCGGGAGAGTTGCGCCGCGACGGAAGAAGAATCCGGCTTCAGGAACAGCCGTTCCAGGTCTTGGCGATGCTCCTGCAGCTTCCGGGTGAAATTGTTACACGTGAAGAGTTGCGCGGGCGGTTGTGGCCTGCGGATACGTTTGTGGACTTCGACCATGGGCTGAACGCGGCGGTCAAGCGTTTGCGCGATGCGCTGAATGATTCGGCGGAAAATCCCCGATTTGTGGAGACTGTCGCACGGAGAGGGTATCGCTTTATTGCACCCATCCAGCTGCCTGGCGGGGGAGTGGCGATAAAAGCAGTGCCGGTTGCCAGTCGTCGACGGTACTGGAGAATTGTTCCCGCAGGAGCAGCGCTGCTGATCGCCGGGGTCATGGTTGGATGGCATGCGGGACACCGGTCGGTCGCAGCGGTTCGGGTGGCAGAGCGGCGATTGACCAGCAATCCGGAAAACGACCCGGTGATCAGTGCGGCGATTTCGCCGGACGGAAAGATGCTGGCCTTTGCGGACCGGACGGGAGTTTTTTTGCGGCAGGTGGGCACGGGTGAGACGCATCCGATCGGCACCCAGGAGAACGCACACACTTATTACCTAAGCTGGTTTCCGGACGCCAGCCATGTGTTGACCACGCGAGCGGCGTCACCTTCGGAGCCACCGAGCCTGTGGAGCGTGTCGGTCTTCGGTGGAACGCCTCGCAGAATTATGGATGCCGCCGAACGCGGGATTGTTTCTCCGGACGGATCGCAGATTGTTTTCCTGCGAGGTGACTACGGCCATCAAGAGATCTGGAAGATGCGGGCCAATGGGGAGCAGGCGCACAAGATTCTTGGGGATCCGGGAGACAATATTGACGCGCTGGTTTGGTCTCCCGACGGACGGCGCATAGCCTATGTGGTATCGCGTTATCAGCTCGGTTGGGACGACGCAGAAGTTGCTCTGTACATACGAGACATTGCCGGTGGAGACTTGAGCCGGGTTCTGTCTAGCCCACGACTGCGCTCTGCGCTGGCGTGGACTCCGGACGGAAGACTGATCTATTCGCTCAGCGAGCTTCCCCCAAACAGCCAGAACGACACGAATCTATGGGCAGTGCGAGTCGACTCGCGAGGAGTGAGGACCTGGGGCACGCCGACGCGCCTTACGAACGGCGCCGATGCCAAAGTGCGTGCCAGCATTTCGGCGGATGGCAAGAAGTTGATTTTTGTGCGCGGAATGGATTCCGCGGGCGTGTATGTGACGGAGGTTGAAGGAGCGGGTGACCGGTTGAGTCCGCTGCACAGGCTCAGCTTGGACGAACGGAGAAATTTTCCGTATACGTGGACGCCCGACGGAAAATCCGTGATTTTCACGTCGGACCGGGATGGCGTGTTCCATCTTTTCAAGCAAGGAGTGGACCAACCGGCTCCCGACCTGTTGGTAGGGGGAGAGCAATCGGTGATATTGGCGCGGCTGAATACGGAAAGTTCCGCGATTTTGTACGCGGTCAATCCCGAGCCTAGCGACGCGGACCGGCGCATCCGGATGATGCGGTTGCCGCTAACCGGTGGGACACCGCAGTTTGTGCTGCAAGATCCGGGCATCAATAACTTTCAGTGTGCACGGGCACCTGCGACGGTTTGCGTGCTTAGCGAGTTCACGGGGAATCAGCTGGAATTCTTCACCTTCAACGAGGTGACAGGAGAGAAGAAGCCCCTGACTCGGATTGAAGGGCCGGAATGGTATTTGCAAAATTGGACGCTTTCGCCGGACGGCTCCATGCTGGCGATGTCCAAGAAACACCGAGTTCCGGGGCCGGCAGCAATTCGGCTTTATTTTCTGGCGGATGGCAAAGAGAAGACGCTGACGTTGAAGAACTGGTCAGGAATCGCCAGCATCGATTGGGCGGCGAATGGACGCAGCATTTGGGCGAGCGCGTCGTCGCCAGCGGGGATGCAGGCGCTCTTGAATGTGGACTTACATGGGCAAGCAAAAGCAGTGCTTCAGGAACCTGAGAAGCAAATGGGCTGGGCGATTCCTTCGGCGGACGGGCGGCACCTTGCGATCTGGCAATCCAGCGGCAGCTCGAATGCTTGGCTGCTGGAAGGGTTCTGAGATCTATAGAAGATCCGGCGCGACGGGCGGCGCAGTTTGAAAGAAGCGGCGGTACGTCGCGCTAATCATTCCTGGTACTAATCCGACCAATAGAAGAGACACAGAGAGTTTCACAGAGAGTTTGCGAACGTCTTTCGGTGTGGCTAGGGGTAAGATGGGGCACCGTAGCCGAAAGACGGAGGAAGCCTCATGTCCAGAAAAAGAATTAGTGCGCTAGCGCTTGTGCTTTGTTTTTGCGTTGCCGGAAGCGTTGGATTCGCGCAGCAAAAACCTGTGGATGCGGAGGGCCACCAGTGGTGGCAGCATGCGGTGTTTTATGAGGTTTATCCGCGGAGTTTTGCGGACAGCAACAATGATGGGATTGGGGATTTGAATGGAATTGCGTCGAAGCTGGACTACCTGAGGGACCTTGGGGTCGATGCGATCTGGATTACGCCGTGCTTCCCTTCTCCGCAGGTGGATTTCGGCTATGACGTTTCGGATTATGAGGCGATCGATCCGATGTACGGGACGATGAAGGATTTCGATCACCTGGTGGCGGAAGCGAAGAAACGGAACATTCGAGTGCTGCTGGACTTTGTAGTGAATCACACGTCGGATAAACACAAGTGGTTCGAGGATTCGAAATCATCGAAGACCGCGGAACATCGCGACTGGTACATCTGGCGGGACGGGAAAGGGCCGGGACAGCCGCCAAACAACTGGCTTTCGACATTTGGATTGTCTGCGTGGAAGCTCGATCCGAAGACCAATCAGTATTACTACCACTATTTTTATCCAGAGCAGCCGGACCTGAACTGGCGAAATCCGGCGGTGGAGAAGGCGATGCTGGATGTGACGCGATTCTGGTACAAGCGCGGCGTCTCGGGATTCCGGCTGGATGCGGTGGATACGCTCTTTGAAGATGAGAAGCTGACCGACAATCCAGTGCTGCCGGGGACGGACAAGTTCGGCCGACCGAACATGGAAGAGAAATACGACAAAAAGCTGCCGGAAGTGCACGACGTGATGCGGAAATTGCGAAGCACGGCGGACGAGTATGGGTCGGTGCTGATCGGGGAGACATGGACGTCGAATGTGAATGAGCTCAAGGATTATTACGGTGAGAAAAATGACGAACTCCAACTGCCGATGGATTTGATGATGACGGGGTTCAGGGGGCTCTCTGCCGATCAATATCGCAAGCACATTGGCGCCGTGGACGCTTCTGGGCACTGGCCGGTGTATGTGATCACCAATCACGACATCATGCGTTCTTATACGCGGTATGCGGATGGAATGCACAACGACGACATCGCGAAAATGATGGCGACGATGTATCTGACGCTGCGGGGAACCGTGGTGATGTACTACGGCGAAGAAATTGGGATGGAAAACAACGATCCGAAGAACAAAGACGAAGTGCAAGACCCCATCGGCAAGCTGGGCTGGCCACTGGAAAAAGGACGGGATGGCGAACGAACGCCGATGCAGTGGAACGACGGCGCGAATGCGGGATTCAGCAAAGCGAAGCCGTGGCTGCCGGTTCCACCGAGCTATAAGACGCACAATGTGGCGTCGGAACAAAAGGACAACAATTCGGTGTTGAGTTTTTATCGACAATTGCTGGCGATGCGGCACAAAGAACCGGCGCTGCTGGAGGGGAACTACATTTCGTTGAACGTGGATGATCCGAACGTGTTTACCTACGTTCGGCGGTATAAGGATGAAGCGATTCTGGTGGTGCTCAATATGTCGGCAAAGGACCAGAAAGTGCAATTTGATTTGTCGCCGCTCGGGTTTAGTGCGCCGAGGCTGAGCGTATTGCTGACGGACATGCACAAACCGTTGACGGGAATGGCGGATGGATTGCCGATGGACCCGTACACGGCGTTTATTGCCAAGATTTCGGACGTGACTAAGGCGCATTGAGAGCGTCTGCGTCTGAATCCCGCTCCAAGGTTGATTCGCGGCCTTGCTGCAGCGGGAGGGGCAAGCCCCTCCCCTACGACTACTGTGTCGCGGGAGCTTCGGCGACGCCGATGTATTTGTCGGCGGCGCCGTAGTAGAAGAGGAACGACTTGTGCGGGGGTTTGAGTTCGGCGCCGTTTTCGATGAAGCGCTGCTCACGGGGAAGCATCCCTTCGATGAAGACGACGTTGGGGACTTGGCCGACTTTTTCCCATTCTTTTTCTGGGACGAAGATCGGGGCGCCGGAGCGATAGAGAACTTTGCGGGGATCGCTGCGGTCGAAGATGGCGACAGCGGTGCGATAGACGAGATTGTCGTCAGCGCCGTTATATATAAGGACGATGCCTTGCTTGGTGAGGATTGGCGGAGGCCCGGGTTCGACGACGCGAGAATCAAATTTTCCGGGACGGCGGGGGAGGACCGGAGTTTGCGTGACTTCGGTCCAGTGAAGAAGATCGGTGGAATAGGAGAGGCCCATCTGATCGGTCTTGTCGGCGGCGGTGCCGAGCCAGTACATCCAATATTTGCCATCGATTTTTTCGGGGACGATTGCGCCGGATTTGGTCCAGCCTTTGTTCCAGTTGCCTTTGTAGGCGGGAAGGATTACGCCCTTGCGTTCCCAGTGAATGAGATCGAGTGACGTGGCGAGGCAGAGCTGCGCGTCTTTCTTGTTGTAGCCGGTGTAGGTGAGGTAATAGGTGTCGCCGAACTTCTGGAGGCGCGGGTCTTCGACGCCGCCGTCTTTTTCGTAGTCAGTCTCCGGCGAGAGTACCGGCTCCGACCTTCGCACGAAGTGAGTTCCATCATTACTCTCTGCGTAGCCCAGGCGCGACGTGCCGGAAGCGTCTTGTGCGCGGTAGAGCATGACTATCTTTCCGAGTTTTTCGTGTTTACCGTTGGGCAAAACGACATCCTGTGTTTGGATCGAGGTGACTGCCGGATTAAAAGTGCCGGCGGATTCCCAAGTCGTGCCTTGCGGAGAGAGGATCGGCTCGTTCGAGACGCGGGTCCATGAGCCAAAGGGCAAATTGAGAGTTGGCGTGGCAACGGCGAGAGAAGCGAGGAGTAAGATCAAGGGCAGAACCGTTTTTGGTTTCATGAAACGCATAACGGTCAACTCCGCTCGCATAAAGCTAACAGAGAATCTTACTTCGCGGGCTTAGGATTCTTGGGTGGTTCGAATTGTATGGTGCGGACGATGCCTTCGCCTTCTTTGACGAAGATTACTTGGTTGGGCTTGATGTCTTTTGAGGTGTCGATTTGGCCGCTGGGCCAGCGGATTTCGAGGAGTTCGATGGATTCCGCTTTGCCGATGCCGAAGTGGACGCGAAGATCGTTCTGGGAAAAATAGCCGCCGCCGCTGCGGACTTCGTCGATTTGCGGATGGAGACTTTTTTCGCCGGGGAGATGGGTGACGCATTTGATGCGCGCGCCGATGCCGCTGCGATTCGACTTTGTGCCGATGGTTTTGATTTTGATCCAATTGTTGCCGGTGCGCGAATCGCAGCGCAGAAGCTGGGGAAAATCGTTGACGGTGTTAATGACGATGTCAAGATTGCCGTCATTGTTGAAATCGCCGAAGGCGCAGCCGCGGGCGGCGACAGGAACGGAGATGCCGGGACCGGCGTCATTCGAAACGTCGCCGAAATGTCCGTTGCGGAGATTTTTGTAGAGGAGCTTCCGCTGCGGGTAGCCGGCCTCGGTCTTGAGCTGCTCGACTTCGGGATAGACGTGGCCATTGCAAATTAAAATGTCGGGCCAGCCGTCGTTGTCCATGTCGAAAAAACCGCAGCCCCAACCGAGGTATTGCGTGTAGCGGCCGAGGCCGGCCTGGAAGGTGGTGTCCTCGAAATTCGCGTTGCCTAGATTGTGGTAGAGCGAAGGCGTGTCGCCGGCAAAATTTGTTTTAACGAGATCGAGATTGCCGTCGAGGTCGTAATCGGCGGCGGAGATGCCCATGCCGGCTTGGGGCTTGCCATCGGCGCTGAGAGCGCAGCCGGCTTCGATGGCGATGTCAGCGAAGGTGCCGTTTTTTTTGTTTTGATAGAGAGCGCTGGCGGTGGAATCGTTGGCGACGTAAATGTCGGGCCAGCCGTCGTTGTCGAGATCGGCGGTGAGCACGCCTAGGCCATAGGTGCCATTGGCGTTGAGGATGCCGGCTTTTTCGCTGACGTCCGTGAAGGTGCCATTGCCGTTGTTGTGATAGAGAATATTCTTGCCGCCAGTGAGTCCGGGCGGGCCGCAGGCGACCATGATGCCTTTGTAGAGGCAAGGACCGGATTCAGGGACGGGGGCGGTCTTCAGGTCGAGGTCGATGTAATTGGCGACGAAAAGATCGAGGTGGCCGTCGCGATCGTAGTCGACGAAAGCGCAGCCGGTATTCCAGCGTTTGCCATTGCCAGCGACGGCGGCTTTTTCGCTTACGTCAGTGAAGGTGCCGTTGCCATTGTTGTGGTAGAGAACATTTTTGCCGAAGTAGGTGACGAAGAGATCGTCGAAGCCATCGTTGTCGTAGTCGCCGACGCAGACCGCTTGGCCCCAGCCGGAGTGGAGCAGGCCGGCTTTGGCGGTGACGTCGGTGAATGTGCCATCGCGATTGTTCTTGAAGAGGTGAGACGTGGGTTCCTGGCCGTGGGGAAAGCCTTCGAGGCGCCAGCCGTTGACGAGAAAAATATCGAGCCAACCGTCGTTGTCGTAATCGTAGAAGGCGACTCCGCAGCCCGTGGTTTCGAGAAGGTATTTGTTTTTGTGTTCGCCGCCGAAGATCGTTTTGGCGTTCAGTCCAGATTCGCGCGCGACATTCAGGAAGGAAACACCGAGATCGTTAGCTGGAGTTGGCACGGCGGCGGCCGGCGACGAAGACGTGCTTTGAGAAAAGAATGGAGTAGGCCATTTTTTCGGGAGCGCGAGGGCGAGTACTTTTTCAAGTGGGAGCACGAGGGCCGAACGGCTGAGTGATCGGAGAAACGCGCGGCGTGTGGAAGACAAAAGAACCGATACCTTTCCTTGCGAGCGCCATGCTAGAATCCGGCGCTTTCCTTTATAGTAAGGCCAACGACGCAATGCAAGCACACCACGCAGCGGGGGCCACCAGAATGCACATCATGCCGGTAACACCGGTTCCTCTCCAAAAACAATGCGGATGGACGCGGATGAGGCGGATTGCCGAGTGTCTTGCGGCTGTGTTGATACTGGGCAGCGCCGCTCCCGCCGGCCAGAGCCAGCAAACGGAAGAGCGAGGGCACGAGCTCGAGCTTTCGCGTGGCGCGCGTCCATGGGAATTTCTGCCGATCACGGGGATGCGTGCGGGGCTGCTGGGGAATGAGTCTGGCCGGATGGAAGCGTGGGTGTATCCCCTGAAGATCTTTCGCGACTTTCATCTGCGATTTCTCACAGAAGGCCGAGTTCTTGGAGCTGAATCATTGGCAAGGACAGTGACGGTTCGGCCGGAGTCGGCGACGATTCTTTATGCGGGCGATACATTTAAGGTGATGGAAACGTTTTTTGTCCCTGTGCGAGAACAGGGCGCGGTGATCCTGCTCGACGTGGAGACGGAGCAGCCCTTGGAGATTGAAGCGATCTTTCATCGTGATTTTCAGTTGGAATGGCCGGCGGCACTCGGGGCGACTTACTTGGACTGGGCAGCCGCGCAACATGCATTTTATTTTGGGGAGGAGCAGAGAAAATTCTCGGCGCTGGTGGGCTCGCCGACCGCCACGGAGCCTCAGGCTGAATTTCAGACAAACTATTCGGAATCGCAAGAGAGTTCGTTCCGTCTTGGAGCAACGGCGAAAGGCAAAGACAGGAAGCTAATTTTCATTGCCGGGTCGATGGAAGGAAGAGCCGGAGCGGAGAGAACCTACCAGCGCCTGACATCTTCCTATGTGGATTTGCTGCGGGACTCCGCAGAGTATTACCGAGGTTACCTAAAAAAGACTGTCAGCGTGGAACTTCCCGATGCGCAAATTCAACAAGCTTACGATTGGTCGCGCGTGAGCGTGCTTCAGGGAATGGTGAACAATCCCTACCTGGGCACGGGACTGGTGGCGGGATATCGCACCTCGGGCGAAAGCCAGCGCCCGGGATTTGCGTGGTTTTTTGGGCGCGATTCGTTTTGGACTTCTTTCGCACTCAATGCGGCTGGGGACTTTTCCAATGCGCGCACGGCGCTTGAGTTTGTCAGCAAATTCCAGCGAGAAGATGGAAAGATCCCGCACGAGATTTCGCAGGGCGCGAATTTTGTGCAGTGGTTTAAGGATTACCCCTACCCGTACGCTTCCGCGGATGCCACGCCTCTGTACATCATCGCGGTGAATGATTACGTCACGCAGAGCGGCGACACGGCGTTCGCGAAAGAAAAGTGGAACAGTCTATGGAAGACCTATGAGTTTTTGCGCTCGACTTATGATGAGCAAGGCTTTCCAAAAAATATGGGAATCGGGCATGGCTGGGTGGAAGGCGGGCCGCTGCTTCCGGTGAAAACAGAGCTTTATCAAACGGGTTTAGGAATCGAGGCGCTGCGGGCATTATCGAACCTGGCGCATCTGACCGGCCAGGAAGAAGCGAGCAAAACACTCTCTCAGAACTTTGACAAGCAGAAGCCATTGATGAATACGGCGTTCTGGATTGCAGACAAGAAACGATTTGCATTTGCATTGGATAAAGACAATCACGTCGTTGACGAACCAAGCGTTTTGGCCACCGTTCCGATGTGGTTTGCATTGCTCGACGAAGCGAAGACAAGCTCAATGATTACGGAGCTAGCTGATTTGGATCAGCAGACGGACTGGGGCATGAGGATTATCTCTGAACATTCGCCCAAGTTTAGCGGTGGCGGCTACCATTACGGCTCCGTGTGGCCGCTCTTCACGGGTTGGGCAGCGGTTGGTGAATATCGCTACCACCGAGCATTCCCTGCTTATGGAAATTTGCGAGCCAATGCCCTACTTGCCTTGGATGGGGCGCTGGGGCACGTCACGGAAGTGCTCTCCGGCTCCTACTACCAATCGCTTTCCACGAGTTCGCCACATCAGATCTGGTCCGCGGCCATGGTGGTCAGCCCGTTGCTACGTGGCATGTTTGGATTGCAGGCAGATGCAGCGACGGGAACCCTTACCTTTGCACCGCATGTCCCTGCCGATTGGACTTCGTTCGGGATAAGAGGCGTTCCAGTGGGTACGGAGAAGTTGGACTTGCGCTATTCGAAGGATCTCGGAGGCATCACACTGGAAATAAAAGCGAGCAGCGAGGCTCCAAGCCTCATTGATTTTCAACCATCAGTGAGCTTGCGCGCGAAAGTACTCGGAGCAGAATTCAATGGCCGGCGCGTTCCGTTCCTTGTCGAGACTAATGGCATCGACCAACACGTGATCGTTAGAATTTCGGTCGCCGGAGGATCAAACTCACTCAGAATCCGGACGCGAGATGATTTTGGGTTGAGTTACTCGTCGACTTTGCCGGCAATTGGAGCAACTTCACAAGGTTTGCGAATTCTGTCGGAAACGTGGACGCCCGCGAGGGACCGCCTGACGCTGAACACTTCTGGGCGCGCCGGCCGTCAATATATCCTCACCGTCTGGAACGGGGAGCAAATTGCCTCCATCGACGGAGCGAAGCTCTTCAAGACCGAAGACGGGAGAACAGAATTGATCCTCGACCTCCCAAAAATGGGGGGCGCGACTTCTTCTACCGAGACGATTTCAATCCAATTCGCAAACAGCGGCAAGAAGCGCGAAGACACGAAAAGGTGAATCGGGATGGAGCATTCAGGGCTGTAACTTGACCACAAAAGTGTAGGTCCCTGCCGGAACCTCGAACACTCCTTTCGTCCCTTGCTTGCTAATTGCCTTCACTTTGGAACTCCGCGCAATCGGGTTGCCATCGAGAGTCTAGCGGCTGACCATCTCCGGTGAAATCGGCAAGACTCCTTTAGTATTGGGCGGGAGAGTGACCTTCCAATCCACTTGAGAGTCGCTGACCGACCATGCGGATCGAATCGGCCCAAAGTGGGACCGATATTCAAGCTCCAGGCTACCCAACTGCGCGTCGAAATTCGGATAGAGATAAACGGTGTGAAAGCCGGGATCTGATACGGTGGCAGCGCGAGTGACAGTCGGATTGGTCTTGCTGAATTCACAACTTGCGTATACCAACTTATTCCAGATTGCATCGCCGCCGACGACTCATGTATTCGAGTACATAGTCCGCACGAACCTGCCGCCGTGGTTTGCCGGTTAATCCTGTCCGAGCAGCAACTGCGCTGCCGTTCTGGAATGCGCCGGTGAAGAAGCTAAACAAAATCTACGTGTTCGTCAAAAGGTAGAGGCACGGCACGTGACGGATCCCCCGGTTTGTGGTTTTGCATTTGACGATACTCGCTAAGTGGCGCCTGTCAGAACTGACAGTTTGGCAGCTGCCAGACTCTCGCTAGCATCCAGGGGGTACCCCTTGAATTCATGCGACAACACTCCGATGACCTTCTAGGTTACGCGACCCTAGACGTGAGGTGCTACCTCCGGAGTTACAAATTCCATGTGAGTCTGAAACCCAACCGAAACGAGGAGTAAGCCATGCAGAGAAAACGGATAACACTCTTATTCAGTTTGGCGGCGATTTGTCTGCTCGCAACTGGATCGGCATTTGGTGCTGACGGCGAAAAGGTCCAAGTCAAAGGAATGATCGCTTCCCGTACCGGGGAAACGTTGATCGTGAGCAGATCGAGTGGCAAGGTCACTGTGATTCTTACGGATGAGACGCAGACGAAAGATAACAAGGGCGTTTTCGGCTTAAGGAAGGAGTACATGGCAAACACTGTGCTCATACCAGGACTTAAGGTGCAGATTGACGGCGTGTCTGACGCCGAAGGGCGGGTCATAGCGAAAACGATCACGGTTGATGGCGATGACCTGGAAACAGCCGAAATGATTCAAGCCGGTTTGAATCCCACAAAAGAGCAAGCAGCAGCGAACGCCAAAGACATCCAGGAGAACACTGAGCGTTTTGCCCGGCTTAGCGACTATGACGTGAAGGGCGCGGCAACTATAAGGTTCAACGTTGGCAGCTCCAAGATCTCCGCAGAGGCCCAGCAACAACTCAAACAATTAGCACAAACTGCAATCGGTCTTACCGGATACATCATCGAGGTCAAGGGGTTCGCCGACACGAGCGGCAACGCAGTCATGAACCAAAAGCTGAGCGAAGATCGCGCCGAAGCGGTCGTCGCCTATTTCATCCAGCAGTGTAACGTGCCCGTACGACACATCGTGGCGCCGGGTGCGATGGGCGAATACCAACCAGCAGCATCAAACGAGTCCGCGGAAGGGCGCGCCCAAAATCGCAGGGTTGAGGTTAAGGTCCTTGTGAACAAGGGTATCGCCGGCACTTAGCCAAGACGGTTTGCCCTCTGTATTGGAGCATTCACGGGGAATCATCCGCGCCCGTAGTCTGGGGCAGCTATTGCCGGAAGTCGTCGTCCCACAAAGCGGCTAAGTCCCGATTCGTTTGAATGATAAGTCGAAGGAGGAGCGCCCAGCGTACAAGAGAGCCAACGGGACGACGATCAGAAATAGCCTCGCGCTTCTTGCATTCGGAGCACAAATCGATCGTTCCCGACGGATCGCAAAAAGATGCGATTTGCTTCACTGCGACAACCTCTATTTCGGCCGTAGCACTGCTCATCGGTGCCGCTCCCGCATCTTGCGGGAGTGCAACTCCGCAACCGTATGTGAGCGCCTCTTTGGCTGGGCCCTTAACCTTGTCGCCTTGAAGCTAGGAACAGGAACTTACCGGGACGATTGATTCAAGTGTAGGACAAGTGGAATTGAAGCGCGAATCTAATGGCTGGTCGCATAGTAGCCGGTTTTTGAGTAAACGTTGAGCGGAGGAAGGCCTTTAGGCACACGCAGCTTGATTTTGATTTTTCTCCAGCGCCCGTCACGTGTCTTGTTGCTTGGCCGATATCCAAGGACAAATTGATTTCGCAGCTCAACGCCGATCTTTGTGGCTATGTCCGGAAGCTCGTTAATATTCCCAACGGCGAAAACGCGGCCTCCCGTCATTTCCGTGATTTCGTCCAACAGTGACGGCCCGTTGAGCTCTTCCGGTGAGCGCTCGCGGTAACCAAGCGGATCGAAAATGCCAATGGCATAGATCTGCGTGTTAGCCTCTTTCACCAGCCGCTTGATGTCACTTTCATCGTAGCGACTATGATTATCCCCGCCGTCCGATATGATAAGTAAGGCGCGTCTTGCATTATTCGCACCATGCATCTGGCTCAGACCCAGATAAATCGCATCGAGCAACGCCGTGCTGCCCTTCGGCGCCGTCAGCATCATGCGGCTTTGCAGGTCCTCGATGCTATTAGTGAAGGCGTTGGTCAGCTCTGCGCGCTCGTTGAAGGTGACCAGGAAGAACTCGTCGAGCGGGTTCGCCGTCCTGAAAAATTGCAGAGCCGCCTCGCGTGCTTTCCTAATTTTGTTGGCCATGCTGCCGCTAAAATCAAAGATCACGCCAATTGTAGCCGGCACGTCTTCCGAGGAAAGCGTAAGCACTTCCTGCTCAACTTTGTCTTCATAAACGCGAAAATTGTCGGGGTCGAGGCCGACAACCATGCGGCCGTAGGGGTCCGTGACGGTGACGTTTACGAGAGCTAACTCTACATCGATGTGAATGTTTTGCGAGGGCTTGATGGGCGTGCTTGGAGTGTCCTTCTTGAGCTCGTTGAGTTTGCGCTTGGCATCTTCCGTAGCTGTAGCGCCGGATGCGGAGGACTGCTGCGCAACGATATGCGGAGGCGACCACAGTGAGGCCAAAAAAACGCAGAGAAGGGGGGTAATTAAAACGGAAGAATACTGTGTGTATCGCACTTCCTTCCTCCAACATAGAGGACTCTTGCAACCCCCGATCAGGTTTCAACCCGAGTTCGAGGAGTGAATGACTCCGCAGGCAGATTAACTATCAGGAGATATTTGCCGACACTGTCAAAAAAAACAGGCACCTTCGGGATTCCATGAACCTGCTGAACGATCACTGGTCAACTGCGGTCCTTGGCCAAGAGACTGAACGACGTGGCGCCGTTTATTTGACCGAGTATCCGCGCGCATCCATACAAGCCGAGAACCCGCGCCTGAAAGTGTCCATTTGCTTGTTGTATGCGGCCGCGGCTTCATTGGATTGCTGTTGCATTTGTGCGCTTGCCGATTGTGCCGCTTGTTGCTTGGACTGTTCGTTCCCCTGGCGCTGCTGCCTTCCTCCGCGCACCGTGCCAACCGTGGCGCCGATAGCCGCTCCTTTTCCTGCATCACCAGCTATACCCCCAATGACAGCCCCTCTGGCGGCACCACGTGCTGCTCCCCGAGCTCTCCCGCCTTGTGCTTGAGGAGCGTTTGCAGCAGCTTGCTGTTGGGCAGCCTGCACTTCCGATGCGGAAGGACCCGAGGGCGCGGCATCCTCTGGATTGATTCCCGTCTGCTGCTGTACCTGGCCGTAGCAGTCAAACTCATCTCTAAGCTGCTGGTCGTGGCTCTGATTATTCTTGGAATACGCGAACATCCCGATCTTCTCGGCCGCAGAAAAGGAAGGCGTCGGGGCAGCAGCGACGGCCGGAGCCGCCGGTGCCGTGGAAGCGGCTCCACTAGTGCTGTCACCTTTTCCACATGCTCCAATGAACAGGGGTAAAAGCGATAGGCTTAGTAGCGGATACCTTGCATGCTTCACCACACTCCTTCTTTCGAGACAAAAAGACTTCATGTTGGGTATCTCCTTTTTCATTCATTCAAGGAAGATCGGATCTTACTTGGGCATTTCACGGACCTATTTTCGCTAAACATGAATATTCATTTCTGATATTTCCGGTTAGGGGCGTTGTCAAGACGCTGCATGTCTCCAGCGAGTATCTGCCGTAGGAAGGGGGTTATTACTGTCAGTATTTACAGGGATCTAGGTTTGAATCGCATCGACTGGGGGAACCTCGCGAGACCGCCAGTTGACAGGGCTAATTAATATAGTATGGTTACTTCCACGCACCAACCATGGGAGGGCTGTTCATTCGGCTTCCAAAGCCGTGAACCGTTCACGCTTCATGGGAGGTAGGGCATGCAAACCGGCAGTAGTCGCCTATCCTGGAACATAGCGAAACAAAATCCCGGGTTACAAACAGTGAGCTTGGCTTGCCTGGTAGCCATACTGCTGTACCTAGCAATAAAACTAGCGGGGGCGCTGTTATCACATCCCCAAACCGTCTGGCCGATTTGGCCAGGTTGCGCGATGCTGGTGTCCGTTTTGGTGCTGGTGCCGCGGAGGGTTTGGCCCAGTGTTGTGCCCGCGGCCTTTGCGGCTTTCGTTGTTTGCGACCTGCAGGCAGGCGTGCCGATCCGTTCGGTTGCCTGGTTTATTCTGGCCGACACGGTTCAAGTCCTCATCGCCGCATTCTGCGTGAGCCATTTCTTCAGCGGCGTGCCCCGGCTGAATAGTGTAGCGGCCCTCACCAAATATGCGTTCTTCGCGGTGGTCCTCGCACCATACACTGCGGCATTTCTCAGTGCGTTTGGCATCCCCGGCGACTATTGGACTAGTTGGTGGATTTCGTTTCTTTCCGAGGTCCTGGCTTTCTTCACTCTGACGCCGACGATCTTGGGTTGGGTCAACGACGGACCCGACTGGGCGCGAAAACCACATGCCTACCACGTGGAGTTTGGCGCACTGATCGCCGGGTTGGTTCTATTGAGCTATGTCACCTTCACTGCGTCGGGGAGCATCGCGCCCGTATTGCTTTATTCTCTCGTGCCCTTTCTCCTGTGGGCCGCTTTGCGTTTCGGGTCCTTGGGCGTGAGCACTTCGGTGTGCGTAGTTGCTTTCCTATCGATTTGGGCCGCAGTCCATGGACATGGTCCCTTCACCACAGGAGGGCTATTCAACAGCGTGTTCTCGCTACAGCTATTCTTGGTTTTCGCTGCGACACCCTTCATGGTTCTGGCCGCGCTCGTAGAGGAGCGCAAACAAGCGGAGTACGCATTGCGAAAAAGAGAAGCGGAACTCAATGAAGCCCAGCGGCTGGCGCAGGTAGGCAGTTGGCAATGGGATCCAAATACTAGCTTTGCGACCTGGTCACAACAGCTTTACCGAATCGCAAGCCGCTATCCCCATCTACTGGCCCTCGACGACAATGAACAGGCGCAACTCCATACCCCTGAGAGTTGGAAACGACTGCGCGGTGCTACAAACGAAGCGTTGCGCGATGGAACACCACTCTATACCTCTGAGAGTTGGAAACGACTGCGCGGCGCTGCAAGCGAAGCGTTGCGCGATGGAACACCGTTTGAATTGGATCTAGAGTTACTCCGCCCTGATGGCACTAAAAGACTGGTCATTGCTCGCGGCGAAGCGCAGCGAGATACTGCGGGCCATGTCGTGCAACTCCGCGGCACGGTTCAGGACATCACTGAGCGCCGACTCATAGAAGAGGAACTTCGCGAAAGCGAAGAACGATTTCGTCTTGCGGCCGAGGCCGGCAAGATGTTCGCCTATACGTGGGACGCTACAACCGATGAGATCGCGTGGTCCCCACAGAGCTCCCAGATTCTGGGCATAGATGAGGCGAAGCCCACTGCCGGCCAGCAAGTATTGGCCGCGGTAAACCCAGCGGATCGAGAGAGGTTTACGATTGCGGTTGCCAAGCTTAGTCCTGAGAAGCCCTATTTTGAAATCAGCTATCGCCTGACTCGACCCAACGGTACGGTGGTTTGGCTGGAAGGCAATAGTCAGGCGCACTTCGACGAGCATGGCAGAATGTCGCGGATAGTAGGAATGGTGAGGGACATCACGGAGCGCAAACGGACAGAAGAGGAGCTGCGAGAAAGCGAGGAGCGGTTACGTCTGGCGGTCCAAGCCGGAAGGATGTATGTATTCGAGCGAGACGCAAAAACCGATGCGATAGTGCGATCAGGACAGTGCGCCAATATTCTCAATTGGATGGACGACCCGACGCGCGATACGGGTCAGAGATTTGTCGCCAGTGTTCACCCTGAAGACCGAAATGCGTACGCCGCTATAGAGGCTGTGCTTGCTCCCCAAAACCCTACCTATCAAACCAGCTATAGGATGCAACGTCCCGACAGGGGTGTAATTTGGTTGGAGGAGAGCGGACGTGGTTTTTTCGACGGCAAAGGCGGGCTGTTGCGGATGATCGGCATAGTGGCCGATGTTACCGAGCGCAAGCTTGCCGAAGAGGCCATCTCCAGCGTGAGCCGCAGATTGATTGAGGCGCAAGAGCAGGAACGCTCGCACATAGCCCGGGAACTACACGATGATTTGAGTCAAAGGATGGCGCTCCTGCAAATTGGACTCGAGCAATTCGAGCAGGATATACCTGGGCTTTCGTCCCGGGCACGACAACAGCTGCACGACCTTGCAAAAGCATCCGCGCAGGTTTCGTCGAGTGTCCACGACTTGTCCCACCAGCTTCACCCATCCAGGCTAGACACTCTGGGTCTTGTAGCCTCAATACGGGGACTCTGCAGGGAATTCTCTCAGCGTCACAAGCTGAGGGTCGTGTTTGTTAATGATGATACTCAAGAAGAAATTCCGAAGGACATAAGTCTTTGCCTATATCGGATCGCAGAGGAGGCTTTGCAGAACGTCTTGAAGCACAGCGGGACTGAGGACGCCAAGGTTGAGTTGTCTGGTCATGACAATCGAATCGATCTTTGCATCTCCGATTCTGGCATGGGATTCAGCCCTGAGTCTGCGCGGGTGGAAACCGGCATTGGCTTGATCAGCATGCGCGAGCGGCTGCGGCTGGTCGGGGGCCACCTTTCAGTAGAATCGGGGGCCTCGTTTGGCACGCAAGTTCATGTTCGAATTCCGTTGTCCAGGGCCACCGGGCAATCAGCCAACCAGCAAAAGCAATACAAGGCAAATGCATGAGATAGTTCCGTTCTGGGGAGCAGTAGCAAGTTCGATCTATACCCACTTGGACGTATGGTCGGATTGCCGGACAAGGGTCGCTCCAGGACTTCACATGATGTCCGGTTAGCGGGTTATCTCTAACGGTGCCGGGCCGTTGCAAGAGTTTCTTCTTGCATTTGTTTCTGGAATTGGACACACCTTTAGGCGGCGCTTGAATTGTGTCTATTGGCATTGCTTGCGTTCATCTGCGTCACCCTAAGTTTGCTCCGCCCTTTGCGTTTATCAAGTTGGTGTTGCTCACCAGTCATCTCGGGCTTGTGCGTCCCTACTGAGCTCTTGGTTTAGTAACAGTACAAACTCGGTTGGCCAGCCTAGTCCCGCTTCGTGGCCCACAGCTACTTTTTATTAAGGTCGTCGTTCTTGTAGTACTTCGTTCCCTGCAGGGTTAACTGGAGGGCGAGGCCATTCTTGGTGATCTGGTAGACCCATACTCCCGGGGCAACCTCCGCCGCTCCCGAGTAGGCTGCGCCCGACTTGCCTGCCTTGGCCGCCGCGTCCGCTTGTGCTGAACCCGACCAGCCGGAATCGAGGAATTGGCTTAGAGCGTTATCGTTCTCGAACACAAAAATCACCCGATAGTCCTTTACGCCCACGCCCAAACCCGCGCCAGCGGAGATCATCTTCATAAAGGTTTCCTGTTTACTCTTGGAGTTGATCGCGATTCCTGCGCCGCGGGCGGTGCTCAAAACCAACAGGTTCGTTCCCATGTTATTGAAAACGGCGTACCCTGCTGACTTTTCGATGGACGACTGCGCTGTGGGCTCCATTTTGTACAAGTCCTGCAGGGTTTGGGCCGCCATCTTGCGGACTTTCTCCTTCTTTTTCTCGGTGTCATCCGCGGCAACGGATGCGACTGCGAACAGCGAAGCCATGGCGAGCATGCATGCGATCACTTTAAATCTCATATTTAGGCACCTCGAACTAAGCAATACTTGCAGACAATATTTCCGCCTTGATGGAGACTCTACTGGCAAAACTACTAGGCGCATGCCTTGGTCCGAGTAGGTTCTCAAATCAGGCGCTGGCTGCTCAGGATTTGCAGATTTTCCAAATCTCGGTTTCGGGCATCGTGAGGATTGCTTGCGTTACGTAAGTTGGCAAACCGCCGAAATTCCTTCCAGTACCTGACATGGACAGTTGCCGCGTTCTATATAAGGGGATGTCAAGGAAAAAAAGTCCTCCCGCGACTGGAGGGAGCAAAGAAATTTCTTCTGACATCCAGCCCGTGTATTGAAGTGAGGATCCGCGATGGTTCCGTTTCTCCAGACTCATCTCGTTGGCGTGACGACGTCGTTCGGCTTATGAGGCA
>DATEHF010000017.1:0-4581 GCA_035279725.1 Candidatus Acidiferrum sp.
CAAGCTCGGACAGGGCATCGCCGGCTGGGTCGCGCAGACCGGCGAAGTCGTCGTCGTCCCAGACACGCGCAAGGATTCGCGCTTCTTCTCGCAGGTTGACGAAAAAACCAAGACGCAAACGCGCTCCATCGTCGCCGTGCCGGTGCGCTTCCGCGATCAATGTCTCGGCGTTATCGAACTGATTAACTGCGTTGGCGACATGGGCTTCAGCGCGCGCGAACTGGCGCTCCTCGAAGCGCTCGCCGATTACGCCGCCATCGCCATCGAAAACGCGCGCCACGTGCAGCGCATCCACGAACTCACCATCACCGATGATTGCACCACGCTTTACAACGCGCGCCATTTGAATTTCATGCTCGACACGGAGATTTACCGCTCCCATCGCTACAGCTACGAATTCTCGCTCATCTTCATCGACCTCGATCATTTCAAAGGCGTGAACGACACGCATGGCCACCTGATGGGCTCGAAGCTCCTCGGCGAAATCGGCACCATGGTCAAGAACAATTGCCGCCTCATCGACTTCGCTTTCCGTTACGGCGGCGACGAATTTGTTTTGCTCCTGCCGCAAACGTCGAAGGAGAACGCGTGCCGCGTCGCGCGCCGTCTGCATCGCCTGATTAAAGAGACAGTGTGGTTGAAGGGCGACGCCCTCAATGTCCGCATCACTTCGAGCGTCGGCGTCGCGTCGTACCCTGTCGATTCCGCGGACAAGGCGGGACTGCTGCATCTCGCCGACGAAGCCATGTACCTCGTCAAGAACACCACGCGCGACCGCGTCGCCGCCGCCACCACCGGCGTCCTCCCCGAATCCTGACGCCGATCCGGCCAAATTGGCTCTTTTCCACAGGCTTTTTGGGCAGGAATTGGACTGTTCTAGCAGTCCATTGAAATATCGAAAATCGCGGCTCTTGCGGGGACGCGATTTTCAAAATATGCGAATTCCATAGGAAAAAGCGCAAAATAGTGTACATGACCTGTGCTCGGACCGAGTGGCGGGGTGGGGGTGTCGACCAGGCCAATTCGGAAAATTCGCCGCAAAACGTGGTTATAGAACCAGGCCATTCCTATGGGTATGCAATAGGGGCGTGAGAAGACATGAGAAGACAAGTGGTCAGTGGCCAGTGGTCAGTGAGCGCGTCATCGCTGCCGCGCAGATATCGCGCGGACTATTCGTGCCAAACATGCACGCGGGCTTCGCTTCAGCTCACATTCCCACACGCGTAACACAGAAAACCCCATCGACCGAAGCCTTCTCCTAACAAACGCGTCCCTTTTTTTGTTGCGCAGTATCTTATTTCGCCAGTACCTGGCGTTCGTTTTCGGAATGTGGCCGCACCTCGGACATCCGTGCCAAAAGCATCCGTCAATGAAGACTGTTACGTGTTTGGAGCGAAATGTAAAATCGGGCCTACCGGGGAGATCCAAATGTCGGCGCCATCCTATAATTCTGGATTCACGGAGCAGCGTTAGGAAGGCTCGCTCTGTTGTGGCGTTGTCAGTCGAGCGGATGCTCGACATGTTCCTCGACCGCTGCTCGGGTGTGAGCCAATCAGTCATCGTATCCGATCCTATCTCGTCAGCCTAATGGTAACCGACATCCGAAGGGTCCGCGCGAAATGACTTTCGCATAGCACGGTTTAGGAATCGAAATTGCATGAAAACGCAGCATCATGACTCTTGACTTTATCAAAAGGGAAGGCACAATTGACGACCAGATGAAACCCAAACTCTTCTCTTTCTTTTCCGGGGCAGGATTTCTTGACTTCGGCTTTGAATCTGAAAGCTATCCAGTTGTCTTTGTCAACGAGTTATCGTCTGACTTCCTGAGCGCATACAAGCATGCGCGTTCCAAACTAGGCATTCGTCCGCCAGAGTTCGGCTACCACAATGATTCCATTATGGAATTTCGAAAGCCCGAAGCGGAAAAAAGTCTGCGAGAAAAGATGAGGTTAGCGCGAAAGGGAGGCAACTTAATCGGGTTCGTTGGAGGGCCGCCGTGCCCCGATTTTTCCATAGGAGGAAAGAACCGCGGATGCCGCGGCGATCATGGGAAACTATCGAGGTCGTACGTCGAGCTCATATGCCACCATCGGCCGGACTTCTTTCTATTTGAGAACGTCAAGGGACTATGGAGTACCAGAAGGCATCGCCGATTCTACGACCAGCTTAAGGCCGAGCTCATTCAGTCCGGTTATAAGTTGACGGACAGGCTGATTAACTGCATTCAGTACGGCACTCCCCAGGACAGGGAACGAATCATCCTACTCGGCTTTCGGACCGGGGCTCTTCGTCAGGCGGGAGAATCCCGCTACGCCGACAATCTGCCGTTTCCGTGGGATACGAGGGCGCTTTTTCCCGGAAGGCAAGCGTTCTCCTACGAGTGGCCGAAGACTGCTGCTTTCAGGGAGGAAGCTGATCTGATTGCGCCTAGCAATATTCCGCTTCACTTGACAGTCGAGTCCTGGTTCAGAAGAAACGAAGTCTGGAACCACCCAAATGCGGGGCATTGTTTCAAACCTAGGGCAGGATTTCGGAAATTCATGACGGTTGCTGAGGGCGACGACAGCAAGAAGTCGTTTAAGAGACTTCACCGCTGGCGATACTCGCCGACCGCCTGCTACGGAAATAACGAGGTTCATCTCCATCCGTACAGACCACGCAGAATTAACGTCGCGGAGGCCTTGGCTATACAGTCGTTGCCGAAGGAGTTTGAGCTTCCCCCATATTTGAGCCTTTCGGCTATGTTCAAAATCGTCGGCAATGGTGTACCTTTTCTCGCCGCTAGGATGATCGCACGCTCTCTGCTCGATTTTCTGAAGGAACCGTATGGAACTCACGAAGCTGACAGCAACCAACATCGTTCAAGCAATTGGGAAACTTCCTACCAAGCCTGCCTACAACTATATTGAGCCAGCGACTACGACTCAGATTCTTATTTCTGACGTCGTCAGACCACTAGGTCCTGTCGTTTTGCAGCGCTACAACCCCGGGAGAGGCACCGGCCTTACCAGAGCGTCGAAAGTTACAATATCGGCCAATATGATCTCCCGGGTGGCGAACGCTGTTCGACCGTATCAGCCTATCAATATCGACCGGATTTTTGGCGCTAGCTACAATACCAGATCCGCGCTGGAGGCCCTGCTCGCCCACACGCCAGAGTTCTACGTTTGCTACCCAGGCAGAATTGAGGTCGGCACTTCCACCAAAATCAAGCCCGGCCATAAGCATCTGATTTGGTGCCCCGATGATCCCCATCCGCCCGGGGTTGTTCGAGAGAAAGACACCGACATCGTCATCTCAGAGGTATCGAGCGCCGAGGCAGTTTACGAAGCATTGTCCGTCCCACAAGAGGTTGTTGAAGCTCAGGGCATGGGGATAGAGGTCGCCCGGCGCCACGCGCAAATCCAAATCGCGCTTGTTCTGATCGGTCGTCAGTTGGGATACAGAACCTGGGTTGCTCGCAACGATATGGCGATTGTTTATAATCAGCGGCGGCTTGGGGAGATGGAAGGAGTGGTTAAAGAGCTCGAACAAGAGAGTTTGATTGCACCCCATGCGGGAGCCGTGAACGCGGCGCTTTTAGTGGATTGCATCTGGTTTAGAAACGCCAGGTTCATGCCGGCAGTCATCGAAATCGAACATACAACCGGCGTTACGAGCGGCCTAACAAGAATCAAGAAGTTGCAGGACCTCTTGCCTCCTTTTCCGACGCGCTGGGTTATTGCGGCCCCGGATGAAGAGAGAGAAAAGGTGGCTCAGGAAGCGAACAAAGATATTTTCAAGCCACTGAATGCTAGATTTTTACCCTATTCCGCCGTAGAGGAGCTTTATTCGTTGTGCCAGCGCCGGAACATTCGAGGGGAGAGTGTAAACGAGGCGTTTCTAGATGCATTCATGGAACCCTGCTTGGTGCCTGCCGCCTGAAGGTGGGGCGCCGCGAGGCCGGGACGCGGCGAGAAGTGGGTGCGTAGTAGTCAGCAGCTAGTGACAGCGTTGAGGCAAACAGCCCTTCCCATTTCCATGGGATGGGCTTTCGCTTGTCTGGCCGCGGGAATCAGGTTTGCCCGCCGGAGAACAGGAGTCTGCTGCGTTATGCCCCGGGCGGGCGGGGCAAGCCCCGCCCCTAGGAAGGCCAAAGGCTGAATGGCTAATGACGAGCGGGATGACAACCTAAAGGCCAAGCCAGGTTGTGGCGGGCGGAAGCGTTGCCTATACTCAGGGCTAAGCGCGAATTGCGGCTGAGGCGCTTCCTGATCGATGCGAAACAAGCAAGCTGCGCGCTATGCACGGTGGTCCGCGGGCGTCGCCATCGCAATTGCGTTGGTGGTGGCGGCGGTGTTCGTCCATGGACGCCTGGTGAATCGTGCCGCGCAAAAAAATTTGCCGCCGTCCGTGCCGCCCAGCGTCGCGCAGCAATCCGCCGACTTCACTTTTTCAAAGCAGCTCAAGAATCACACGCTGTTTACGCTGCACGCTTCGCAGGCCACCGAATACAAAGACAAGAATCGCAGCCTGCTCGAAAACGTCGCCATCACAATTTACGGCACCGAAGGAAAAAGGAATGACTCGGTGCGCGCG
>DATEHF010000018.1:0-3162 GCA_035279725.1 Candidatus Acidiferrum sp.
ATGTAGTCGCCCAGATCGCCCGCCATGGGCTTGGCGCGGTTTAGTGGCTCGATGGCTTTGGCATAGTCCTTGTCAATGAAATGAGCGTACCCCACGACGAGCCACGCCAGCGCTCCGGCATCTTCTTTGGAATGGGCGCGAGCGTAGGCCTCAACCCCGGCATAGGCGGCGGGCGTGCGGTCCTGGATCAGTTGCTGCGCCATCGGGCGCAAAGTGGTCGAAGCGACGAAGGCCTGCCGAATGCGGCGCACCCGGGGAGAAATCGGTCTTCTCTTCCTTTTTGCTGCAGCGCCGCGCGCAGGGCCGCGTTTCCTGGCCGCCGGCTTGGCCGTGGACTTCTTCCGCGGAGTCTTGGCTCCCGATTGATCCGGCTCGGTTTTCGGCGGTGGAGTCTTGGGTGCAGTAGGAGACTGCTTATCAGGAGAATCGGACGCTGCCGGATTGGTCGATTGCTGGGGATGGTTCAGCGCAACAGGATGGGCATTGGCCGCAAGCCCGCATACACCGGCCAGAGCGAACACCCACCACAACTTGAGACCCATTCGAACCACTTTGTAATTTGATGCGCGGAAATGCAAAAACAGAACCTGCGAGCTATCAGCTTTCAGCCGTCAGCTTTTTTTCTCAATCTCTTGGGCCGAGAGCTGACAGCGGAGAGCTACTTCTTGAAGTTCGCGCCCATCACTGAGAAATCGTCTTCGGCCAGGCTGCGAACCACTTCCTTCTGGAAATAATCGCCGCTGGCAGCCACCGTGCTGCCATAGCGTTTCTGAAACGTTGTGCGACTCTTATCGATGTCTTCCTTCAAGCGATCGTACAAATCCTTGTTGCGGCGGCCTTCATTGACCTTCGCCTGATTGTAAAGCTTGATTTCATCGACCAGCAGGCGCGCGAAACGCTGCGCCTTGCGATGGGTGTCCGCGTCTTCCGCCGACAATCCGGCGAAGGGATCAGCGGCCGGTGCTGCGGCAGCGCTTGCCGATGCCGCGGCGGCCGCCACTTCGACCACCTCGGCGGCAGGTTCCGGTTCAGGCTCAGGCGCCCTCGCAATATGTTTCGGACTATGCGCAGCGAACGGATCCGAAAATGAGCTGACCGGCTGCGCGGGTGGAGGCATGGGCCGTTCCATGCTGGGCATGGCTTCAACCGTTTCCCTCTGTTGCGCCTGCTTGCGCAGCGACGCCACTTCGAGCCAGGCGCTGGTCGCCATCACCAGAACTTCGAGGGACCCGGCGTCGAGCAGGTTCTCCGCGCCGCCATCGGCGTAGAGCAGCGCCGCGACTTTGTCTTTCAACACGAGCGGCAGGATCACAATCTGCTCGTTCGACGGACCACCAAACTGTTTCACGAAGCGGCGATCCATCTCTGCGATATTGGCTGGAGTCGCAATGCGATTCTGAAAGGCATGCGACGCAGGTCCAGCCGTCATATCGAGCGGAAAATCTTTGATCTGATCGTCCTCAGGAAGGCCGCGAGCCTGCCATCCACTGGCGGCTCCTCCCTTCACCACGAACAGAGCGACCCTAGAGGCGTACGCCGTTCCCGCATCGAGCAGGGCTTTGAGGATTTCTTTTTGCGTGCTTCCCGCATGAATGCTGGCGATCGCCTGAACGAGGCCGCCGGGCATGGCACTCGCAGTACCGCGCTCCGCAGCTGGAGCAGGAGGCGGAAGATCCGCCAGGACACACTTGACTAACTCCGCTTGCAGCTTGGGGAGCTGCCTTTCCAGTGCCTGCGCTACAGCACGCTCAACGACTTCTTGGAGTTCCTTGCTCATTCTCAGAGAACCATTCTGATCTCAACGACTCGAGCGTTACCTTATCGACCGAAAGGACACTGCCCTGATTGCAGATTATAGGGGTACTTTCACCCCCGCATCAGGGTACCGAAGTACCCTGTTCGCCCGGGTACGGCGACATCAAATTCTAATTTTATAGCAAGCGGCTGAGGATCAATCGACGATGTGGGTTGCAGGATTGTTCAACTTGACACCCGGCACTAGTTCGCATCCTCGAGAATACTGCCGACAGTCGGTATTTCCGTATCACGTACGAGCCGGCAATGTTTTCGTCCAACCTCGCGAGGATGCGGCCGTTGGCCGCAGCCGCGCTCCCCTCCCCTTTGCGCGCTCAGCGTCGGATTCGCGGGGCGGACGAATGCCTCCGCCCCTGGACAAATCTTGGGCCAATTCGCCAGATTCCCCCTGCAACAGATAGAATACGAGTTACCTTCAATTGGGGAATTTTGCGGCAAAATACTGAATCGCCTGAACCATGGGAGCCATCCAAAATAAACTGACGGGGCCTGTTAGCGAGGAATTGACGCTCGTTCAGGCGGCCAAGCGGGGCGACGACTCAGCCTTTGAAGAGTTGGTCCGTCGTTACGACCGCAACGTTTTCCGGATCGCGCAGCACATCACGCAAAACCGCGAGGATGCGGAAGATGTGGTGCAGGAAGCGTTCCTTAAGGCCTATGGCAACCTGGCGCAGTTCCAGGAACAGTCGAAATTTTATACGTGGCTGGTCCGGATTGCCGTCAATGAAGCGCTGATGAAGTTGCGCCGGCGCAAGCCTGAGCGCACGGTATCGCTCGACGAAGACATCAAGACGGAAGACGACTCCCTGCCGCGCGAGATCGCGGACTGGAGCCCGAATCCGGAACAGCAATACACGCAAGCGGAATTGCGCGAGATCTTGAGCAAGACCATCCAGGGGCTGCCCCCGGGCTTCCGGACGGTTTTTGTGCTGAGAGACGTAGAAGGGCTTTCGACCGAGGAAACAGCAGCGGCGCTCGAATTGAGCGTTCCTGCGGTAAAATCTCGCCTGTTGCGTGCACGGCTGCAATTGCGGGAGCGCTTGACGCGCTACTTTCAGCGGCGCGAGCCGGGCGATGGCAAGACCGGGGCGAGAGGCGAAGATGTCAAAAACAAAGATGTGGCGAGCGGAGATGGCAACCAGTGAAATGCTCTGAATTCTTGAGCGAGCTGACCAGTTACCTGGACGGCGTCCTCGACGAAAAAACCAAAAGCGAGTTGGAAAATCATCTTTCGTGGTGCCACAACTGCTACGTTGTTTGCGACACAACCAAGAAGACCATTGAAATCTACCGCGATTCTCAACTCTACGAACTTCCTGAAGACCTCCGCAGCCGGCTCCGTTCCGC
>DATEHF010000019.1:0-19021 GCA_035279725.1 Candidatus Acidiferrum sp.
TCCGTGATGCTTTCGCCAATCTGGATGCCCTCGACACCGGCAATGGCCACCAGATCTCCGGCCGGGACAGCTTGGGCCTCATCTCGTTCCAGGCCGCGGAACGTATACAGCTTGGTGATGCGTGTCGGCGTCAGCTTGCCGTCCAGCTTGCTGATGCCCACCTCCGCGCCGCGCTTGAGCGTGCCATTGAAGACCCGCCCGATCGCAATGCGCCCCAGAAAGTCACTGTAATCCAGGTTCATCACCTGAATTTGCAAAACGCCTTCGGGATCGCCCGGAGGCGGCGGAATATGCTTTACGATGGCCTCAAAAAGCGGCAGCAAATCCTTCGAGCCGTCACCCGGCGTGTTGTGAGCAAGCCCATCGCGCGCGTTGGTATAAATGACGGGAAAATCGAGCTGGTCTTCTGTGGCATCCAGGTCGATGAAGAGATCGTAGATTTCGTCCAGAACTTCCTTGGCGCGCGCATCGGCACGGTCGATCTTGTTCAGCACAATTACCGGAGGCAACTTCGCCGCCAGCGCCTTTTGGAGAACGTAGCGCGTCTGCGGCAGCGGCCCTTCGCTGGCGTCGACCAACACCACGACGCCGTCCACCATGCGCAGCGCCCGCTCCACTTCGCCGCCAAAGTCGCTGTGGCCCGGCGTGTCCACAATGTTGATTTTCGTGTCGTGAAAAAATAGCGCCGTATTTTTCGCCAGAATCGTGATCCCGCGCTCGCGTTCCAGGTCGTTGGAATCCATGACGCGCTCGACGACCGCCTCATTGGCTCGGAAAATCCCGCTTTGCTTCAGCATGGCGTCCACCAGCGTCGTCTTGCCGTGGTCCACGTGCGCGATGATGGCGATGTTGCGAATATTTTGACTCATAATTCCTGCTTATCCTGCCTCCAGCTTCGCTGGGCAAGTCCTCTAAAGACAAAAATAGCCCCGACCCGGTCGGGGCCTTGACGCACATACCTCACAGTAGGCTTGACCGCCTGGCGGTCACACATCCTTAGGTGCGGTGCAGCAACGTATAGTTTAACAGACTCGTTCGCTTGCCGGACAACAAAGTGGGACAGACATTCCTGCGTGTCCTACTCGACGCGCAAGGCGAGGATGGGATCCACACGGGCGGCGCGGCGTGCCGGAACATAGCAGGCCACCAGCGCAGCCAGACCAAGCACGAATGCGACTCCGACGTACGTCAGCGGATCGGTCGGGGTCACCTCAAAAAGCAGTTGCTGCAAGAGGCGTGTGAGCCACACCGCTCCAAACAGCCCTAGCACCATGCCGGCCAGCGCAAGCCCGAGACCTTGGCCCAAAATCATGCGTAGGATCTCCGCAGGACGCGCGCCGACGGCCATGCGCACTCCGATCTCATGACGACGCTGTCCTACCGCCAAAGCCATCACTCCGCCGATGCCCGTCGCCGCAATTGCCAGCGCCAGTAGCGCGAACAAACCCAGCAAGTTTGTCGTTAGCCGCGGTGCCGCCACAGACTCTGCCCGCACCTGTTCGAGGGACCGCACTCTTGCTGCCGGCTGATTTGGATCGACGCCATGCAACAACTCGATCACCCCGCGCGCGATGCTCATCGGTTCCACTGCTGTCTTGACCACCAGGCTGGCCTGGCCCATGGGGTTTTGCGCCAGCGGCACATAGATTTCGTCCACGACGTCCTTATCGAGCCCGTACTGTTTGATGTCCCCTACTACTCCAACGACTTGGATCCAGCCCTTCCCGCCATCCGCGGAGAACCTCGTCCCGAGGGGATCCTTCGCTCCCCACAGGTGGATCGCGGCGCTCCGGTTCAGAACCGCCACGTCCTGATGGCCGGGCCGGTCCGTTTGCAGGAATCCCCGCCCGCTGAGGATGGGAATATGCAGCGCCTCAAAATACGACGGGCTCACAATCCGGAAATCGGCTTTCGGCATCGCCTGCCCCGGCTCCATCGCCTGCCCTTCGATCTGAAAATCCCCGGTCATCGTCATACCGGAGGTAAACGGAATCATCATCGAAGCGGCTGCCGATTTGACCCCGCTTTGCGATTGGATCTTGTCCAACAGCGTTTCAAAAAAAGCGCGCTGCTTGTCGTTGGTGTTGTACTTAACAAAGTCCAGCGAAATGTCCATCGTCAACACGTTTTCCGGTTGGAAGCCCGGGTCCACGTGCTGCAGCTTCACGAAGCTACGCAACATCAGCCCTGCGCCGATCAACAGGAGAAAGGAAACCGCTACCTGCGCGACGATGAGCAGGCCTCTTACCCGGTGCTTCCCACGTCCCATGGTGGACTGCACGCCGCCTTCTTTCAGCGTCCCAACTACCGTCTCCCGCGCTGCCAGTGCCGGTGCCGTGCCGGAAAGCAGGCTGGTCAACACTGCCACTAGAAAGGTAAATCCCAAAACCCACACGTCCATATGAATCTCACGCGCACGCGGCGTAAAGCGCGCCGCAAAGCTCACCAGCAAACTCAGCGCGCCCCAGGAAAAGAGGAGGCCCAGGCCGCCGCCGATCACTGCGAGCATGAAGCTCTCCGTCAGCAGTTGCCGGAACATGCGCACGCGTCCTGCGCCCAGCGCGGCGCGCACGGCGAGTTCGCGCTCGCGCCTTACCATTCGCGAAAGATTCAGGTTCGCGACATTGGCGCAGGCGATCAATAACACGAACCCCGCAGCCGCGAGCAGCACCATCATCGTTGGCCGGGCGTTGTGCGTAAGCGCTTCCTCCAGCGCAGTCGTTTGCACGGAATAGTTCTTTCCTTCGGGATAATCTTTCGGATAAGCCTTTTGCAGATTAGCCGCGACCCCGCTCAAATCCGCTTGTGCCTGGCTCACGCTCATGCCGGGTTTCATCCGTCCAAAAACCTGCACCATGCGCGCTTGTCGGTTGGCGACCGTCGTTGCACGCGATCGGAAAGGGCAGGCCGTCGTCGGCATATACACGTCGTTTTCATCCGGGTATTGCGGTACCGGCGGCAGCACGCCAATTACCGTGTGAATCTTGTCGTTCATGGTGAACGTCTTGTTCACCACCGTCGGGTCGCCGCCGAAGCTTTTGATCCAGTATTCGTAGCTGAGCATTAGCACGGCGGGTGCACCGGGCTGCTCATCTTCGGGACGAAATGCCCGCCCGAATAGCGGCTTCACTCCGAAAACGTCGAAGTAATTCCAGGAAACAACTCCTGTTTCCACGCGCTCCGGCTCGCTTCGTCCCAGCAAGATGAAATTCATGTTGTGGTATTCGACGAGTCCGTCGAGCGAGTGGCTTTGCGACCGGTAGTCACTGGTATCTAAAGCGGAGAAACCCTGGTTCAACATTCCCATTCGGTGCTGCACCACAACGAGGCGGTCGCCGTGTTCGTACGGCAGCGGCTTCAGCAGCACCGCATTCACGACGCTGAAGATGGCCGAATTGGCGCCTATTCCCAGACCCAGCGTCAGGATCGCCGCCAGCGTGAACCCCGGGCTCTTGCGCATTATGCGCAGCGCAAAGCCTGCGTCCTGGCGGAACATCGCCAGGTGCTCGCCCGGCGCCGTCCGGAAAATTCCTACGATCGTTTCCCACCACAGGCGCAGAACACCCGTGACTCCATCGCGGCGTCCCGCTTCCTTGTGTTGTTCCTGGAAGACTGTTTCCATTTCCGGGCCGTAATCGCTCCGAAAATCGAAGGGAAGTAGACGCAGAAGTGCGCGATATATACGCGATGCCCTGGAGTCAGCTGCTGCCATGGTGTCCTCCTTCGGCGCCACCACAGCACCGATGTCCGGGCCACTCGTTTTTGTGGAACTGGCTTGCCCAGTTCCGCTAATTTCGTTACGCCAGGCGTGCCTTCTTCAGCAGATTCCTCGACCGCGCTACAGCCAGGATTTCATCCATTCTCTCCGCTTCCGCGGCCGCGACTTGCCGGCCTTTTGGCGTCAACCGGTAGTACCGGCGCCGCTCGTCGTCCTCAGCCTCCGCCGGCCGCGTACGCAGTTCTACGATCAGGCCGTCGTTGAGCAAGCGCTTGATGATTCCATACAGCGTTCCAGTGCTGAGCCGGACCTTGCCTTCAGTGCGCAGCTCCACTTCCTTCAGGATGGCGTAGCCGTGAAGATCATCGCCGGCCAGCGCCAGCAGGACGTGAAACATCGCTGGTGTCAGTGGCCCGAACAATTCAGAATTGTCTTGAGTGGCGCTCAAAGTTTCGGCTCCGCAGGAAAGATTCTGTCGTTACACGCTATATCGTAGTACGCCATAGTGTCAAGAGGAAGTTTTCGTCGGACAGCCTGCTGATCTACGGCTTCTCGCTCTTTGCTTGGCTCTTCTCGGCGGGGCGCGCGCTCAAATGCACCACGCACGCGGCAGCGGTGAAGCGCACAACGTCCTTGTCGTCATCAAGAGCGGGTGCAACCATGATTAAGAGGGAGCTATCGCCCCTCTGCGCAATCGCCTCTAGCGCCGCCGCCCGCACCTGCCATTTCTTATCGGCAGTTGCCGCTACCAGTGCTTTCGCGGTCGCTGGGTCCGGATCCCGCGCGAGTTGCTTCGCTGCTGCCGCGCGTATGGGCGAAGAATCGCCCTTGGTCACCGTCTTGAAAGCCTCGTAACCCATCCCCGCAAACGGAATAAATCCGATGCCCTCCTCGAATCCAAGTTTTGCCATCTGCTTTTTGTCTTTGAGAGTGTCGATCTGCCCTTTGATCAATCCTTTGTCGCCGCGCCTTTCGCCGGTCAGCACGGCGAAGTAAATGTCATACCCTAAGTCGTCATGCAGGAGGACTAAAGAATTCGCCGCCGCCAAGACTACTCCCGGCTCGGAATCTTCTAGCGCGCCCTCCAGCTCGATTTTTGCTTTCTCAGCGTGCATGGCCCCGAGTGCTACGGCCGCCGCCAACCTGACGTTCGGTTTCTCATCACTCAGTGCGTTTTTCGCGGACTCCTCCGCCTCTGCGTTTCCAGCTAGCAAGCCCAATGCCCTGACTGCGAGGGCACGTTTGTCCGCACTTTTGTCCTTAATTCCGTCATGCAGGATCGCCCAGGCCCTTTCGCCGGGGCCCGCGACAGGAGCGCTTGTCTCAGGAGATTTCTCCTTTGCAGGGGCTGGAGTCTGCGCAGATACAGTGGCTCCCTGTAGCCATGCAATACCTAAGACGGCCGTCAAGCCCAGTCTGTAAAGAATCGTGACCCACACTTGCTTGCTCATCGCCCACCTCTCCCTTTGCCCGAGAAATGGGATGACTATACGCGAAGCGGCTTGTCCAATGGGAATTCCAACCAGATCGATTGAAGCCGGCGGCTACTTTTTTCGGTTGTATGTGAAGTCGTACTCCACGAACCAGGTCTTGCCCGCATCATTCGAGCCCTGGCTGAACTGCCGGACCTTGTCCGGCCCAAGCTTGATGAATTGCAGGTGCCGTTTCAGCTTTTTCCCGTCCGGCTGCGGAATTTCATCGGTCCAGTAATCCATCACGCCGTCCTTCAATCCACCGTAAAAGAAAATGTTTCCCCCGGAGTTGTCAACCCAGTATTGCTCCCACCGCTTAAGCGCCGCGTTGTAGATGTTGTAGCTCTTTCCCGAATAACCAACGTTCCCCGCGCTGGTCCAATTCTCCTGCACCACGCAATCCCCAAGGATTGGCTCGATCCGGCTGTCGCCCGCGGGCGTCTCTCCCTGGCTTGTGACTACGCTCCACTCGCCCAGCCAGAAGTCAAACTGGCGATTCTCCGCTGCATACGCGCAAGGTTTTTGGTTGTGCGTCACAATTTCCAGGATCTTCGCAAAGCGCGCGTCAGACTTCAGTTCCGCAAGGTCCGTATCGGTCGACAATTGGTCTGGCTGACTGAAGCCATTTTGCGCCGCCTTTTCCAAGTGCTCAAAAGCCCTATCCTTTTCTTTTTTCGAGGCGAAAACGGTTGCAATGCCATATTCGGCAAATTGCGGCGGCAATCCCAAGGCTCTCCCTTTTTCAAAGGCCTCGATAGCCTTATCCTTATCCCCAGTCTTATTTAGGGAAACGCCTAGCCGATACCAGGCGCGCGGATTCGGCGCTGCCTGCACGATCTGGCCATATAGCTTGGCGGCTTCGCTCCAGTTCTTTGCGTCATAAGCCGAGGCCGCTTCTGTGGCGACTTGAATCGCCGGCGGCGTCTGCTGGTGGTGCCCCAGTGCCACTCCGCTTCCGGACTGCAAAAGCAAAACATACGGTGCGAGACGCCGAATGAAACGCTGCATAGTTGTCACCTCAAATTGGTAGGAACATCCGAATTGGCGTTTTAGACGTGCAGTGCCGAAAAAGGGCACTTTTTGGGCGGGATACATTCCGTTAATTCATATAATTTGTGTCTAAATTTAGATGTGGTCCTATCGGAATCTCCGATTTGCAGATGTCTGCTGGTATCCCGCTCGCGCATCGGGACTTCCCTCTATCAGCACGTCGAAACTTATCAAAGGAATCTTTCGTAACTATAGAAAACTCTTGAGCGGGTACTGCGTCTATACAGGATAAGGGTGAAACGTCCATGTCACCGGAAGTGATCTCCATGCGAGAACCGGATGAGCCGACGACTTCGGAGCGGATAGTCCTTTCCTCTGGCCGCTATATCCATTTTGGGCCGTTCCGAATCGACCAGCAGCGGCAGGAAGTGACCCGGGAGGGGTCTCGGGTAAAACTCCAAGGCAAGGTTTATCAAGTCTTGCTCACGCTACTCGAAAAACCCGGAGAAGTCGTTACCCGTGAAGAATTGCGCATCCGGCTTTGGCCTGCCGATACGCACGTGAACTACGACGCGAACGTTAATACTACGGTCAATAAACTCCGCCAGGCCCTTGGCGACTCTTCGGACAAGCCGCTTTATATTGAGACGATTCCTCGGAAGGGTTACTGCCTTCTTGTCCAGCCGGAAGTCTCGAATAAGGCGCCTCAGTTTCACGTCGCTCACAGCGAATCGTCCGCGAATTCCAGCCAGGAATCTTCACGGAGTTCTCTCGGATCGTCCTTCGCAAAATCGGATGTCTGGGTCGTGCTCGGCGTAATCGGGCTGATTCTTGCAGGGATGCTCCTGGGAGCGGGAATCACCCGGTTCTGGATTCACCATGCGTCCTCAGCGGCCCCTTTTCCTCTGATGACCATCTTTTGGCACAATTCCACGACCATGTTTTTTTAACAATTTGGTCTATTCATTTGCGGATTGTCCGGACCGGAACTCCGTCCACGGCCCTGCCTTCATATCCCGCAAGTAAGGCTCCTCCCACGCATACTCCGGGTGAGCCGTGAGAAACGGTTTGGCGAGAAAATCCCCGCCGCAGGGATGGCCCATCCGCGCCATGAACCGCATTTCCTTCGCCATCGTGGCATCCGTTGCCTTTCCTTGAACCGCTCCACCCGGGTAGTGCGCTTCCCAAACCCACTCTTTTACGCCACGCGTCGATCCATCCACATGGCCGCAGAGCGTGCGCTCGTCGGCATCTTCCTTTTTCTCTACAGTGTCTGCGTGATCGCCCAGCATCCTTTCCGCGAGCGCGACGTCGATCTTTCCTTTGTTTTCCTTCAGCAATTCTTCCCAGCGCGCCCGTCGCGCATTCGGTGAGCTCTCTTTATTGGCCGCGTCAAATTCGGGCGCGTCCACTTTGAGCACTTTCGGATCGCGCGCCCAGTTCGATCCGGCAAGCGCGCCATCCTTCGTTCGCCACAACTTGTACGCTTTCAATCCCAGCTCCAATTGCGCGATTTCGCCGGTCTTGCGGTCGCCGAGCAGCCAGTCGTTTGCATATCCTCCATTGTTCCCGTCCAGCATGATCTTTGTGTACTCATCGATCGAGCCCGCGTACTGCAGCGCCTTCCGCGCGCGCACAAATTCGGCCTTGCCGTTCGAATCCCAGCCTTCGAATTGCGTGATGGTGGTTTCCGTCACCATTAACCCATCGCTGTTAATTCCAAAATCGTCGTCGCTGGCAATCACTCCGGGAAAGCCATCCATCAGCATCCGGTAGCCATTCTTCGGCGCGACGTCGAACACGATACGCCAGCGTTCGCCGTTCCTGTAGCTCGTCCAGTTGTTGTGCGCCATCACAATCTGTCCATCTTTTGTCCAGCTTCCCGTGGCCACAAAGGCGCTGCAATTCCCGGGGCTCTTCAGGTTCGGCGCGTTCGCGGCCTTTAGCTGTTTGTTCAGCCAGGGCACGTAGTAGTCCGGCAACTCCTCAAACGCATTGAAAGCTACGATATCGTCCACGTCGAGCTTCGACCCGGTTCGCGCGCGCAGTCCCTCCACAATGCCTTGTAGCTCCTGCTGATACTCGGCATCAATCTTTGGCCACAGCATCTCGCGAGCGGACTTCCGGAAAAATTCCCAGTCGCGTTGCGTGGAGTGCATCATCCCGGCGCTCACCGCCGCGAACCCGTCTTCGATTTCGGGGGCAAGCAGATAACCGTGCTGATAGCCCATCGCGCTCGGATCGCCCTCGAGATGCACATAAATCCAGCCACCCTGCTCGAAGCGCGATGCGCCTTTCAAGCGAGGATCGTTCGCCGCCGCGCGTTCGCGCGCCGCGGCAATTGTCGCCACCATGGCGTCATTTGCCGATGCCGAAGCTGGCGCTCCGCTCCCCGCCCACCACAGCGCCGCTCCTCCCACAACCAGCGAGAGGATAGCCGCCCCCCGTCTCATCGAATCATTCATTGCATCCGCCTCCAGCATCTTAAATCGTGGCCTAGAGTCTATGCCGCCTCTATGCTTCCTTCAACGTCCTTCCCTCCATTCGTTCTCGTGTAGACTCTTTCTACTCAAAATGCTCACTGCTATTACGCGCGCTGTCAGCCCCTCCATCGTCCATTGCGAACTCTCTTTCATCGATCGCAAGCCAATCGATCTGGCCGCCGCGCAGGAGCAACACCACGCCTACGAGAATCTGCTCCGAAAATTGGGGGCTCGTGTCATATCACTTCCAGCCGAGCCCGAGCTTCCGGATTCCATGTTCGTCGAAGATCCCGTGATTGTTCTCGATGAATTGGCGGTCATTCTGCCGCTCGGAACTGAAACCCGTCGACGTGAGGCCGCGTCGCTCGCGCATGCGCTCAGCGAGTTTCGCAAGCTCGAATATGTATCGCTCCCCGGCACTCTCGAAGGCGGCGATGTCCTGCACATCGACCGAAAGATATTCGTTGGCCTTACCAAGCGCAGCAACGCGGAAGGCATCCGACAGCTCGCCGCCATCCTCGCCCGGCACAATTATGAAGTCATCGCCGTTCCGGTCACTGGCTGCCTGCATCTCAAATCTGCTGTAACTTATCTCGGCCGAAACACGCTCCTCGCCAACCGTGCCTGGTTCGACACCACGTCCCTTGCGGCCTTCGATTGGATCGACGTAGATCCCGCCGAACCTCATGCCGCCAACGCTCTGGCCCTAGGCGGAACCATAATCCTCCCCGCGTCCTTTCCCCGCACACGTGCCTGCATCGAAGCGCGTGGCTTCCACGTCACACCACTCGACATCTCCGAACTCCAAAAGGCCGAATCCGGTCTCACCTGTTCTAGTCTGCTTTTTCGAGGTGTGATTTAAGCCGGTTGTGAGGGGCGCTCCTCGCAAAAGAAAACGGCCACGCGGTTTCGATCCGCATGGCCGTTTTTCCACAGACTGTTTCCAACGACTATGGATGGAAATTGAATTCCAGCAGCGCGCTAGTTTCCGTGCCGTTTGGCGCATATTTCCAGTTCTTCAGCGTTTCCTCTACCGCACTCACAAGTACGGGGTGTCCGCCGACGAAGTTCGTTCCTTTGATCTTTCCGTCCGTCCCGATCACGATTTGCACCTTAACCGTTCCTGCCAGATGCAGTTTCCTTGCCACTTCCGGGTAAGTCGGAGCAGGATTGGAGAGCGCCTTGCGCCCGTCCTGTGCCTGCAAATTCCCTACGCCCAGGCAAAGCGCCGTCGCCAGCAGTGCGCCCCCCAGGATCCTTCCCTTGTTAAGCTCCCTTTTCATGTTGAACTCTTTCTTTGATCTCGCGTTCGCCATGCTTCCGAACGCTCTTGGATTTAAAGTGCTTGGGACATGTGTCCAACTTACCCGGAATCCCACTAGGCCGCATCAATCTCGCCGGACAGGTGTTTCTCCACTAAAACTGCTCCGAGGGCCTAGGGAAAAACCTGTATACGGGTCAGGTAGCCCAACGACGAACATTGGCTAATCTCCTAACAAATAGCAACTTAACGCCAAATAGAACGGCCACCCGTGCTTACCAGGTGGCTGTCGTTTGCTCGATGCAGGTTTCTTGTCGGTTAGCGTTAGTTGGTCAGCTCTTCCACTCCGCGTGCGACAGCTCTTCCAGCACAATTTTGCCCCTGTTTCATTTATCCCTTTCCCTCAGTACTCTGCTGTGGTATCTTCTAAAGGATATGTTCTCCACCATTAGCGCCAAGCGAATTACGTCCAAGTCGTCCACGTCGACTACCTCGACTACGACTAAGACGACTATGTCCGCTTCTGGCGCGTGGAGAAACAGCTAGCCAACTAGCAAAAGTTTCCAACCCACCGCCAGAAGCGACCTGGCGGTGGGTTTCTTCTTTAAAGCCCCCTCCAGAGACGCTCCAGCGGAACCGAACCAGGAGCGCAGGTCATGAATCGCGAAGATGTACAGGAAGATGTCGTAGCCGAACGCCTCCCCGCCGCGTCGCATCATCAAGCGCATTGCACCGGCGGGGTCATCAAGCAATCTCGCAACATTGTCGCCTTCAAGTTTGGCGGTAGTTCGCTTCTCGGCGCGGACCGCATGCTCCATGCCGCAAGTCTCGTCCACGCCGCCACTGAGGTTTCCCATGTCACCGTCGTTGTCTCCGCCATGAAGGGCGTCACCGATCATCTGCTCTCCATTGCCCGAGCTCTCGCCGGTGGCAAACTCGCCCACGCCCGCCGCGAAGCCGAGTTTGTCTTCGACCTGCACCTCGATGTGCTCCACGATTTACAGCTCGGTGAAAACCATGGCCTGCGCGTCCGCCGCGAATTGCAATTACTGGGACGCGATCTTCTTCACGAAGTTCCCGTTCACGGTAGCGTCATCGGCGGCCCGGATCTCTTCGATCGCCTAGCTTCTTTTGGTGAACGCTTTAGCGCCCGGCTCTTCGCCGCCGCGCTTGAGAAGTCCGGCATCGCCGCTGTGCCTGTTGCGTCTTCCGACTTCGTCCTGACCTGTGCCACGTTTCGCGAAGCCCAGCCGCATCTCGTGCAAACCAAGCAGCGCGGCCGCGATGTTCTTCTTCCGCTACTCGATGCCGGCATCGTGCCCGTCGTAACCGGCTTCATCGGCGCTACATCCGATGGCCGCATCACTACTCTCGGCCGCAACAGCTCCGATTTCTCCGGCGCCATCATCGCGCACGTCGTGGATGCCGACGAACTCGTCATCTGGACCGACGTCGACGGCATCTTCACCGCCAATCCCAACGAATCCGCCGAAGCTCGTCTCCTCCACGAACTCAGTTACGACGAAGCCCATGCCCTCGCTGCCAGCGGCGCGAAAGTTCTTCACGCTAAAGTCCTGCCTCTCGTCGCCGAAACCGAAATGGTCGTCTGGGTTCGCAACACTTTCAATCCGCAAGCGCGCGGCACGCGCATCGGCTCGCCGCGCTCACTCGGACTCTCTCAGCTACCGTCGCAGGAGTCTCTTCCGAATGTTTCGATTTCTTCTCAACCAGGCGGTGCGGTATGAATTCCCCATCTCAAAACAATGGAGATCACAACATGCAGGCGAAACGTCCCGACAAAAAGTGGAAGGCAGGAGTCCTCGGCGCTACAGGTGTCGTTGGCCAGCGCCTCGTTCAAATGCTCGGCAATCACCCGTGGTTTGACCTCACCGAAGTCGCTGCCTCGGAGCGCTCTTCCGGCAAAACCTACGCCGAAGCTGTCCGTTGGCACCTTGACGCGCCGATTCCCGAATCCGCGCGCAACCTCGTCGTCAAGGGCCTCGATCCCTCGCTCGACTGCGACTTCGTCCTCTCTGCCCTCGATTCCTCCGTCGCCGGCGAAGCCGAAGAAGTCTTTGCGCGCGCGGGTTATCCCGTCGTCAGCAATTCGCGCAATCACCGCATGGATCCCGACGTCCCGCTTCTCATTCCCGAAGTCAACGCCGCCCATCTCGATGCCATCCCTCGCCAGCAAAAAAATCGCGGCTATGACAACGGCTTCATCGTCACCAATCCCAATTGCTCCACCGCTGGCCTCGTCCTTGTCTTAAAGCCTCTCGCCGACGCCTTCGGCCTCGAAAAAATATTCGTCGTCACCCTCCAAGCCATTTCCGGCGCAGGCTATCCCGGCGTCCCCGCAATGGATATTCAGGGCAACGTCGTCCCGTTCATCAGCGGCGAAGAAGAAAAAATGGAAGCCGAGCCGCAAAAGCTCCTCGGCAAGTGGGATGGCTTGCGCTTCGTCGACGCCGGCATCGGCGTCAGCGCGCATTGCAATCGCGTCCCCGTCGTCGACGGCCACCTCGAATGCGTCTCCCTCAGCCTGAAAAAAATCGCCTCCCTCGACGAAGTCCGCGAAACCCTGCGCAATTTCGAAGTCGACGCCGAGCTGGCCTCTTTGCCCACCGCCCTGAAAAATCCCATCGTCGTCCTCGACGAAGAAAATCGCCCGCAGTCCCGTCGCGACGTCAATGCCGGCAACGGCATGGCCTCCGTAGTCGGCCGCGTCCGCGAATGCCCTCTGCTCGATGTAAAATTAACTCTTCTCTCTCACAACCTCGTTCGCGGTGCCGCCGGTGCCGCTCTCCTCAACGCCGAACTCCTCGCCGCCCGCGGCTTCCTCAAACACCGCTCCGCCGTGCGCGAACAAAACGTCGCCGAGCCCGTCACCCGCTAAACGGGCAAGTCGGTCTTGTAGGGGCGGGGCTTGTCCCGCCCTTTTCACCCGCGCCGATTCGTTCCATCCATTTGAGGTTATAATGCGCCGACCGTCCGCGCGTAACCCGCAACTGAGGAGTCGTCCATGTCCGCCATTTCCCGAAGAGAATTCCTCAAATATTCCGCCACCAGCGCCGCCGCCGCCGGATTTCTTTCGATGAGCGCTCTGGAACTCCGCGCCAATCCTCTCGGCCTCCCCATCGGCTGCCAAACCTGGCCCGTCCGCCAGCTCATCGCCAAGGATTTTCCCGGCACCATCAAGCAACTCGCCGCCGCCGGATTTCAATCCATCGAACTCTGTTCGCCCGTCGGTTACGCCGACTCCGGCTTCGCCGGCCTCGCCAAATACTCCGGCGCCGAACTCCGCAAGATTCTGTCTGACGCCGGCGTCACCTGCATCAGCTCCCACTTCGGCATCGACGAACTCCGCAAAGATCAGCCCGCCAGCATCGCTTGGGCCAAAGACGTCGGCCTCAAGCAAATGATCGTCCCCAGCCTCAGCGGTCCCAAGAATCCCACCATGGACGACGTCAAGCGCGCCGCCGACGAATACTTCAAAATGGGCGAACGCGCTGCCATGGCCGGTATCCAGCAGGGCCTCCACAATGAGGACTTTGAGCTCTCCATCGTCGACGGCAAGCGCACTTACGATTTATTGCTCGGCCTTCTCGATCCCAAGTTCGTCAAGTTCCAGTTCCAGATCTCCACCATCAGCCAGGGTTACGATGCCGTGGAGTATTTCACCAAATATCCCGGCAGCTTCTTCTCCATGCACGTCCAGGGCTGGTCCGCGCAAAGCAAAAAAATCATGCCCGTCGGCCAGGACACTCTCGACTGGAAGAAAATCTTTACCGCCGCCAAAACCACCGGCATCCAGAACTATTTCGTCGAAATGAACCTCGACCTGATGAAAGCCAGCGTCCCCTACCTCCGCACTCTCCAGGTGTGATCTCGGTCCCTGTAGCTCAGGGCTTCGGCCCTGAGGCTTTTCTCCCGTAGGGGCCGCCTCCCGAGGCGGGTGATTTACTCTGTCATTCCGAGCGTAGCGAGGGATCTGCTGTTCTCTTCATTGCATTTTCGATTTTCTAATTTCTAGTTCTGCTTTCTACTCTACTTTCCCGCCCTACACGGAAATGCCCCCGCCAGCGCAATCGACGCAACATAACGCGTCGGCCGGTGCGCCTTCCCAGGATTCTCAGCCAGGTATTTCTGAATCACGCGAACCATTTGAATCGTCGTCACTCCCCGCGGCAGGCAAGCCATCCGATCCTTCTTCGGAACATTCAGCAGCTCCCCATACACCAGGAACCCCTCCGCAAATCCTTCCACCCATCCCAGGCAGGTCGCCTCGCGGTAGACGCGGGAAGCGTCTCTGTTACCTTCGTAGATTCGGGCAGCATCCCTGTCCCCTCCACTCCCTACACTAGAACAAACCTCCAGGAAGTCCCTGCCGGATCGGCTGATATCCGCCTGCTCCGGCATGCTCTTTTGGCCGCTGCTAGTGTCCTGTCTCCGGAATTCGTGGATAAATTTTGCCTCCACAATTCCTTGTAGTGGCGCAGCTTGCTGCGCCCTTCCTTTTTCCACGAACCTCTGGGACGGGGAACTAGCAGTCAAACCAACAAAAAAGACACTAAGCACTCCAGCAACAAGAAGTAAGCGCAAGGCACCCTCCCATCCATCGCGCGATTCTATGCTTGGTCTTGGTAGTTTATCCAATCAGCTCTCGCGCCAGCTCATCTTTGCTGATTTCCAGATACGTGGCCCGCGAATATATCGACAACCAAGTCCTCCGGATCGGTTAACAAGCGGATGAAAAACTCCGGCAATGCTTCGGGGAATCTTGCGGGGTGCATTTCCGTTCCCACTACTTTGCACCATTTAGTGTATTGCCCGTTGGACTCACTATTGGGAATCTGAAGCAAGTTTGAAGGTATCGCTCCGCCGTTATCCTTTGCGAAGCCAGCACCAATGTCATGACCTGAAGGTCGAAGTTTTGGCTTATAAAAGGCCCCCGGATCCAAAAGAAGCTTCTTCATTGCGGACTATACTCGGTCAACACCTTTGAGATATCTGCTTTGGGCCACTCAGTCTTGTCCCGAGCGCGGCCGAGGGATACGAAAACTGCCGGAGTGTGTACCAACAATTCCCATTTTGGTTTACCTTGAGCAGTGTCGAAGGGAACTCGGCTATTTCCCTCTCGCCACTCATCACTCGCCACTCTGTTTAACTCTTCTTTCCCCTCAGCAAATCTTCAATGTCGCCCATCTGGTCCCCGAGCAGGTTCAACTTCCGCGCCAGACCCTGAATCTCCGCCTCGGAGCGCCGGTTCACGGCGTAGTCCAGTTCACCGCGCACGCGATCCTTCATGTCCTGCCGGTTCTGGCTCATCATAATCACTGGCGCCTGAATCGCCGCCAGCAGCGACAAAATCAGGTTCAGCAGAATAAATGGATAAGGATCCCACGCCGCTCTCTTCAACGACACATTGACCGCCGTGTAGATGCTACTCACAATCAGAAAACCAATGATAAAGGTCCACGACCCGCCAAACTGCACCATGGAGTCCGCGATGCGTTCCGGCAGCGTCGACTTCGCGTCGATCACGTCGTTGGCATTGCGCATCGACCGCAGCCGCACGAGTTTTTGCGACGCATGAAACTGCCGCCCCAGCACCGTCAACATATCCATTCCCGCGTGCGGCTTGCGCTGCAGCAGCGTCGCAATGTCTGCGCGGCTGACTTCCACGCACTGGGTATCCTCCATCGCCGTCGCGCTGGTTTGATGCTGCGTCTGCTCCAGCATCGACGCGAACCCAAAAAACGCGCCGTGCGTCGGCTCATCCACCACGACCTCTTGTTGATCCTCGTCCACCGTGGTGACGCGCACTTTTCCGGAGACCATCACGTAGGCGTGCCCGCCAGGGTCACCCATCTTGTAAATGCGCTGTCGCGGCGCAAAATTTTTCAGCTCCACTTGTCCCGCCAACACCGCCGTCTCGTCTTCATCGAGCAGCGCAAACAGCGGAACGTGTTTCAACACTTCGGGATTGCAGGACATCGGCCACCTCTTTTGCAGGAAATGGTTTACTTCTGCGTCTTCCAGCGGTTGAATCAAGCGCAACCGGCGACAAACGTGCCCATAGTAAACCCGATGCAGGTCACAGCTTCAAGAAGCATTCGGAAAAAGAGGGGAGGAAATCGCGGTTCTAAAACGCAGAGAATTGCGACGAATGCGTCATTGAATGATTTGAATGGCAACGTCTTGCGCCGCGGCATGCTCCGTGAGCAGCGCGGACACTCGCTGCGCCCAGCGCTCGAGCCCTTCCGCGCCGCCAAAAGAAATGATGACCGCCAGAATCTCTTTCGTCTCCGCCGTAACCATCGTGCGCTCCGAATCGCTCGTCGCGCTGCCGTGTGGCCCCGCGTTGTCCGCAAACAAAGGCAATCCTTCCAGATTCAAATCGTATTTGCCGATGCCTTTGTAGGTTTCGCCCGCCTTCCCCGCGCGAAAAACAATTTCGCCAGTCACATGCCCGAGGTCGTACAAACCAATCGGCAGCCGGCTTTCGACCGAAACGAGATTGATCACATCCACAACAGCATTGATTTGCGGGAAGCCTTTGCCGGCCACGATTCTCCGCAAAAGAGCTTCCGCGGAACCGCGGTATCGCGCCGGATCTTTTCCCAAGGCTTTGTACGCTTTGCGGACCGTTTCCACTTGTGGCGATTCCAGGACCCCACGCGGAAACGGCAGCTCCTGGATTTCGAGTTCTCTATGGTTCATCTCCCCAAGCAACGTCACGGGAGAGGGGCCTGGCTGCAGGCGCGCCGTCACGCAGGCGAGCGCAGTCCGCGGGCATTTCGCTTTCAGTTTCGCGTCAATTTTTATTTGCATGAGGCATCAGTTGGGAATGGGTTTTAGTTTAGCAGAGAAGTGCCGCAGAAACTTTGCTTGCTCGACGATTTCGTAACCGCGAATCTGCTCGCGCTTGCGCCAAACGTCGAGAATCACTTCCACTACATATTCGATGTGGCTCTGCGTATAAGCGCGTCGCGGAATCGCCAAGCGAACCAAATCCATTTTCGCGTGCTCGCCAAACATCAATGTCCCGATCTCGACGGAGCGAATCCCCCCTTCGAGATAAAGCTCGTTGGCCAGCGCCACTCCCGGAAATTGCGCCGCCGGAACATGGGGAAGAAATGCCCGCGCATCAATATATATGGCATGGCCGCCCGGCGGCTGCACGATGGGCACGCCTTCTTTCGCAATGTGATTGCCGAGAAACGCGGTGGACGCGATGCGGTATTTTAGATATTCCTCTTCGAGCGCCTCGTTCAGTCCGACGGCAATCGCTTCGAGGTCGCGTCCCGCGAGCCCGCCGTAGGTGGGGAAGCCCTCGGTCAAAATCAGCAAATCTTTTTGCTGCTGCGCCAAAATATCGTCGTTCGTACAGAGAAATCCGCCGATGTTGGCCATGCCATCTTTTTTCGCGGACATGGTGCACCCATCGGCGTAGGAAAACATTTCACGCGCAATTTCGCGAGGGGTTTTATTTGAATAGCCAGGTTCGCGCAATTTGATGAAGTAGGCATTTTCAGCGAAGCGGCACGCATCGATGTACAGCGGAACACCGTGCTGCTTGCAGATTTCTTTTACCGCGCGGATATTTTCCATGGAAACGGGCTGGCCGCCTCCAGAATTGTTTGTAACCGTCAGCATCACCAGCGGAATTTTCTTTGCGCCTTCGCGATCGAACACCGCCGCGAGCTGCGCGACGTCCATATTTCCTTTGAAGGGATGCACGCGCGCGGGTTCCTGCGCTTCTGGGATGGGAATATCCAGGGCTTGGGCGCCGACAAATTCGCAGTTCGCGCGCGTAGTGTCGAAATGGGTGTTGTTCGGAACCACGTCGCCTTTCTTGCACATCACATTAAACAGAATGCGTTCCGCGGCGCGGCCCTGGTGCGTGGGAATCACGTGGCGGAAACCGAAGATGCTTTGCACGGAATCGCGAAAGCGCGCGAAGCTGGGCGAACCGGCGTAGGATTCATCACCACGCATCACAGCGGCCCATTGCTCGGTGGACATGGCGGCAGTTCCCGAATCCGTCAGCAAATCAATCAAAATGGCGTCGGAAGGCACGAGGAAAAGATTGTAACCGGCCGCCTCCATGAGTTTCTGGCGTTCTTCGCGCGTAGTACGACGAATCGCCTCAATGCTTTTGATGCGAAATGGTTCGATGATGGTCTTGACCGGCATGCCCGTGCAGTGCTCTCCCTCGGAAACACTACCACACCACCTGATTTCTCGCCGGGAGCACAATTCGGAGAAATGGAATTTGAGCAGATTCCTGCTTAGGCTCCGGGTATGTACTGATTGACAGGACTCGTCCAGAAATTTCTCTGGTGAACGTAAGTTTGGTCTAGGATTGAGCGCCGGAACTTCCGGTAGTTACCTCGAAAGCGGGCATCTTCTATAACGGGCCAAACCTGGACAAAGGGCCGTCGGACCTTGCGCTAAATCACACCTTCTTGCTCTACAGCCTCGTGCAGTTCCCCTGGAAAATGGACTTCAGTGGAATTTTCCGAACGAAAAGCGGCTTTCACTATAGTGCGGGTTTGCAGTTAAACCGCCGGACGTTGATGGGGACGGCGATTTCAATGGAGTAGATTTTCTGCAAGGCCGCAGTCAGTTCGTCGCGCCGCCGTTCGTCAACTTTGACGTGCGCATCGCCAAGCGCTTCGGTTTCAGGGAACGAGTCCGGCTCCACGCCTACCTCGAGTTCTTCAATTTGCTCAACCGTGCCAATCCCGCTGCGGTTAATGGCCTTCCTCCGGCAAGTTCCAACTCGACCGCGCCCAGATTTGGTCAGGTTCTGCAGGTTCTCCCCGGCCGGGAAGGCCAGGCCGGGATCAGGATCGAGTTCTAGGAGATTGTCGGGGACCTCTGCCGAGTCAGGCGCTCCGCATTGGCGCGGCAGTCATGCTAAACTTGTTGGACTTTAGGCCCGTAGCTCAGTTGGTTAGAGCGCTACCTTGACACGGTAGAGGTCTGGGGTTCGAGTCCCCACGGGCCTACCATAATCCAGTGATGTGTTTTCTGTACATTCTGCAAAGTGAATCCACGGGCAGATTTTATGTTGGTTCGACCGACGACC
>DATEHF010000020.1:0-116566 GCA_035279725.1 Candidatus Acidiferrum sp.
TCGGCCCGTATCTTTGCTCCACGCTTCCTTCAGACCCCACCTCGCGGTGAGGCCCTTGCGCTTCGCTACCCTTCACCTCCATCAGGTTGGGACGGGACTCTCACCCGCTAGCTGCCGAACATGCACGGCGTACAGCAAAAAAGGGCGGCTGCGAAGCCGCCCTTTCTCGAAGCCCGGAAATGCAACGATTACCAGGCGAATCGGACCATCGCCTGAATGATGCGGTGGCCAATCGTGTTGGTGGCGTAACCGAAATTGGGATTCGTAAGTGTCCCAGCATTGTTGAATGTAAGGTTCAGGTTCTGGTCGCCGTTGAGGAACGTCCGATTCGGGTGGTTGAGGAAGTTATAGCCGGAGAAGCGGAACTGGAGCTTCTTGGTCTCCGACGGCCCGAAAGTGAAGTTCTTGAATACAGACACGTCCGTATTAAAGAACCCCGGGCCCGTGAGTGTTGGGAAAATGTAGGCACCCTGCTGGCCGGGCATAGCAGTCGTCGAGAAGCAGGCAGCATTGATGTATTGGTGTGCCTTGAGGCCGCTTCGCGGATCGCATGTCAACACAGGCATCAGGGTGAGATCCGAGGTGCCGAGCACGTTTGAGGCGCTAGCCTGAATCGGAACTGCAAGAGTCTTGCCCATGAATGTCGTGCCAGCCGGGATGAAGGCGGAGTAGTTAAAATTTGAGGTGACGGATGCCTGCAAATCTGCCCCGGTCTGGTACTGGCCAATGCCAGAGATTTGCCAGCCGTTCGCAAACTGTTTCACGAACGCGTTGCCTTTGGCCACTTTGGGGAATTCATAGACATACGCGATGTTGAAAATGTGGGTGCGGTTGTTCGGAAGCGTTCCGTAATTGTTCCTGAGAACGGTCGGGTCGCCGGTTGCCGAACCTCCCTCGCCACGAATGCCGAGCGCCTTGCCGAACGTATAATTCGTCAGAAACGTAAGCGGCCCAGATTGCTTGTTCCATGTGACCTGCAAGCTGTTGTAGTTCGAATACATCTTGTGGTCAATGATCTTCACGGTGCCGTAAGACAATGGGCGAGCTTTCTGTATCTGATCGTTGCCGTATCCGCTCGTATGATTGCTATCCGGATGGTCACAAGAATTACCACTGCCGTTTGTGAGTGTGGGATCGCATGCGGGCAACCAGCCACAGACAGTGTTTCCGGATGATTCTGATAGTGGCGTAGAACTACAAGCGGTTGCAGTGAACATCGATGTGGGGCCAAGGTCGTTGATTTGATCAAAATTGTTGTTCCAGTTGCTTAGGTAATCGGACTTACTTCCGACGTACGCAACTTCCAACTGGCTCTTCCACGGCAGCCGTTGTGCGATTGTGAAGCTGTAGCTTTGGGTTCGCGGCTCCTGGCTGTCATTGGGATCCAAGGCGGTGATTCCGCTCGGCGCAGCGGCTGAAGTGGCTGGAAGAGCGGAGATTTTGGGGCTCCACAACGTCGGAGACGCGAACGATCCCCGAACGATGCCGTATGCACCATTCTGGACGTTCTGCTCGTCATGGAAGTGGTACATGCCATAACCGCCGCGCAACACGGTCTTGCCGGTGCCAAAAACATCCCAGGCAAAACCCACGCGTGGATTGAAGAATAACAAGCGGCTAGCCGAACCCGAGAGCGGCGTCGAGCCCTGCACCTGGTGCCACTCAATGCCGGGGAAATGGAAACCGTTCACTGAACCGCCAGCACCCGAACTGTACAAGTTCGGATACCAAGCTGCAAAGCCATAGCCGGTTGTATCGCTCCAAGGACCCAAGTGGGAGAAGCGCATGCCATAGTCCAAAGTCAAGCGGCGGGAAATCTTCCATGAATCCGTTGCATAGAATTCTGCTGTTATGTAACGGAACGCAGGGACGACGTCGAAATTCTGTTCAATGTATTGAGTGGTCTGGCCGATCAGCATGTCCGAGTAGGCGTTGCCCGTGGACCCGGACCCCCAATTGCTAAATATCAACGTGCCGTTCACCGCGGCGTTGCCGGGTTGTTCGTTCCAAGTACGCTCCCAGTAGAAACCAAACTTCGTGGTGTGAGTTTTCCAGACCTTGACGAGATTGTCGGCCACGGACGGCAGAGTCTTCTTGGCGTAGACGGTGCCATTGAGTTCAAATCCAGCGTTGAGCATGTTAGAAATGCCATCTCCCCATCCGGTCATCTGGGGGAAGATCAGGTTCTGCTGATTCGGGTGGTTGAAGAGCAGGTTGTAGTTGAGACCTAGTGACGCCCGCTCCACCTTGGCCGGGTCCTTGAAACTGTTCGGCAGGTTCAAGTACGTGTAGCTGAAAACCAATTCGTTGGTGAGGGTCGGGTTGATTACCTTCGTCAGGTTCGCAGTAACCACGTCGGATGTAGTTGTTTCGACAAGGGGTGTGGGGTAAGGAGTTGTTGGCGCTGCCCAACTATTCCCGCCGGAGCCCCATAGCACATCCAAACTGTTCAGCGCACTATCATGCTGGTGATTATAAGAGACATACAGCTTCAAGGACTGAGTGAAGTTGTAGTCGACGCGTCCCCGGAACTGCAACATGTTTGAGTAGCGGGTTTGGCCGTTGGCGTAATTGAAACCGCCTGCTCCAGCTCTGCTTGGATCCTGGTTTTGCAGCGGGTAGAGATTCGCCAGAATCTGGCCATTCGGATCGGCCATGCCCGGGATCATGACCCCAGTTGAGTACTTTTTTGTCGGATTTGCAGGATCGCCTGGCGTTGGAAGGGTTATCGTCTGGAAGTTGGGGCCGCCCGGGAAGCCGGCAGCCGCGTATCCGTTGAGGGAACTCAAATAGCAGTTTTCAGTATGGCGCGTATAGTCCTTTTGATCGTTATTCAAAGTGTAGTAAGGGCATCCAAGGCCGTTAGGCGGGTTCGCTGCAAGCGCAGCGAAGTTCCCCTGCCGCATCGCATCCGTCGGGACAACCGCATGGTAGACGCCGTTATCGACGTCCTGCTTGTAATACTCGGTTCCGAAGAAGAAAAACATCTTGTCGCGGCCCCGGTTGAAGCCCGTGTGGGGCAGGATCACCGGACCACCGATTTGGAATCCAGGATAGAAATACTTTGTCTCCGGCCGCGAAATATTTGAATCTTTGTTCTGAGGGTCGTTAGCATTCAGCGAATAATAGCGCGCGTAAAGGTACGCTTCCCCGTGGTATTGCTGGCCGCCCGACTTGCCAATGGCACTGATCACCACCGGGCCTTTGGATTCATCCGCGCCAAAGTTCGAGGTCATCACCTTGAGTTCCGCCGTCATATCGGCGTTGGTGTTCATGGCCTGGCCGCAGTTACATCCCGGGTCTATGATATGAGCGCCGTCGGAAGTAATGTCGAGGGCAGCGGTACGAGTCCCGTTCGCCGAGAAATTGCCGACAGGACCCGAGCCTGTGCGTTCATCCGATGCCGCGTAGGAGCTTTGGTTCACCACCCCACCCGTAAAAGCCATGCCAGGCATAATCTTGACGAATTCCGCGGCGTTCTGGCCGACGATGGCGACGTTTTGCAGAATTTTTTCGTTGATGAGGGTTGATTTCTCGCCAGACTCCACCGGAGTGATCAAGGTATCGGCGGCTTCAACAACGACGGTCTCGTTCTTTGCGCCAGGTGTGAGTTTAATTCCTGACAAATTCCGCTTATCGTCAGAGTTGATGGCAATGGATTTTGCTTCCCAAGTGCGAAAACCCTCTTTTTCGACGCTGACCGAGTAAGAACCCGGCGGGACGGCAGCAAAGGTGAAATACCCTTCGCCATTGCTTACGGTCGCGCGCAAGTCACCGCTCGCCTCATTCTTCAGGGTAACGGTCGCGTTGGCAACGACGGCGCCAGACGCATCAAAAACAGTTCCGGTCAGGGTCGCGCTAGTTGTCTGCGCGAGCACCGACGGCTGAATCGGCAAAACAAGAGCTGCAAGGACGGCGGCCAAAAGCATTGCTGCCATGACCGGACCTTGGCGCAGGAAATTGAGATTGCAAAAAGAAAGTCTAGGAGTCATCGCTGAAGCACCCCCCTTTTTGTCTGAACCTGAGAACCACCACAGTCCCCAAAATCACCAGCAAACGCCTGTCTCGGGAGAGAAAGCGCCTACCGTTAACGTTCACGATGTGGGTTTTCTACTACTCACCCAAAACCTTGTCAAGCATTATTTTCATGTTTCACATCAATTTTTGTGGTTTTTGCCGCCAACGATTCGGGGTGAATCAAAAAAAGACATCCTTCGCCGATGCAATTTTCTGTAAGACCCTTCTTGTGAACGACAAACAAGGTGACGTTCTTGGAGGGTACTAGAACTCTAGAGTCTGCGTGGTTTCGGGCGTGTCTCTGGAGGCCGTCGACTGACAATTTCAATTGCGAAGACTAGGGCCAGTTTGCCTGCTCCGCCTTGAGGCGAGTGTACTCGGCATTTTCGCGCCGCATCTCTTCGATACGGCCCAGGGCACGATACTCGTTGACAATCTGCAGACGGATTGCCGGACTTACGGGATCGAGGCGCTCCGCCGCCAAGAGGGCTGCCAGCGCACCCTCGTTGTCGCCTTGAGTTCGGAGCGTCTTCGCGAGCGCCAACTGAGCTCCTACAGAATCGGGACTCATCGCAACCGCCTCGCGGGCCAATTTCAGCGCCTTATCCAGCTTGTCCTCGAGAACATAGCGCAAGGTCAGCTGAACTCGGGCCGGAACGCTGTCGGGAGTGATGCTTAGCTCCTGCAGAAACTCCGGCGCACACCGTTCGGGATCCCGGGCTGCCAGGTATGTGCCATAAAAATAATGTACGCTGGGGAATTTCGGGTACTTGGAAACCAGCGCTTTGAAATCAGCTTCCGCTTCGTCGGGCGGCTGAGTCGCCAAATCCCAGAAAGCCTTGCCGGCCATTGTGACAACGTCCCGTTGGTTCGCCGGAACGTCTGAAGGCAGAATTGGCATACGCAGTGATGGCAAGCCGGAGGCAAACATCATCTCTGTGTTGCTATGAACCTTTCGCGCGATGCGCATGAGAATTTCCTGGGCCACCTCGAAAGCACCCAGCTGATTCAGCAGCAAGGCCAGATGGTAGTCAGCCATGTCCAGCAACGGCCCTCCGCCCAGGGTTACCGGGACCATCATGTGGGCTTTTTTCAGATGCTCGAATGCAACGTCATATTGTTTGGTGCGGAATTCGCATAACCCAAGCAACGCCCAGCCCGGAGCGGCTGAGGTATCCAGTTCCACCATTCGGGTTAACGCATCGCGGCACTCAGCGTATCGGTCACGCTCGTATTCGATCATCCCAAGCGCCCACCACCCTTGGGCCCAGTCGGGACGCAGCTTGACGGCTCGGCTGTAGAGCTGCGCGGCGTCCTCAGGATGATTCGCCTCATAGGCCTGCTGCGCTTTAGTGGAAAGTTCTTCAAATGTCGGAGGCTCGCTCTGCGTCGAGGCCGTCGTTAGCAGAAGGAGGACACATATCCATCGGATCATTTCTGCAAACTCCGGCCCCGTGCCTGATCCTTGGCCTGGATGGCGGCGTCCATCTCTTCTGCGATCTTCTTCTCTCGCCGGGCTTCCACCACCCGTCCCAGACGAAAGTAAATCGTTGAGAGGCTGCGATGCGCCTCCATGTACTCCGGCGCATCTTTGACTAGAGCCTCCAAAAGAGCCGCTGCACTTTTGTCATCTCCTTCGTCCGAGCGCATCAGAGCCAACTGATAGCGGATCCTAATATCTTTCGGCTGCAACGCCGTGGCCTTTTCCAGGCGGGAGTGTGCTTCTTGGAATTTGCCTTCTTGCCGGAGTAGCGTCCCCAGCCAAAGAAGCGAGTCAAAGGCAGTCGGATCCAGGGTCAACGCTTTGCGGAACGCGGCCTCAGCGCCATCCATGTCGGCGACGAGAAATGCCAATCTGCCGCGCAGGCTGTACGCCTCCGGGAGATTTGGATTCAGCGCGAGAGCCCGGTCCACCTCTTCAACGGCACCCTTCTTGTCGCTCGCTTTCATGCGGGTGAAAGCCATCAGCATGTGGGCCTCGGCAGTATCACCATTTCGCAAGATGCGCTCGATTATGAGCGCTCCGCGTTCGTCCTGCCCCTGGTGGAGCAGCGCGGTACCGAGCAGGTAAGCCAGAGTCAGGTCGTTCGGATCGGTGTCAGCCAACGGATTCAGCAGCGCCACCACGCGCCCGTCTTCGCCTTGGCGGAGGTAGCACTCCGCAAGCAGCAGCGTGAGCCGCAGCCGCTCGGGTGGGTCGACTGGCTGAATCGCGTAAACCGCTTCGAACTCTTTGACGGCCTGTTTGATCTCGCCTGTTTTGTAGTAGGCGAGTGCGAGGTTGAAGCGGATCCCGTAATTGCTTGGTTGTGCCGCCAAGGCCTGCGTGTATTCCTGAATAGCTTCGGCGTAGCGGCCCTCGTGAGCTAACGCCGCGCCTAAATTTGAGCGAACCGCAGCCGCTTCCGGATGCGCTTTCAAGTAGACCTGATACTCGTTGATCGCTTCGGTGTAGTGTCCCGACTGGTGGAGCTCGACGGCGCGGCCCAATGCCTGCTGGCCAGATTCATCTTGCGCCTGCGCGAAGCACGCCCAAAGCAAGCACGCCAAGATGTACGAGCGCGTCACTCTTATGGCTCCTAAGGAAGTATAACCGGAGCGCAGCCGATAGGCGTCATTTGACACTAAGGCTTCCTCTGCGCCTGCAAGTAGTGTGTTATGGGTAAGCCACTAGCCCGGAATCCCGCAATACCTTCCATCATGATCTGGACCAGCCGCGATTGGGTACTATCCCCACCCGTTCTCGAATTGTCAGCAGTCGATTGGCCGATATGCCTTTGTAACTTTCATGCAGGCCGCTCGGCCAAAATATCTCAACGTCAGCTGAAGCCGATGTTCCCAGCCCAAAGTGCAACCGGGGGTCATTGCAAGAGAAGAAGCTAGACTGACTGAGTACAGCTTGCGCCTGGGTCTTCCCGCCATAATGCGCCAAGACGCGAGCTCCGATTGCGCTGCGATTGGATTTTGTGCCTTCGAGCTTAACCTTAATCCAGTTGGACTTCCCACTGAGGTCGTTTCGCAAAAGCGACGGCGGTTCGTTAAGGTTGACGACGACGATGTCGATGTCCCCATCATTATCGAAATCCCCGAAAGCGCAGCCGCGGCTGCAATGCTGAGCTGCCACGCCAGGACCTGCTTCGTCGATCAACTCTTCAAATACGCCTTGACCCAAGTTTCGAAAGACCGCCCGCGGAGTCTTGTTGGGATATTGTGAGAGCTTCTTTTCAATATTGGGATCCACGTGACCTGTGGTCATAAACAAGTCCGGATAGCCGTCGTTATCCAGATCGACGATCCCCGCGCCCCAACACACGTAACGAGTCTCGACGCCCAGGCGCGAGGATGCCGTTGCGTCCTGAAAGTAGGCCTTTCCATCGTTGCGATAAAGAATGTTCCTGTCGTCGGCAAAGTGTGTCTTAAAAAGATCGAGGTGTCCGTCCAGAGCGTAATCTCCCACTCCGACGCCCATGCCCGCCTGCGCCATGCCATCATCGTTCAACGCAACACCTCGCAGGATTCCCTCTTCGCTAAAGGTTCCATCGCGGTTGTTCATGAAGAGGAGGCTCGGAGTGGCATCACAAGCGACATAAATGTCCGGCCAGCCATCTTCATCGAAATCGGCTGCTACCACCGTCAGGCCGTAACTCGAAGTGGCTTGGGCGATGCCCGTGCGCTCGCTCACGTCAGTGAACGTCCCGTCGCCATTATTTCGATAGAGCCAATGCCTTCCGGTGGGCAACCCGCGTGGACCACACGCGACGGGAATTCCCAGCCAGATACAGCTGTTGTTTTGCCCAGGGACCGGCGCTTGCTCAAAGGAAAACCGTACGTAGTTGGAGACAAACAGATCGAGGTTCCCGTCGCGATCGTAGTCCACAAAGCTGCAACCGGCGCCCCAACGCTGTTCCTTGCTCAAAAGTCCGGCTTCCCTGGTGAAATCCGTGAAGGTGCCATCGCCGTTATTGCGGTAGAGAATATTCTGCCCGAAGCGTGTGCAGAAAATGTCGTCAAAGCCGTCGTTGTTATAGTCACCGATACAAACACCACAAGCCCAACCAACGGAGTGCAATCCTGCTTTTTGTGTGACGTCGGTGAAGGTGCCATCACGATTATTCTTGTACAGGCGATTGGTGGCGCCATCAGGTGGGCCCTCAAGTCGCGTGCCCGACAAAATGAAAATGTCCATCCAGCCGTCGTTGTCGTAGTCGATGAACGCACAGCCACAGCCAGTCGTCTCGACAATGTACTTCGTTTGCTCAACTCCGCCATAGATGACTGGAGCGCGCAGACCCGCATCCCGCGCGACATCCACGAATCGGGCATGGAAAGGGCGGCCGGAGGGCGCAGATCGAGGCAATGGCTTGGCTTTATGCGTGGAAAGCCCCTGCGCCAATAGCCACTCACTGCCGAGGGAAAACGCAGTGCCCACGCCCAACTGCGCAAACCTGCGGCGAGTGATACTCATTGGCTGACGTTCTCCAAGTGTGTTAGTTCACTTGAAGCGTGAGTTTCTCCTCCGCCTTGGAGCTGCCTTGAGTGACGCCGATGTGGATTTCGTATGCGCCTGGGGTGAAATTGTTCGCGGGCAAGTTTGCGATGTAAGGAATTCGTCCGTCCTGTTGCATGTCTGGCAACGACGCCTCTGCTGCACCTAGGTATTGTCCTCCCTTGTAAAAGGACATCGTGAGTTTGGGAGCATCCTTAACAGCGCGATCCGGATACACAGCAAAGTAGAAAGGCAGAACATTCCCTGGACCGCCCTTGAGCGTGTGAGTAAGAGCGGGCACGACCTTGCCGCCAGGGAAATAGAAAGCATCCAGGATCTGATTGCTGTCTTTCAGGACGTCAGTCCGGCGTACTACGACCACGTCACTCATGGACAGCTTGCCAGAGGGCTGTGGGACTGTGACGGTGCTCTTGGTTACTCCGATTTTTCTCCCGTTTCTGTCCATGATGGCTGCTTCCAGGGCATATTCCCCGGGAAGCAGTTCCGTTCGGAACGTTTGAACCAAGTTTCCCGCCTTGTATGCATCGACCTTGTCGAGAGCGACCTGCACGGCAAAGTCTTTGCTGAACTTCTCAACGATTTCACCGTTGGAGTTCTTCAAGACGGCAAGTAGCGCCGCATCGACCGCGCTGTTTTTTTGATCCGGCTGTGGTGTGAAAGTCAGTCCCCCGAGAGGGGCCTCCAACGTCACCATGTACTCGACTTTCATTCCGTGATTATTGAACCGCTCTGCCGCAGCCTGAAAGGCCACGTCAAGAGGAGGTGGCGTAGCATTCAAGGCGTTCAGTAACGGCATCTCATAGGCATATAACGGCTGTCCACCCTTGAGCTGTGGCAAAGCGAAGTATCCGCTCCGGGTGTGAACTACGATATCAGGCCGGTCTACGCGGACAGAGATCTTGCGGAATTTGCCGTCGTACACCGCTATATGAGGAGCGTAGGCGGCCTCGTAGTAGGTGCGAACTTCGTCCATGGCAACTCTGAGCGGTGCCCTATAGTCGTTCGTCTCAGCGATGGCCGTGCCACCAGTCTGCTGGGCCAGGTCGCGCAACCAGAGCAGCGGATTGGCGCGCAGGGCGCCTTCCGCCGTTTCCGCGGCACGAGCTTGCCCGGTCGATACCGCCCCGACCCCACCATTCATCTGCTGCGATCGGATCTCCCCGGCAGCGCCGCTGAGCCATTCGCGGCCGTTGCCCCCCTGGCTCCAAGTCACTAACCCTTTGGGGTCGACGGTGTAGAAGCTGACGTTAGCGCGATTCGCCATGCTGATCAGGTTGCTGTATTGCTCGTGAACTGTCTCCGAAATGAACAGCCATGGGTTGAAATACAGGATAACCTTGCGGCCCGGCATCTCCGACTGTGCCCGCACCAAGGCCGTCAATGCATCTATCGTAGCGCGAACGTTGTACTCGCGATCAGCATTATCGGCAGCCTGGAGCATGTCGTACTGAATTTTCGCCATTCTATAATTGACAGAAGTCTGAACTTGGGACGCGCTCGGGCCGCCTCCCGAACCGTTTCCGGAAGAACTCTGCAACTGCGGCTCGCCTTGGGAGAGCATTTGCTTCAACTCGGATTTCACTTCAGCCGAATTGTTCGAGTATTGGATAAAGGACCACATGGACGACCGATCTGCACTTTTTAGTAACGCGGCGTGATCGGAGGTGAAAGGCTGGATAACGTGCAGCTTCTGATCGATGGTCAGGATTGAGAAGTACAAATTCTGCTCCGGCGCCATGTCGAGAATGTCCTTCAGTGCCTGGCGGAAGAACCGCTTCCCTTCTTGATCGAGCCCCTCGAAAACAAGTGTAACCAGGCGAACCTCGCGCATCGGATCTAATGAGAGTGACCCATTTCCCGGGGATGATTTGGGCGCGCCTGGTGACTCTACAGTCTTTCCTTCCACTAGCCGCAAAGATGTCAGCTTCTGCTCGACGCCATCCTCAGAAACATGGATTTCCTCTGGTCGAATATCGCGGATGGCTCTGCCCTTCTTGTCGCGGAACACCATGTCGAGTACAACTTCTTCCGCGGCCGAGCGAACAGTAGAAGGGGGAGCCTGTGCCGAAGTGTCTTGCTGGGATTGCCCCTGGGCCACCAGGCTCGAAGCACTCAGCAGTAAAGCCGTGAGAAGAACGAAAAGCCGTTTCATGATTTTAGACCTCCCGCCGGAACGTTGCTGGACAATTGCACGAACAATGTAATACAGCGCGAGCGGTCTTTCTAGCCTTCCCTTGGAATTTTAAAGTCCTGCAAGTATTCTCCAAGGGCGATCTTCATTTCCCGATGGGAGTATTCTGACGCGGCCTTGAAGTAGCCCACCAATTGTTAGATGTTAGAGAGGTTCGGTTCCGCAACTCTTCAACGGAGGCCACACGCTCTTTAAAATGAAGGTCTGGAACCAAAAAATAGTTTTTGCGTTCATTTTTGCGTCTTGTCGGATCGCGCCACACGCGACACAACTTTTCTTAGACGCTGGATACCCGTACCGGCCGGCCGAAGCGAAACTTCCGTTGCGCGATGCGCATGCCCATCCGGGCTTCCTTGGGGAAGGCGCGCCATTTGTGATTGTTGCGCGTCCATGCTGCAAGGCTTTTGGAGGCCTAAGCGAAATCCGCAAGTCAGCAGTCCACAGTGAAGTGGCTGAAAACAAGCAGCAACAGGATGCGAATCCGGAATCATTCGAGAAGCTGGCGCACCGCGCCCAGGCAGCAATGGACTCCGAGCGCGTTCCGGAAGCTATCAGATTGTATGACCGGGCCACTAAACTTCGGCCTGACTGGCCGGAGGGATGGTGGCATCTCGGAACGCTCTTATTCGATGCAAGGCGCTTCAAGGAAGCGCGGGATGCCTTCGCGCACTTTGCGTCGGTCGAACGGAAGCAGCCGGGTCCTGGATTCGCCATGCTCGGTCTGAGCGAATTTCAACTAAAGCATTACACCAGAGCCCTGCCTGCGTTGGAACGTGGCAGAAGGCTCGGCTTAGGGACCGACCCAGATTTCGTACGAAGTGTGCTGTATCACGATGGCATCCTGAATGCACTCTTGGCCAAACCAGAGATAGCACTCCAGCCCTTGACCTTGGCCGCCAATCAGCTTGCCGCCGCGCACCCAGAGGCCCCCAAAAACGCGGTTTTGTCAGATCTGAATCTGCTGGACGCTTTTGGAATTGCTGCGCTACGCATCCCGAAGCTTCCCTCCGATCTCGCACTCTCGCAACTCCCCTTGGTTCGTCTGGCTGGCCGCGCGCAAGCGTTGATTGCTTTACAGGACCGCGTGGCCGCCGAAACGGAATTCAAACAACTGTTAGCTCTCTACGCCTCCGAACCAGGTGTGCACTACATGTATGGCGTGTTTTCACTCAAGGAGCATCCTCCCCAGGCCGCCGACGAATTTCGGCGTGAAATCGAAGTCTCTCCATCTCACGAAGCGGCACGGATTCAACTCGCTCTGGAATTTCTCCGCACCGCCGAGTACGAACAAGGTCTGAGGTATGCCAGAGAGGCGGTGGCCTTGGCGCCGCAGAATTTCGTCGCGCACGTAGCATGCGGCAGGCTGTGGCTGGCGCTTGGAAAAACTGATGGCGCGCTTCAAGAGCTGCGAACGGCGGTTAAGTTGGCTCCGGGCAGCCCTGACGCTCACTTTGCGCTCTCCCAAGGTTTGTCTGAGGTAGGACGCAAGGGCGAGGCCGCGCGCGAGCGAGCAGAGTTCGAGCGGCTGAAAGCTTTGACCGACACTGCGGAGTGATAGCAGGAAAAATTCCAGACACGCCATGCTAGACTCAGCTTCAACGATGATTCGATTCTTCCTTTCTATCGTCCTATCGATGGCGGCGCTTGTTGCTCTCGCGGTAACGATCGCGATTGGAGCACAAGGAGACAAGAACAGTAGCATTCGTTTTGAAGATATCACCGGCCGGTCGGGTATGGACTTCGCAACGGACAGCAGTCCAACTGCGAACAAAAACCAGCCGGAAACGATGATCTCCGGCATTGGCCTAATCGACTACGACAACGATGGCTACCTCGATATCTTCATTATTAACGGAGCGGCGATTCCGTCCCTTAAGAAAGAGTCCCCGAAATATTACAACCGGCTTTTCCACAACAATCATGACGGCACGTTCACGGATGTCACGGAGAAAGCCGGACTGGTGGGCGATGGCTACGACATGGGCGTCGCCATCGGAGACTTCGATAACGACGGTTGGCAGGATATTTACGTCGCCAGCGTTACCAAGAATCATCTCTATCGAAATAATGGGAACGGCACCTTCGCAGACGTCACGGACAAGGCTGGCGTGGGCTCACCAATTTATAAGGGCAGGAAGATGTGGAGCGCAGCAGCCGGCTGGGTGGACTACAACAACGATGGCAAGCTGGATTTGTTCGTGTCGAATTACTGTCGATGGGAAGTCAACAGGGATCCTGTGTGTCTCAGCGGAGGGCGGCTGCGGGCATACTGCCACCCGAAGTTTTACGAGCCGCTCCCGTCCACGTTGTACCGCAACAACGGTGATGGCACATTCACAGACGTTTCTGATGAGACAGGCATCTCCAAAAAATTAGGTAAGGGAATGGGCGTTGGTTTCAATGACTATGATGGCGACGGCTTCATTGATATTTTTGTAGCCAACGACAACATGTCGAATCTGCTCTTCCACAATCTTAAGGGCAAGGCTTTTGAAGAGGTCGCTATGGATGTAGGCGTGGCTTATTCCGAAAACGGCAAGGCTGTCTCGGGGATGGGAGCCGAGTTTCGCGATCTTGACAACGACGGCCTGCCGGACATCTGGCACACCGCCACCGAACTGGAGACCTTTCCCTTGTTCCGTAATCGCGGCAACGGCATCTTCATCGATGTCACGGGCCGGAGTGGGCTGGCAAGACCTACCTTGGAAATGTCGGGTTGGTCCAACGGGATCGCCGACTTTGACAATGATGGCTTGAAGGACTTGTTCGTTGCCCGAGGCAACGTTCTTGACAATGTCGCCGAGTTCACAAATCGGACCTACGCCGAACCCAACTCGATCTTCCGTAACCTCGGCAAAATGACATTCCAGGATGTGACGGCGCAAGCGGGTCCCGACGTGCAACTCGCTGAACCATATCGTGGCGCGGTTATCGGCGATCTATTCAACAGCGGACACATGGACATCGTTGTTACCGTCTTGAATGGAAAAGCAAGGATTTTCCGCAATGTGACGTCGAATGCCAATAATTGGGTGACCTTTCAATTGGCGGGCACGAAAAACAACCGGATGGCAATCGGAGCGCAGCTCAAGCTGACTACAGAGGACGGCGCTAGCCAGTACGATATTGTGTCAACAAGCGCAGGCTTTGGAGCTTCGCGGGACGCGCGCCCGCACTTTGGTCTGGGTCCATTCAAGACCGTGAAGCAACTCGAAGTTCGCTGGCCTAGCGGCACTCGCCAAGTTCTGAGAGATCTGCCCGCCAATCAGATCCATCGCATCGTGGAGCCATAACTCGGTTCCGCAGCTATTCCGCTAACAGGACCATGACTTTGGAAAACCGCTCGTTTGGAGCCAAAACGGCCCAGAATGACTTGACGGGAGCGAAAGAACCGCGATAGATCGCTCGGACAACTATGGGAGGCATGGACGAAGATGACTAAGCCATGGAAACGCCGAGAATTACTGGCTCAACTTGCCGGAGTTTCTGCGGCAATGTTCATGCCGCGACAAACGACAGCCAAGCTACGCGGCACCTGGGAAGACGGCGAAATTCAGATCGCCTCTGTAAGTGCTCATACACTGAGGTTGAGCATTCTTCCCATTAAACTTGGGGGCGTGGGTAACATTCCGATCGATGGCTCGCTGGTGCAAGAGAAGTGGGGATCTCGGGTTGCAAAACTTCGAAGAGACGCACCTTCTCAGTCGATCGAATGTGGAAATGTGAAAGTGTTGTTCTCTTCCCACCCGCTTATGTTCACTATCGCCACGCATCAAGGGCGAACGATCCAGCAACTCACCATCGACGAAGAGACGGGGATCGTTTCCTTCCTGACAGGAGACGCGCCGGTGCTCGGGCTGGGAGAAGGCGGACCGCAGTTCGACCGTCGCGGAGCAACAGATCTCATGCGCAGTGGTCAAGGCGGGTACCAACTTGCGACACACGGTGGGCGTGTTCCAATTCCATGGCTCATCGGCACCTCGGGTTGGGCTATGTTCATCCATCAACCCTTCGGGACGTTTGATTTCACAGGAACGCACAGCAAGTTTCTGCCGGCAGATCCAGAGAGCGCTCTACCGCTGGACATTTTCCTTGTCGCTTCGCGCGAGCCCTCGACGATTGTGGCCGAATACGCGCGGATAACCGGCCACGCAGAGATGCCTCCGCTTTGGAGCCTCGGCTATCAGCAATCGCATCGCACTCTGGCGAGCCGGGAAGAAGTCCTTGCCGAGGCAAGAACTTTCCGCGAGAAGCAGCTTCCCTGCGACGCCATGATTTACCTGGGCACTGGATTCTGCCCTTCGGGTTGGAACACGGAAAACGGTTCCTTCGCCTGGAACTCCCGTGTGTTTCCTAATCCCAAAGAGATTCTCGGCGATCTTCATAAAGACAATTTCCGTGTGGTGCTGCACGCGGTGATTCTTTCCGACAAGCTGCGCGGCTCGGTAAATGATCCGTGCGACGTTGCACGATTCGATGAGGAGCAAGCGAGTTGTCACTGGGACGCCCACCGCAAAGACTTCGCCATGGGCGTCGACGGCTGGTGGCCCGACGAAGGTGATCCATTGGACATTGCTTCGCGGTTGGTTCGAAATCGCATGTATTGGGAAGGTCCGCAATTGGACCGCCCTAATGAACGCCCTTACGCGTTGCATCGCAACGGCTACGCAGGGATGCAGCGATACGCTTCGTTCTTGTGGTCGGGAGATGTGTACTCAACATGGGAAACTTTGAAAGTCCACATTCCGATTGCGATCAACACCGCGTTGAGTGGCATTCCGTTCTGGGGAACTGACATTGGCGGATTTGTCCCCACGAAGGAATTCACTGCAGAACTCTACGTTCGCTGGTTTCAGTTTGGAGCGTTCTGCCCGTTGTTCCGTTGTCATGGCCGCAACTGGAAGTTGCGGCTTCCCTGGGGATGGAATACCGGGGATCCGGGCCCCGTGGAGATCAATAACTACAACGGAGCGGCCATTCCTGATTCAAGCCAGCTGCACAACACTCAAGTCGAGCCTATCTGCCGCAAATACCTGGAGCTTCGTTATCGACTACTTCCCTACTTGTATAGCGCCGTGCGCGAATGTACGACCACCGGCATGCCCATCCTGCGCGCGCTCTGGTTGCACTATCCCGACGATCCGAAGGCGGTTGCCTGTAGTGACGAGTACCTGTGGGGCAAAAGCATTCTTGTGGCGCCCGTGGTTGAAGGAGGCGCGGTTTCTCGCCAAGTCTACCTTCCCGCAGGCGAGTGGTACGATTTCTGGACTGGAGAGCGCATCGAGGGTGGACGGGAAATCAGCCGAAACGTCGACCTTGAGACTCTGCCACTGTATATCCGCGCGGGATCGATTCTGCCGCTTGGGCCAGTTAAACAGTACACGTCGGAAAAAAGCGACAAGCCTCTTTCCATCTCGATCTATCCAGGTGTAGACGCTTCGTTCTCTTTATACGAGGACGACGGAACATCTTTTGGTTATCGAAAAGGCGAATGGATGGGTATTCAGATGGAGTGGAAGGATGCGCCGCGCACACTGACTTTGAATTTGGCACCGGGATCACGAATGCTGCCTCCGTTTCGAAGGAGCTTCGATATCAATCTCGATCACAAGACGCGTTCGGTGGAATTCGATGGAAGACCGCTAAGTCTGTCCTTCTGACTGACAGCGTCGAACATGGCCAACGCCTGGTCTTCGCTCTTGCTCCTGGTGCAAGCGCATTGAGTCCTCAAAGCGCTACGACTTCTACAATCAGGCGGTTAGGGTAAACCAGACTGAAAATTCAGTTTGCCGGCAATCCAGAAGCAGAAAACAATGTAACCGTTTACATTTGTTGATTATAATTCCGGTCCGGGCAAGGCTGACCACAAGAGGTGAAGTCGTTTGTGAGGAGGAGCGATGGCGAAGAAAGAAGTGATGTCGCGCAGGCAGTTTGTGTCTTCCGCGGTTTCGGTGGCTGCCGTTTCTGCCCTGGCTGGCCAGCAATTACTAGGCGCGGGAACAATAGCAAGCGATCTGACGATCACCCGTGACGCCGAGCAAGACGCTAACCCTGCCACCAATCCCACTTGGAAGGACCAAGGCGTCCTAAACCTGACGAAATCTCATTACGCAAAGCTCCGGAACGTGCCGGTTCATGCCGTGACCATTACCAGCGGTTTCTGGGGGCAGCGCCGCGAGACGAATGTGAACAAGAGCATTCCTTCCATGGAAAAGCTCCTGGAAGCCAACGGGCGCATGGATAATTTCCTCCGGCTCGCCGGCAAGAGCGATGCACCACAAAAAGGGCCGGTCTTTTCCGATTCGGATGTTTACAAGTGGACCGAGGCGGCGGGCTTCGTGCTGCAATCCGGCGACCGGCCGGAGTTGCATGCGCTCGCCGAGAAAATAATTGGTGAAGTCGTTGCGGTACAGGAGCCCAACGGATATCTGAATACGTACTACGTTGGAGATCGTGCGAAGGACCGCATGGGGCCGGAAGTCCAGCGATGGGGGCACGAACTCTATAACATCGGGCACATGTTGCAAGGGGCGATTGCTTACTATCGCGCCACAGGCGACCGCAAGCTGTTGGATGCAGGCATTCGCTTCGTCAATGATTTCTTGATTCCCAACTTTGGCCCGGGAGCGGATAAGAAGCCGATTCTTTCAGGCCATCCAGAGATCGAGCTGGCGCTGATCGAACTGTATCGGATTACAGGAGACAAACGGCAACTCGAGCTGGCCGGCTACATTTTGCAGGGCGATGAACGAATAAAGCTTCCGCATCGAGGTTACGTCTATCACTTCAGCGGGATTCCTTTTACATCACGCACACACCTGGAAGGCCACGCCGTGCGTGCCATGTATGCTTGTTCCGGGGCGACGGACTACTATTTGGAAACCGGAGATACGTCCTATTGGAAGACCCTCGACGTTCTCTGGAACGATTTGGTCAACTCGCAAATGTACGTTACCGGGGGCGTAGGCGCTCGAAGCGAAGGCGAAGCGTTTGGCGAAGCCTACGAACTTCCCAACACCCGCGCGTACGGTGAGAGCTGCGCAGCGATCGGCAACATGATGTGGAATTGGCGGATGCTGGCAGCGACAGGCGATGCAAAGTACGCCGATGTAATCGAACGAGCGCTCTACAATGGAATCAACTCCGGCATGTCCGTGGATGGAACTCTCTATTGCTATCGAAACCCGCTGGCGTTCGATCCTTCAGGCGGCGATAAGATCCGTAACCCGTGGTACGACGTGACCTGCTGCCCGCCAAACATCGAGCGCACCTTCGCTTCCCTTCCCGGATATTTCTACAGCACGGCCGGCGACGGAATATACCTACACCTTTTCGACAATTCGGAGATGGATTGGCATCTCGAGAATGGAACCGGATTGAAGATTGTTCAGAAGACGAACTATCCCTGGGATGGCAATGTGCATCTTACGGTCACACCAGCGCAAGCTGTCGAGTTTACGTTTTATCTGCGGATACCTTCATGGAGCGACCGGACACAAGTCAGCGTCAATGGAAAGACGATCGCAGGCGCTACGCCAGGCTCGTATCTGCCGATTCGCCGGCGGTGGTCCGCGGGAGACGCGATTCAAGTCAACTTCGACATGGCGCCGCGCGTGCTTGAAGCCAACGCGCGAGTTGTGGAGGACAACGGGCGCGTAGCAGTGCAACGGGGGCCGTTGGTGTATTGCCTCGAGCAGATCGATCAGCACGAAGGAATAGCTTTGGGAGACGTAGCCATAGACCTCAGGGGCCAATCGGGAACCTGGTTCCGGGATGAATTCGACGCCAACTTGCTAGGCGGTATCGTGGTTCTCCGGCATAGCGGTGCGCTCTACGAAAAGTCGGGATCGCGCAACAGCCTTTACTATCGCTATGCATCGGAACCCCAAAGGGCCACTCCGGTTGCACTGACTTTCATTCCTTACTACGCATGGGCCAACCGCAGCGCGACGCCAATGCAAGTCTGGACGCCGGTATTCAAGGCATAGGGCGCCGTGCCTCAACCTGGTAGGTTATCAATCATTCCAGCCGCGGTCTCCTTGCGGCCGGCTTGAGTCAGCGTTTTCAAGGCATTAGAATCGGCAGCACATAGATCTCGGGAGCCCATTTGCAAGCCAAGAATGCCGACCTCAGAAGCCTGGATGCCGTTGCAAAAAAGGCCGGCGTTTCCACGGCTACGGTTTCTCGTGTCCTAAATAACCTGAATGTCTGACAGGCCGAGAAATCCTTGTAGATCCGGACTTGGTGGTCCGTGAATCCACTGGCGTCGCCCGCCAGACGCAAACGAGCGAAAGCAGCAATTAAAAAACTCGGACTGCTGCTGTTGACTAATCCAAGACGAACGAGCCCCAAGTTAAGGAACACACACCCGCTCAAGGTTTCGATGCTTGCGCTCCTTCCTTGACCGTCAAAATCTGGTTCGCCGAAGCGTTGGCGATCTTCTCAGTAAGCCCGCTTGGCCAACGAATTTCAAGCAGCTCCAGTTTCGAAGCTGAGCCGAGCCCAAAATGTAAACGAAAATCGCTTTGTGAATTGTATCCTCCGCCGCTCCTTACTTCTTGTACCTGGCGATGCCCGTTTGCTCGCACCGTTACTCGCGCTCCGATTGCGTCGCGATTCGACTTTGTACCGACCAGCTTCACAATCACCCAGTTCTGATGTTCCCCAAGATTCTTCAATAGACTTGGCGAATCATGGCTGTTGTTCACTAGAATTTCGACGGTTCCATCACCATCGAAATCCGCCGTGGCGACGCCGTGACTATTAAATGGCGTCGAAATTCCAGGACCGCTGCCTAGCGAGATGTCCTTGAAACGGCCATTCCGCTGGTTCAGATAGAGGGCCTTTCTTTCACGAAAGGTGGTGCGGAATCCCTTGCCGTCGACTTCCGGGTAGACATGGCCATTTGCCATAAAAATGTCCGGCCAGCCGTCGTTGTCGACATCCACGAAAGTGGCTCCCCAACCAAGAAGTTGCGTGCTTGAGCCAAGTCCAGCCTCGTCAGTTACGTCGGTAAAAGTGCCATCGCCGTTGTTGTGATAGAGGGTCGGCGTATCATCAGAAAAGTTCGTACGAATGATGTCTAGAGAGCCGTCCCCGTCATAGTCGGCAGCGTAAGCACCCATACCCGCCTGCTCGCGTCCGTCTCCGTTGAAGGCCACACCCGACGAGACGCCAATCTCGGAAAACGTGCCGTTGTGATTGTTGTGAAACAGCAAACTGGGCGTGGAATCACAGGCAACAAAAATATCCGGCCAGCCGTCATTGTCGAAATCGCCGGTCAGAGCTGTGAAACAATAGTACGCGTCCGTCTTGGCCACGCCGGACTTTTCAGATACGTCCGAGAATGTGCCGTCGCCGTTGTTGTGGTAGAGTTCGCTCTGGGTTCCCTTCAAACCTCGCGGGCCGCACATCACGGGAATACTTTTCCAGACGCAATTGTTGCCGCTCCCCGGGACGGGCGTTTTATCCAGGTCGAGATCCACGTATTGCGACACAAAAAGGTCGATTCGCCCGTCGCGGTCATAGTCTACGAATGCACAGCCTGTCTCCCACCGCACGTCTTCGTGCCACAGGCCAGCGGCCTTGGTCACATCCGTGAAGGTGCCATCTCCATTGTTGTGCAAGAGGACGCTGTGACCCCAGAACGTAACATATAGGTCTGTGCGTCCATCGTTGTCATAATCGCCGGCACACACGCCTTGTCCCCAGCCTGTCAGTGCCACTCCTGCCTTTCGGGTTACGTCGGTGAATGTCCCGTCGCGATTGTTGTGATAGAGATGACTGGTCGGCTCTTGCCCTTTGGGAAAGCCTTCGAGCGTTGTGCCGTTGACGAGAAAGATGTCCGGCCAGCCGTCATTGTCATAGTCGATGAACGCTGCGCCACTTCCTGTCGTCTCAATGATGTACTTCTTCGACTTCTCGCCGCCGGCTTCGGTTCTTGCGGTCAGGCCCGCCCGTGCCGAGATGTCGACAAAATTCACGGGAGTGGTTGCAGGGTCGCGTTCCTTGTGTTCTGGCCCTCCTGGCTTTTGCGCCGCCAATTTTGTGCCGACTGTCAGCACAGTTGCGCCAAAGAGCCAAGCCAACAATACTTTCCGTCCGCTCACGAGGCACGCCCTCTGCCCAATTCTTTCATCTCGATTCTACCTTTCCACGACGGCTGCCTTCACTTTGTCCTGCACTAGCGGACTTTCGACTGTCTCGCGCAGTGAAATCTGGTTCCATCACCCCGCCAAAAAATGAATCGGACGAATCCGCTTGACAAATGTCGAAAGCCCATGATAAATCCGCATACAATATACAATTGTAAGCGATTGCGTTCTGGGGTGCTTTGCGCAGTATCCAAAAATAGAGACCAAGAGAGAAGTCGAGGGCTTCACTGGGCAGTTTTTTCGGCGACAAATGCAAGCGGTTACATGGTCTAGTTAGTTTGGGTTGCCCTTCGAAATCGCGCTCAGGAGGAATCATGAAGATGTTTGTTCGCTTCGTCCACTTCGCTGTTTTCGTCGTCCTCGGCATGTTGCTTTCATCCGCGGTTTTCGCACAGTTCCGCAGCGGTATTGAAGGAACTGTCACGGACTCTTCGGGGGCTGTCGTGCCTGATTCCAAAGTTACACTCACCAATGCGGACACGGGTGTGTCGAAGAGCGTACAAAGCAACGGCGAGGGGCTGTTCCACTTTCCCAGTCTGCCGCCCGGACACTATATACTGACGGCCACCAAACAGGGCTTCTCCACAACATCGGTGAAGGATATCGTCCTAGTTGCAGAGGAAATTCGTACCGTGCCGCTCGCACTAAACACTGGCGCGGTCACGGAAGTTGTCAGTATTACTGCGGAAGTTAATCCGATCCAGCTCGCGGAGGCCAAGATCGCTGCCGACATATCGGCGCAAGAAATCTCCCAACTCCCTCTCGCCGGACGAAACATTGGAAGCCTGATCAGCCAGACCCCGGGAGTGACCGGCACTGGACTGGCCTCACAGAATGCTAACGACACGGACGTATTCACGTTGGTGAATAATCCGGCAAACTCTGCCAACGGCCAGAGAGGAGAAGCCAACGCCTTTTACCTGGACAACACATTGGCAACAAGCAATCCAGACCCCGGCACTTACAACCTCGTTCCTAATCCCGACTCGATTCAGGAGCTACACGTTTCCGTTAACGATTACTCTGCCGAATATGGGCGCCAAGGTTCGTTGGTCGTCCAAGCGGTCACTAAGTCTGGCACAAACCAATTCCATGGGTCACTGTTCGAGTACCACCAGGACAACAAGCTGCAAGGCCACAACTTCTTTAGCAGCTCGGTTCCGGTCTACCGTAGAAATGAGTTCGGAGGGTCTGTCGGCGGGCCCATCGTAAAGAGCAAGCTGTTTTTCTTCGCTAGTTGGGACCAAAAGAAATCGTCATCGCCGGTCACGTTCCAGGACAACGTGGAAACTCCGGACTTTGTGAATTTCATGAAGACGAACTTTCCCAACAACCTCGCAACGAAACTCATGACGAGCTTCCCTGCTACCGTAAACGGAGTCGTACCTGGAAGCGTTGTGACTGTACAGCAACTAGATCCGACATGTGGTACAACGCCTCCGGTCGCGGGGATTCCTTGCAGCATGGGGGTCATCGAGACAACCAATGAAGCTTTTGCCGGCGCCAATAATGGCTTGCAATGGAACACGCGCGGTGATCTCACCTATTCGAAAGACCGTTTCTACGCCAACTTTTTCAGAAAGACACCCGATGTCCAGGGAATTAATACCCGGCCTTTGTTCGACAACAAGAACAATTTCGCAGGGACCACCAACTATGCGAACGTGGATTGGACGCACATCTTCTCCGCCTCGCTGGTTAACGACGCGTCTATGGGTATCACTCGCATTTCTGGTCTGGGATCCTGCGCCAATTGCCAAGTACCATCCATTTCTGGCATGGGCATAGCCGCATTTGGCAATGGCTTCTCGCCTGCGAAGTTTATTCAAAACGATTTTGAATGGCGGGACGTGATCTCGCTGAACCGTGGTAAGCATGCTTGGAAGGCCGGATTCGATATTTTCCGGGACCAGGAAAATGATCTGTTCGACGGGCCTACGCAGCGCCCCGGGTACGTCTTCCTCACTACCGGAACAACTAACGCGCTCTTTAACTTTGCAAACGACAAGCCAACTCTGGAGCCAGGCATCAACTTCGATTTACGGACTGGCGCCCTTTCGCAACAGAGCATTGGCTATCGTTCCACTGCCTATGGATTTTTCGGCCAAGACGACTGGAAAGTAAAACCAAATTTCTCTCTGAATCTCGGATTACGGTGGGACTTCAATTCGAATCCCAACGAGCAGGCGGGCCGCCTCTCCACAATTCAATTCGGTTCTGGGACGACTCTTATCGACAAAATTGCCAACGCTTCGGTCGGGCTGGCCCCCGATGTGATCAAGAATCACAAAATTGGCTACTTCGCTCCTCGGGCAAGTTTTGCCTGGGATCCCACAAAGAAAGGGAAGCTCAGCATCCGCGGCGGGATGGGTGTGTTCTACGAACGGATGCCCAATATCTTTTGGTCTGACGCCATCCGTGGAAACCCGCCGTTCATAGCCAACGTTACCGCGGACGTGAGGAATCCGGTCTGCACTGGCCCGGGCACGCCGGCTGGTTGCTCACCCCAACCTGTCTACGGTCTCTGCGCAAACGACCACACGCCGTTTAACTGTCCCATCCCCCCTCCTAGCCAGCTACCAACAGGCTTAAACTCGCGAGGGGGCTCGATCGCCTGTTGCTCGAGCATCGGAGGCGTCGACCCCAATGTGAAGCAGGCCTACACGATTAGCCGGTTCGCGGGAGTTCAGTATTCGTTTACCTCAAACTGGCTGGTGGAGGTCAACTACACTGGCTCACAGAGCGTTCATCAGTACGTGCGAACCGATCGAAATCGGTGTGTGGGATGCTTCGATCCAGTTACCGGCGGTCCGATTCGACCCAATTCTTTTTTCAACTCCATCAGCTATGGAGACAACAGCGGTTGGGCCCACTACAATGGCGCGACCTTCTCCGTCCTGCATCGGTTCAGCCAATCCTTTACTTTCCAGGGAGCCTTCACGGTCGGCAAGGCCACCAGCGTCGTCGATGCTCCAACTCCTGGGCGAGACAGCCTTCTGTCCCCCGTCTATGACGCCTACAACATCAACGGCCAGGCGGGGCCGGCGGCGTTTGACATACCACGGGCCTTCACCATGCACGGGCTTTGGGAACTCCCCAAGCTAAAAGGACAAAACGCCGCATTCCGTGGTGTTTTGGGATCCTGGCAGTTGAGTGGCACAACATCTTTGCAGGGCGGCTATCCCTACACCGTAGTGGATTGCAACCATTCCCCGGATGGCGTTTCCTGCGTTCTACCCAATGTGTCAACGTCGGCGAAAGGAACGAGCTGCGGCCGTTCGGGATGGGTCAACGGTTGCATCGCTGCTACCGGCTTCACAGATCCTTGCGCGCTTAACGCAAACAATCAGCTAAATTGCGGCACGGGCCCGTGGGAAGGGAACGTTGGCCGCAACTCTTTCCGTGGTCCGGGATATGCCGACGTGGATATGAGCCTAGCGAAATACTTCCACATTCCCTGGTTTACGAATAAAGAAGGCTCTAGACTCCAGATTCGCGGTGAATTCTTCAACCTATTCAACCGTGTAAACCTGAACAGCGTAAGTTCAGACCTAGCATTGAATCCTGCCGGAACATCAACCAACGCCAATTTCGGAAAGGCGCAGGGAGCGTTCTTCCCACGCACACTGGAGCTCGCTGCCCGCATCGAATTCTAAAGGCGAATTTCGCACACAAACCCAAACACAACCCCACGCCCTCTCGCTTCGTTATCCCCGAGGCGAGAGGACGTCTTCTTTCAGCACATCTTTTCTGGATCACTCCTGCTCCGGTGGTAGCATGAAATTGTGCAAATATTTCTCGGCGCTCCCCGCAGAATGACCTTGACAGGCTTCTGGAGACTGCTATCCTGCCTGGTTCTCAGCCTGTTCGCCGTGCTGTATCCTGCCTTGGCGCAACAACTGGAGACGTATGGCCGCGCCGAATCGCTCATTCGCCACGGCCAGATTGACGAAGGCATCGCCCTCCTCAAGCCGCTTCTCGGCTCCGATCCTCACAATCTCAAGGCTCTGAATCTCCTGGGCATTGCCCTCACTTCAAAAGGTGACCTCCCTGCCGCCAATCGCGAGTTCAAGGCCGCGCTCCAGGCCGACCCACACTTTCTTCCCGCCTTGCAAAACCTCGCGGTGAATGAATTTATGCAGAAAGATCTGCCGAACGCTGAAAAGCATTTCCAGCAAGCCGCGAAGTCCGCCCCCGACGATCCCACAATCAATGGTTTCCTCGGGCGAATTGCCTTTGCTCGCGACGATTTCGCTCTTGCTTCGCGGTATCTAACAAGAACCGATAAACTTCTGGCTCAGGATCCCTCCCTCGCGTTCGCGCTCATCCACAGTGACCTCGAAATCGGAAAGGATGACGATGCTCTCGCCGTTATCAGCAAGCTCGATGCTCGGAGAATTCCGTTGCGCGCGCAATTCCAGCTCGCGCTCTCGCTCGCCCAACACGATCACTACCTGGAAGCCACACCTTTCTTCGAAGCCGTGGACAGCAAATACCCGGATTCTTACGATGCCGGTTTCAATCTCGCCATCTGTTATGTGCAAACAAAACACTTCGCCAAGGCCGCCGAACTTCTCCTTCGATTGAAAAACAGCGGCCACAAGACCGCCGAACTGGATAACCTGCTCGCCGAGGCCTACGAGGGAAGCAATCAGCTTCAGCCCGCCATCGACGCCCTCCGCGAAGCCACTCAGCTCGCTCCCGAAGATGAAAACAACTATATCGACCTCGCTACGCTCTGCATCGATCACGACGCTTTCGATTTGGGCTTGGATGTCATCGAAGTCGGTCTTCACTACAATCCGCAATCCGATCGTTTGATCTTTCAGCGCGGCATTCTTCACGCTATGAAGAATGAGTTTGATCTTGCAGACCAGGATTTTCAGCTCGCCAGCAAGCTCGCGCCCGAGAAGAACCTCAGTTACGTCGGCCTCGGCATCAGCTACATGCAAACCGGAAATCTCCCGGAGGCCATACACACTCTCCGCCAGCGCGTTGATGAGAAACCAAGCGACCCCATGCTCCAATATCTCTTGGGTGAAGCTCTGGTGCGCTCGGGGGCAAATCCCGGAGAGGAGACTTTCTCAGAAGCAAAAACTGCCTTGGAGAAGTCGGTTTCCTTGAATGCGTCCTTCTCGGCCTCGCGCGTGATTCTTGCGAAACTCTATCTCCGCGAGAATCGCATCAACGAAGCAGTCGCTCATCTGGAGAAGGCGATTGCTTTGGATGCCACCGACAAAGCTGCCTACTCTCAGCTCGCCCTGGCATACCGCCGTCAGGGGCATGCGGAGAAAGCAACTCCTTTGCTCGCCGCACTCGCAAAGCTCAATGAAGACGCACGCGCCAAGGAGTCTCGCGGCCGCACCCGCCTCGTAAAGAAGGAGCCCGCCTCAACAGCGCCAACTCCCTAGTACATTTACTTGTCTGGTTTGATTTCAAAGTTCTTCGGCGGAGTAACATCGAGAAGATATTTCACGAAGTAGTCCCAGCGGCGGCGCACGAGATAGTTGTTGGCCTCACCGTGAGCCATATTGGGAACCAACAGCATGTCGAAACTCTTGTTGGCCCTAATGAGCGCATCTGCAAAACGCATGGTTTCAACGGGATGAACGTTGTCATCTACGTCGCCGTGCTCTAGGAGCAGGTGCCCCTCCAGCTTCCCTGCCATCGTGACGTTGGATTGTGCCGCATAGTCCTCTTGCACCGGGTAGCCCTGGTACAACTCATTCCACCACGCCTTATCTAGCCTCGCGTCGTGATCGCCTGAAATCGAGACGCACACTTTGTAAAACTCCGGGAACATCAGCATGGCGTGCGCGGCGCCATAGCCGCCCGCCGAAGTACCGTAAATCCCCACGCGCGTTATGTCCATGAATGGAAACTTCGCCGCCATCTGTTTGATCATCGCCACGTGGTCCTCAAACGCGCCTCCCAAATTGCGGTAAGAGAATTGATGAAATGCGCGCGACCTTCCCGTTGTCCCGCGCCCATCGACCATGACGATGACAAACCCGAGTTCCGCCATCGCTTGCAGCCGCAGCGGAGCCGTAAACGTTTTTGGCACAAAGAATCCCTGCGGCCCGGTGTATACCTGTTCGATGACCGGATATTTTTTCGACGCATCGAAATTCGCTGGCCGCCAGATCAATCCATAGAGATCCGTCGTGCTGTCGGCAGCCTTGCCCTGAAACGGTTCTGGAGATTTCCAGCCGGTTTCGAGCAGCGCGCTCGGATCTGTTTTTTCGAGCACTCTCACGTCCGACCCGTCCCTCGTTCGGCGCAGCACCGATTGACCCGGCAAGTCGGGGCGCGAATAGCTGTCCACGAAGTACGAACCGTCGGGAGACACACTTGCCGAATGATTCGCATTCTCGGGCGATAGGAGCATCAGACCTTTTCCGTCGAATCCGACACTGTAGAGATGCGTCTGGTATGGGTCTTCATTTTTCTCCCGGCCACTAGCGAGAAAATAGATTTTGCGGTTCTTTTCGTCGACCGACTCAATCCGCCGCACCACCCAAGGCCCTTGAGTGATTTGATTCTCCAACTTTCCAGTCTTCAGATCGTACAGGTACAAGTGGTTCCATCCATCGCGCTCGGAGGCCCAGACAACCTTGCCCGCGTCGTGGGCGATATGGATAAATGTTTCGCCGGGATCAACATAGGGCTCGGCCTGCTCGCGAATTACGGCTCGTTGCCCTCCGGTCTCCGCATCCACGACGCGAAGGTCAATCGCCTTCACACCGCGCTCGCCGTAGTCGTAATAAAAGCTTTTGCTGTCCGGAAACCAATCAAAGGCAGGACCGTCCTGAAAAGGAAGTTCCAAGGGTGCAGTCTTAATGTCCGTTCGCTTGCCCGATTGCACATCAAAAATAATAGGCTCGGCCTTTGCAAGAACTTCTCCCGGAAGTGGATAGACGTACGTGTACGCCTTCGGTCGAAGCTGATCGGGCGGAACAAATTGCAAACTCGTGAAGCGCCCCGCATTTCTAGAATCGATACGATAGGTCACCAACTTCGTGGAGTCCGGGGCCCAAAAAACGGCGGCGCGTTGTTTCACGTTCTCTGTTCCCTGGGCGACCATAGCTCGCAACGACGGAAGCGGCGTCGCGTAGCTCCAACCGGCTTCACCGTCACGCGTCAGCTGAATGATCTCGCCGGTCGAAACATATCGCAGATACAGATTGCAGTCCTTTACGTAGGCGGCAAACTTTCCATCCGGCGACAATACTTCGTACTGATCCTTTCTAGCGTCAGGAGTCTCTTTGCATTCATAGTTTGTGCTGCTGATTGCGCAGGCCCACTGCTTCTCTTCCAAACGAAAGCGGATGGACTTTCCTCCTTCGATAAACTCAAAACTTTCGAATGGCAGTTCGCCGGCCCCGAATTCTTTTCTTGTGACCTTCGAGAGTGCAGCGGCGAGTTTTTCATGGTCAAAGGCAGGAACACTCGTATTCTTTTCGGCGTCAACCAGCTTGAATTCCACGCGCTTTGTGCCTACAGCGCGATACCAGAAACGGTTGGACTTCTCAATCCAGTGCGGCGCCACATCACCTGAGAAGACCAATTTCCGCATCTTCTGAGGGAGAAACCGCTCTGCGCGCTGATAGTCATCCAAGGTCCCTTGCGCTCTCGAGGCAAGAGGCACAAACAGCAAGAAACAAATCCGGATGATCCACCGCAGGTAACTTCTGCTCATTCCTGGTTCCCTTCTTGCCAGACGTGATCTTCAGCATCTCTTGCGCTTCCCGAAGCCTGATTATTTTGAAGGATTCGGGGCGCCGACTCGCGCGATGTCAACTTGTGTTCCGGAGACATCGACCGGAAGTCGGAGCTGTTGTTCTTCGCCGTTCTGAATTGTCAGTTTTTGCGTCACATGACTTTGCACTTTTACTTCATAGGCCCCCGCCGGCAAACCTGAAACATAAATCACCGTTTCATGTTTCGCATCGGCGCGATTTTCCAACGTGAATCGAATTGTGGCAAGAGCATCATCGAACGAAATGGGCTGATCCTTCGCAAAGCCATCGCGATCGAGCAGGATGTGCACGCGCTGAGCACCTCGCACAATGTGGAAACGAGCGCGCAGCCCATCCTTTGGGACCACTTTGGTCAGATTGCCTGCGTGTTCGAGGTCTCCGCCGTAGGCGAATAGCCCGAAAATCGGATCTTCGCTGACGATGGTCGCCGCGGAACGCAGTGCCCCATCGAAACCAAGGTCGATCTCACCGGAATACCACCACGAACCACGACCCATTTCCTTATTTCCCAACCAGGCGCGCCCCCACGGACGCGGCTCGAAGCCACCGCCTGCCCCGCCATCGTTATTCTTGCCCGGATACCAGTAGCCATAATCGGATTCCGGCGTACCGGAATTCAGCAGCGCCCACGAACTCAGATAGGAGGCATAACCAAGCCGCAGGTATGGAATCGGATCGCGCGCGTAATAGAGCGCATAGTCAGAAACGGCCCAGCCGCCCATTTGCGCCATATAGCTAAGCGTATAACTGGAGGGACCGGAACCGCGGTAGTCGCTGCCGAGATAGTAGTAGGCAGTTTCCAGCCAGCCGCGGCAAGCCAGATTGAGCTTCATCTGCTCTTCCAAGAATGACGCCGCGTCATCATATTTCACCGCGAGGCGGAAATCGTCCGAGGGAACATCGGAAGAAAGCGATTCGTCCGGTTTGCGCACGTGTCTCATCGCGTATTTTGCAAACGCGTGAGTGGATTCAAATCCCGTCGAATCAAATGGATATTCCGATCCGAAAAGATAGGGATGATCGTTTATGAAGTATTTGATTTTCTTCTCCCACGCGGCCTTAAGCCAGCCGGCTTGATCCTTGCGGCCGTTTTCGTAGAGCGCGTCAATCAAGTCTGGGATCACGAGTTCGTTGTACGTGCCCGTCTCGTAAGCGGACCATTTCACGATTTCCAGCGGAACAGTGAAGAAGGCTTTGGCAGTGCCGAAGGCCCTCTCGAGATAGCCGTCTGCGTCCAAGTAGTGAGTCATCGACGGGTAGAGCTTCGCCAGACGGTACATGTTGTAGTACAGAAGGATCACATGGGGATAATCGTAGATTCTCCAGATGTGTTTCTTCCCGCTGTCGTCGTTTTTAGCGCTGTCGCGATTCACCTTCCAGTTCGGAATTCCATAAATAGCGAAGGGGTACGGCTCTTTGTCCGTTTGCTGCAACCCGCCCCAGACAAAATTCTTGAGATACCTTTCGGCAGCGTCAATCTCGGATTGCTCGGGAAAGAAAATGTTCTTGCCTGCCACGTACGGAGCTTTGCCCAGTGCGGGGTCGTCGGAAGCGACTGCGTAGGACTGCAGGCCGTCCAGGTCATCCGGGCTGCGCAACGCTTGATGTTTCATATCCCACTGAGAAAAAACGGAATTGTAAAACTTTCCAGGATCGCGGTATTGCTCGTGCGTCACGAGGAATGAGGACCGCTTCTTGAACATCGTCTCGAGCGGCTCAGTAACGAAAAACTCCAAAGCAAGATATGCATCGTTGGCATACCGCAGCTTCAACAAATTTTCACCAAGGTGCGAGAAATGAACTCGGTAGACATAAGTGTCCTTCGCTCGCTCGCCCAGGTATTCAATCCTCGTCTGCTGAGGATGCTCAGCCGTCACATCCGAGATTTTGTTGTGGGTGCGTACGGAAAACATCGACATCAAATCGGAAGGGATGGTCATTCCCGGTACCACGTTGATGTCGAAGGCGCCTTCTTCGTAGAGAACACCGCGAACGGAGGCATAGTCTTGCGCCCAACGAAACTTAAACTGGTAGACGGCTCCATCGCCTGGCTGTCCCTGAGACGCAAGGACCAGCCTCGTGTGCGGCAAACGCCAAGTTCCGCCCTTCGCTCGCAGTTCTTCTCCGCTCGCAGCTGAATGGATGAAGTACGCCACACCTCGTCCGAATCCTTGCGGCTCGAAATATTCCAGCTTGGAGTTGCCGACGGGAGTCATGACTAGATATGGACCCTCGGTGTTGGTGCGCATCCAAAAAAGAAATGAGCCGTTACCGGCGATCAGGAAATGCGGGATGAGGCGCTTGGTGTATGTCTCGGTCTTGTCCCAGACGTATTGCGTGTTGAACGGCAACGGCAGAGCCAGATCACCGATCTCGAGTTCGCGGCTGGAATTGTTTTTCAAAAAAATCGTCCATATCAAACCGTTATCACGCAGTTGAAAGTCTTCCCGGGTTTGCAGGTCGCGGGTCGGCTTCACTTCCCTGCCTTCATCGTTGATACGCCACTCATAGATGCCCGCAGTCGCTCCGTCCTGCAATTGGACTTCGATGCGAAGCGCAGAAGTTGTTACCGGGGAGAATGTGACGTCGTCTTCCCGGTCTGCCGCCAAGGCATAGCTGGTCAATGGGGTCACTTCCTTCCAACTGTCTCCGTCGCGGTAAAGGACGCGCCAGCTCTTCGGCAACTTCCATGGATTTTGGTCATCCTCCTGAATGGCCCAATAGAGCTGCACGGATTTGACTTGTTTTGGCTCTGCGAAGTCGTACTGCACCCATTCAAGGGTTCCCTTTCGACGAAACCAGGCGAAGCGCGGAATCTCTGGGTCGTGAGAACTCTGCGGAAGGACGCGATCGTTGAGAGCTTGCAGGGCCGGCGAAGTCACAGAAGCGGAGGCCCGTGCCGATGAGGCAGTGGTCGGCACGAGTTCGCCAATCGTAAAGGACACTTTGTCAGGTTGGGGGGAACCCGCGCTATCTAAGGTTGCCGCAGATGCTTTCTGCCAGTCTTTCGCACCCGTTGCCCGGTAGCGAAGGAGCACGTCGCCCAATCTGCGGCCCGCTGCGATGTAGTCCGTATCGTACTTGTCGCGAACGTGCTTCAGGTGAGACAAGCCCGATGGGGAGTAGTCGATCCGAAAGTCAGAATTGCTAAGCGATTGGCACTGCGCATAGGGTGTAACCAGAAGAAGGAAGGAGAGAAAGAGGATGGGGACGGGCCGCACGAAGATCCTCCGATGGAGAAACGAAAAGTAAGCGCTTGCAATGTAGCACAGTGGATATATTATGCAATCAAAAGAAAGGTGCTCCAAAGAAAGGGGCAACTAGCCGCAGCCTGGCCCGGAAGCGCTTACAGGAAGCTGAGTTTACAACGCAAAAACTCGACTGATCAAAGTAAGGGACTTAAATACATGATTCTCAAGATGAGCAACACTCGCCCGAAAGGCGTGCTTCTGATTACCCTGGCACTACTCGGGACTGGTGCGGCAGCCCTTTGGGTCGTTCGCGCTCAGGAGAGTCAAAAAAAACAGCCTCCCAGTCCCGGGCCGATGCTCGAAAAAGGCTTTCTAGATCTGGATACTCCTTCTTTCTCTTTGCGACTTGTCCGCTCTTCACAGACCGTGGCGGCACTAAGACCAAAAGGCGCAGGCGACTTTGACTTCACACCCGGTGATTTGCTGGTCGAGCGTTCAAAGGACGGGTATTACCATCTCGGCGACGTCGATCTGCGCATTCGCGCGAGCGAATCGGGCGAATGGAAGAATTATTCGACGGCTTTGACGCGGACTCCGGTGACATCCTTGCCTGCTTCGGCTCCGGTCCTTGCCTCCGCCGATCTCTCCCCAACACTTCCCGCCGACATACCTGTTCAAGTCACTCGGGCGTGGGCCCTTGAAAGAAACAATCTTGTTCTGCGTTTTATCTTGAAGAACAAGTCGTCGGCAGACGTCGAGATTGGCGCACTGGGGATCCCGATGATTTTTAACAATGTGCTAAACGACCGTTCGCTCGAGCAAGCTCACGCGATCTGCTCGTTCTATGACCCGTACATCGGTGAAGGCGCCGGGTATTTGCAAGTGACGCGCCTAAGCGGACATGGCCCTGCCCTGCTGGTGATTCCCGACGGCAATACTCCTTTCGAGGCATACAACCCGATTCTGGATACGCGCCGAGCAGGCAACGAGCGCATTTTCCGCGACGCGACGCCGCGCGGCATTACGTTTGAAGGCTTTTATGACTGGATGGTGCACAGCGAAGCATACGTGAAGAACGAGTGGAAGAACGTCACGCCATGGAATCCACCCACAAAATTAACTCTTGCGCCGGGAGAATCGAAAACCTATGGCGTCCAGTTGGTCACATCAAATTCGATTCGAGACATTGAGAAGACCCTGGCGGACAATCATCGTCCCGTCGCCGTGGGTATGCCCGGCTACGTTTTGCCGATGGATGTGGAAGCACATCTATTCCTGAAGTATCCGGAATCTGTTAGGTCTGCCGTGGTCGAGCCTGCGGGTGCAATCGAACTGAAACTCGAGGCCCCAACCGCCGGAGGCTGGAACAATTATTTGGTGCGAGGCAAATCCTGGGGGCGCGCCCGTCTAACGGTTACTTACAAGGACGGTTTGGTGCAGACGATCCACTATTTTGTAACCAAGCCGGCAGCACAAACGCTCGCGGATATGGGCCATTTCCTCACGACTAAGCAGTGGTTTACCGATCCAAACGATCCTTTTCATCGCAGCCCGTCGATTATGAGCTACGACCGCGACACGAACGAGATCGCGATGCAGGATAGCCGGGCGTGGATCGCCGGGCTCGGCGACGAGGGCGGAGGTGGAGCATGGCTGTCGGCGATCATGAAGCAACTCGGTCAACCCAACAAGGAAGAACTGGCCAAATTTCAGCAGTTCGTGGACGGCGTTTTGTGGGGCGGCTTGCAGTACAAGGATGGCCCGAAGAAATTTGGCGTGCGTAAGAGTCTTTTCTACTACCAGCCGGATCAGATGCCCGCTGGTTTTTACCGCAAGGACTTCGATTGGACGAGCTGGACAAGCTGGAACAAACAGCATGCGGAACGCGTGGATCGTTCCTTCAACTATCTCCACGTCGTTGCGGCCGACTGGGTTTTGTATCGTCTGGCACGGAATTACCAGGGGTTGGTCTCAAATCATCCGTGGGACTGGTATCTGACAAATGCCTACGAGACGTCGATCGCCATGGTGAAACTCGCGCCGGAATACGCGGTGTTCGGCCAAATGGACGGCGACATCTTCCTTCAGGTTCTGGCTGACCTTCGCCGCGAAGGAATGAAGACACAAGCGGATGACCTGGAAGCAACCATGCGCGTACGAGCGAATCACTGGAAGGAAGAGGCTTATCCCTTCGGCAGCGAAATGCCATGGGACTCCACCGGACAGGAAGAAGTCTACGCGTGGATGAAGTATTTCGGATTCCAGGAAAAAGCCGATGTAACGCTCAACGCGATCCTCGGCTACGATCCAACAATTCCCCACTGGGGATACAACGGCAGCGCGCGGCGTTACTGGGATTTCGTGTTTGCGGGCAAATACCGGCAGATTGAACGGCAACTACATCACTATGGCTCGAGCCTAAACGCCATTCCCGTTCTCGCGGAATACCGGGAGCATCCCGACGATTTCTATTTGTTGCGGGTCGGATACGGCGGGACGATGGGCATGCTCACAAACGTCGACCAGGAAGGTTTCCTGGCCCCGGCGTTCCACGCTTTTCCAGACATGCTGAAGCCCGACGCGTTATCGGGAGACAATGGCCCGAGCGTTTTCGGCCACGCCTGGAATACGGCAACCTACATTGTTAACCACCCTGAATTTGGGTGGCAGGCGTTCGGTGGGAACATACGCGTTGCGGGAGATACCGTGAAGGTCACGCCGCTCGATTCGTTCCGGATGCGCGTCTACGTTGCGTCGGCAGGGGTGTGGCTGACCCTAGACGCCGGGGCATTCGAGGAGATCGAAGTCAATTCGCGCACCGGGGCGATCCGCGTCGGGTTGTCGCCTGCGACGGAATACTTAGGCGAAGCACGATTGCGGGTGGAGCAGCCCGCAAAGGTTGGCACTGCACTGACCTATAAGCCCGCAATGACGTTAAAACAAGAAAGAGGAACCTACGTGGTGCCAGTTGGCAAAGCCACAACTTGGGTGGAACTGGTCCCGGGCTCTTAGATTCCGAGGGAAACTACCATGAGATTTAAGAAGAAAGTGCTGCATCTTAGATATTCAAATTTGCCATCCAGTCTTGGAGCATCTATGACGAAGCACTCGCTGACTTTACTTCTATCGGCAGCCCTCTTGGCCACGCCCGCCAGCGCGCAGCAGCCGAATCCGGCAAAGACTTCCGAGCAAAAACTGATTAAAGCTCGCCCTTTGCCTCTGAGTAGCGTCCGCTTGCTCCCTGGGCCATTGAAGAATGCGCAAGACTTGGATGCCAAATACCTGCTCGACTTGGATCCGGATCGAATGTTGTCGTACCTACGGCAGCGAGCTGGCCTGCAATCCAAAGCCAAGGGGTATGGCGGATGGGATGGTGGCGGAAGACAATTGACGGGCCATGTCGCCGGACACTATCTCTCCGCTGTAAGTCTGATGTGGGCGGCGACTGGTGATTCCCGTTTCAAAGAACGTGCTGACTACATCGTCAAAGAGCTGGCGGAGGTTCAGAAGGCGCAAGGAGATGGCTATCTTGGCGCACTCATGGACGACAAGGGAGTCGATGGAAAGATTCATTTTCAAGAATTATCCAATGGGACAATCCGGTCGGGAGGATTCGACCTCAACGGATTGTGGTCGCCGTGGTATGTCGAGCACAAACTTTTTGCGGGCCTCCGTGACGCCTATCGTTACACCGGGAACTCGGAAGCGCTGCAAGTCGAAATCAAATTTGCCGCATGGGCGGAAGGGATCCTGTCCAAACTCGACGATGACCACATCCAGAAAATGCTGGCGACGGAATTCGGCGGAATGAACGAGGTAACCGCCGACCTCTACGCAGACACGGGCGACAAGCGCTGGCTAAACCTTTCTAGCAAATTCGAACACCGCGCCATGCTCGACCCGCTGGCGGCGCGACAAGATATTCTTGGCGGCAAACATGGCAACACGCAGGTCCCTAAGCTTCTCGGCTCATTGATGAGATATGTGTACACGGGCGATGAAACAGACTACAGAGCTGCCACATTTTTCTGGGATCAAGTTGCGTTGCACCACAGCTTTGCAACGGGCGGACACGGAAAAAATGAATATTTCGGTCCACCAGACAAGCTAAACGACCTAGTTGATGGACGCACGGCGGAAACCTGCAACGTCTATAACATGATCAAAATGTCGCGCGAACTCTTTGCTGTCGATCCAGAGATACGCTACGCGGACTTCCACGAGCGAGCGCTCTTCAATCATATCCTCGCATCTCAAGATCCCGATGACGGCCGGGTGTGCTACATGGTTCCCGTTGGCCGGGGTGTGCAACACGAGTACCAGGACAAGCTTGAAGATTTCACATGTTGCGTGGGAACGGGCATGGAAAGCCATGCGCTCCATGGTTACGGCATCTACTACGAATCAGGTGACAAGCTCTGGGTCAGTTTGTTTGTGCCCTCGACAGCAAACTGGGGAGAGGCGGGAGTAAAGCTGGAGATGAGCACGGACTTCCCACTCGGAGAATCAGCAACGCTTAAGTTTGCGGCAAAGTCTCCGAAGAAATTTACCCTGGCTCTACGGCGGCCTTATTGGGCAGGGGAAGGCTTCAGCGCGAAAGTGAATGGCCAAGCGATAACAAATGTCCCGCAGCCAGACTCCTACGTACAAATCTCGCGTACGTGGAAAGATGGAGACACGGTGGAGGTCGCGTTGCCAAAGAAGTTACGCACCGAGCCTTTGCCCGACAATCCGAACCGACTTGCTCTGATGTGGGGTCCACTCGTGCTGGCCGGTGATGTCGGGCCGGAGCAACCAGCCCCGCGAGAGGGCGAAAGCACAGGCCTCTCAGCGCCGGTCTTCGTGACCGATGCGCGTAGAATCGAGGATTGGCTGAAGCCGGTGAATGGCAGGCCCGGCACGTTTCGCACGACAGGCGTCGGCTTGAGCGAGGACATCACTTTCGCTCCGTTTTACCAGGTACCGCGCCGCCGATACGCGATTTATTGGGACGTCTACTCCTCCACAGAGTGGCAGAAAAAATCGGCGGCCTACGCTGCGGAACAGCAGAAACTAAAGAAACTTGACGCAGCGACAGTGGCTTTTCTTCAACCCGGCCAGATGCAGGCGGAACGTGACTTCAATCAACAGGGAGAAGAAAGCTCTCCTGTTCAACTGGACGGACGCTACGGTCGACGCGGAACAAAATGGTTTTCTTTTGATCTGCCAGTGGAGGGCTCGCATCCGCTGGCTTTGGTGGTTACGTACAGCAACAATGCTCGCCGCGTGAGTTCCTTTGAGGTTCTTGTGGATCGAGTGAAAGTTGGCGAACAAGTAGTGGAAAGGCGCAGTCCAGAACAGGATGTGCGTTTCTCCGACGTAGAATATGCGATACCTGCGGAAGTAGCCCGAGATAAGCGAAGAGTGACAGTTCGCTTTGAAGCGAAGAAGGAAAGCGAGATCCCCGGCGTTTTTGGCATTCGCGTGATTCGTGCCGACGCCAAACGCTAACTGCGTCAATATGCAAACAATTTGGTGCTGCCCAGTCGTGGATATTGGAAATTCTGTTTTGTTATCCGCATTGCTCCGCGCTAGAACTGAACACCTCAGTAGGTAAGATCGGGCCTTCTAACAAAAGCAACATGGGCGGGAAACCACGCGTAGATCTATCCCGGAAGAGAAGGGACAGATCGTGTGGGATGACATTAAGAGCGGGAACGTCTTCTAGACGTGTTGGCGTCACGAGATCGTTCCGAATCTGTTCTATCGCTGAAAGGACGGAGTTTCCACCTTGAATCGTATCGACGATTTGCGTCGGCGTCCCCGTTGGCGTCGATCCCGACGCGCTGAGTACCTTTACCTCAATGAGATCGAGGATTATGCCGACTTGTGCTGCCGTCGGCTCTGTATCAGTTCGCGCAGATATTCTCCAGCGTCCATGATGTGCTTCCACACAGCATCTGCTGCCGCCTCTGGAACCCTAGTCCGGCAAACATCCAGGAGTTCCCGGTGAGCCTTGCCCGCCCGGTGGAGGTCCCGAGTGACTACCAAATGGAGCCGCGTATACCGGTCGCACTGCAGATTCAGAGTCTTTAGGAAAGACATCATAACTGGCCGGTTAGCGGGCGCGTACAATGCCGAATGAAAACTCCAGTTCCAGCGTCCCCACGACTTAACCTCAGCATCGTGTTCTAGAGACTGCTCATATTGCACGAGAATCTCATCCGCCCGGCGAAGATCTTCGTCAGTAATATTCGGGATCGCTTCCCGCAACATATATTTTTCTAATACGGCGCGCGTCTCAAACAACTGCATGATTTCATCGGGCGAAAGCGCTGCAACAACTGCGCCACGATTTCCAATGATTTTGACCAAGCCCTCTCCGGCCAGGTGGCTGAGCGCCTCTCGCACGGGAATCCGGCTGATCTCAAATTCCTCGGCGATGGCTTCCTGCCGGAGTTGCTCGCCTTCCCGCAGTTCACCGCTCAGGATTTTCTCGCGAAGGCGTTCAACAACAGCGGCTGCGAGAGACTGACGCGGAATCGCACTCGATTTTGGTTGGGCAACCGCTTCCATAGTCGACTCTAAAAATCTGTAGATTTGTTGAAGATTGCCATTCTGCCTTTAGAAAGACGCTTCGCACTCGTCGCGCCTGAAAGAAAGAACCAGCTGGTCCACCCCTGGTTCACAGTTTGCACAATATGGGGACTGCATATTTTCCATTACCACAGTGGCAATGTCAAATCTCGTGATGGACATTCTTGGTGCAGACGGCATCAACGAGGCACCCAATGGGGATTTCGTGCGAAGAGCCCGTTGATGAAGCCCATTTGATAGACAATAAAAAGGCCAAAGGCAAGGCTGAGCACTCCCGAGAACAACCCCAGTCCGCGGTTTAGGCGTGCAAACCGGTTTTCAGAAAGCGCAAAAGGGACAGCAATCGCCGCGGTGATCAGCATCATCCCTGCTACCGTGCCAATGCCGAATACCAGAAGATAGACGACCGCCCAACTAGGAACACGGATGGTCGTGAGCACCAGCAAGGCTACGGCAGCCGATCCGGCAAGGCCGTGAACGACGCCTACTGCGAGCGGTCGTATACCTTGATAGAGGCCCAGCCTCCCGAACTTGCGATCCATCCAACCCACTGGAGTCGCATTCTCAGCATGGCCATGTTTCTGAGGACTGTGACTGTGGGGATGGCTGTGAACGTAGTCTCCGTGTCCGTGGGAATGCGAGTGTTGTGACGGCTGCAAGGGTGTAACCGTCTCCGTAATGCGGCGCAAGATTCCGGAAAGATTTAGAACTCCCAGCAGGATTAGCATCAAGCCGACAGACAGTTCCATGGTGAGCCCAACTCTTGGCGGGATCACGAAACCGAATAAAATGATGGCCGAACCAACGAGCAGAATGGTTATAGTATGGCCCAGGCCCCAAAGGGCACCAATCAAGGCCGCTTGCCGGATGCTTCGCTGGCGGCTGACAATCGTCGTCACGGCGATAACGTGGTCCGGATCAGTCGCATGTCGCATGCCTAGAAAAAAACCAAGAGCAATGATGGAAAGAAGCGTGATCATAGATTTTCAGACTGCCGCGAATTCTAACCAATTCCCGCCCTTTCCGCCACGTATCGCGACAGCATTCTTATTGGAGGGAATTCCCTCGCATGGTTCCGTGTGCACGGGTGCTCATTCGTTCGACCGATCGTTTCTGGTACGGCTGTGGAGTGTGGAAGAGTCTACAGTGCTGACGAGACAGAGGTGCCGGCGGCAGCAAAGACCGTGGCCATCTCTGCTTGCGCAAAGGAAATGAAACACCGCACGACGGCGGGATCGAACTGCGTGCCGCTCGATTCGATGAGTCGGCGAACGGCTTCCTCGTGTGGGAGACCAGTGCGGTAGGGGCGCGAAGAAACCATGGCGTCGAAAGCGTCAATCACAGAGACGATGCGGGAGACGATGGGGATCTCCAGTTCTTTTAGCCCGGCTGGGTAACCTTTGCCGTCAAAGTTCTCGTGATGGTGAAGGATGTCGAGGGCCGCGCGTTCAAATCCTGGCAGCATGCGGAGCACCGCCCATCCGTATTCCGGATGTTTTTTCATCAGGGCGTATTCGTCTGCGTCCAGGCGTCCGGGTTTTCGTAAAATGGCGTCGGGAATTCCGACTTTGCCGATATCGTGGAGGAGCGCCGCTACTTCCAGGTTTTGTAGCTCCGATTCTTCCAAGCCAAGCTCTTGACCAACACGCATTCCCCACTCCGCGAGGCGCGTGCTATGGACCCCAGTGTTGAGATCTTTCAGGTCCAGCAGCTGGTTGAAGGCACAGATCACCGAGCTGCGTAGCGCGGTGATCTGCTCTTCGACTAATTTGACGCGCAGGGGGTCTGGCATCTGAAGCGCATTAGGATTAGGAGATGGGGAGAGCATGGCTTCGCGCTCCTTCATCACTACTGTTACAAACAGAACAAAAAGCACGAACCGCCGCCACCGGAGCTGGAGTTGCTGTTGATCCAGGCAGAAACCGCCTGGTAGGCATCGAGGCGGCCGTTGTGGAGGTCTGGCGTTAACTTAATGGCGTGAGAAAGGGCGCTGGACGCCGATGACTGGTTCGACGACTGGTTCTGGGAAGGCTTGGCGTTCAACATCAGCGCTACAGTACCGGCGACCATCGGAGAGCTGAAAGAGGTACCGGAAGCACTGGCATAGGTGCCACCTGGGAAAGTGGTGATGACATATTCGCCGGGTGCTGCGATCCAAACGTCCGTGTTGCCATAGTTGGAGAAGGAAGAACGCGCATCCCAGTTCGTGGTTGAAGCGATGCCCATCACATTTCCATTTAGTGCAGCAGGGTACACCGGCGCGCTGGTGTTTTCGTTGCCAGCGGCGGCTACCAGGACAACTCCCTTTTGGGTCGCATAGGAGACTGCCTGGTTCAAGGCGGCAGAAGATGCCGACACGTCGAAGCTCATGTTGACGACATTCGCTTGATGCTGAACCGCGTAGTAGAGAGCTGCGACGATGTTAGAAAGATAGCCTGACCCGTTGGAAGTAAAAGCCTTCAAAGGCAGAATCTTGGACTTCGGCGCTACGAGGTGGACCAATCCGGTCGTCATCGTCCCGTGACCAAAGGCGGAGTACGGTCCACCGTCCAGCACTGCAACGGAAGATTGATCGAGTACCGCGACGCTGGACTGCTGCACAAATGCCGGACTTGGATCATCCGAGTCGTTGTCATTCGCGCCGCTTTGCAATTGCGGGACATCCAGCAATTCGGAAGCGCCCGGCTGATTGCGGGTGAAATCGTATCCAGGCAGAAGAACAGGCTGGAGAACCGGATGGGAAGTATCCACGCCAGTATCAATCACGGCCACGATACCTGTGCCGCCGATGTTGAAGCCATTTTGTGCATCGGACAGGCGGATGATCTGTGCGGCGGGCTGCGCGGCGTAGCCGTGCCAAACTGGAGTGCCGTAATAGTTGACGGGGGTGCGATCGTTCAATCCGGGGGGAATACTGTTGACTGGCTTTAGAGGAATGGGCAAGAGCTGATCAGGCTCGACGCTCTTGATTCCGAGAAGCGATTCAAGAAGATTTACCACGCCGTTCAGAAGATTAGCGATCAGGTTGCCGGTCGAGGTCACCAGATACGTTTGGCCGACATTGCCGTCGATAGCCCCCTGAACCTGGCAATTAGCCGCAAGGCACAGTTTGAGGACGGAAGTGAGTCCTCCAGTGGTCCGGACGATGTAGCGATTTTGGGCCGCGACGGGCTGAACACCTGCGGTCGTAATGGCGATCAGGACGGCGAGAATGATTAAACTACGTTTCATAGAATAGATCCCTTCCCGGGGACTCCTGCTTTAGATTCACTCCACCTTCGGCAGAGAGGGGTACGCCGCAAGTCTTGCGGAATCTGCCTCTTGAGCCAATGGTACGAGTGTGATGTCGGTTACAATCATCCAGGCTATTTGCGTTTGGTACCCTCGTACCATCGGGCAAATACCCGAAAATCTCGACATGGCGCGCGCCCTTCAAACCTGACTCCCGGGCGAATTTCTCAGCGCGTTGCGAAGCGAAATCACAATGGATTTCTCGCCCTTGCCGGGGAAGGAAAGCTCCAGGTCCCCCGTGTTTTCGATTTCGCCTCGGAACTCGCCAAACTGATTGGTAACGGTGTGGATGACATTCCCGCGATGATTCGAGAGCGTAATCCCCACGTCGCGTCCGACAACCCCAGGCGAACTAACATCCAACAGTTGGCCAGTGACCATTAGGCGATTGCCGTCGGGCTTCGCTTCCATCTGGATATCGATCTGATAGGGATCAGCGCGATAGAGCATTTGTCTGGTTCCCAGTCCGCCGGACCGCGCGCCTGCCAGCATCGGTTGTAAGAAACTGTCGAACACCACCTGGACAAAACTGTTCTTTTCCTTCCGGTTTGCAGCCCCACTGGCAACAGTAAAGCCTGCTTTTGCTAAACGAACTTCTGCCTCGGGAGGTTGATAGCTGGCCTCCATCGCTGCCGCGTTGTGTAGTTTTTGCCATAGGGCTGCGGTTTCCACGCACTCTTTGCAACCTGTGCCCAAGTGCTTCTTCATGGCTTCCCGCTGCCTTGCAGGAGTCACTTGGTTCGCAAAATCAATCCATTCCTCAGTCTTAAAGTGCTTCATCTTTGTTCCCCCCCATCAGCCTTTCTCTGAACTTCCGCTCCCCAGCGGACGAGCGCTGATTCAGCCCTCGCGGATTAAGGGGCCTGAAGGAAGACAAAAATATAGGCGAGAGAGATTAGTTAACTTATTTATTTTCAGAGAGTTTGCCGACCAGGACGAAGGGCGCCCAGAAGTATGGGTGAGGGTGCGTCTGGCGAAGCTGCTTCATAGCAGAGTGTAAGGCACGAGCCATGTTTCCGGTCTGCATGTAATTCCTATAGAACTCCTGCATAAGGGCAGAAGTGGTTTCATCGTGGACGTCCCAAAGGGAGAGGAGCAGAGAAGTCGCACCAGCGCAAAAAAGGCCGCGCTGCAAGCCTAGAAGTTCGTCTCCCGCCGAAACGAAGTTCATGCCCGTGGCGCAACCGCTCAGAGTAACCAGTTTGGCGGGCAGGCGAATTTGGTACAGGTCGTGCAAGTTCAAGTAACCGTCTCCGAGCCGGATGCCGGAAAACATAGGGTTGTCCTGACGATAGGTGCCGTGCGTCGCGATGTGAAGAAGGCTGCTCGCGGAGCCGCGCTCACGCAGGATCTGAGAAGTTGCCCGAGCTCCGAGGAAGAGTTCGGTGTGCGGCAAGAGATCTGCGACGGTCTGCACTTCATTCAATATCTGCGGAGCGCGTTCGTCGGGGATGCCCATTACCAGGGAGTTGGGCACGTCACTACCTGTTTTTTCCTGGCAGAGGGCAAAGACGGTTGCGCTGGGCGCGTAGGAAATCGTATGTGTATCGCAAAGGTATTCGCCGTTACTTCTCAAAGCATGGAAAGGAAGAAAGTGGAGAGCTCCATGGGGCACGAAGAGCAGATGCCTGACGTTAAGTTGCTCGCGGATCGGATCAAGGAGTTCAGCGTAAAGCGCCTCCAGATGGGACTCCGTAGCCGCGAGCAAAGGCTGCGCAAATCGGTTTGCGTAGGCCGCACCCATGCGAAATTTCGAGAGTTGAAATCGGAGTAGGTGAAGAAAGTGGCTGACGCGGGATACCACGCTGACAGCAGTGAGCTTGATCGATTCCCGCGTGACCACCGCGGCGATGAGTCGATCTCCTGTCGAGTAATACTCCACCAGCGCTGTGTCTGAAGGCAAAGTGGATTGTAGGCGGGCCAGCGAAAAGTCTGCCGGAGTTTCCAGTGTCGCGTATTCCCGCTCGTTCGCGGGAAGTTCACGAAGTGTTCGCAAGAGCTCGTTTTCGTGGGACACCGCTTTTTCGTGCAATTGTTGCAGGCGCTTGCTGGAACTTTCTTCCGGGCGCAACTGTTCCAGCTCGATGCGGTGGTAATACCAGTTCAGCTCTTCACGTAGATCGCGGATTCGGCGTACCAGTTCACTCTGCCCCTCATCTCCCATCGGAAGGCTCTGGCCGCTCTGAAAAATCATCTCCGTCATGCTGCGTGATTTCGCCGCTTCAATGCAGGTGAAGGCTTCGCCGGCAGTGGTTTCGTCAGTTTCTCCGCTCAAATGCAAATCCACAAGAGCTTCGTAGACCTGAAGGCGGTTTTTCACAAATGAGATCTTCAACTCTTCAGAGTGCAGCCGGCTGCGCAGAGTCTCGAGCACTTTGCGCGCCTCGCCATACGCAGAAAGTGCCGACGCGCGGTCCCCGCGATTTTGGGCAAGCTGACCGCGCAGAAAGTGCGCCTGATACGCGAGCACCGGCGCTTGTAACCTCTCAATCCTGGCGACGGCGGCTTCCGTCTCCGCCTCCGCAGCGGCCGACTCCCCGATATGCATGGCGATGCGCGCCAGAATCAGATGTGCAAGAACAGATTTTCCGGAGAGCAAAGTTTGATCAAAGAATCCGGCGGCGCCTGCGCAAAGCCTTCGCGCCTCAAAGTAGCGCCCCTCATGAAAAAGCAGCAGCCCTTGGTACAAATCCAACAGCCACGGCCAGACCAGATTCCTTTCCCGCGCAAACATTTCACGGGCTTTGGTAAAACGTTCGAGTGCTTGTACGGTTTTCCCTTGCTGACCGTAAGCGATTGCCCGGTTCGCCAGCGTTTTCGCTGCTTCGTAGCCCATGCCTAGCTTTTCAAATCGCGAGAAACCCTCATCGGCCATTTCCCCCGCTTCTTCGCTCAAATTCAACTCGAGGTAAATATCCGACAGATCGAGATAGCACAGAGCCAGATGATAGGCGTCGCCTGTGGCCTCACACGCGCGCCGCGCCGCATAGAGCATTTCGATGGCAACACTGTATTCGCCGCGGAAATAGTGGAGGTAAGCTATGTTGTAATCGGCTTGTGCGACCAGCAGTGGCATGCCGTTTTGTTTGCACAGCTCGCGGGCCTTCTGATAGCAATCCAACGATCTCGCAAAATCGTTTAGGTTGATCAGGCACATCGCCAGGTTGCTGAAGATGGCGGCCATTGCTTCCACGTCTTTGTAGGGCAGTAAGGCGATATAGGCGCGTTCGTAATGCGCGATCGATTCCTCGAATCGGTCTTGCCGGTGATAGATATTGCCTACGTTGATTTCCAACCGGGCCAGGCGCCGGGTATCGTTGTGGCGCACAAATACCTCGCGGGCACGTTCCGCGGCTTGAAACGCCCGGTCGTACTCACCGAGAAGGATCAATGGCTGGATCGAGCTGCTCAGAGTTCGTGCAGCCTCACTTTGATTCTTCAGTTCTTCGTAAAGTTCGAAAGCCTTTTCGTGGTGTTCGACCGCCCCTGCGTTGTTGCCGAACGCGTACAGAGCGTTCGCCTTTGCCCGCAGACCGAGAGCCAGGCTTTCCTTTCCCCGGAGTTTTTTCCCGATCAAAACGGCTGCTTCCGCCAAATGAACGGCTTGGCGCGTATTGACGCGCACCCACTCAACTACCAGTTTGGCAAGCTGCTCTACGACCTCGTCGCGCATGAGGTTTCGATGGCGGGCGAGAAACTTCCTGCGCGCTGGATCTGTCTCGATCTGCGCGAGTTCGAAAAGGAGCTCTTCCGGCGGTGCTTTCTTGACTGCAGCAGGCATCAGTGGAATCCCAGTTCGTCCAGATTTCGCCGCAATCGCTCGATGCACTTCTGGCGCGTAAACCCGATAGAACCGAGTGCAAGTCCCAGCTCCGCGGCGACCTCCGCGTAAGGCCGCGCCGGAGTTTCAAAAAAGAGCAGCTCCACAAGCTTTCGACATTGCGGCGTGAGTTTCTGCATCGCATCTCGCAGCATCTGTTCCTCTTGCGTCTGCTGCACCAGGCCTTCTGCGACGGCGGGCGTTTCCGGCTCCGGCAAGTCCGGTTCGGCATCGCGGCTGATCACACGCTGCGCCTGCCGTTTCACTCGATAGCACTGGTGATGCGCCACCTGCATCAACCATTTCGGAAGGGCCTTTGGTTCCCGCAATGCCGGCAGCCGCGTCAGCAGTTCCATGCAAGTGGATTGAAATACGTCGGCCGCTTCGTGAGGCGGCAAGCCATACTTGACAGGAATGGAATAGATGAGTGCTTTGTACCTGTCAATCAGTAAAGACCAAGCTTCTTCGTTTCCCTCTAGACACTCTTTAACCAACCGTGTGTCATCCCAGTCGTTCCGCGATTTCTTTTCAGCCTTGGCGATGACAGGGCTCATTGTCGGGCATTACCTGATCCATCTTTAAAGAAGAGCTGTTCGACATTCCAAAGGACGTACGGTTCCAGAACCGCGGGATGAAAATTGCCAACGGAATTCTTCGCCCCTACAAGAATATCTGGGCCTGCAAGAAAGATCATCGGTTGATTCTCGGCAAGGATCTCCTGCACGCGGTCAAACGATTTTTTCCTCTGTTCGTAAGTTGGCGCAGAAAGTTGTTGCTCCATCAGCTTGTCGATCTCCGCTTCCCATGCAGTTGCAGGATGCGCTTGCGATGGATTCCAGACGTGCGTTCCGCCGCTGGAGAGCCAAACGTTCATCTCAGGGGTTGGGTCGGCATCAAGATTGGCCAGTCCAAAGAGGCAAGCCTCGTATTCTCTTGTTTGCATGACGCGATCGAGCAAGGACCGAAACTCCATCGGCACGACTTGAACGCGCATGCCGAGGGGCTTCAAGTCGTCCTGAATCAATGTCGCCATTTTTGTGCGGTCCGCGTTCGTCGAACTGGTCAAAATGGAAAACTCGACAGGCTTTGCGTCGGAATCCACGAGAGCAGGTTCCCCGCTAGACCCGGCCGTCCAGGCAAAACCTGCTTCCTTCAGTAGCACCCGCGCCTTGTCCAGTGACCGCGCAGGGTGGGGGATCGCTGAATTTCCCCAGCGATGGTTGCCCGGCGCGACTGGCCCCCATAGCGCGGCCCCGCGGCCTTGATACACCAACCGGACAATCGCCTCTCGGTCAATCGCCGCCGAAATAGCCTGCCGAAACTTGACCTCTCGAAACCACTTCAGTTTCCGTGCCAATTCTGGGGTGGTTTTCTCCCCCGGCTCACTTAGATTAAAGAACAGGAAATTGTATTCAAGCCCCGGTCCGGCATCGGACATCGTATAGCCACTCTGCTGGCGGCTCAACAGCGAGAAATTTTCGGCCCCAATCCTACTGATCAGGTCTGTTTCCCCGGACTGAAAACGCAAAACCTGTGCATCCGCCGTGGGCACGAAAAGGAAAACCAATTCGTTCAGGTACGGCAGCCGGTTGCCTTTCGCATCTTGTTTCCAGTAGTAAGGATTGCGTTCGAGCACTAGCTTTTGCCCTGCTACGTATTCTTTCAAACGAAACGGACCCAGCCCTGCCCACTGATTCACAGGCGTAGCAAGTGTCCAAGCCTGCCCAAGTTTTCCCTCGGCATAGGGCTTTTCCAGCAAGTGGCGCGGCAAAATCGCTAAGCCGTCGAAGAGCCTCTCGCCAGCACCGTAGGTTTTCGCCAATTGAAAGACCAGTGTTTGCGCGTCCAATTTGCGCACTGCGATGGGTTTGCCACCTACAATAAACTGGTCCCTCTGCGTGGCATGAACATTCTCGTCAAGATAGACTCGAAATGTGAAAAGAACATCGTCTGCGTCGAGTGGCTGGCCGTCTGAAAATCGCAATCCCTTGCGCAAGATCAGTGTGTATTGCAATCCGTCCGGGGAAACCTTCCAGCTCTTCGCCAAGGCGGGTTCCGTGAGCTGTGTTGCGCGATTAATGTGAATTAGGTCCGCTTGCATCGCGCCAAGAATCACTTCTTTCGATGGCGCATCCACCGCGGTTAGGGGGTTGAGCGTTTTCGGTTCGGCACGCAAAGAAACAACGAGTCGTCCGCCTTGTTTTCCAATATCGCGTGGCAAGGTGAGTAGTTCTTCGGCGGAGCTTGCCTGTGGTGGAAATCCTGTGGCGGAGTGCCAAGGAACACCGGCACCGACTAGGAACAGGCTGCAGCCAAACCATCTGACAAGGTTGGAAAGTTTCGACATATTCAAGGTCTGCCCCCGCTGGTCTCCTCTATCTTCCCTGTGCCTAAGCTCCCCTGCAATGCACTCGCGAGGCCCAAGTATCCTAGAAAGAACGGCACGATGACCAGCGCCGGCAAGTACATCCACCAATATGACACCAACACGCTGTATTGTTGAAGGCTGGCCAGGAGGCTCCCCCAGCTCGGCACCGGCTCTGGCACACCCAAACCCAAAAAGGAAAGCGTCATCTCTGCGAGCACGAATTGTGGCACGAGAATCGCCGCTTGCGTCAGAATCACGCTCGACGTTTCCGGCCAAATATGGCGCCGAAAGAGGTAAAAATTCTTTGCGCCAAAACCTCGTGCTGCGCGTACAAAGTCCCGCTCCTTCGCGCTTAAGACTACCCCCCTTACCAGGCGTGCCGGCCGCGCCCAACCCACGGCTCCAACTACTACAACAATCAGGAAAAAAGCCTGAAGCGGGCTGACCGACAGGGGCAGGAAGGCTCGAAGCGCAAACAGCAAGTACAACCAGGGCAGTGCTACAAACAGTTCAGCCACGCGCATCAGCAACGCGTCTCTCCACCCACCGTAGAATCCCGCTATCCCTCCAATGAGCATCCCGAAAAACAATGTTAGCCCCGCTCCCAACAATCCCGCGAGCAGGGAGATTTGTCCGCCATGGAGAATTCGTGAGAGCTGGTCCCGGCCGTATCCATCGCTGCCGAATAGATAGATTCGATTCGCCTCGGCGCCGAAAAGATGCAAGTGAGATGGCACGATGCCCAGCAAACGGTAAGGCGCACCGGACACAAAAAATTTGAGAGGGGTGGCTTGCTCGGTGCCCTCCTCGAATTGATCGAACGAACCGGCGCGCAAATGCAACCCATAGAAAAGGGGGCGGAAGTGAAAGTGCCCTTCTCTATCCACCAGATGAATTTTCATCGGTGGCCAGTAGGGCCGTTCACGGTCCTGCTCGGACGGATCATATGGCGCAAAAAAACCCGCGCACCCGATGATTCCGTGGAGAGTGACAAGCACAATGAGCCATCGCTTCCAGCCTTTACGCGGAATCATCACATAGCTGCCCCGCTGCGGATTCTGGGATCGGCCCAGTAAATCAACAAATCTGCGATAAAGTTCCCCGCGACCAAGAATACCGTCGAAAACAGCACGCCACCTATCACCACGTATAGATCGCGCGCAAGAATGGCCTCAAGAAGCAGCGGCCCCAGTCCCGGCCATCCCATCACTACTTCCACCAGCAACGAGCCGCTCAACAAGGCTCCCACGCTGAAACCAAAAAGTGAAATGAGGGGATTAGCTGCAGCACGCAGCGCATAACGGTAGAGCAGTGTTCTCTTCCGAATGCCGTGGCTCGCCGCCGCTCGCAGGAACGGTGCATCGAGCACCTCTGCAACTGCGGCGCGCACGTGTCGAACTAAAATCGGCAAGGCAGAAAGGACCAGCCCGAGAACTGGCAACTCCAGGTGCCAGGCAACATCACGAAACCTTTGAAACGTCGAGAGGCTCTCAAAACTTACCGAGACCATTCCGCCCGTTGGAAACCATCCGCTGCGTACCGCCAGAATGAGCAGCCCGAGCGCAAGCACGAGGTCTGGAATAACCAGAAGCATCGCGGTCGCCACTGAAATCGAGCGGTCCGGCAATCGCCCTAGCTTTGTGGCACCCCAGATTCCCAGAGGAAGTGCTACTGCCCAGCTAATTAGAGTTGCGGTTATGGTGAGCAGCAGTGTGTTCCGCGCCCGTACCCATAACAGCGGAGCAACAGGACTGTTGTACGCAAAGGAGAATCCCATCTCGCCGTGCAGCAGTGAATTCACCCAACCCAGGTAACGAACCGGCAATGGTCGATCAATCTGATATTGCGCCCTCAGCGCCGCCACAGTCTCAGGAGAAATCTGCGGATTAAGCCGCATCTCGTCAAAATAGTTTCCTGGCGCCAGCGTTGAAAATAGGAAGGTGAGGATCGAAACCCCTATGAGCAGGAAAATAGTATGGGTTAAGCGGCGCAAGAAGTAGAGCATTAGACTGCCCTGGGAGCGAGCGCCGCAGCGCCCAGTCTTGGTGTGGAAGCAATTAAGCGTCGAGTGACTTCTTGATCTGGTGCCCCCAGCACCTTATCCACCGTCCCGAGTTCGACGACTCTTCCTTGCTCCATCACCACAACCTCGTCTGCTAAATGGCCTGCCATTGCAAAATCGTGCGTAATGAAGAGATACGTCAATCCCGTCGAAGCTTGCAGTTCCAGCAGTAGATTCGCGATCTGCGCTTGCACGGAACAATCCAGAGCGGAGAGCGCTTCATCCAGAATCAGCAGCTTTGGCTCAAGCGCCAGCGCTCTTGCGATTGCCAGCCTCTGCCGCTGCCCCCCGCTGAACTCTTCGACCCTGTGTAGCGCTTTTTCTTGTGCGATGCCGACCTTCGCGAAAAGACCTCGTGCCCGGTCTTCTCTCTCCTGCTTGTCAAGCCGGCCCTGAACAAGCAGTGGTTCACCAACAATTTCCAGCGCGGAAAATTTTGGATTCAGTGATCGCCCCGGATCTTGAAACACCAGCTGAATCTGCGGACGTACTTCACGCATTTGCTTTTCATCGAGCGCGGTGATTTCGCGTCCCTCGAAGACAATCCTTCCGGATGTTAGCTGCTCGAGGCCGGCGATGCAGTACGCCAGCGTACTCTTCCCGGAACCTGATTCCCCCACGAGAGCCAGCGTCGACCCTCGGCCGATGGAGAAGGAAACGCCCTGCAAGGCCGCCAATGTTTTTTTTGGCCCAAGAGCCGGCCCGTGTTCGTAGCGCTTTTCGAGCTTTTCCACGACGAGGAGTGGTTCCATATTCTCGGCTCTCAAAACGAATCATCCGCCGTACTTAAAACACGAAACGGCATGCGTTTCACTCACTGCCACGGGTTCCGGTTCGCGCTTGGCGCAAAGTTCCATGCGGTCCGGGCATCTGGACTCGAATCGGCAGCCATCCCCGAGCACCGCCAGATTCGCCGCCTCTCCCGGAATCGCCGGCAACCGTGACTTGCGGCTTTTCGTGGATTCACCAGGGCCCGCCGGGACGCTCTGCAACAATGCCAATGTGTACGGGTGATGGGGATATTTGAGCACTTGTTCGGTTGGTCCGATTTCCGCCACTCTTCCTGCATACAACACTAGAACGCGGTCCGCTAGTCCTGCCAGTAAAGCTGGATTGTGTGTAATTAGAATCAACGCCAGTTTGAGTTTTTCTCGCAGCGTCCGAAAGAGCCCAAGAATGTCCTGCTGGGATGTAGGATCCAGAGAAGCCGTCGGCTCATCGGCCACGATCAGAGATGGACCGCAGGCGATTGCCTGGGCAATCATCACTCGCTGTTGCTGCCCGCCACTCAGCTGGTGGGGATAGGAGGCGGCAATGCGCTCCGCGTCAGCCGGAAAAACCTCCGCAAGCAATTGTAGCGTCTTTTGACGCCGGGCTTCTCGGCTCGCCGATCCATGCGCCGCCAGGACGTCGCCGACCTGTTCACCAACTCGAATCGTGGGATGAAGTGCAAGCGATGGTTCTTGAAAAATCAGTGCAATGCGCGCCCCGCGAATGCGCTCAAGGTCTCGAGCTTCTGTCCGAAGCAAGTCTCGCCCTTCGAAAAAAACGCCGCCCTTCTGAATATCCGCATTCCCCGGAAGGAGCCGCAGCAGCACCGCGGCAAGTGTGCTCTTGCCCGAACCGGACTCGCCGAGCAGCCCGAGAATTTCTCCCGGACGCACATCAAAACTAACACCCTCAACCGCCGGGCATTTTTTCCCCGCACGCGAAGTGTAAGTAACGTGGAGATCTTGAACCTGCAGAAGGGGTGTCATACAGGATCGGGCATCAGACCTTCTTCTGTCCCGCACCCATGTTCGTCCAAGGGTACCGGACGAACAAGGCCGATGAACCCCCAAGCGGTCGAATGGTAAAGAGCCCCACCGTACGCTGGCCCTCCACTCAATCAGAATGGCCCTTGGCGGACTCACATCTGGTTATACACCCATAATCAGGCGATCAGAAACGCGCCGTAGCAGAACTATCTACTGGTTTGCGCGTGCCGCCGCTGCCCGGTTTTCTGCCACGTCTGTTCGTGGCGTCATGGATACTACGATGTACTCTCTTTCTTTGCCATCTGCCTCCGGAACCCGCAACAGCAGCTTGTCCTTGTGAATCCGGAACTCGGCAGTCTCGCCAATCGGCAGCAGTGAAGGATGCTTGTCATCTTTCGGCCGGATCCGGTACGTGATCCGCTGCGACCGCAGCACATATTCCTGACAAAGCGTTTCCTGCGTCTTCTTGTGCTGCCCGTCGGTGCCAAAAATCTCTCCGGCCAAAGTCTTGCCATCTTTCTCTGCATAGCCGCAAGAAGTGGACTCCATTTGTACCAGCTGGCCCTTTTCGTAAGCCGGCTTGTCCTTTGCCTGCAAAACCACGGGCGTAAATAGCAGGACGGCCACAAAAATCGCTTTTCTCATGTCGTCTCCTTCCAGTGCACCCGGCCGACTAGCCGCGCGATAGCGCGCAGGCCCCAACTTCGGCGCTGAGGTATAAGGGCAAGATCGCCGAGCAAAGATATAGGGGGTAACCTAGCCACTCTGGCCCTAGGCCACTCCCCATTTATCCATGGAAATGCTGCTATGAATTTGTTTGTTCATGCTAGAATCCGCTCGTTGAGCCACTACCAAAGAGGGATACTATCACTCGAAAATCGGCGAGCGCTTCCCCTGCTCGGGAATTGCCTGATAGCGATCTGGTTTTGCTAACGGTTTCTCGAAAAGGGCTTAGGCCATAACCTTCCGGGAACTCTTAGAGGTTGGTTCAACTTAATTCCTGCCGCAGCATTGAAACCTGCGCTGACTTCGTTGGAATTTACGTCGCCCCCGTGCATCAAGCAGGGCGCTCAAGGGGGCCATTGCAAATCGAAGCAACGGTTTGTTCAGCAGTTTTCCAGATCCCGCTTTTTTCCGTAGCGATACGCCAACGCAACTCCAAGCGTCATGAACCCGATCGGGGGCACTACGAGTACAAGGACACCCTTGCCAATGGCTCTCTGGCCGTCTTTGGTAGTGGCCGCGACTGCGTTGCGGCACATGGCGCATCCTTGGCTGAAAGCCGGTGCGGCGCAAATGCAGAGCGAAAAGGCGAGCAGCGCGGCGCGGAATCTCATTTTACTCCCAGATAGAGGATGCGAAATGCGTCCGGAAAGAAAAAGATCGTCATCAGGATCAGGCACCCCACGACGGAACACATTGTAAGCCATTTCATGCGCGAGATTTCATATTTGAGGTGCATGAAGAAGCCGATAATCAGCGCCGCCTTGACCAGCGACAGCCCCATGAGAATCGTGAGCATCTTCACTGCCGGCATATTCTGATACGTCAGATACACTTCAATGGCGGTCATCACCAGCAAGGCGCCCCAAACATAAAAGAAAAGCGATTTGCTGTGATGGCGTTGCTGTTCGGCAGCGCGTTCGGCGAGAGCTACTTGAGTGGAATCCATATCTCCCTTGCTCCTAAATCCTTGCGGACATCAAATACACCAATGGGAAAATGAACATCCATACCAGGTCCACGAAGTGCCAGTACAATCCGGCCACTTCCACATCGGACGAATCGTAAACTTTGGGCTTCAACCACAGAATAATCCCGCACACGATCGCAGCAATTAAGAGAACGTGGGCGCCGTAGTGAAAGGGGCTGGTGGCCGGCGTTAGCAGCCACGCTGCCAGCCACAGGGCCAGCAGGATGGGAATGAATTTGCGCCGCAGTGCCACCACTCCGAGGTAAACCACTCCCAGAGTCACGTGCAGCATGTGCATGCCGGTCAACGTGAAAAATGTGGAGGCAAACTGCGGGACGGTTTTAGATACGCCTACGAACTCGGGATCGGGTACCGCGCCGGAGACGGTGGGAAACATCGGGAGAGACAAACCCTTCTCGATTAGATTACTCCACTCTCGGCCGTGAAGCACGATAAACCCAATGCCGCAAGCCATGGTGGCCAGCAACCAGAGCGTTTGCGCCTTGGCATTGCGGTCCACCGAGGCTCTTACCGCGAGGACCATCGTTAGCGAACTGGTGAGCAGAAACGCAGTCATGATCGTAGCGTTGACGATGCTCTCGGAATGAAAAGGTGTAGGCCAGCCTGCCGTGGAAATCCGTCCGTAGCTGTAGGCGTAAAGCAGTGCTCCGAACGTCAGCGAATCGGAGAGCAGAAACAGCCACATTCCGATTTTCTTGGAGTAGGTGCCGAACAGCGATGGTTCGTAAACCGATGGGATGTCGTGCACCGCGGAATCAGCCATGCGTTCGGCCTCCTGGTCAGAAACGTCCGGTTACTTGGCAAACTCCATCAAACACAAAATGTAAATCCACAGCGCGGCCATGAAATGCCAGTACCATGCCGTGACATCCACCACAATGCTCCGCCGCGTCAACGAAATACCCAAAAGCGAAGCGACGCCTGCGACAAACAACGCCAGCACTCCTCCCATCAAGTGCACGGCATGCGTTCCGGTCAGCAAATACACAAAAGAGCTGCTGGGCGTGGTGGCCACGTAGAAGCCATTGGCAGCCAGCTGCTTCCAGGCCGTCCACTGGCCGAAAAGAAACAGGAGACCGAGCACTACGGTAATCGGGAGCCATGGCATGCTCGTCTCGCCGCCGGCGGAGACGCGTGCATGCGTGATGGTGGTCGGGAGAGTTGCGCGTGCCTGACCTTGGATCTGGCGCCGAGCCAACTCCATGAACCCGCTGCTCAAGACCAGAACAAAAGTATTGATCAAGAGAAGCTTGGGAAGAGTTACTGGGATCCAGTCACGGACAAGCGTGGCAGTTCGCGGGTCCAGGCTGGGCAGTCCCTGGCGCACAACATAGGCGCTAGTGAAGGAGACAAAGAGCATGAAGACGGGCGTCAAAGCCACGAGCAGTCCGAGGCGCGCGCGGCGCAAGCGGGTTCCATAGTCCGGCACACCCGGGCGTGCGCCATCCCCACCCCGGGAAATTCCGGAGTCGGTTACTGTCGCGGTGGTAGTGAAAGTGGCCATCGGGGACTAGTGCGCTGGCTCGATTTCCGGGTCGGTCTGCATCACATAATCGCGCGGCGCGCCCGGCACGCTGTACTCATAAGGGCCATTGTGGACAACCGGAGTTTGTCCGCCGAAATTGTCGTGCGGCGGCGGCGTCGCAGTGATCCACTCGAGGGTGGTCGCTTCCCAAGGATTGTCGACGGCCTTCTTTCCCTTGAACATGCTCCAGAAAAGATTGACGAGAAAGATCAATTGACCGGCGATGGTAATAAACGCCGCGTAGGTGATGAACTTCTGCAGCGGAATCAGGTTGTGAAGATAAGCGACCTCGGTGAGCTGCGAGTAGCGCCGTGGCATCCCTGCCATGCCGAGATAGTGCATGGGCATGAAGATCGCGTACGTCCCGATAAAGCTAAACCAGAAGTGCCAGCGCGCCAGAGACTCGTTCATCATGCGCCCGAACATCTTGGGAAACCAATAATAGGTGGCGGCAAAAATTCCAAAAATCGAAGCCACGCCCATGATGAGGTGAAAATGCGCCGGCACGAAATACGTGTCATGCAGCTGAATATCGAGCACCGGTTGCGCCAAGAAGGGGCCGCTGATTCCGCCGGTAACAAACAGCGAAACAAATCCGATGGCAAACAGCATTGGCGAGGTAAAACGTATTCGCCCGTGCATGATCGTGCCGAGCCAGTTGAACGTCTTTATGGCCGAAGGAACGCCGATGCCCATGGTCATGATGGAGAAGGCAAAGGCCGTATAGGGGCTCATACCACTCATGAACATGTGATGTCCCCAAACCATGAAACCGAGGAATCCGATAGCCAAGATGGCGTAAACCATGGCCTTGTAGCCAAAGATCGGTTTGCGCGAAAAAACCGAGAGCAACTGGGAGCACATCCCCATGGCCGGCAGAATCGCGATGTAGACCTCGGGATGGCCAAAGAACCAGAACAGGTGCTGCCACAGAAGTGGCGAGCCGCCTTTATGACCGGTAAGCTGACCGTTGACAGTCACCAGAGGCACAAAAAAGCTGGTGCCAAGGTTGCGGTCCATCAGCAGCAGAATGCCGGCTGAGAGGAGCACGCCGAAGGCCAACAAGCCCAGGATCGCGGTCACAAACCAAGCCCAAACCGTGAGCGGCATGCGCATCATGGTCATGCCCTTGGCGCGCATATCGAGTGTTGTAGTGATGAAGTTCAGCGCGCCCATCAGCGCGCCGATGCAAAAAATGGCGATGCTGGTAATCCACAAGTCCGCGCCAAGTCCTTCGCCCGGGCCAGCCGATTGCAATGCGCTCAGCGGTGCGTAACCCGTCCAGCCATGGAGCGGCGCTCCACCGGCGACGAAGAAAGCAGCGATCATCACCACGAAGCCCAGGAGGGTGGTCCAGAAGGAGAGCATGTTCAGGACGGGAAACGCCATGTCCGGCGCGCCGATTTGAATGGGCAGGAAGTAATTGCCGAAGCCGCCCTGCGGCGCGGTGGTGAGCACGAAGAACACCATGATGGTGCCGTGCATGGTCACCAGCGTGAGATAAGTCGCCGGTTGCATCACCCCCAACAACGGCAAAGCCGCATCAGGCCAAATCAAATGGATGCGCATCAGCAGCGATAGGAACATGCCAACAAACACGGCCGCCAGCGCCAGGAAGTAGTACTGCAGGCCGATGACTTTGTGGTCGAGACTGAATACCCACTTTCGAAGAAAGCCCTGAGGGGCCGCGTGGGCGTGCGATTCCAAGGCAGCCGATTCATGAGTAGACATGGTTATTGCTTCTCCGCCTCCCGTGCCGCCAACCATTTATCGAACTCTTCCTGCGTCACAACTTTTACGATCCCGTGCATTTTGTAATGGCCGAGCCCGCAAAGCTCGGCACAGAGAATTTCATATTCGCCTGTTTGAATCGGTGTGAAATGCATGTGGATGGCCAGGCCGGGCACGGCGTCCTGCTTAAACCGCATCTGCGGCACAAAGAAACTGTGGATGACGTCGTGAGCGCGCAAGATCACTTCGATCTGGCGATTCACCGGCACCACCATGACTCCAGAAACGACGTCGTCTTTGGAGGCCGGATCCTTGGTGTCCAAGCCGAGCGCAGCTTCGCTACCAGCGGAGGCGTCCTCAAGTTCGGGTCTCGTCGCGCCAAACTGCCCATCTGGACCGGGATAACGGAAATACCAGGCGAACTGCATGCCCGTCACTTCCACACGCACGGCCCCGGCCGCCGCGGGATCGAAACGCTCGGCTGCCCAGAGCGGATAGGTCGCCAGATTCAACCCGACAAAAAGGATCGTCGTCAGCAAGGTCCACACAACTTCGAGCTTCGTGTTGCCGTGGGAATACACTGCCCTTGCGGTGCTGCCACCGTCGCGGAAACTCCAGACCAGATATCCCAGGGCCAACTGTGCGGCCACAAACACGGCCCCCATGAGGATGTAAGTGACCGTGAAATGATGATCGATACCGGCGGCCGCGGCAGAAGCCCCCACTGGCAGCCACCACGTCTTCGCGATGAAAAAATACGTACTAATGAGCGTGATTAGCCAGATGACTGCGAGTAACACGAGGCCCATTGCGCAGACCCCCCGAGTTGGATTCTCGGCCTTCCCCACTGAGGCCCTGCCCGAATTCCTACGTCCAGAAAAGTGGGGGACTTGAACGCGGGGAATATATCACAGCTTCTTCTGAGCGCAAGCAGGTTCTTGCATCTATTATTTTTGGTTGCCGCAGCTTCTTCGCGGAAACCGTTCTACATTATTTCTTTGCAGCTCTGCAAACACGCATTGACGAAAGTTTTTGTTTTGAGTAATATCCGTTTCGTTTCTGGGGGGGTCCAGGGAAATGTTGAGGACCTCGCGATGTTTTCGCATCAACTATCTCCAATTCGCCGGGCCTCGGTTGCTCTCCGCGATCGTGCCTCTTCCCTATAGTATTTCCGGTTTTTCCGAAAGACGTTTCAAGTTCTTGCTACAGCCGTCTTTTCTCTTCCCGCAGATATGTGGGGCATCGTTGAAACAATCTGTGATTCGGGACCGATCCATTTTCGGCCACGAGCAGTTTGCGGCCAGCAGGCCTTCAACCTAGGGGACGCGCGGCGCGTTCACGGCCGCCAATGATTTTCGAGATCGAGAATCCAGGAGGTATCGCATGGCGGGCCCGGAAACTGATTCGGCCAAACCAAAACCGGAAGCAGCGAAGACATCCGCTGCCGGCGCTGGTGATGCAACCAAGTATGTTGGTACGCCAGCTGTCGGTACATCCAAGGCTGCCGCGGCTGGCGGTTTGGCGACTGTCGGTCCCGAGCCCAGCGAAATCAACCGCAAGCGCCGGCGGCTGGTCTGGGTCAGCGTCACGGGATTTCTTGGCGCCTGGTTCATCGCTTTCTTCAAATTTTTCCTTCCCCGCACGCTCTTCGAACCTCCCACCATCTTCAAGATTGGTTACGCCTCGGACTACGCCCTCGGTGTCGATACCAAGTGGCAGCAGAAGTACCGCATCTGGGTGGACCGCACGCCGAGCCGCGTTTTTGTCATCTACGCCCGCTGCACGCACCTAGGCTGTACTCCCGACTGGAAGGCCGGCGAAAATAAGTTCAAGTGCCCGTGTCACGGCAGTGGTTACGACAGCGAGGGCGTGAACTTTGAAGGCCCCGCGCCGCGCCCAATGGATCGCGCCCACGTGGAGTTGGCTCCCGATGGCCAAATCGTTGTGGATACTTCCCGGCTCTATCAGTGGCCCAAAGGACAACCAAGCAAGTTCGATGACCCGGGAGCATTTTTGCCCGTTTAGCCGTTTTCACTTGTAGGGGCGGGGCTTGCCCCGCCCGCTTCGAGGAGTACAGCAAGGGATCGTCAAGCCACCGAATAACGGAGCTCAGCAATGCCTGAAGAGAAAAAGGGGAACGGAAACAACGGCAAATCGCTTGGCTTAGTCGAGCGAATTAAAGTAGGCGTCAAGGAGGACCTGGAGTCCCTCAAGACGGACCTCCCAGCAAAAGCAAAAGAACAAGTCGAGCTGCTCAGCAAGCCCACCAAGACCCAGCTTTACACTTCGATCTTCCGGCACAAGCACGACGACACGCCGCGCAATCGCGCTCTCGGCGTTCTTTCCAACGTTTTCTTGCACCTGCATCCCGCCAAAATCAATCGCGATGCCGTACGCTACAGCTACACCTGGGGTATGGGGGGCATCACCTTTTATTTGTTCATCGTGCTCACGCTCACCGGTGTGATGCTGATGTTTTACTACCATCCCAGCAAAGTGCAGGCTTTCCGCGATGTGCTTTACCTCGAGCACGACGTTCCTTACGGCAAATTGCTCCGCAACATGCATCGTTGGGCCGCCCACTTGATGGTCATTGCCGTCGAGTTGCACATGTTCCGCGTGTTCCTCACCGGCTCTTACAAGAAACCGCGCGAGTTCAATTGGAACGTCGGAGTCATCCTTCTCGTTCTAACTCTACTGCTCTCTTTTACCGGCTACCTGCTTCCCGACGATCAACTTGGCTTCTGGGCCGTCACCGTCGGCACCAACATGGCGCGCGCCACTCCCCTTCTCGGCCACGAAGGCCCCTTCGGCCCGCAGCTCAACATGACGCCTTACAATGACATCCGCTTCGGCCTCCTCGGCGGCTCCATCGTCGATGCTAACGCCCTCCTTCGCTCCTACATCTGGCACTGCATCGGCATTCCCATCATCGCTTCCATCTTCATGATCCTGCACTTCTGGCGCGTGCGTAAGGATGGCGGCATCTCCGGCCCGGCGGCCGTGGTGCTCGACTCCGAAGTGAAGGAGGCGAAGAAATAACCATGGATTGGAAACAACTGTGGGAAATCCTCTCCGCCGCGGATAACGTTCCCATCATCGCAATGATTCCGCTGCTCGCTTTCTACTTGTATCTCGCCTGGAAGCAAGCGCATGCTAATGACGTCCTAATCGAGCAACTCGCCGGAGATGCGGCGCTAGCAAAAACTCATCACCGCAAAGCCTGGCCCTTCAAGCCCGGCTGGGCCAAAGAGGTCCACGTCTGGCCTTTCCTTCTCCGCGTCGAGTTCCTTGCCGCCATCATCGTGACTATCATCCTGATGATCTGGTCCATTACTTTGAACGCGCCGCTCGAAGAACCGGCCAATCCCAACCTCACCATGAACCCGGCGAAGGCACCCTGGTATTTCCTCGGCTTGCAGGAAATGCTGGTTTACTTCGATCCCTGGATTGCCGGCGTGGTCATGCCCACCCTGATCATTGTCGGCCTGATGGTCATACCATATATAGATACCAACCCCTTGGGTGCCGGCTATTACACCTGGAAGCAGCGCAAATTCGCCATCGGCACATTTCTCTTCGGCTTCATCATCTTATGGGTCTCCATGATTTTCATCGGCACTTTCATTCGCGGTCCTGGATGGCAGTGGTTCTGGCCAGGGCAGACCTGGGACCACAACCGCCTCATCTATGAAGTGAACCGGGACTTGCCCGATCTCTTTGGCATCACGTCGAATTGGGGTAAGGGTATCTTCGGAGCAGCAGTAGTCGGCGGCTTCTTCACTGTGGGCGGCCTGTTGGTTCACGCCTTTTTCAGGCGAAGCAATCCCAAGGACTACAAGCGCATGAGCCTTTTGCAGTACTCGATCATGATGACATTCTTTCTCACTATGCTCGGATTGCCGATCAAAATGGGGTTGCGCTTGCTCTTCCACATCAAGTACGTGTGGATAACGCCGTGGTTTAACGTCTAGGAGGATAACCATCTCCTCGGGCGGATTCAGTTGCGCAGATTTTGTAGTGGCGGGTCTTTCGCGTTCTTTGCGTCCCGGCGTTTTTTGCCGGGAAGACCCGTTGTTGGTTCTGGTTTCGAGGACGCGGAAGTCTTTAGGAGAACCTGGTGCCTGAAAAGCCCATTCCCGAAAACGACCCGGTAGTCAGCAAGTCGTTCGCCTCGTATTACCTCATTTCCATGCTCATTCTCATGGCCACTTTCTTCTGGGCCATGTGGGACGAGGATTTTGGACAGCGTCCATGGAAAACTTTCCAGCACGAATGGAAAGACCGCTACTCGACATTTCTGAAGAACGCCCGTTCGCAATCCAGCGACTCCCAGAAGGAAGTCGAGGCCAGCCCCGACTACCAGAAGCTGAAGCAGGATTTTGAGGCTGCCAGCCAGAACGCCGCGCCGCGCATCAAGGAAATCAACGAAAAGCTCCACGATTTGAGCGGACAGATTCTTGCCGTGCAGAACGTTTTCACCGACCGCCGCGCCTACGTCAGCGCCTCAACCTATGACATTGAGACGGAGACTAGCTCTTCCGCAAAACAACGCAAGCAAAGAAACTTGGACGAATACAAGAAAGAAAGCGCCGCCGTCGAAATGCCCGACGGTAAGAAGCAAACCTTCAAAGACTATGACGAGCTTGAAAAAACTTACAACGACCTGAAAAACGAACGCACCCAACTAAGCGCCGAACTCGGAGACCTCATCAAGCCGGTCAGCGAAAAAAAGGAATTAATGGATTCCTACCTCACCGATCACATGGTGAGCCTGACGCCTTCACAGCTCGATGGCCTGAAGAACAAAACCGAAGCTTGGACGCCAAAGATCCTCCAGATTAACGTCAATGAGCACAGTGCCAATCTCGAAAGAGAGGACAGTGCCAACATTGTCGACCGCTGTGAATCTTGCCACATGGGCATTCGCGAACCAGTCAAGTTGACTGCCGCTTCCATGTCCGCACCGGGCAAGAAGCCTGACGAATACGCGCGCGCCTTTACCAGCCACCCGGAACCCGGCCTTTTGAAAATTCACGATCCCGAAAAGTTCGGCTGCTCGCCCTGCCACCAGGGCAACGGCCGCGCCACCACCAGCGTTGAAAAAGCCCACGGCAATTACGAGCACTGGCTCTGGCCTCTGTTCTCTCCGGCAAATTACGAGTCTGGTTGCCAGATTTGCCATTCCGCGGACATGGTCCTTTCCCTCGTCGGCACCGACGTCGGTTCGACGTTGAACGAAGGCAAAGATCTTTTCCGGCAGCGCGGCTGCATGGGCTGTCACCGTTACGAAGGCTACGACAAGGAGCCCGAAGACCTCCTCTCGATCGCCCAGCAAATTAAGCAGGTCGATCAAGAGAAGAGAGACAACGTCAAGGAAGCCGCCGACCTGATGAAGCGGGCCGACAAGGCCGAGAGCAACGCGGACGCCAACCGCCTGAACGATCGGGCCGTCGCTCTGAAAGTCACCAACAGCAAACTCGACCTCCGCATCGTGCAGCTCGACCGTTCCGCCAAGAGCCTCTTCCAGGACATGAAGAAGGTTGGACCAAATCTAAAGGACATTCGCCTCAAGCTGAACAAAAACTGGATTCCCGTTTGGCTGAAGAAGCCCAGCGACTTCCGCCCGACCACTAAAATGCCGAATTTCCGCCTTAATGATGACCAGATCAAAGCCATCTCCGCTTTCATCTGGCAATCAGCGCTCACCGATCCCTTGCCCAAGCGCAAGCCCGGCAACGCCGCACATGGAAAGGAACTATTCGAAACGCGCGGTTGCCTCGCGTGCCACTCCATCGGCGAAGGTGACCAGGTGCAGGGCGGAACGTTCGCTGCGAATCTCACGCGTGTCGGCGAAAAGGCCAACTACGACTATCTCGTTCGTTGGGTCCACAACGCGCGCGAACGCACTCGCCCTTACTGTCCGCTCGAAAAGAAGGACATTAGTGCCGAAGATTACAAGAAGAAAGGCCTGCCTTACGTATTTGACCTGGAGCACAGCAAGTGCCCCAATGATGGCCACGAGCTCCAAGTGCAGAACATGACGGTGATGCCCAGCCTACGCCTGGCTCCCCAGGACGCCGAAGACATCGCCAGCTACCTCGTCACCCTGAAAAAGCAGGAGCCTACCTCCTACGCGGATGCTTCCTTCATGGACGATCCGAACCTGAAGGCCGAAGGCAAGAAGTGGGTTCGCCACTTCGGTTGCGCCGGATGCCACGAAATCTCCGGCCTGGAGGACGAAGGCCGAATCGGTACTGAGCTGACCATCGAGGGCAGTAAGCCGATCGAACGTCTGGACTTCGCCCTGCTCACGGAAGTCGCCCAGCGCGGCGGCAGCGAACCGATCACTGATCCGGATGATGTGTCTCGTTTGCCCGAAGGCGCCGCAAAAGCGCCCTGGTACGACCAGAAGGGTTTCTTCGAACACAAACTCGCCGAACCCAACATCTGGGACAAGGGTAAAGAAAAAATTGAAACGGAAAAGTTGCGCATGCCAAACCTGCACCTCACCAAGGAGCAGATTCGTGCGCTCACCACGTTCCTTTTGGGCAGCCAGGAGAACCCACTTCCGCCCAGCTATCAATACCGGCCCCTGGATTATCGCAAGGACATTCAAGAAGGCTGGTGGATCGTCAAGAAGTACAACTGCATGGGCTGTCATCAGCTCATTCCCGGCCAGAAAACTTCGCTCATGGCTATGGCTCGTTACCAGGATGCCCAGGAGCAACTCCCTCCCAAGCTCCTTACTGAGGGCGCGCGCGTCGATCCCGAGTGGTTGTTGCGTTTCCTGAAAAACCCCGCGCTGAATGAAAAGGATACGAATCGCAACGGTGTGCGCTCCTATCTTCAAGTGCGCATGCCAACTTTCTCTTTCTCTGAGAATGAATTGGGTAAACTAGTCCGCTTTTTCCAGGCTCTTTCGCGTCAGCCCTTCCCCTACATTCCGGACGATGTTCCCGTCCTCACCGCCAAAGAAACCGAAATGGCGCGCAGCCTCTTCAGCAGCACTGCGGCACCCTGCTTGAAGTGCCACGCTACTGGCGACGCGGCTCACGACCGCTTCGCTACCGCCCCGAATTTCCTGCAAGCCCGCGGGAGATTAAAGCCCGACTGGATGGAACGCTGGATTGTCGACCCGCAAGCCATCAGCCCGGGCACCTCCATGCCTTCTGGCCTCTTCAAGCGCCAGAATGGCCACTGGGTTTTTTCCGGTCCAACGCCGGCCTCCTTCCACGATTACGACAAGGATCAGACAAAGTTGCTGGTCGATTACATTCTCCAACTTACTCCGGAAGAGCAGCGAAGAGTAAGCGCGGCCATGGGCCGCTCGAGCGCCGCAACGGGCAGTGTGCCCCCTGGGGCTAAATCCTCTGGCAGCGCCGGCGGTGCGACACAATAGGTTTTTATTTCGTTTGAGCACTCAAATTTCAAGAGAGGTACGTCTAAAATTATGATAAAGAAAAATTCAATCGCAGTTTGGGGCTTGGCCGCTTCGCTGGGCCTAGCCCTTCTCGCGGGATGCGGCAAAAAGGAAGAGCAGCCCGCTGCTACTCCCACCGCTTCGGCTCCAGCGGCGGCGCCAGCCACTCCCATAGATCCCGCAACAGCCGCCACTGTCAGCGGCACCGTAAAACTCGATGGCGAAGCCCCTAAAGCCGCCAAGATTGACATGAGCCAGGATCCCGCGTGCAAAGGCACTAACACGGCCGAGAATGTCGTGGCCAGCGGCGGTCACCTCGCCAATGTTTTCGTGTATGTCAAAGAGGGCTTGGGCAATCGCACCTTCGATGTTCCTAAGGAAGCCATCACGCTTGATCAGAGCGGCTGCAAATACCATCCCCACGTGCTGGGCGTCGTAGCCAATCAAACCATCAAAATCGTCAACAGCGATCCGACCACTCACAATATACATCCCACTCCGAAAGACAACCGCGAGTGGAACGAGTCGCAGCCTCCATCGGCCGCTCCGCTCGAAAAGGCCTTCGCCCGCGAAGAAGTCATGCTGCCCGTGAAGTGCAATCAGCACCCTTGGATGCGCATGTTCGTCAACGTGTCCAAGAGCCCCTTCTTCGCAGTCTCTGGCCCCGATGGCAAGTTTGAAATCAAGGGACTGCCCCCGGGGGACTACACGCTAGCCTTCGTGCACGAAAAGCTCGGCGAACAAGATATAAAGGTCACCCTGGCCGCCAAGGACACGAAAACCGTCGACGCCACCTTTAAGCCCTGACCTTGGCGGATTCTCTTTGTAGGGGCGCAGCATGCTGCGCCCTGTAGGCAACCGTCGCGATGGCGAGTCGTCATTTGGCGGAGGGTGTCATTCTAAGGGCATCCGATATGGATGTCCGAAGAATCTCAACTGTAAGTGTGGCAAGCTCTCAAGATTAAAGGTTATCGGGCCATGACAGTAAAGGAGACGCCTGGGGTCGGAAAATGAAGTGTGTTTTTTTTTCGATCCGACTGAAAACCGAGAACCAACGACTAACAACTGCCTTTCCGAGGAGGTCTATTGCTTCCCGTGATGCTCTTGATTTCCATTCTGCTTGGCCTCATCCCTCTTGCTGGGATCGGCTGGATCGTCGTCTCTGGAACTCTCACAACCGTTGACGGTCTTTTCGAGAGCATCATCATGCTCAGCATCTCTGGAGTCTTCTTCCTCAACGCATTCTGGGAACTGCGCGACCGCGGCCTCCTCGGCAAGAGCAAAGCCGAGCCAGCCAAGCCGACTTCGTCGTCCGACGAAGGTTAATTCTGGAGTGCGGCAGCTCGCTTGCCCTAAACTTCGAAGGGCCGCCGCTTTTCCGTAAATCAGCACCCCTGAAAAAATATGTCTCTGACTCCACCATCATCCGATTCCGCTGCGCAGACCGACGTTCCTTCCGACCCCTCCTCGGAAAAACCCTCCTCGTCGCCGCACCACAAAATGTCCCCGCGCAATCGCGCCCTTTTTTTCGTCACCGCCTGGTTGATCGTCCTGATGCCCTTCCTCTTCTGGTGGAACACTTGGTTTGGCCGCCAACTCTCCGGCAAACAAATTACCGAGTACCTCCAGGACGAAAAGCATCCGCGCCACATGCAGCACGCCCTTGTGCAGCTTGGTGAACGGATGGGCCGACGCGACGCTCGCGTATCGCAGTGGTATCCGGAGATGATCCGGCTTGCCTCGTATCCTGTCGAAGAAGTCCGCAACACTGACGCCTGGGTCATGGGCCAGGACACCTCCGTCCCTTCCTTCCGCGAAACGCTTTTGAAGATGCTACAGGACCAATCTCCGATGGTTCGCGGCAACGCCGCACTTTCGCTCGTCCGTTTCGGCGACGCGAGCGGTCGTCCCCACATCGTCGCACTCCTGCAACCTGCCAGAATCGTTGCCCCTACCGCAGGACGCGTCACGGACGCCGACAGACCAGGAACCGCCATTCACCAAGGCGGCCTCATCGCCAAACTACAGGATGGCCAGCAAACCACTGAACTGCGTTCGCCGATCAGCGGGCGTATCCATACCCTATTTTTTCCACCAGGCTCGAACGTAACCGCAGGCGCCGAAGTCGCCACCGTCGATCCAGGCGACGAACAAGTCTGGGAGGCCCTCCGCGCCCTTTATCTTATCGGCCAGCACGATGACCTGTCCGCTATTCGCCCCTACCAACGCGAGGTTCCCGAAATCTCCAACCGCATCCGCCAGCAGGCGATCCTCACGGAGAAGGCCATCCGAGACCGCGCCTCTCGCCCCTAGGCCCTGCCTAATTCATCTATTTAACGACCGCGAATCAGGAGTCACTTCTTGTCTTTGTTGGACATTTTCTGTCAGAACAAACAGCGAAAACCCTTAAGGCAAACGTTTTCCCGTTCTTAATCCATTCGGCTTACAGGAGTTATCCAAATTGCGCTTCTCCGAGCGTTGGCCCGTCAAATGCCTATGTTGCAGTGTCGTGTGCTAGGGCTCTGTAGACCATTGCCAGCCTGGAGTCATTCGGAGATCTCTGTTGGAAAAGTCTTAGACGGCGATCTCACAGATCGAACTTGATCCTCCAAGCCGTTATTTTGATCCTCTCGGCCTTGGTCATTCCGCACTCTTCGTTCGCGGGACCTCTGCAAACGAAGGTTCTGCCGATAAGTAGTAGTAGGAAACAAGTTAGTTTCGCCCGTGAGTGTGCTGAGGCGATCCCGTGAACAAATCGGAGACGGGCTTCTCTGATTTGTGCCCTGAAAGGGCACGGAGAAAATTTTTCGAGGAGATATCATGAAGAACCAAAAGGGTTTCTCTCTTATCGAGTTGCTGATCGTCGTGGCGATCATTCTGATCATCGCAGCCATCGCAATTCCGAACCTTCTCAGGTCCCGTATGGCCGCCAATGAGGCTTCGGCTGTTGGTTCACTCCGCACCATTAACACCGCGGAAGTAACCTATTCCACTACATACCCTGCGCAGGGTTTTGCTGCCCTCGCCAGCCTTGGCGGAACGGCTGCAACCTGCGCGACGGCAACTGGCGCAACTTCCACAGGGGCTTGCTTGATCGACAACGTCCTGGCCTCGACCGCAGTGAAGAGCGGCTATGCCTTCACCGCCACGGCAGGCAGCGGAACTCCGGCGGTTACGTATTTTTCAAAAGCGCTGCCCAGCGTCGTCGGCCAGAGCGGCCAGCGCGCCTTCTGCTCTGATCAGTCCGGTGTTATCCGCTACAACGCCGGCGGCACAGCGTGCGCCAACACCGACAACGCGCTTTAATCAATTCGGCCAGCCTCTTGGGCGCCGAATACCTCATCAAGGGTTCGGCGCCCGAAGTGTCTAAGGCCTTCGTCAGAAAAAACCCATCTCAGTTTGGTACACTAAGCGCCACCGGCCTCTCGTACAGTACCGTTTTGGAATCGCCTGTCCCTCCCTCCTTCTTACACACCACTCGCCAAGCTAGATAATTCTCTCTGGGGCTCGAGGTTTCCTTGGGCCGAGGAGGGGGCGATGTTCCGCAATCGATTTCTTATTCTATTGGGGGTAGGTTTTCTTGCAGCTTCCGCTGCGTGGGCTGATGACATCGGCTATGTGGACTGCTCCAGTCACTCCGACGGCATCCAGGTTTTCGCCAAGCCAAGAAAGACTCCCGACGTCCTTGCCACCGTGCCATGCGGCGAGCGCTTTACCGTACTAGTGTACGGTTTCGTGTTCTCCCAGGTTCAAACGAGAGATGGGCGAGTCGGCTTCGTCTACTCCAATATGATCGCCATCGATCACAATCTCACTTCGATTCAACAGGCTGGCTCTTTTCAAGCAACATCCGCCAGAACCAAGATTCCGAGCACACCTACAGCAGCTGTAACGCCGAATCCTCCGGCTCTTGCACAGCAACAGCCAGTCGCGGCTCAACCCGTTTCAAAGCCAGCCGTTGATCCGGCTCCGAACGTTCCACAACCCGTTGCCACCGTCGCTCAGACGGCTCCGGCTGAACCCGCTGCATCTCAAACGGCATCGGTAACACCCGATACGGCATCAACTTCCGCGCAGCCGGCATCAAGCGTCTCGGAAACGCCGGTTCCCGCAGCGTTGCCCACACCATCTGCCCCGCCGCAGCCCGAACCTGTGCCTGCACAGCCGGCCGCTTCTCAGCCGACAGCCGCTCAACCGGCCTCTGCACCAGTTTCCGCTCCAGCATCAACGGTTGCCGAGCCAGCAGCTGCTCCGGTCCATCAACCTGAGCCGCCTGCAGCTGCGCAGCCGCAGCCAGCGTCTCCAGAGGCGGCGCCAGCGCCGATTCGGCCCGCATCCGAAAGGGCGAGCTGGGAAAGACCTCTCTCAGCCGTTCGCAAACCCACTCTGTTTGAATTCTACGGCGGCTATGCTTTTGCCCGGATGGCCAACAGTGGCGGAGGAACCTTTAGCAACCTCAATGGTGCAATGGGTTCCGTTGGTTTGACCCTACGGCCCTGGTTGCAGATCGTCGGGGACAGCACCTACAACTACATGACCGCCACTGGCTCCAAGACGATCCTCTATGGCAACCACTTCGGGGGACGCTATTTCTACCGCAGGCGCAACCGCTGGGGAGCTACCCCATTTGTGGAAGGCCTTGTCGGCGGATCCCGCGCTGACACCACCATCACCGGGACCGGCGGTTACAAGACTTCCGTCAACTGCCTTTCCTGGAAAGCCGGCGGCGGGTTGGATATTCAACCCACCCGTCACTGGGAAATTCGCTTGATTGACGTAGATTACTATCGCACCGCTTTCGGTACCGGCCTTCACCAGAACAACTATTGGGTCAGCACTGGCGTAGTCCTTCATCTGTTCGGCGGCTCCCAGTAGTAGTGGTGTGAAGTAAAAACTCCAAGCCCTTATTTTTTCCTAAAGGGCGTCCAGTGCGGTGGACGCCCTTTCTTTTTCGTATTCACCACCCCGATTACGCGCCGCCCATCACTTTGTGTGGGCGGGGCTTGCCCCGCCCCTCGTCGCCAAGCAAAATGCCTTATGAGCACTAGAGGTGCGCAAAAATTTAGCCCAGCCCGTGAACTGCAAAAAAGTCCACCGCATCAGCCAAGGATGATCGCGGCTCTGCTTGCGCGATTCCAGCCGACTTCGAAGTGCACACTCCGTACTTCGCCTTACCCGGAATTCCTGTTTTCACCTGGTCGACCACGACCTCGGGTGCGTGTATAAAGCCATCAATTCCTTGCCCACGACTTCCAACTCGACGTTCGCAGGGAAGGACTTCTCACGCCTAAACATACATGCGAATTCGGTGTGCGCGCTTCTTCTACGCCATGGGTGGCTATCGAAATGAACGAGATGACTGCAAACGCGCGCCCTGTACAAACTGAAAAACGGAGAGGCGTCCGTTTTCCCGTCGTTGTTCCCGTGGAGGCCAAGTGGCAAGAGGCTAGTGGTCAGAACATGAAAGAAACTGTCAAGGCCATCGAGGTAAACGCCCAAGGCGGTCTACTGGAGATGAAGGCTTACCCGAGCGTAGGCAGCCACCTCGATCTCACGAACCTGCTTTCGGGCGAGGCTTTCCGCGCCCGTGTGGTGGGCACCCGACGGGCTACAGACGGCCGTATCCTCGGCGTAGCGGTCGAGCTTCTGATTCCTAGTGAGACTTTTTGGGGCGTGAACTTCCGCCTGAAGAAAACCAGCGCCGAACTCGTCAAACTCGACCATGCCTTGCAGTCGGGCAACAACCTCGACCCCCGCATACTTCGGGAGTTCCGTGACGCTGTGGATTATGTCCGCAAGACCGCCTGGGCTGCCGAGGAATGGCAGGAGCGCCAATTGGAGCGGCGTGATCCGCATACCGTGCTCCCGCTGATTACCGCGGAACGTATCCGCCGCGCCACCCAGCTCAGCGAATCCATATCCGACGACTTCGCCGCTCACGAAGTGAGCAGCGAAACCCCAGGAATGGCCGAACTCTTCCGCGCGCTCCAGCGCCTGCACCAGAATCTAGCCGACGTGTTCAGGAATCGCGAATCGTAGCCGTACCCGGTTGAAATTTGCCCCGTAGCGGCGACTTCCGAAAGCTCGAGTGGGATGCGCTTAGTACACCATCGGGCCGACTTCTTTTTCGACCTCGACGGTGTCGACCATGACGATGGCGTCCCACGGGCAGCCATCCAGGAAGCACCCGTCAGGGCCTTTGCTGAGGCACTTCTTGCAGCCGATGCAGAGGATGGGGTCAATCTGGATGCGGCCGAAGGGCGGATTGTCCTCGTCCGGCACCCAGAACATGCAATCTTCCACCGGGCAGTACTCGACGCAGGCCGGGGAACCGGCGCAACCGGTGCAGCACTCTGTAATGACGGCGAGCTCTTTAGGCTTTTTCTTGCGCGCGGTAGCGATTCCCTTCGAGCGCGGCTCAAATTTCTGCTCGTCGGGCACCATGCCAGGAGCTTTGACAGCGTCGGGTGCGTTTGCCATTTCGAGAGATTCTACCTTGAGTGTCAAGCCCTTGTCAGCGGAGTTTTTTGTGCAAGTTCGGGGCGAAAGACCTGCCACTACAACCTATCCTGTGCTTGCTACAATGCCCCTGCCACCCGATTCGTTTTCGGTCGCGGACCATGTTTCCCAAGGCTTTCTACAAACATCTCGCGCCCGCACTTCTCGCCGGACTTGGCTTGCGGCTCTTCTTCATCTGGCGCTTCCCTTTCTACTCCGGCGATACGGCCTACTACGAAGAGCTTGCCCGCAACTGGCTCTACCACGGGGTTTACGGCCTTTATTCGCACGGGCAGCTCCTGCCGTCAGATACGCGCGTTCCCGGCTATCCAGCATTTCTCGCCACGATTTATTTTTTGGCTGGCACGGGCAGGATGGCGGTCATGGTGGCGCAGGCTTTCGTCGACCTGGCCACATGCGTTCTCGCTGCAGGCATCGGCGGTCGCCTGGCCGTCGGCGCTCCGGAAACAGATCGAAGCCGCGTCGCAGCGGCTGCTCTCTGGTTGACGGCGCTTTGTCCATTCACCGCGAACTACGCGGCTGTTCCGCAGACCGAGGTTTTGGCGACATTGTTTACAACGCTCGTGCTGCTGATCTTCTTGGAGCCAGCGGGAATGGAAGTCGACCGTATCTTGTCGAACGGCGAACTTCTGCGCGCCATGAAAATTTGGTTCGCGGGCGGGCTAGTGGTCGGGCTCGGGACGCTAGTTCGTCCCGAAACACCGCTGCTGCCCGTTGCTGTACTGATGACACTTTGGCTCCGCTATCGTCCTCCCGCGAACTGGAAGAAACTGATGCTCGCCACGCTTTGGATGATCACTGGAATGTTGCTGCCACTCGCGCCGTGGGCCGCGCGCAACGCCGTGAGCGTCGGTCGCACGCAAATTCTCGCGCCGCGCTATGCAGAAACCTATGGCGACGTCATGCCAACGGGCTTTTATGCTTGGACGAAAACCTGGATGTATCGTTTCCGCGATGCGTATCTCTTCACCTGGAAGCTGCCAACGCAGCCAATCGATTTGAAAGATGTTCCTTCATACGCTGTGGATTCTCCCGAGGAATTTTCGCGCGTCGCTTCCCTGCTCGATCAGTACAACCGCACACGCGGAATAACGCGCTCAATGGATTTGCAGTTTGCCGAACTCGCCCGCGAGCGCTCGCGGCGTCATCCGATTCGCACTTATGTTTGGATCCCCATCGAACGCACTGCGTCGATGTGGTTTACTCCGCGAACTACGCTGCTGCCTTTTTCCGGACGCTTCTGGCCGATCGCCGAAAGCTATCATTACAATCCCGCCGAATTCGAAGTTACGCTCGGATTTGCGCTGCTCAATGTTTTTTACGTTACGCTTTTTCTAGCCTCCGCGTGGTTTTGTCGCACAAATCCCGGAGTTCTCCTCATCATTACATTCATCGCTATTCGGACGGCGTTCCTCACACAATTGCAGACCTGCGAGCCGCGTTATGTCCTCGTGTGCTTCCCTGCTCTGCTGGCCGTTGCAGCACAGATTTTCCGCCGCGTGAGGGCCGCATAGGAATTCACCAACGCAATTATTTTTTCTGCACTTTCACTTGCACTTCGGTTTTCTCGTTCGGTGCAATTTTAACGTTTTCTCCGCCGACAATATATTTTTGCAGAATAGCTGGGTCAGCCCATTCCAGATCCCATCCGTCCTCAATAGCCATCAGGGTGTAACGCCCGGGCACTACAAGATTCAGCCCGAAAGTTCCGTCCGAATCGGATTGATCCCTGCGGAAGAGCGCTGGGTTACTCTTCAAATCGGTCGGTGCGAGGACAATCATGACTCCCGACATGGGTTTGTCCTTCTTCAGCGCGATGCCAGTAATCCTGCCGCTCCCTTTCGAAGCATTGATCGTGATGCTTACGTCCTGAGTCGTTGCAATCTCAAAGGAACGCCCTGAAGTTTTTGCGTTTGCCGAACTCAGACTTCGGATGAAAAGCGCTTGAGGCTCGATGATCCTGAGCTCGTAATTTCCCGGTTCGACTGGACTGTCTTTAAACGAGAATTCGCCTGCAGCAGAAACCGTTGTGACAAAAACCTCGCTGGTGGCGGACTTTAGCAGCTCTACACGAGCGGACTGCGGAAGCGGTAAACCATCTTCGACTTTCAATATCCCGCTGACTACAACCGACGAACCGCTTCGCGTTATATCTACTTCGGCGTCGTTTTCCACTTGCAGGCTTTGCGAACGGCGGGTTGTCGCATTCCCGGTCCGAGTGTTCAGATCCAAATTAAAGCGGCCTTGCGGCACTCCTGTGATCTCCATAAAACCGGGAGCAATTTGATTGACTTGAGCAGGAATCCAGATGATGCGTCCGTCCGCTATGGTCTGGCTCACCGAAATTCCCATTCCCTGTTCTGCATCCCTTACAGGCGTCTTCACCAATAGGTGCACGGAGGGGACGGGGCGCATGTGGAAATCCGCGACTGCGGTATCGCCGGACCGCAGTGCAATGGGCGTAGCATTCGAGAGGTCGGTACCGTTCGAAAAGAAGGCGATCGGATACACGACGTCGAGATTCTGATTCTGTTCGACAACAGGCTGAAGTCCGCCACCATCCACAAACTGGTTTTCCTGCTTCACTTGATGCCGGACGCTGTGCTGCGCGTACCACGGCTGGGCGGACACGCCAATAAAATACGTTCCGGGATGCAAGTGGCCAAAATGGTAGAGGCCTTCGTCATTCGTTCTTGCATTCCGCATCTGGATTGTTCGATGTCTTCCCCCAAAAAATATCTGTTGGAAGAGCATGACATCTGCTTGACGGATAACATCATCGGATTCATCGACAACCTTTCCAGAAACAGAAGCACCGGGCCGCAAACCGAAAATCAGATTCTCGGAATCGAGTCCTGGTCCAACGATGATGGCGGTCGTAAATCCCTCGTGCTGTTGATACATCTCCGAAATGTAGCCGCGATGGCGCGCATATAGGACGTACTTGCCAGGCGACACACCGGCAAAGGCAAAAAGTCCCTGCGCATCGGTGATTTCCACCCGGCCAGCCTCAGGTGAGTTGGGAGCATTGGGAAAATTTGAAGGAATAAGCTCAACGGACGCGCGCGCCAGGGGCTGCCCGGCGATGGCATCGATAACTCTGCCGCTGATTCGAAACGTATTGGCGGCGGCAGGGGCCGGCGGAGCAGCGGGAGGCACACTCGCCTGCTGAAAAAAGGCAATCAGAGTAAGCACCACCAACAATTTCCCGACAGTCATGCGGATTAGTCTCCAACCCTTACTAATTCGAGGTCGATCTTCGCCGATTGTTCCGGCGACAGAGTGATTTCCCGCGCTTTCGACAGGTATTTCCGAAGCGCTTCGGGATTTCCATATTCCACCCGGTCCGGATGATCCACGGCAAGAACCTGGTAGGTACCCGGCGCAAGAAAACCGATTTGAAAGGTGCCGGACGGATCTGTGGGCTGAATCCGTGGTGGAATCGAGGCATGCTCTGAAAACGCAAAGATCACGCCGCTCAGAGGCTGATTGTTCACGGATACATTTCCGCTGAGGGAAGCGGCATCGTCACGCAGGGTGATCTCGATAGGCTGTGGCGAACTGCCGGGCGCAACGGAGAGTTCGGATTCCAACAGGTTGGTCATGCCGGACGTGGCGGACTGCAGGTAAAGCGGGCCATTGGGATTGATCTCAACGCCGTACGTTCCAGGCGGAATATTTTGGAGCACGAGCGAGGCGGAGCCTCGTCCTCCCACTTGCTGGGAGCCGTATCTGAGTTCAAAAAAACCACTATTGTGAGCAATCAGCTGGATCGTGGCAGGAAAAACGCCTTCTTGCTCCCAGAAGCGATCTGTACCAGTGCGGGAACTGATCACGTGGCTTTCGATGGGAATGACAGCGGTGGGCAGCATGACGACGTGAACACCAGAAACGTCTGCACCCACGGTAAGAGGAACGGTAGCGGTCAGCGTGTGTCCATTGCCGTCTTGCGCGTCGGCCTGTAGCGTGTAAGCGTCGGCAGGAACCGCAGGAATACGGAAAGTTCCGCTTGCTGAGTCGAGTCTATGGCCATAGGGGAGAGTAATGCCCAAGGAATTGCGAAGCTGGAGATTGACCGACTGACCCGGAGCGTAACCAGCTACCGTGCCGGAGACACGATAGAATGGCTGGGGAGAAACGGTGAAATCAGCTTCGAATTTCTTGCCAGGAGTGATGAAGATGGGAGCGGCGGCGGCAAGGTCGGAGCCCACTGGATAGTAGACAAGCGGAATGCCCTTAGCGCCAGGTTGAGATAACCTCGCGGGAAAAGTCACCGGATTGGCGCTGGGGCCGGCGGAGAGATAGTAGTTTCCTGGCGGCAATTCGGCGATGCGGAAGTCTCCGTCTTCGTCCGTTACCGCTCCGTGCCGCCGTTCCCAAGTCTTTCTGCCGTTTTGCAAACTTTGCGAAAGTAATGAGACAGGCAGTCCTTCTATCGGTTCGCCATCTTCATCGGCAATTCGACCGTAGACGACGCCTTCTGGCAGCAGTTTGAGGAGTACAGGGGAACTGTTAGGACCTGTAGTAGCCATTCTTTGGCGAGACCCACCGGATTGAAAATCGTCTTCGGAGAAAAAGCCCGGTTTGCGAACAGTGATTGAACTTTGCCCGGCGGGGAGACCCTCGAATTGAAATTTTCCGTCCGGTCCCGTGAGCATCGAACTCTGCCCATTGAAATAAACCTGCACAAGTGCGCCGCGGATTGGCTCGCCAGTTAGAGAATTGACAACGGTTCCGCGCAAGGTGAACTTGTCATCGCGACTGAAAAACTGCTGTGTCTCAAATGACGCTGTGTTTTGAGACCCTTCGGCAGCAAAGCCATGCGGGGAAAAATTTGGAGCGATAGAAAATACTGCGGCCAGCAGACCTGTGGTTAAGATTAAGTGGGCGGGAGTTCTGTGGAACATGTCGAGCGCCTTGGCCAATTCCGAACGATTCGAGGATAGTCTACAACGGCTCTGATGCTGCTCAAGGCTCCAGATTTGCCTGGCACCTGTGGCGGTCATCCAGCGTTAACAAGGCATGGTGCCGCGGGGAGATAGTTAACGCTTGACAAGAACGAGGGAAAGGAAGTATCTCAGCGACCGGAATGGAAGGTTTGTGGATGTGCTGGAGGGGCCTCTGTGACTTGGAATCAAAACTACGATCCGGTAGGACACTGGTGGCTTTCGACGCTGATTGCAGCGCTGCCGATCCTTGTGTTGCTGGGCCTGCTGGCAGGCTTCAAAGTGAAGGCGCATCTTTGCGCTATCGCCGGCGCGGCAACTGCCGTTCTTGTCGCCATCCTGGTATTCAAAATGCCGTCGCTCCTGGCGGTCTCCAGCTTTTTTTACGGGTCGGCTTTTGGCTTGCTGAAAATCGTGTGGATCGTCATCGCCGCTGTTTTTCTCTACGACATTTCCGTGGACACGGGCCAGTTTGAGATTATGAAGCATTCCGTCGCGGCCATTACGCCGGATCGCCGGCTGCAGCTTTTGCTTGTGGCTTTCTGTTTCGGCGCTTTCATCGAAGGCTGCGCGGGGTTTGGCGCGCCTGTCGCCATCGCTGGTGCATTCATGATCGGGCTGGGATTCAAACCGTTTCAAGCGGCGGCGCTCAACTTAATTGCCAATACCGCGCCAGTGGCATGGGGCGCGATAGGAACCCCCGTGCACGCACTGGCAAGCGTGACCAGCCTGCCGGAAAGCGATCTGAGCGCGATGATTGGGCGCATTCTTCCCATCACCGCGATCATCGTTCCTTTCTGGCTGGTTCGCGCGATGGTGAGCTGGTCGGAAACGTTTGAAGTGCTTCCGGCCATTCTCGTTGTAGGAGGCTCGTTCGCCGCGACGCAATGGTTTTGGGCCAATCACATGGACAGCAACCTTGTGGACATCGCTGCTGGTGTCGTTTCACTGATCGCGACGATGTTGTTCCTTCGCGTGTGGCAGCCGAAGCGAATCTGGCGATTCGAAGACGAGCGCGAAGAAGATGCGGCCAAGTTGACGCGCAACGAAGTGGCCAAGCAGCACACCGCCGGGCAGACCGCCAAGGCGTGGCTGCCTTTTGCGATTCTCTCCGTGCTGGTGCTGATGTGGGGATTGCCAAGCGTAAAGCTGGCGATGAACAAAGCGACGACGCCGGCTTTCAAAGTCACGCTTCCTGACGGGAAACCCCGGCCGGGCCCGGCGGGATGGGACTGGCCGTATTTGCACAACAAAGTATTTCGAACTGCGCCGGTGGTGGCGAAGGCGACGCCCGAAGGCGCACGTTTTGATTTCAATTGGCTGACGGCCACAGGGACAGGTTGCTTCATTGCAGCGATTCTTTCCGGCCTTTTACTTGGACTCGGGCCGGGGAAACTCTTGAAAATTTTTGGCCAGACGCTGGTGCGATTGCGTTTCGCGATTATCGCGATGACTTGCATGCTGGGATTAGGGTACGTCACGCGCTACTCAGGAATGGACGCGGTATTAGGGCTGGCGTTCACGCGGACGGGGTGGTTCTTTCCGTTCTTCGGCACATTCATCGGGTGGCTCGGCGTCGCGCTGACGGGCAGCGACACTTCATCGAACGTGCTGTTCGGTGGATTGCAGAAAATTACGGCTCAGCAGCTCAACCTGAGCCCGATTCTCATGTGCGCGACGAACAGCGCGGGCGGTGTGATGGGCAAAATGATCGACGCGCAATCCATCTGCATCGCTACGGCGGCCACCAATCAGGTCGGAAACGAAGGTTCGATCTTTCGATTTGTTTTCTGGCACTCCGTCGCGCTGGCGGCTATCGTGGGCATCATCGTCATGATGTATGCCTACGTTTTCCCGCAATTCATCCCGAATGGGTTGAACTTCATTCACTGATGGAGCAAGCTGCTACTTGCATTCGGTGAGTGAATCCTATGGAAGCACGCATCCTGGATGAATTTCGGCGGATCGTCGGCGCGCGTGGCCTGATTTCCTCGCCGGAAGAGCTGCACACTTACGAGTGCGACGGGTTGACCAATTTCCGCGTGATGCCGCGCGCGGTGCTGCTGCCTAATTCCACGGAACAAGTACAAGCGATCGTACGAATCTGCCATCGTGAACGAACTCCGTTTGTGGCACGAGGGTCGGGGACAGGTTTGAGCGGCGGGGCGCTGCCGGTGGGAAATGGAATAGTCATCAGTTTTGCGCGGATGAACCGCATCCTTGAAGTGGACTTTCCAAATGCGCGAGTGGTCGTCGAACCGGGTGTAATCAATCTAGATGTAACCGGGCGCGTGTCGTCGCAAGATTATTTCTACGCTCCTGATCCTTCGTCACAATCGATTTGCAGCATCGGCGGAAACGTCGCTGAGAACTCAGGTGGCGCACATTGTTTGAAGTACGGATTTACAACAACGCATGTGCTGGGATTGGAGGTCGTGCTTTCGGACGGAACGTTGGTGAATTTCGGCGGAAAAACTCTCGACGCTCCCGGTTATGACCTTGCGGGAGTTTTTGTGGGCTCGGAAGGCACGCTCGGCGTGGCCACCAAAGTTATTTTGCGCATTGTGAAGCGGCCGGAATGCGTGCGGACGCTGCTGGCTGCGTTCCCCTCCACGAATGAAGCAGGAGCGGCGGTGAGTGGCATCATTGCCGCCGGAATGCTGCCTGCCGCGATTGAAATGATGGATAACTTGTCGATTCAAGCAGCAGAGGCGGCCGTACACGCCAACTATCCGAATTGCGGCGGCTTGCTGCTGGTGGAACTGGATGGACCGGCGGCGGAAGTCGAAGCACTGATGGCACATGTCAACGAAATTTGCCGTTCGAATGGGGCGTCGGAGATACGCGTGGCGCAATCGGATGAGGAGCGCGCGCTGGTCTGGAAGGGACGTAAGGCGGCATTCGCGGCGATGGGAAGGATTTCGCCAAATTACATTGTGCAAGACGGCGTGATTCCGAGAACTGCGTTGCCGCAGGTGCTAAGCGAAATCAATCGTCTTAGCGAAGAAGCGGGAGTGCGCGTGGCCAACGTGTTTCACGCCGGCGACGGGAACCTGCACCCGCTGGTCCTCTACGATCGCCGCATCGACGGCCAGGAAAAGGCTGCCGAAGCGCTTTCGGCGAGAATCTTGGAACTATGCATTGAGGCGGGCGGCTCGATTACCGGCGAGCACGGAGTGGGTGAAGACAAGAAGAAAGCGATGTCAAAAATGTTTGCCGAGCCGGATTTGGCAACGATGCAGCGCGTGCGATGCGCGTTCGATCCGCTGCAACTTTCGAATCCCACAAAAGTGTTTCCGACACCGCGTCTGTGCGGCGAAAAACCAGGCGAATACGTGGCCCACGCCGCCGAATCTGCTGGACTCGCGGAGCGTTACTGACACCGACCCATGGATGCGGCAACCAAACCGGAATCGAGCGGATTGCACTCATCGCTGCGGTACAAAATCATCGCTCTTGTCGGAAATGAAAATGTACGGGTGGCAACAGCCGGAGACGCAGTCGCGGGAGTGCAGCCGAAGCTCGTAATTGAACCAGGAACGGAAAGCGAGCTTGCGGAAGTTCTGCGGCTTGCGAATGAGGCGGGGCTGGCGGTGATTCCGCGAGGCGGCGGGACAAAACTGCGGTGGGGAAATCCGCCGGCTCGCGCTGATTTGGTTTTGTCGACGTCACGCCTGACGGAAATCATTGAGCATGCTTGGGCGGATCTTACCGTCAGCGTTGAAGCAGGCTGCACCATCCAAAGATTGCAGGAAACGCTGGCCGAGCATGGGCAGCGACTGGCACTGGATCCTTTGTGGCCGGAGAGAGCCACTGTTGGCGGTGTGCTTTCCACGAACGACAGCGGTGCGCTTCGTTTGCGCTTTGGCGCGCTACGCGACTTGATCATCGGCGCAACGATTGCGCTTCCGGATGGCACACTGGCAAGCAGCGGGGGCAAGGTGGTCAAAAACGTGGCTGGTTATGACTTGCCGAAGCTTGTCACCGGCGCTCTGGGAACGCTCGGCATCATTACTCGCGCGGTGTTTCGCCTTCACCCGCTCCCACGGAATACGCGCTGTTTTTCCATTTCTGCCGCGAATGCGGAAGAGGCACAGCGTTTCGTACTTGCGGTTCAGGATTCGAAGCTAGCGCACACTTTTCTGCAGTCCCACTTTTCACATGAAGCTCCGCCGGTTTCCGACATTTTGTTTGAGGGCACGGACGCCGGACTTACGGCACAGGACTCACAGTTGCGAAACTTGGCGACGCCTGCGACCGTTATGGAGACTTCGACTCCCACTTGGGCGGCGCGCGAGGAGTTGTGGAACTTCTCGGATCCGAATACGACGGCGGTCGCAAAAATAAGCCTATTGCCCGGAGATATGGCACGCACAGTGGGAGGAATTGCTCAGGCGGCAAAATTGCATCAGCTGGGCTGGCGCGCGTTGGTGTATGCGACGGGACTCGGATGGGTTCGGCTGGAGGGCAAGCCGGCCGGACTGAAGGGCGGGCTGCAACTGCTCCGGGTGGAAATGGAAAAACACGGCGGATCGCTCGTCGCTTTGCATCGATGGGGCAAAATGGCTGACTTGGAATGCTGGGGAGATACGGGAGATGCACTGCCATTGATGAAGGCGGTTAAGATGCGGCTCGACGCCAAAAACACGCTGAATCCGGGCCGTTTTGTGGGTGGAATCTGATGACGGATTTGACCCCAAAGCAAGACTCTCAGAGTGCATTCGACTCGCACCACCCGCCTTCAAACGCAATCATCGAAAAGTGTGTACACTGCGGATTTTGCTTGCCGGTGTGCCCCACCTACGTTTTGTGGGGGCAGGAAATGGATTCGCCGCGCGGGCGGATTTACCTGATGAAGCTGGCGAGCGAAGGCGCGGCGGAAATGAACTCGAATTGGGTGAGCCACTTCGACAGCTGTCTCGGCTGCATGGCTTGCATGACGGCGTGCCCTTCCGGAGTGGACTACGGAAAACTCATCGAGGCCACGCGCGCGCAGATCGAACGAAAGACCGAACGTCCGCCTGGTGAAAAACGCCACCGGCGATTCATGTTCGAGAATTTCACTCAGCCGGAGCGCTTGCGGCGAATGCGGTTGCCGCTGCTTTTCTATCAGAAATTGGGGTTGCAGTTGGTTGCGCGGGGATTGGGTTTGCTGAAGCTGCTGCCGAAAAAACTGCAGGCGATGGAAGCGCTGCTTCCGAAGCTTGGCCCACGAGCAACAGTGGCGGAGGTGACGCCGGCAGTTGGCACGAAGCGACGGAGAGTTGGCTTGTTGTTGGGCTGCGTGCAACGGGAATTTTTCTCGCAAGTGAATGCCGCGACGGCGCGCGTTCTCGCCGCTGAGGGCTGCGAAGTTGCCGCACCGCAGGAACAATCGTGTTGCGGGGCGCTGCTGGTACACGCTGGTGAAGAAGCAGCAGCTGTGGAACTCGCAAAAAAGACGATCGACGCGTTCGAACGTGCGAACGTCGAGACGATCGTCACAAATGCTGCGGGCTGCGGCTCAAACGTTAAAGAATACGGGCATTTGCTTCGCGATGACCCGAAATACGCCGAGCGTGCGAAGGTATTCGCGGCCAAGTGCAAAGACATCAGCGAAATCCTTGTTGAACTCGGGCCGCGCGCCAAACGACACGGGCTGAAATTGCGTGTGGCGTTTCACGATTCGTGCCATTTGCAGCATGCGCAAGGTGTTCGCTTGCAGCCTCGCGCGATGCTTTCGAGCATCCCTTGGCTGGAGCTCGCGGAAATTCCCGAAGCTGCCATCTGCTGCGGGTCCGCGGGAATTTTCAACCTTGTACAGCCGGACGCTGCGAATCAGCTTGGAGATCGCAAGGCTCAGTTCATTGAACCGCTAAAGGCCGACGTGGTAGCAACGGGCAACCCTGGCTGTCTTTTGCAAATGCAATCAGCGCTGGCGCGACGTGGGCAGAAGACTCCCGTGGTGCATGCGATTCAAATCCTGGATGCGTCGATTCGCGGCGAGTCGGCTGAATCTCTCCTCCGTTAGGGACACCGTCCTATTTCTTATTCCAACGGGATGCCAGTCTGCTTGGAGATATCGCGGAGATCTTCGACGACGGGCATAACTAAGGGAATGCCATTTTTGTGGCGATGAGCTTCGGCTTCGTGTTCCGGATCGCCAGGAATCAGGGGGCCTCTGGTTCCGGGAGCAGGCTTGGTGGCACGGAATGTGCGGATGTAGTCGTCGATCTGGCTCTTGAAGGAATCGCGGTCAATGAAGCCATCGATTTGCATGGCGCCAAAGAAATGGCCGATGCCCTGGCCGACGCTGCGCTTGGGAAATTCCTGTTGGAGAGCAAACGGGGGCGTAAAGGGTCCCCAATTCGCGCCGCTGAGAGCGCCGCATAGGACGTCCACCATAATGGAAAGGCCGTAGCCTTTGTGACCGCCGCACTCGCGGTCGGAACCCAGCGGCAAGAGCGCGCCGCCTTCAATCATTTGATTCGGATCGGTCGTGTCGCGGCCCTCGCTGTCGATGGCCCAACCCTTGGGAATGGGCTCACCGCGCCGGCGCGCGATTTCGATTTTTCCGTACGCGACGGCGCTGGTGGCCATGTCAATCACGATAGGCGGCTCTTCCTTGCCGGGAAATCCGATGGCGATAGGATTGGTGCCAAGCATGCGTTCGGCACCCCACAAGGGCGCGACCAGCTTGGTGGAATTAGTCATGGCCCAGCCAATAAGGTTGCGCTCCAGTGCTTTCAAGACGTAGTAACCGGCGATGCCGTAATGATTGGTATTCTGCACGCTGACCCAGCCGGAGCCGAAGCGCTCGGCCATGTCCATGGCGAAGCGATTAGCATGCGGGCCAACAACCAAGCCGAGACCGTTGTCACCATCGATCGTGGCAGTGCTGGGAGTGGAGCGCAGCACTTTGATTTCCGGCAAAGGATTGATGCGGCGCAGAGCGAGCATATCGAAGTAGGTGTGCAGGCGCGCGACGCCATGGGAGTCGATGCCCCGCAAGTCAGCGCAAGCGAGAACGTCGGCGGCCTGCGCGGCGTCAATCTTGGGGACACCGAGATGGATAAACACACGACTACTGAACTCGCGCAGCGCTTCGATGGGGAAGATTTTAGTCTCCACTTCAGCCATGGTCTGTTTGCCTTTCCGAAAATCTATGCCGGCAGAATCTGTCCGCGCGTCTCAGCACCAAAAGGAATCAAGAGCAAGCCAATCGCAAAAGCGATGGAAGTCAGAGCGACCGGTATCCCGAGCGATTGAAAATGCTGAACGCCGGCACCTACTAGAAAAGTGATTCCCGCCCCGCCAAATCGCGCAAAGGATGTGGAAAAGGCAAAAGCGCTTGCACGGCACTCGGTGGGATATTGTTCTGGCAGCCAGAGCGTATAGACTGCAAAATTCGCGCCGCCAAGACCGAGGAAGAAAAGGCATACGAAGAACCACGGAAGAGCCGCTGGGCCGAGATAGAACACCTTTCCAAATGTCAGCGAGATGAAGACCAGCATAAGCGCAAAATAAAACGTCAAAGCGCCACGCCGCCCGAGTCTTTCTGCGAGCCAAGGCATGGCCAGGCAACCGAGAATTGTGGCGAAAGCGACGAGCATGGCGGCAGTGGAAGCGAGTTGCGCTGCTTGTGGCCCGCCTCGTCCCGCGGCCTCTGCCAGCGCGGTCACGGCCGCGGGCACGTACACGGTTCCGGCCCAGAGGCCGCAGATCGAAACAAGCATATACAGAGTATTTAAAATAGTTCGGCGGCGTAGGGTGGCAGAAAAAAGCGTTGCAAAAGGCTGCCAAATCCGCCATGTATGAACGACTTTTTCTTTCTTCTGCCAGCGCTCGGGTTCAGTGACGCCATGCCGCACCCACGCAAGCAAAAGGGCGGGCAATCCGCCAACCGCAAACATCCAGCGCCATCCAAACTTGCTTCCGATCAGATAATTCAGAAGGGCGGCCAGGAAAATCCCCACATAATATCCAGTGTGCATGTAGCCGGCTCCTGCGCGGCGCCGGTTCTCCGGCCATTCTTCCGCGACGAAGGTTCCACCCATCGCCCACTCGCCGCCGATGCCAATCCCGGCGAGCAAACGGAGCGCTGCCAATTGCCAAACGTTCGTTACCAGGGCGCTCAGAAAGGTGAACACCGAGTACCAAACAACCGTCAGCATCAGCGTTCGCACCCGGCCAAATTTATCGCCGACGGGGCCCCACAAAAAAGCTAGTCCCCACCCCACCAGGAAAAGGGCGAAAAGCAGGCCGCCGTAACGGCCGACATTGGCTTTCGTTGCGGCGATGCCGGACTGGGGGAGCAAATCTCGCAAAGAGGGCACGAGCACCAGGGCGTAAATGAAAGAATCCATTCCGTCGAGCGTCCAGCCTCCCCACGAAGCCCAGAATCCTCGAATTTGATTTCGACTGAGCGGCGTCAATAGGGTGGTTTGTGATTGTGGATGGATACCGGTAGTGGACATATAGCGCGCACTATATCAAAAGCTCTTGAAGCGGAAAGAAAAATCGGGCGAAGTGATTGACAGGATTAAGCTCGAATCTTCTATCGATAGCCGCGAACGAAAAAATAGACGGTCATGGCAGCGCCTACAAGGATAACCAAGGACTTTACCCAGGACTGTGGGAGCTTTTGCGCAAAGTGCGCGCTGGAGTAGCCACCAATCAAAGAACCCGCAACCATGACGGTGGCTTGCGGCCAGACGATGGCGCCGGTCACGACAAAAGTTGCGGCCGCGACGCCGTTGATAACTCCGCCGAGGATAACTTTGAGCTTGTTCATGGCGTGAATGTCGGTCATGCCGAGCGCGGAGAGCATCGCCAGATTCATTATGCCAATGCCGCCGCCGAAATAGCCGCCATACACGGCAACGAGCAGTTCGAACAGAGAAGCACCTGCGACGGAGGCGTTGGTGGCGTCGTGGGAAATACCGGCAGAAATGCGCCCGGTGAGATGTTTGCCAAAGGCAAACAGCAAAGTGGCGCCAAGCATGAGCCAAGGAAGCACGTGCAGGAAAGTTTGCGCGGGCGTCTTGATCAAGAGAAAGGCTCCTGCCAAGCCACCGAGGATGCTGGTCAACACCAAGGGGATCATTACGCGGCGCGGGATGTTCAGCTTCTGGGGATAAGCGCCGCTGCTGGCCGTGGTTCCCACCCAGAGCGCGAGAGTGTTGGTGGCATTGGCAGGGATGGGCGGAACACCGGTAAATAAAAGAGCAGGAAATGCGACAAAACTTCCTCCACCGGCAACGGCGTTGATTCCGGCTCCTAGGGCGCCAGCGAAAAACAGGAAGATGGCAGTCTGCAGATTCAAACGGAGGTTTTATCACGAATACGGTTGGGTCTTCAAAGCATGTCCGTCCGCGTTACCCGAGTGAGAGATAAGTCATTTCTTGACAACGAACGCCGACCCGTATATGAACGGTGGCATTCAAGTGCCCTTCCGCCACTGAAGACCAGGCTCGCACCCCAAAGGCGAGCCACAGGGGGATTCAAAGGAAGGGAAACGGGACTTGACGTGAGGTGTGCCGCGCTGCCTCGCTCTAGGAGCGATCGGTCAGCGTGACGCTTCATAAGAAGGTCGGACTTCACAGGAGGAAGCATGGCCAGCCGTGCAGACACAATCCCGATGGGCAGTGCTGCCGCACCCAACATCTGGGGCGTGATTCTTGCCTCATCCGTGGGAACGATGATCGAGTGGTACGACTTCTATATTTTCGGCAGCCTCGCCGCAGTCCTCTCTTTGAAATTCTATCCGCCGGGAAACGCCACGTTCGCTTATATCGCCTACCTCTCTACCTTCGCCGTTGGATTTATGGTGCGCCCGTTTGGCGCGCTCTTCTTCGGAAGAATAGGCGACCTGGTAGGCCGCAAGTATGCGTTCCTGGTCACGCTCACCGTGATGGGCTTTGGAACCTTCCTCATCGGCCTGATGCCTACTTACGCCACGGCGGGTTGGTTGGCTCCCATCTTGCTGATCCTCATCCGCGTATTTCAAGGGTTGGCGTTGGGTGGGGAATATGGGGGTGCCGCAATCTACGTAGCCGAGCACGTTCCTGACAACAAGAGGGGCTACTGGACCAGCTACATTCAGATTACGGCTACGCTGGGTCTGTTCCTTTCCATCATTACTGTGATCCTCTTACAGTTCTACATGACGCCCGCAAATTTCCAGAGCTACGGATGGCGCATTCCGTTCCTGGTTTCCGTGATCTTGGTCATGATCTCTCTTTACATTCGCCTAAAGATGAAGGAGTCGCCCATCTTTACGCAGATCAAGAGCACGGGCATGAGTTCGGCGCAGCCGCTGAAGGAAGCCTTCACGCAGTGGCCCAATTTCAAACTTTTTCTGGTGTCGCTGCTGGGGGCCACGGCAGGACAGGGCGTGGTCTGGTACACCGGGCAATACTATGCGTTGTTCTATCTGCAGTCGATTTTGAGGGTGAATCTGCGCACTAGCTTTATCATCGTGGCGGTCGCCTTGCTCTGTGCCATGCCGTTCTTCACGGTTTTTGGAGCGCTTTCCGACAAGATAGGGCGCAAAAAGATCATAATGGCCGGTTGTTTCCTTGCTCTGGTCACCTATTACCCGATCTACCATGCTATGCAGAGCGCGGCGGGCAATAACGTAGACACGTTCAAGTCGCAAAGGAACCCGGTGACAGGCGCCCCGACCTTGACGCCTTTGACCACAGATGCAAGCGGGAAACAGGTTCCGGCTCCGGTTGCGCCGAATCCCAACGTGCCACTGCTGACGCTTCTGGTTTTCGTCCAGGTACTCTACGTCACGATGGTTTACGGTCCAATCGCCGCCTATCTCGTGGAAGCATACCCGGCCAAGATCAGGTATTCAGCGTTCTCGCTGCCTTACCACATAGGTAACGGAGTCTTTGGCGGCTTGGTGCCACTGGTTGGGATCTATATGTGTGAGGCCACGGGCAATATCTATGCCGGCCTTTGGTACCCGATGACCGTGGCCGCCATAACACTGGTGGTCGGATCTATCTTCCTGAAGGAAACGCACGGCCATAGGATCTGGGACGAAGTGGGTGGGCAGACCGCCCCTTCTTCCGCGGATTGACTCCCGCACCCGCGCGGGAGCATCATTTTTGACGGGCAAGCTCATTCCAAATGGCGGATGATCTTGCCCGAATCAAAGCTGTCCCTCGTTGAAACGTCACAACGTATTTCCATCTTCGAAGGGGAGTTGCCGCCGTGGCCACCGTCCGACCGAAACTAGCTGCGAAAGAACCGAAGGGCAAGCAAAAGCTCACTGAAGCGCAAATCGCCGTCCACTGGAAGGAGGAAGAGTACTTCCGCCCACCAAAGGAATTCATTGCCCAAGCCAATCTTGCCGATCCCCGGTTCGTCAAAAAATTCAGCGAGAAAAACTTCCCGAAGTGTTTCGACCACTACGCTTCCCTGCTCGATTGGGACAAACCATGGCGCAAGACGCTGGACGCCAGCAACCCGCCCTTCTGGAAATGGTTTGTTGGTGGCAAACTCAACGCCTGCTACAACTGCGTTGACCGCCACCTCGCGAAGCACAAGAACAAAGCCGCGCTAATCTTCGTCCCCGAACCCGAAACGGAATCCGCGACGGTCATCACTTACCAGGAACTCTACAAGCGCGTCAACGAAGTTGCCGCCATGCTTCGCGATTTCGCCGGACTAAAAACGGGCGACCGCGTAACCATCCACATGCCGATGATTCCGGAGTTGCCGATCACCATGCTGGCCTGCGCGCGGCTCGGAGTCGTCCACTCCGTCGTCTTCGGCGGATTCAGCGGCGAAGCCTGTGGCCTGCGTGCCGCCGATTCCGGCAGCCGCGTGCTAATTTACGCCGACGGCTACAGCCGCAATGGCAAGTGGGTGGACCACAAGGCCAGCGCGGATATCGCCGTGCAAACCGCAAAGAAAGAGGGCCAGGACATCGACAAGGTCCTGGTTTGGAAGCGTTATCCCGGAAAATACACTTCGGACTCACCCATGATCATGGGCCGCGACTATTTCGTCGACGATGTTTTGAAGGATTACGGCAACCAGATTGTCGAGCCCGTCTCGCAGGACGCCGAAGCCCCGCTCTTCCTGATGTATACCAGCGGCACGACCGGGAAACCCAAGGGCTGCCAGCACCGCACCGGCGGTTATCTTGCCTACGTCACCGGCACCGCCAAGTACTACCAGGACATTCACCCCGAGGACGTGTACTGGTGTATGGCCGATATCGGTTGGATCACCGGTCACTCTTACATCGTCTACGGCCCGATGGCGCTGGCCGCCACCAGCGTGCTCTACGAAGGCGTCCCCCAATTCCCAGACGCTGGCCGTCCCTGGCGCATCGCCGAGCGGCTCGACGTCAACATCTTCCACACTTCCCCCACGGCTATCCGCATGCTCCGCAAGGCCGGTGGTGACGCGCCAAAAAATTACAACTACCGCTTCAAGCACATGACCACAGTCGGCGAACCCATCGAACCGGAAGTCTGGAAGTGGTATCACCAAGTTGTTGGCAAAGGCAAAGCCGTCATCGTTGACACGTGGTGGCAAACCGAAACCGGCGGTTTTCTTTGCAGCACCAAGCCTGCGCTCGATCCCATGAAGCCCGGCAGCGCCGGTCCCCCCGCGCTCGGAATTTACCCGGTCATTTGGGATGAGGAAGGCAAGGAAGTGAAAGCAGGCTCCGGCAAGGCCGGCAACATTTGCATCTGTAATCCCTGGCCCGGCATCATGCAGACCATTTGGGGCGACCCTCAGCGTTTCGTCAATCAGTACTACAAAAAATACAACAAGAATCCCAAGAGCAAAGACTGGCGCGATTGGCCTTACTATGCCGCCGACGGTGCCATGCTTCCGGCCGACGGTTACTATCGCATCCTCGGCCGCGTCGATGACGTCATCAATGTCGCGGGCCACCGCCTGGGCACCAAGGAAGTCGAATCCGCCTGCCTCACGATTTCCGAAGTCGCCGAAGCCGCCGTTGTTCCCGCCGTCGACGAAGTCAAAGGCCGCGTTCCTGTGGTTTACATTTCATTGAAGCCCGGCGTTGCTACCACCAAAGCCATCCAGGACAAAGTCGTCTCCACCATCGAAACTATGATCGGCAAGATCGCCCGCCCCAAAACCATCCACGTGGTTCCAGACATGCCCAAGACGCGCTCCGGCAAGATCATGCGCCGCGTGCTCGCCGCCATCTCCAACCACATGGACACTGGCGACATCACTACCCTCGCCAATCCCGACATCGTCGAGCAAATCCGCGAACTCGTCCAGGGCCGCTCCGTAGGCCCCCTCAAAGAAGGCCCCGAAGACATCAAACGCTTCGGCGAAGAGGCATAAAAAGACGTCATCACGCCCAAAAGAAAACCGGAGAGCGGGCTGAAGCCGCTCCCCGGTTCTCGCTTGGGTTGAAAGTCAGAACGCAACGCGCAAACCGAGTTCAATCCAGCGGCTCCCTTGCGTGCGGTTGGCCGGTATCAGCTCGGAGCTGATAACCCCAAATGTTTGTGGGCTCAGCAGGTTGAACGAAGGGTCAGTAAAGTTAACGTGGTTAAAAATATTAAAGAAATCCGCTGAAATTTCTACCTTGAACCGTTCCCGGAAGGAAGTTACTTTCCCGAGTCGCGAGTCCAGATTCCAAAAGCCAAGCCCACGAATAGGGCGCCCGGAGCCATCGCGGCCGTCGGAGCTCAGTAACGGGAATCGATAGTCCTTGGACGCAGCCAGGGGATTGGCGAAGATGTTTACATTGCCTGCGGTGCCTACGCCACTTGAGCCTGTCACGCCAAAGTGAGCGCCACCGCTAAAGGTGCTCGGGTCCACCGTAGGAATCAGATTTTGACTCCCGGCAAACGAACCGCCGCCAAAGTTGCCTGCAAAAACACCGCGCGGCAGTCCGCTGCTTGCCCGAAAGACACCGGAAACATACCAGCCGGCGATGACCTTATCGACTATGTTGTTGCTGAAGTGGAGTTTATGTCCTCCACCGGCAGGTAGGTCATAGTCGAATATGCCATTGAAAACATGCGTTCGGTCGAAAAGCGACGGCCCGTACTGTAGGTTCGGATTGAAGCTGGTTTGGTAAGTGCTCGCGCTGTTTTGCACCGCGCCCGACCGGTCCAACGATCTGGAGAACGTGTAGTTAAGGTCAAACTGCAGGCCGTGTGAGGGTCGCTTCCGCAGTGTGAAGGTAGCCGCATTGTAGTTTGAAATATCGTTGTTGGTGCGGACAAACAGCGCCAGTGCCACCTGCAGACTGTTATACGGCAATAAACCCATGGCGCGGCGATCCAAGCCCATGGATTGGAACAAACTGCTCACGACATGATTCTTAAAAGCTCCCGTATTGTTATTGACTAGGCATTGCGTCGAATTTGCAAACCCTCCGGCGCAGCCCCCCTGGGCCTTCGATAGTGCATTTAATCCGGGCAATTGGTTCTCAAACCAGGGTTGCGCCGTAAGACTAGTGGTGGCCGTACCGCTGGCAATCTGGGCTTCTAAAGCATCAAACGCCTGGGCGAACGTCTGACCCGATGTCTGATCTTTCAGCATGTACGGTGAGGAGTCGAAGTCAAAGCTGTTTGGAAGGTCGCGACCGAACCGCCCGATGTATCCCACTTCCATCAGCATGTTGCCCGGCAACTCTTTCTGCACCGTTAAGTCTGCGCTGTAACTCCTTCCAACTTTGAACGAAGGGTCCAATGAAAACGAGAGTGCTTCACCAAAGGGGACAGAGGGAACGATGGGAGAGCTGACCGCGGGGATTGTGGGCACGGGAATACTGCCGTCAACGCCTACACGGTAACCGAAACTCCCCAAGTCGCCACCGGCGGTGTTGCAATTGGGGCCCGCAGCTCCTGCCACCGCGCAGTTCGGCGACTTAATCACCAGCGTCTGCGCGAACCCTACTCCCAGCTGTGGTATTTCCACGCTTTGCACGTTGTTGATGCGGTCGAAATAAATACCGAAGCCGGTACGAACGACCGTCTTGCCGCTACCGAACAGACTGCCCAATAGTCCACTGGAATACGAGGGACTCCAAGCAAGAGAAACTCGGGGGCCGACGTCACCGTAGTCCGTGTTGTAGATTTTGCTACGACCGGAATTAGCGATGGGCAGATAACCGATCGTCGGGTTAAACGCTTGACCTTGCTGCGCGGCCTGCAGCTTTTGAGTGATATAGCTCTGGCCCGTAAGAATCTGATTGTTGGCCGCGTCTACAATGAACGTTTGCTGGTTGTGGGCCTCATGTGGCGGCGTCTGCCAACCGTAGCTGAGGCCATAGGTGAGAGTAAACGATGGTTTCATCCGCCAGGTATCCTGTGCGTAGAAATTATAAGCTTGCATGTTTGCATTGGAGATCAGTGGTGTCCCGAAGGGCTTCGGGTTCAGGCTGCCATCGCGCACGGCGAGAACCGAAATATTGTCCACGATGCCCAACGTCGCGGAATACAGCCGGTCCCATGTCAGCGTGTCCGACGCACTCGCTAAGCAAAACGTAGTAATGGCCCCACCGCAAGCAGGGGGACGGTTGGCCGCCGATCCACTTTGAGCGCCACCCACGTCGGCATCCATCACGGCGACAAGTGACGCCAGAGAGCCGACCACTTTGTCGTTGCGCTGCGCGATGATCGGTAGCCACCTGGCATCACCGCCTGCTACGAGGTTGTGCCGCCCCTTGATCTTGTTGAAATCATCCGCTAATTCTTTTGTGCGCTGGAAATTGCCTTGGGTCCGCGCTCGTTGCGTGTCCACGTCGATGGGAACATCCAGGAAGCCAGTCGCGGCAAGTCCTGGAGCAAGTGCAATGTTACCCGCTGAGGTGTTCGTCCCGGCGAGCGCCAGCTGCGTCGCGGAGGCGCTGGGCGAAAGCCCGGGGGCAAAGTTGCGGTTGCGGATCCATCCGTAGCGTACCGTGTTGCTAGTCGTTGAGTTGAATGCATAGTCCAATGCCCCGATGGCGCCGTCCCCCCGAATAAAGCTCCCGGTCTCAGCAATCGCTTTACCGCCCAGGATGCTCTCCTGGTTCGAGGTCGTCTGAAGGTTTCGCGAATAGAGATATTTCCCGAAGAAATGCATTTTCTGCGTGAAATTGTGATCCAGGCGGAAGGTAATGAAATCGTTCTTTTGCGGAGTCGTGGGCGTTCCCCGGAAGCCCGTTGTATTGTTGTTGTCCACGCCGCCCACCGTGGTGTCATTGCCCGCTGGATCGAGAGCGTAGAGCGCTTGGACCGTCGGGCTGATGCCGAGGCCACGTGGGTCGCAAGCTTGACTGCCACTCGGACCGCACGCCATGGAGGTGGCGAGGTTGTACTGCCGCAATGTTCCTGTTCCGTCCACAAACTGTAGAATGCCCTGCTTTAGCGTGCCGGTTGGAACGATGCGGGTGATGGTCTGACCAGCAGGAAATCTCCTGACTTCGTAATTGCTGAAGAAAAACGTCTTGTCGTGGAAGATCGGGCCACCGATGCTGACGCCTTCGCGGTTATCCTTAAAGGGCGTCTTGCGCGTAAACGTAGTTCCCGCTGCCTTATTTGCGGTGTGATTCAAATCCCAAGAGTTGGCGTTGTAGCCGTCGCTCTGGTGGAACCAGTAGCCGTCTCCATGAAACTGGTTGGTCCCACCTTTACTCACAAGAGCAATCTGTCCGCCTTCCGATCTCCCAAAGGTTGAATTGGCGTTGGATACGCCAACTTTGAACTCTTCCAGGCTTTCTACGCCTGTAGGAATAAAGTTGTTCGCCACAGCCCCGCCACCAACGGTGTTATCTGTTATGTCGATGCCATCCAAGGTGACGGAGTTCTGGTCGCTACGAGCGCCTGCTACCGTTCCACCTCTGTTGCCAAAGCCGCCAGTCGAAGGTGTGTCGTACGGCGTCGTGCCTGGTTGCAACGTCAAAAGTTCGGAAGCGTTTCGTTGAAGGGTGGGCAAGCGAACCAGTATTTCCCCCCCGATCACATCGCCGACCTGCGCGTCCGTTGTTTGAAGCTCGACGCGTGCTTCCATCGTCACGGTCACAGATTCCGAGGCAGCGCCAAGCTCCAGCTTTACGTCAACCGTGTAACTCTTCGCCACCTCTACGGCCAGGCTCGGTACATCAGCGGTCCGGAATCCGTCCTTCTTGACGGTGATTTGATAATCGCCAGGCGCAACGTTGGCAAATGTATATTGTCCCGCCGCGTTGGTTTGCTGCGTTGCCAAACTGTTCGTAGCCTTGCTGCGGAGTGCCACGGTTGCGCTGAGGACCGCGGCGCCGCTGGGGTCCGTAACCGTTCCGATCACCGTCCCAGTTGTGACCGTCTGCGCGAGTGCCGGCTGCGAGAGGATTGAAAAAACGGCGAAGAAACTGGCGAGAAGTATGAACACACCTGTCTTTTTCATTGATCCACCCCTTTTTATTTTAGAAACCCCAGGGAAAGCAGGGGAAGGAAGGAGAGAGGCGCACCCAAGCTCAAGAGCACGAATCCCTGCGATAGCAAGGCCGGAGAGCACGCTTGGCCAATCACTACATCCCCCACACACTCAACCACTCGCAGAGGTCCCACCCTAGCAGGCGCGCTCCCACCAGAAGGCGAGAAATATGGCGATGATATATTCCAAAGCTCCGCGCAAGGTCAAGACAATTTATCCAATGGATTGGAGCTCAATTTCCCCACCTCCAGTCCAATTTGGCTCTTAATTTGGCCGCTATTGCCGATCGCGATGTTTCCGCCTTCATACAGAGGCAACATTAGTTTTCAGTTTTCTTTGAGATAAAGCGCAGGCTGAGTTTTGGCGGGTGAGGTAGACAGCTTTCCTGGACCTAGGATCGAGGGCTCCCTTCACTTTATTTGGCGGTTTGCGGCCACTCACGCCGTTCGTACTTTCCCCCGCGCTCTCCCTCTGTAGTCAAAACCACATGCAAATAGATGTGGACCTTGGGCCGTATCCCCGGATTTTCGATAGATGCGAGCCAAATTTTGCGTTGGCCTCCGCAATCGTGAAAGTGACACCATCACGCCATGCTAATCGCGAGTGATTTGAGCTCGCTAATATTGGTCAGGTCGTCTTTATCCCATCCTGAGTTTGGCTCGGTTTAGCGTATTGTCAGGCCGCCGGAGGCCGAAGTTTTTTGGCAATTCAAAAGGTCCGACGGTGTTGCCAGACGGAGGAACGACAATGGCAGATTACGTACGTCCCATGGAACTTCTGCAAGAAGCAGTGGAATTGGCGAAAAAAAAGTCCGAACTATCCATCCGCGACATGTTGATTCGCGGCATCCTCGCCGGCGCTTTTCTCGGCTACGCCACCGCCCTTGTCTTCGTCGTCTTGTCACAGGGTCTTGCCCCCATCGTAGGCGCGATTCTTTTCCCAGTTGGTTTCGTGATCCTGGTGCTGCTAGGGTTGGAGCTAGTCACCGGCAACTTTGCGCTTTTGCCCGCCGGCGTCATGGCTGGAAAGGTCCGCGTTTCGAAACTGCTTCGCAACTGGGCGTGGGTTTACCTTGGCAACCTGATCGGCAGCTTGCTTTTCGCCGCGCTTTTCTATGTGGCGATCACCAACTGGCGCACCGGCAATGGTGGCGTTGTCGCGGATCTTCTGAAGCAAGCCGCTCAGAAGAAAACTCTGGCATACGTCGCGCTCGGCACAAGTGGTTGGGGCACCGCTCTAGTGAAAGCTGTTCTCTGCAATTGGATGGTGACGATCGGCGCTATTCTCGCCCTAGTCTCGCGATCCACAGTCGGGAAAATTGCTGCCATGTGGCTTCCTATCATGACCTTCTTCGCGCTCGGCTTCGAGCACTCCGTGGTCAACATGTTCATCATCCCATCGGGCATGATGCTCGGTGCGCCCATCTCGATCCCACAAGCTCTTCTTTGGAACCTGCTCCCCGTCACCATCGGCAATATTCTTGCGGGAGCACTCTTTACGGGCATGGCCCTCTACGCGACTTATCCTACAAAGGCGGAGCCAGTAAGCATTCAAGTGCAAGTCTTGCCTGAACAGAAGAGCGAGCCAGAAGCCGCGTTTGCACAAGCCGCAGGAGCGCAATAGAAACCCGGTCGCTTGTGTCGGAGTTCACCTAGAGAACTTTCGGACATGGCTGCAGGTGTAACTGCTGGACGATGCTCACGCTTGTCGAGAAATTCTACTGCGCTGAACCGCACTGCGACTGCACCGCGGCCTGAATATCAGGATCAAACAGCGCTCCGCGCCAGCGTGCGGAGCAAACTTGCTGCGCCGTGATTCCGGAGGCGCCTCGAAAGTCCGCTCCAGCAAGATTCGCGCCATCGATTTCAGCTCCGCGCAAAATCGCCCCGCCGGTCAGATTCGCTCCTCGCAAGTCCGCCTTTTTGAGGTCGGCATCGAGAAGAATAGTGCCTTTCAAAATTCCGCCGGTCAGATTCGCTTCCGCGAGCCGGGCCGAGGACAAATCAGTTTGTTCGAGATTTGCAAACGAGAGCACGGAGTGTTCTAGTTTCGAATCGCGCATGTCGGACCGGGAAAGGTCCGTTCGCAGCAATTGGGCGTTTCTCAAATTGACTGCATACAGCGAGGCTCCGGAAATCCTGGCGTTCGAAAGCACTGCGTTTTCGAAAGTGCCATACGAGAGATCCGCAAATCGCATGTCAGCCGCAGAAAAATTAGCGCCCGTCGCGTTAGCCGACACCAAAACTGCATGCGCCACCTGGGCTCGATCCAGAATTGCAGAGCGGAGCAAAGCTTCTCGCAAATTGGCTCCTCTTAGGTCCGCTTCGGAAAGGTAGGCTCCCTCCATGTTCGCGCGCCAGAGTTTTGCGTTTATCAGAAAAGCGCGATAGCCGCGTGCGAAACGCAAATTCATTTGATTCAATCGCGCCCCCGCGATTCCTTCTACTGTTTCCTGGGTCCAGGATTCGCCCTGCGGCGGCGGAGTCGAGAGCGACGCTTCCGTCACTTCCGCGTACGGGCGGTAGCCCACGGATTGAAAAACCATCGACGCCCACCGCTTCACGTCAGCGGGAGATTCTCCCGCCGATGTGCCGTGGTCGAACGGCAATCCGCGGTTCACGCCGAGAGAGAAAAGAAAAAGGATGCATCCGGTCACCAGCGCCGCGCGCGTGGTTCCCAGGATCATTCGAATGATATTTTTGGATTTCGGCAACCGGATGTCACCCGGCCGCAGCACTCGCGACACCACAAAAGGCACGCACGTCGCCGTGGCCACCGAAAGGGTTATGAGCAATACATGCAGCAGTGTTCCCCGAAAATCCTGCTTCGGCAGATATCGCACCCAGAAGAAAAACATCGTCGCGGGCACAATCCAGTATGCCAGCGCCGTGGAAAGAACCGTTTCGAATGTGGTCATCGCCGATTTTGTATCGTTCTGCCACCGGAAATGGCGCCGCACCAGCCCCATCAAGTACCACGGGCCGTCTTTTTCCAGCGTCTCTCCATCCTTAAAAACAGCGGGGAGGGCGGCCATGCTCCCCCACAACCTCAACAAGAGAAAATGAAAGCGCAGCGAAAGGGTCAGAAGAACTAGAGGGCCACCGAGATACAGTCCCGTCATGGGCAAGACATTGCCGAGTTTCAGCGAAGGTATCGCCGACGTGTTTAGCAGTAGGCGCACATCACTCGTGAAGGCAATTAGCGCGCAGCAGAGCACGCTCAGTCCTACCGTAAGGAAGTAAAACCAACGCGCGACCTTCGTCGCGTCGCCGATCGCCTTCGAACTGTCTACCGCTGAAATCGATTCGGGCAGCACTGCATCGAATAGATTCGTTCCTCCCAGCCGGCCGAACCACAAGCCTTCGGCGCCATAAAGGTTGGCGCCCATCAAATTGGCACCTCGGAGCTCCGTGCCCAATAAATTTGCATTCTGGAGATTCGAACGCACCAGGCTGGCACCTCGCAAATTGGCCATCGAAAGATCCGCGCCCGCGAGGTTCATTCGAATCAAACTGGCTCCCTGCAAATTGACGCCGGTCAGGTCGGCTTTCGCCAGATTTATGCCACAGAGGTCAGCTTTGACGCCGGATTCGCCACCGGATTCGACCCAGATTTTGTGCTGATCCAGAATTTCGGCAAGCTCGAGGAGCGAGATTCCGGCAGTGTCTTCGCTTGGAGGCCCCACTGCGGCGGAAGTGTCCGCCGCGATTTCCCCCTTTAGTTCTTCGATTTCTTTGAGTGCGTCTAGTTGCAGGCCCATTCGAACCGTTTCCCCCGACTTTCTTTGTCCGCTCTCGGACATCCTTGCTAACTCCCGTTCCAAGAAAACGCTAAGCTATTCCGCCTCGAACGGGCGGGGCAAGCCCCGCCCCTACGAAACTGGAAATGGAACTCCTGGCATTCGAGTTCTTACCGATACTGCGGAAATTCCCCCGGATGCGGTCAGATTTCTGCTGGGCAGGTCTCATCGTCTCCTACCAGCCCTGTGAAAATCGCCTGCCCACAAGTACAGGCGGCGCACAGGTAACTGGCAGTTCTCGGCTGAAGGAATATCTAGGCGGGGCAAACATTCCGTTCGGCTATCCTGTAAGAGTAAACTCTGAATCGGCGTTACGCGAAATCATTTGGGCAGCGGAGACGTATCAGTAAAAGAGCTTTTGAACGTTCGACCTTTGCATTTAAACGACAGCGCTTGTCTCCCGCTTGCAGATTCACTCAGCCACCCGAGGTGCCCTTTTGGCCACGGATTCACTCGTTATTTCGCAGACAAACTTGCCTGAGCGTAGGCCCGCGGTCGCGGCCGCCTGGCATACTGTGCTTCTGCTGGCGATCATTGCAGGCTGGACGACCTGGGGCTATTTCGGGGCTGCTCGAATGCGCGTTGCGCCTAATCCACACCGCGCCGGCATGTATATAGTTACGATGGCGTGGGAATGGATACTCCTCGGCTACATTGCCTGGGGCGTGCGGCGGCGTGGTTCTTCGATGGGCGAATTGATCGGCGGAAAATGGAATAGCGCCAAAGCTTTTTTCCTGGATATCGCGGTGGCCGCCGGTTTCTGGCTCACGGCGCTGGTGATTTTGTTTTGCGCGGCGTTGGCGCTGCACACGCCTAGGGGCGGCGAAGCTATTCGGTTCATGCTGCCGCAAAGCCGCGTGGAAATAATTCTCTGGGTTCTCACCTCCATTACCGCGGGAATTTGTGAAGAAACCATTTTTCGCGGCTATTTCCAAAAGCAATTCATTGCGTGGACGGGCAACGTCCCAGTGGGAGTGCTGCTATCGGCGGCGGTGTTTGGTGCGGGGCATATTTATCAAGGGGCGAGATCGGCGGCGGTCATCGCGATTTATGGTCTGCTCTTCGGGATTCTTGCGGAGGCCCGGAAGAGCCTGCGGCCGGGCATGATGACGCACGCGTGGCATGATGGATTTGTGGGATTAGCCGGCAGGTTGTTGCTGAAACACTTGAAGTGATCGAAGGCCACCCGGCTTTTGCAGAGGCACTCAAGTCTCATTTTTCATCGTGATCTTCCCCGAATACAACCACACTCTTATTCAGAGGCAGCTCGCGTATGCGAAGTTCCATGGGCCCGTCACCCGTGCTTTTGCAGCGGTACTTGTCGATGAGATAGGGCACGCCCTCGCCAGCCAGCAACTTCGACGAAGTGGTGACCTCAAAATGCAAATGCGGCTCGCGGGCATCGCCGGAAGCACCGAGGCGCGCCACCACCTGGCCGCGCCGGACGCGGTCCCCTGCTTTCACGTGCAAACTTCCCGGTTGCAGATGCATGTAATATGCAAACTGACCGCCTCCCAGATCGAGCGTGATTGTGTTTCCCGCAACCGTTTCCAACGTAATTGGCACAGCAGGATGGAACGATTCGCCGTGTCCGGGGATGTTATCCGGGAGGCCATCTCTTGCGGTGACAACACGAGCGTCGTCAACGGCCAGCACTGCTTTCCCATAGGAATAATACGAGCGCACATCCCGCGCGTCGCCAGAAAATGACGCATCGTCCCTGATCTGCTTCCAGTCGATCGCGTAGCGTCGTGAGTCCACCGCCCGGCCATCAAGAATGACAACTCCGCGCCGGTGATGATTGTCCTGATCATTACTGGGCCCATCGTCTGCCCGCCAGTTTGGTCCTTCTACCGGCGGCCCGAGCACATGCAACTCCGTGTAATGTGTACTGATGACCGCGCCTTTCGCTACTGAGTCAACCGTGCTTACATGATGAAGCAGTCGGTCCGGAATATGTGAGCCGCGGTCGAATGCTACCGACATAAAAGCGATGGCGCTCTGACCATCGGCGATTACGAGCCTTTCTTTGGGGGCAGAAAGTGTCTTGCCGCCCAGAGGCTGCAGCATCGATTCGAGTTGCTCTGCCTCGAAGGTCGCAATCGGTTGGGCGGCTCCCGCATCTGCGTCGAGCACCTCAATACGACTCAGGGAAAGAGGAGTTGCCCCGAAGTTCGTCAGATGCAACTCGTACATGACATAGGAATGCGGTCCGCTCGGGAATGCTGTCGGCTCGAATGGCACGCGCATCTCGAGCTGTGGCGGCCAGGGAGCTGGCTTGGCCGCTGGTGGTTGATTTTCAGATTGCGGATCTGTGCGCGCCTGAGTAGCGTGCTCACCAATTTCAGGACAGGCACAAATGGCAGCGACTGAGAGAAGGATTAGCAAGCGCATGCGATTGGTACGCAATGGGAGACCGCAAAGTTCCTATTAGTCCGGCGCGTGGCGCACCCTTTGGCGTTTGGTATTTCAAAATGTGCGGTCTCTCCAGAGAGGGCCTAAGCGGCCGCCGACGACCGGCCTGTGACTTCGAGAGCTGGCGGCTTGGCACCCTTGATGACAAGCCAGAACATGAAGGCTACTTCGCCGAAGCTGGCGGGCTGAGCGTAGGTGAGCATCTGGTTGTAATATTGCGGCAACAGCACACCCGTAAGGCTCAGGATCAAGTAGGCGAAGCCGTCGATGGCCAACCAGACGCCCAAGAAGCACGGCAGGAATCGCGAGCGGTACGCGAGCACCGCGAGCATAACGAGGCACGGACCAAATAGTTCCACGATAACAATTCCGTCAGAATGCAAATTGAGGAACAGCATGGCCAAGACCTCGCGCTGAGGCTTTTCGACGATCGATAGAAAATCCGCGCCGCGTACGAGGGCGAGGGCAGCGATGGAGTTCAGCTCATTCAGAAATCCGATGGGGATCGAGGCCACGGTCAATATCACATAGAGCGAGGCTTGCCACCGGCTGACTCCCTGGAACAGATGGTACAAAGCCAGAGCCACGAAGATCCAACCAGCCTGGCAGATGAGTTGGCCGGCGATGCCGAGGCGAAAGAACGTCTCGGAAGCCGCGATGTTGCCTGCCGTCACGGCCGCGTTTCCGTGGACGATCAACTTGCCGGGAACATAGATCGTGGCGAAGAAGCCAGGTATGGACAGGAGGATGTAGAGCAAGCCTGCGAATCTCCCGGGGTTCTTGATAGAACTCATGCTGTCCTCCCTGGTTGTGAGGGGCGTGATCGTACGGAAACTGTGAACGGGTCTAAAAGGGAGACGCCGGAGGCGGGCGAAATGTTTCGGCAGGTGGCGCGTTCCTTCGAGCCAGAATTTAGCCCAGCGCGTAAGCGCTGGGTACGGAGTATATAAAATGGCGAGCACCGGAGGTGCGACACATGTCGGCGGCTACTTGGCCAGCAATCCGTGGTTGTGCTCGTAGCTGATGACGCGGGTTACTTTCCAGGCGCCATCCTTGTTTTGCCACAGGGTCACAAACTTGGCGTCGCCCATACCATCTTCCGGATGCCCGGAGTGGTGGAAGCGATGGATGCCGATCTCTACCGCTCCATATCCTTTCAACGGGTAGACCTCCAGCGTTTGCGGCAGCAAGGTCCGCTCCACTTTTCCGCAGATGTTCTGTTTGATGGCAGCGAGAAACGGCGCTTTGCCCACGGATAGCCCGGTCTGGTCGTGATAAAACTCCAGGTCATCCGACACCATCGCACCCATCGTAGTCAGATCGCAGTGGTTGTAGGCATCGAAGAGCTTGGTATCCAGGGAATGTATCGTCTCAAAGAGTGGGTCGGGCTGCGCGACAGATTGCGCGTCTGCAGGGATGCCAGAAACAACCAAAAGGAGAAGCAGGAACAGGTAAAGCGATCTCTTCAAGTTCATCGAAACTCCTTCGGAGGATGGGTGCTGCTGGTGTATACGGATCGCAGCGCACATTTGTCTCAAGAATGATTGGAAATTGGAAAAGGGAGAAGAGAAAGACCCAACGAAGGTTCAAAGTTGAAGGTTGAAAAGTAAGGCGCCTGCTCCGCTCGAAATGACGGGACGGTCCGACGAGGTGGAGAAGAAAAAAAACAGTGCCGGGGTAGCTTCGCTGAGGGGCCAAGGCACCCCGGCTTGTCCTGCCCGCCTCCGCAGTGAGCGAGCAAGAAACTCGTAAAAAAATCGCTGGGTGTGAACCAGGAAGCGGGGGACTTGCCTTCCTGAAACTCTTTTATGTCGCTGCGAAAAAGATTGGCTCGCTTCTGCGCGGCAGCTAAAACTTACTTGTCTTCGTCGCCGCGAAGGAATTCGTAGCGCTCGATGGCCGCAACCACGCCGACGGCGCCTTCTTCACGGGGCTCGGTGCGCTGCACGCGGCCGAGGCAGCGGACGCGTACCGGTCCGGCCAGAGTGATCTCGTTGGGCAGCGTCAGCAAAATCTCGACGGGCGAGCCTTCCCGGACATCCTTGGAAAGGAAGAAATAGACACCGCGGGAGCTGACGTCCCGAGACTCGGTGCTGGTCTCTCCAACCGCGGCTCCCGTCGTCCAACGAACGGTGAGCGGCAGCCGCATGGAAAAGCGCTGGGTAGTGCGGCGTTCGGAACCAGTCAAAGCGGTCCTCCTGAGTGAAGAGAGAGTGTATCTGGGAGCGGCCTAGGGAACAATAGAACTCCGGATACAAAAACGATTCAATTTTGAGAAGTACGGATGTACTAGGACGGAGGCGGAAATTGGGACTTCGGGGGCAAGACCGCATTTCGCTGCATCCCAGAGGGGACACCCCATCACTTTGTATCCATATAAAAAGAAAGGAGTTGTGGAGTTGCATTTTGTAAGTTCATGAACGGAGAGGGGGATAGTGAAGGCAATTCGGGGCTAAGAAGCCTTTTCGATGCTCACGGCAAGTGTGAGTGGCCGGAATTTTGGGAGTCGTGCTGAAAGCGTGGCCAAGGGGAGTTCATCGGTGGAGAACCGGCGTCGGAAATGGCATAGGCGTAGCCCTGGTCGGTGGTAAAGAAGATGGTGCCGTCGGGAGAGATGGCGGGGGCGTCGCGGACGATTCCATTGATCTCGATTTTCCATTTGAGCTGGCCACCGGGAGCGATTGCGGCGAGAGAGGTTGCGTGGGGACTGCGCCCGGGCTCGCGGCTATTCATTCCGAGATAAATCGTCCCGTCAGCGGCGAGGGCGGGGCCGGAATTGCAGTCGGCCTGCACGTACCATTTGGTCTGGCTATCGGGCAGAAGCGCCTTGACCGTACTGGAATCGCATAAATAGATGACGCCGGTGTTGTCGACGACCGGAGATCCGAGCAGACGGTTGTTGATCCGCGCGGCCCAGTGCTGTTTGCCTTCGGGACCAATGGCGAACAGGAAGGGAGGAGCGTGGCCTTCGACATAGACCATGCCATCTGCGCCGATGGCAGGAAAACCGAGCGGACTGCTCGACAATTGGACGAACCAGAGAACGTCGCCGTGTTGATTGAGGCGGTAGAGCCACTGTTGATGCGCAAGGTAGATCATGTCGTCAGCGGCGATGATGGGAGAGGAGCGCCACTCGCCGGGGCCGTATCCATAAGGGCCAGTGTTGGTGCCGAGTAGGATGTCATCGCGCGAGCCAGTCGGACTGAAGGTCATTTGCTTCCAGGTGAGATTGGGGCCGAAGCTTGGGGAAAAGGCGAAGATGTCGGTGAAGTCATCGGTGACGTAGAGGGCGTCGCCTGTCCCAAGGGCTGGCGGAGTGAAAAATTTGTGAGTTGTGGCGCCGGATTGCCAGATTAGGTTGCCGGAAGGATCGAGCGCGAAGAGTTTGCCGGATTGGCTGGCGGCGTAAAGTGTGCCTGTAGGCGAGAGGGTTGGAGCAGCGACGACGGGACCGGAGGGGAGAGGGGCTTTCCAAAGCAATTTGCCTTCGGGCGAAAGCGAGTAGACGCTTTTCTCCGAAGCGAAATGGACGGTGCCGTTGGGAGCGAGAGCGATTCCGGAGACGAGGTCGGAGCCTGAATTGTAGGACCACAGGATGCGGGGGCCTGAGGCGCTTTCTGATGATGCTTGACCAGACCTGCGGCAGGCGAACAAACCGCCCAGACAGATCACAAGCAGCGCGGCGGAGAGAAAGAAAACCTTCGTGAATCTCATGAGTTGGTCATTTCGTGATTGCGGGAGAGAGTGAGAAGAGGGCGCGAAGATCATGGATCATCGCTGTCGTCTTGGGAATTCGAAGTGGGCAATACGACCGGGCAGTCGCGGCGAATCTCATCCATATATTGATGGACCATCAAAGAAGCTCTTAGTGGATCCGGTTTGCTGCTGAATCGATAGGCAAGGACCGCGGAGCTAGCCGTGTTGAAATTGCTTCCGGGAGGCGGGCGATAATCCTTCATGCCCTCTTCTTCATCCTGGAGATCGCCGCGCGTGGGAGTGTCAGCGGAAGAATCGTCTGGCGGCTGAGCCTTTTGCCTCAGCAGGCATGAGTCGATGTGCGCGGAGATCATTTCGAGGAGGAGGCGCTGCCACTTGGGATCGTTCTGAAGTTCCTCGATGTCATTGGCGAGGCGGTCGTCCATCTCTTCGCGTGTGGAGCGGGGAAAAACGGTGAGGTAGCCAAAACTTAGGGCTTGTTTCTTCACGTCATTGAAGCAGGCGTGGTCGCAGCGATTGAGCTGCTTGAGGCGGCGGTGCGCTCCTGGAGCGATGGGCATGCTCGAGCTGGAGGAAAAATCGTCGTTGGTGAAAACGCGATGCGGCTTGGGGGCATTTGCTTTTGCGGCGGCTGCGGCAACGGGCGAGGCTGGAGCGGGATCTTTTTTTACCGGATCCTGAGTTTGCTGCTGCGTCGGTGGAGGATCAGCGGATTGCGGAGTTCGTGCCAAGGAGTGTTGTGGCGCAGTGAAAACAGCGAGAACGAAGAAGGCCGCAAGGATGCGGCTTAACGGAACTGCAACAGCTCGCGAGTTGGAAGTAGAAGTCATTGGGATGGGAGAGTGTAGTCCGGGCAAGCGCGGGTGGTGGCTTCACTCAAATAATATTGCATGACAGTGGCGCGGAATGGCGCGTAGCGTTGCACGGCTTGTATGCGCTGGTTGAGGTAACCTTCGGCCTCGCGGTGTTGCAAAACGAGTTTGCGCCCGCGCTCGGCGAAACGGGAATTGACGCTGTCCCGGGTGTAAGGCGCTACGACGCCTTTGCCGAGGATCTGTGCCTTTTGGCGCTGGATGTCGCAGTAGCCGCCAAGCGCTTGAAGAGCCGAATCCAAATAGGAATTCCAGATCTTGTCGTCGGTGATTTCATGGCGAGCGAGCGTTAACTGGCTCCGAAATTCGGCTTCGCGCTCCGGCCCATATCCCATCTGGTCGCGGAGTTGTGCTTCGCAGGAAAGATCGCATACCGGATTGTTTTCTTCGCCTTCGAGATCTTTCAAGGAAATTGGTTTTGGCGGCTTCGAGAGATCATCTTCGGTGATGACTTTTTTTTCATGAACGGCTTTCTGGAGTGGCTTCGAGTCGGCTGACGCGGCAGGTTGCTGGACTGCGGGAGCGGGTGCAGTTTTCGCGCCAGGATTTTCAGAGGACTGTATTGGCCGAGCGACAGAGGCACGCAATCCAACAACAAAGAGCGGAACGAGGACCAAAAGATAATTGGCCTTTTGCGTTAAAGCACGCCGCATTCGAAAAGAAATTTGCATACGGGGGACCTCAGGGATCGACGGGGTCATCCGTATCTTCCGGAGGCGCGGGAACATTGATCGTGCAGGTGGCGTGAACCAGTTTGTCGACCTGCATGTGCATGTATTGAGCCTGGAGATTGTCGGTCGCAGTCTTGGTGATATGCGCGTTGGCACGGTCGAGCGCGGCGTTGAGACGAGCGCGAATTTCACGGAACTTCGGTTCGTACTGACGTTCGACGGCTAGCTCGCTCGGCGTGATGTTGCGGGCATCAGCATATTTGCGGAGGTCTTCCGTTTTCCGGACTTGCGTTTCGCAGGCCTGTCCCTGGACGCCGAGGATTTCGCCGAGATTTTCTTGCCAGTCAGCGTCGCGCTTTACGGTTTCGATGGCGTCGAGAAGAGCGAGTTTCCATCGCGCGGAGTAACCGCCGTTGACACCTGCGCGCTGGGCGACTTGATCGAAGCAAGTGCGGTCGCAGGCATTGAGGTTCTGCAAAATGTCGCGTCCGCCCTGGATGGAGACGTCGTGCGGGCGGGCATCGATATCGTCATTCGTGAAAACCTTGTGCGGCTTCGCTTCAGGGTTGGTTGGCGAACCGGGAGTCGCGTTCGCAGGCTTGACCGGCGTCTGAGGGCAGTTTGCCGTGCAGCGCGCTGGAGTTGGACTGGTTTGCGGTGTGGGCGTGGCGCTCGCGGGATCGGTCGACTGCGCCGAGGCGGACAGCACTGCCGTCGAGTAAATAAGAACGAAGGCGAGAATGTAGCGACGCACGGAGGGGATTCTCCTTACTCACTCGCAAGGCTATTTTATCGCATGGCGGCAGATGGAACAGTGAAGGAGTCGCCCGCAGTTACCGTAAACGATATTAGCTGCGCCAGCGAAGCGAGACCGCGCGGGGATAGTTTAGGAAACTACGGGCACGGTGGCGTCGTTGTTGCCACGGTAAAGCTGACGTTCTGGGCTTGCCCCGAGATTGGCTGAGCGGAATCGATGGCGCTCACAGTGCCTGTGAACGTGCCAGTAACTCCGGCAATGCCACTGAAAGTTCCAGTATTTTGGTTCAGATTGACTGCGATCCAGGCATTGGAGATAAAACCGAATCGAATCGGAGCAATGCCTCCTGAAGTTTGAATCGTAAATGAATAGGGTTTGTTGAAGCAGGCGTTCGGCCAGATCGCTGGGCTTGTGATCACCAAAGGATCGGCGATCTGGAGCGTATATTGGACGCTGGCGGTTTCAGGTGGACTTCCAGAATCAGTCGCCTTGACGGCAAACGTGTAGAAACCGTTGGTAGTGGCAGTTCCACTGAGGAGGCCTGTGGAGTTCAAGGACCAGCCCGGTGGCAAAGCTCCCCCACCGATCGACCAAATAACACTGCCGGAACCACCCTTCGAGGTGAACTGCTGCTGATAGGCAACTCCACGCGTTGCGCCAGCCCCCAGAGTTGATGGAGAGATCGCGAGGGGCTCGATGACGCCACTGATGTTCAAATAATACTGCATATCGGGGCGGGCATCTCCGCGCCAGTCAAAGACATGCAAATAAAATGTCGTCTGCGTAGATGAGGCGCCAGGAACCTTGAAGTCCAGAGCCGAATCGAGCGTGGTGGAGTCGAGGTTGTCATTCAGGCAAGGCGAGACATAGGCTGGTTGACCACAACTCGAGATCCGTTGGCCGCTTCCATCCAAAATCTCAATGACGCTATCGAGAGTGTCCGCGCCCCAGGAACGTTGCGAAAATGTTTCGGTGTGGACCAAGCTTCCACCATTCGCAACGAGCTTATAGAAATCCGTGTCGGGGTTGGGAGTGAGGGCATTAATCGGATCGAGATAGGGGCTGATGGAGAGAGGAATTGGAATTTGAAGACTGGCACTGTTGCCAAGGGGGGTTGCAGTGGCAATGGTGTCGTTGCGGCCAAGACCTTTTTGGATCTGGATAAAAACGTTCGCGGTCGCTGTTTGCACTGGGTTGCCCGAGTCGGTTCCCATCGCAACGAAGTTGTAGGTGCCGATCTGCGTGGGGGTGCCGTCAAGGTATCCGGTGGCGGGGTCAAGATTAATACCGGGAGGAAGTTGCCCAGAGGAAATGCTCCAAGAGTACGGGGGAGTTCCTCCGGAAGCCGGGATTTGTGAGTGATAGAGGACATTGACGGGCGCCGGCGAAAGCGGATTCCCGAAAACGCTGAGGAGAGTCGGGACGACGTTGAGCGTCACCTGCTTGGTCAGGACGTACGGCGGAGTCCCTGAGTCCGTTACTTGCAAGACGAATGTCGACGACCCAAGCTGGGTTGGGGTGCCAATAAGATTGCCGTCGGCGTAAAAGGTTAGTCCTTGAGGAAGAGTACCCGAAGCAAATGTCCAAGTATAAGGATAAGATCCTCCGATAGCGACAAAACCAGAATAATACGGTTGGCCGATATAGGCCGGATTGAGGCTTCCGACAATTTGCATCTGCTCAGCAATATTTAAGATACCTTGCCCGGAATCGGTCTCTGTCGTGGAGCTTGAATCACTCACTGAGACGGAGTACACAAATCCGCCAAAATCGCTGGGAGTGCCGGTGATCTGCCCGGTAGAAGCATTGAGAGATAGCCCGGCGGGAAAATTACCGGAAATGGACCAGTGGAGTGGCATCGTGCCATTGACAGCCGTGAAAGAATCCGCGTAAACCTGATTTTGCCCGCCATTCTTCAAAGTGGCCTTCGTGATTGCTAGTTGTGTATCGACGACGATGGTCACGCTCAACGTTGCGGTTTGCGGAATAGTGTAGTCCTGAGCCTGAATAGTGAAAGTGAAGCTGCCAGCCTGAGTGGGAGATCCCGAAACTTGTGCATTTCCATTGACTACTAAGGTCAGGCCGGGGGGAAGTTGTCCAGCGCTGATAGTCCAGTTCGCGATACCAGACGATGCTTGCGCGCTGAAAGATAGGGAGTACGGTGCATTAAGGTGTGCAGGTGGAGGAGTGACGGGATTTATGGTGAGCTTTGTCCAGACAAGGAAGTTGAACTGTTTGGAAGTGTTCCCCTTTGCGTCAGCGGCTTGAATTGTTACTGCACCTGGGCCTGACGTTGGTGTGCCCGAAATGATCCCGGACGAAGAATCGAGGGTAAGCCCCATTGGTAGTTGCCCTGAGATAATAGTCCACGTCAAAGGACTAGAGTTACCCTGAGCTTGCAACGTCAGAGTGAAGGGAACGTTCTGGACGCACTGGAGGTTTCCGCTGGTCGTAATTGTTATGATCTCAGGCGGAGGAGGAGGGGGAGGCGGCGGTGCAACCGAACTCGTGCCGCCACAACCTGCGGCGAAGAAGGAAAAGCCCAGCAATGCCCAAGTCAGAGGCGTTTGCGAGCCCCGATTCACACCCATATCTCCACGATCCTGCAGTTGAGCGAAGCGCGAAAAACAAAGGGAGCTTCTGGTTGCTCAAGAAGCACCTCACCATCCTCAAACTGATCAAAGCGAGGCGGGGTCTGATTAAGAATAAAGTTGATATTGCTGAGCCTCTGCCCGGCCTGGACTGTAAGCGGGTCCTTTTTGGACGGATCATCAAAGGCTGACTCATATTGATGCCAGTACTCGTAAGCACCATTGGTGACAGCTGGAGGGTCGAGGGGCCCCACACTGGATCCCCCAACAAAAGAGGAGTCGAGATTTTCGGTTTGTACCGTGTAAGTACCAGGGGTTACGGGGATTTCGTAGTAGCCGATTAAAGCAGGATTGCGGCTCCCGTACTGACTGCCCGCCGAGTTGTCGCCCGTGATCACCTGTCCAGGATTGCCTGTGAATTCAAAGCCAGAAACGACGGACACCGCGATGCGCTTGGACTCGTCCTGCGGAGTGGACGGATCGTCTACGCGCCGAGCAATGACATTCAAACCCTGAACATGTGTAATGCCGTCCGAAAAGAATACAAATCCACTGATGATTCCGTAGTTGGAAGCATACGTAGAATTCGGATATAGCTTAGAAATCCAGGCAACATCGTCGGGCGCAAGAATAGGAAGACCGGCGGACTTTCGAGATTGGCAGAACTCCACGGGAAACATGAGCGGCAACCCCGCCAACTCGTCAAGGGGACAATTGCCAACAAACCCGCTTTGGAGGAGGTCCAGGTTGATTTGCGAATGGCCGAGACCTGAGAAATGACCCATCTCGTGGGTGATCGCTTCATCGAACTGGTCGGCAGTCAACTCGTAATTCGAGGTGGTAGGATCGTTGACGCTGTCCTGAAATTCACCGTTGAGAAAAACTAAGGCAGACACGATATGACCGGCCTGTGGGTCCAGTTTACACGTTCCCGAAAAGCCGATGACCAACGGGCTGAGTCCCAAGGCCCGGAGGAGCGAGCCATCGGCATCGAAAATGACGGGATTTTGAGTGCCGCTATTACACAACTTCACGGCCGCATTGAAATCCTGAATTGTCTTTACGTCTCCGTTTGATGGGATTCCGGCTCCGGAAATCTGTCCCGCATAGGAGTATGTGATCGAAGTCGTGGAGACGGACTGCCAGTTCTGGAACAAATTCTGGACCCGTGTCAGGCCTTGAGAATTGCTGATAACGACTTGACCGCTTGGATTCACGCTCAGCGGCCCGCCATCGACGGCGTAGCGGATCGGCTTCAATGCGTCCCAGACGTAAGGTTGCCCTGGATTCGTTGCACCTACCCCAGTGACCCGCAGGGGACCACCAGCATCCGCAAATCCGTCTAAGAGGATACAGGAAAGAAAAAGCGCGGCTAGGCGTCGTTTCACTTGGCTGCTCCGACGAGTGCCTGAATTGTCTCTTCGAAGACTTCAAGAGGCACTTGACCACTAGGCTTTGCAAGCATTTCTTTTACTGACTTGGAAAAAATCAAACCCCGTGAGCCGGCCTTGCTTTCGACCTGGTTAAACAAACCAAGATTGCCACGACCGTTGAGAGCGTAGCGATTCCCCTTGGCGTCGCGAAGGATGCGAAATCGCCCTTGTTCGAGGCCTACGGGGCTCGTGAGACCATAGGGCGAGACGGGGTTCAGGAAGAGCAGAAGCTCGCCGGCGCCCTTGTAACCTCCAAATACGGGTAGGTCACGGGCATCCCAAAGATACTGGCGAAAAGTTATGTTGGAAGCAGCCTCGCCCTTCAGCACTTTGTTGACTGTCAGGGTAACCACGACTGTCTGCAGGTTGGAATATTGAGGATGAGGTTCAACTTTGGCCGAAGTTACCTGTCCACGGACGATAGTCTGAGCACCATGAACTAGCATATCCAAATCGGCTGGGGCAGTGTTGGCACCACTCTGTGGATAAGCTGCGGGGCACACCAGCGCTAGCAGTAGAATAAGGGGGCCAACCACTCGAGCCAAGGGAAGCATGGGCGTGAAATCTACCAAAGACCTATCCACTTGGCAAGTAGATCACCTGCTGCTTAATTTCGGAGTAGAAGTGATTGCCCAATCTGGAGGATTGCGGGCTTGACCACCGCACAAGTCTGGCCACCTTACTCGGAAGCGGGACGCGCTAGGACTGGTCGATTAGGCGGTGGTGAATCGCGTACAGAGCCAATTCGAGGCGGTCGGAAACGCCGAGCTTGTCGAAAATGTTGTGCAAGTGGTTCTTGACGGTTTGCTCGGAGATGAAAAGCTTTTCGCCGATTTCCTTGTTACGGAAGCCTTGGGCGACGAGCTGGACGATTTCTTTTTCGCGGTCGCTGAGCAGGGGCTTTTCACGGCGCGGGCCGGATTCGCTGGACTTCGAGAAGGCTTTCATGACTTCGGCGGTCATGCGGTTGTCGAGCCAGATTTCGCCGGCGTGAACACGATGGATACTCTTCACCAGGAGATCGGTGGCGGACTGTTTCAGGACCACGCCGCGCGCGCCGAGACGCATGGCGCGAACCACGTCGCGATCATCTTCAGCTGCGGTCAGAACGACAACACGCGTGGGTAGCGTATCGAAATTGACTTCCTCTAAGACCGCCAAGCCATCTTTGTCCGGCATGCGGAGGTCGAGCAAGAGAATATCGGGCTTGAGCTTGGCGAGCATCTTGATGCACTCGGCGCCGTTTTGGGCTTCGCCGACGATGGTGATGTCTTCGTCGGAATCAAGAAGCTTCCGGAGGCCATCGCGAAAGATCGCGTGGTCGTCGGCTAGTAGTACCCGTATCTGCGGTTTCGTTGACTTAGCCATAATTTGTGCCAGGGTTGAACAACAAACCCCACTAACCCAGTGGAACTTCGATCGTTAAACGCGCTCCATGACCTGGGTTCGACTCAACAGTCAGAACCCCGCCCACAGTTCGCGCGCGCTCCTTGATGGAAATGGGACCCAGCCGCAACCGATCCAACTCGTCGCCGGTAAAACGCCCTGCGAAACTAAACCCCTCACCATTGTCGTCCACTACGAGTACTAGACGGCTGTCATCCTGCGACAGTTTTACCACGACATGGGAAGCCTTGGCATGCTTTTTTATATTGTTGAGTGCTTCTCGGTAAATCTGGAAAATCTCGCGACAGACGCGGTCGGGAGCGCGCAATTGCGCCGAATCGATAAGCAAATCGAGGGCAACGGTGGATTCGTTGCGGTAACGCTCGGCAAACCCTCGCATTAGATCGACCAGATCGGCACTTTGAACGCGCAGCGGGCGGAGGTCGGTGACGGTCTGGCGGAGTTCGGCGCCTTCGTTTTTAACCGTTTGTTGGAGGCTGGCGAGGCCGCTGACGGCATGCTCTGGGGCGGCAGGTACCCGACGGCGCAGGACATCCAGCTGAATCTCAATACTTAGGAGGGTCTGGAGGATGCCATCGTGGAGATCGCGGGCGATACGGCTACGCTCGGCTTCAATGGCGCGGGCGCGTAAGTGCCTCAAAAGAAAGATGTTCTCGAGTGCCGGGGAGATGTGGGCTGCAATGCTTTCGAGCCAAGCTAAATCCTGCTTTTGGAATGGCTTGCGGCCATTCAGAAGAAACAGCCGACCGCTGGCTTGGCCGCCCTGGTCAAAAGCCACTGTCAGGAAAGACTTTACCTTGAATTCTTGTGCGGCTGGACCGGGCAGGCGGGGCAGATTTTTGATTATTTTGCCATCCCTGCGGTCCCAGCCGAAGCCGGAGCCGGGGCCAACGATCGAGTTCCAGCAAATGGCGGCGTCCATGTCGTCGAGCAAAAAACCGTCGATCCGGGCTAGCGGCATGCTTTCTGGTACCAGGCGCTCGCTCTCGCCGACTTTCAATCGCCATAGAAAGATACGTTCGAGATCAGTATCGCGGAAGAGCAAGAGAGCTTCTTGGGCACCGAAGGTGGTCGCCAATTCGTCGAGAAAAAGGCGGAGCGATTCCGCCAGCCCCTGGTCAACCTGCATGGTTGCGTTGATGCGCGAAAAGAAATCGATCTGCGCTACGAACCGACGGTTGAGGTCACCGAGATACGCCAAGCCTGCACCGCCGGCAAACGTTCCAGCCAAGAGGCCGAGCCACGCCACCCAGCGCATCCAGTCGATTTCGCCGCGCCCTGCCGTTCGCAAAACGAGAATGAGCGCCAGCGCGCCGGCAAGGGGAACGGTTAAGCCCAGTCCCCAGCGAATGCCGCCAGCATAACAAAGGAACATGAACGGGAACCAAACCGGCACAGTGGAAGGACTGATGTAGATGAAATAAGCGAGAGCGAGCAGATCGCACAAAAGAGGTAAATGCCAAGAGCGTTTGCGCAGTAGCCGCTCCAACTGGGTGACCAGAAGCGAAACGATCAGATAGGCAATGAGGAACGAGACGGAACGCTGCAGTTCGCGCGAAGGCGGCTGTTCCAGTACAGCCAGCAGCGCCAGCAAGATAAAGACTGGCCGGGCATAAACGATCTGCCGGTCGAAGTGCTGACGATCCGTTTGATGGGGGCTCATGCGCGGGGACGCGTGTCCTGTCCACTTAGTCTAACAAGGCGGGAGAGTTGTCGAGAGTCGCGTTGAGGCTAAGTTTTCCAGCTTGCAACGGGCGCTAGCCATCTTCTCAAAAGAGGGGTTTCTATCCTAGTTCAGCCCGAAAAAATAAAAAATCAGTCGCTCCGCAATGCCGAGTCCAACGGGTCTGTTGCGATTCCGGGCACATGGGATAGGTCGCTTGCTGAGAACTCGCTAGACTGAATAAGAGTCTTGCGAGATCGATCCATCCTCTCGCTTTCCAGAAAAAGTGAGGAACCACCTCTTTGTTTCCTGACAAGCCTTACGCGCTAATAGGGCTTCTCGTCTGCTCCGTTCTGTCCATATTGCCGCTGCTCTCCGGTTTCCATCGTTTGCGCGAGGCAGAAACAAAATTGGTGCGTTTCACCGAGCGCCGGATCCTTGCCGTTTGGATCATGTTCTTCGCAGTAATCGGAATTCGCCTCCTGTTGTTGCCGGCCCTTCCAGTTCCCCTTCCCGGAGTGCATGACGAGTTCAGTTATTTGTTGTTGGGAGATACCTTCGCGCACGGAAGATTGGCGAACCCCTCTCATCCGATGTGGATTAGCTTTGAGACCATGCACGTCAATTGGAATCCGACCTATTCATCCATGTATCCACCGGCGCAGGGCCTCATTCTGGCTATAGGCCAGTTGCTGGGACATCCGTGGATCGGCGTGCTCTTGAGCAACGCCGCCATGTGCGCGCTGATGGTCTGGATGCTGCAGGCATGGATTCCCCCGCGATGGGCGTTTCTCGGCGGCCTAATTGCCGCGCTGCAAGTCGGTTTTGCTTCCTACTGGATGAATAGCTACTGGGGTGGCGCGGCTGCGGCTATTGGTGGAGCGCTTGTGCTTGGATCGCTGGGAAGGATCCGCCGCAATGCGCGCTGGCGTGATGCACTGCTACTGGGGCTGGGCATCGCTATCCTGGCGAACAGCAGGCCTTATGAAGGAATGCTCTTTTGTGTTCCTATCGCGATCTACTTCACATTGTGGATGGCAGGAAGAATCAGGACAAAAATTGAACTCCCTGCGAAAATTCGCAGAGTCTTCCTTCCTTTGCTGGCGTCAATGGTGGTGCTGGCGACGTTCGTGGCCTTTTACAACTGGCGCTTGACGGGAAACCCTCTCTTGCTACCGCACGTTTTGAACACCAATACTTATGTCACGGCTCCTATCTTCCTCTGGCAGCATGCCAAACCCGCACTACATTACCGAAACGCGCAATTCGATAATTTTTACAACGCGTTCGAGCGAACGCATTACCAAACTACCTGGAAAGACGTTGTCCGTCTAAGTAAAGATAAGATTTCTTCGATGAGCAGCCTCTTTGTCTGGCGGGCTGAGGTGTTTCTTTTGCCGTTTGTGCCTTTTCTGTTTCTCGACCGGAAAATGCGCCTTCCGCTTGCTGCTTTTCTCCTTGGCACGCTTGGCTCTTTTGCGGCTGTTTGGGTGGAACCACATTATGCAGCTCCTCTGACGTGCGTGTGGTTTGCGTTGGTTGTGCAGACGATGAGACATGCGAACAGGTGGAACATTGGGGGCCGGCGCGTTGGCGCTATGATTGTGCGTATCGCCGTGATCGTCCTCGTGGTCGAAACTGTGGGCCGGGCTTTGGAACGCCAGTGCGACGCCTCGGTCGAAAAGTGCAGTGGACTTATCGAACGCGCTGCGATTGTAAGTAAGCTGAGCAGTGCGCCGGGAAAGCACCTGGTCATGGTGCAATACACCGCATTACATAGGCCGGATTTTGAATGGGTTTATAACGGTGCTGAGATAGACTCGGCTAAAATTTTATGGGCGCGGGAGATGGATCGAGCACAAAACGAGAAGCTATTCGCTTACTTCAAATACCGGCAAATCTGGCTGGTGAATGCCGACGAGTACGGCCCGAATGCGAGAGAAGCGAGGCCCTACCCGCGCTCAGCAGAGCAATCCCCACCCTGAGGTAATTGATCAGGGACTGGAGAGCTGGCAGGAGGTCACAACGCCATGCTTCCACAACTATAAAACTCATCAGGGAAGAGCGTTGCGCTCCCAGACATAGGCATTCCATTCTCCCAGGACGACAGGATTCGTGCTTAGCGGCCGGATACGCCGATAGTGAGAGGTGAGGTAGCTCCCCATCGCCTGGTCAAAGTCCGTGCCGAATCTAGGCACGCCGTACTCCGGAAAAATGCGATTGGACCAGATCAAATAGCGGACGTGATTTCGCTCGATCTGCTGAATGGTTTCGTCGACCATCTTGCCGGGCGCCAGAATTCCGGGCGTAAATGCGATCACCCGGGTTGGACAATGAGTGACCGAAAGGAAGTAAAGACTGGTGTCTTCCGGAACAGATAAGACCGACTCGCCGAGCGCAGCCTTCTCTTTCATAAACGCGATCGCGGCCTGATATTGTTCGGCACGCTGTGGAGAGACGCGGATACTGCCACGTTCGGTCGTTAGCCACGCGGGACGCGGTACCTGGTGCGTCACCGTGTGAAAAGCCGCCACCGCGACGCCCAGACATGCGAAGCAGATCACGCATTGCACGCACGTAATGAAACGGGGTGAGCGGCCGGAGCGCGGGATCAGCGCAATCGCGAGGAGCAGAAACGCCAGAACTACGGGGCCGTTGTAGAAGACCGGATAGTCGACGGGGCGCATCTTGAAAAGGATTCGAGATGCACTCAAAAGCGAGAGTGTGAAGACCAGCGCTACTGCAGCGGCGCTCCCCGATTCGCGCTGGCGCCAGAAATACCACCAGGCACCCAAGGCTGCGATTCCCACATAGACAACCATGTCCTGTGGAAAGAAGATGGCCGCAATAACGTCCTTCCGGGTCGGAAGAATCATGAGGCAGACTAGCCCCGCCAAGAACAGTGCCGCGCGCGAAGCGATGATTCGTCGCTCGGGTTTCTTGCCGGATGAGGTCAAAATTAAATGAAGACCCTGCACTACGGCCAAGAAAGAAAAGACGCGCTGCGCGGCGTTCGTGAGCGACTCCGCACTAAAATCAAATCCGGTTGTTGCGAGCCATATCTTTCCGTAAGTCTTCATGAAATAGGAGCCGGGCCAGCTTTGAAAATTCTCCTGGGTCAGAAATGAAAATCCAGCGATGGAAATCAGCCAGTGAACAACAAAACCGCAAAAGAGGAGTCCCGGCAGGGTGGCCGCGAGATCCGCGACGAAAAATCTCCAGGAACGATTGATGGATGCGCGCGCCAAGATCAGCAGCGCCAGCGTAATGTAACAGGCGACTCCAAACTCAAATTTCACCAGCGCTGCAACGGCAGCGAGTAGTCCCGCCACAAATACCCAAATTCGGTTTTTCGAGCTGGCCCCGCCGATGGCAATCCAGAGAAATAAACAGGCGATTAAACAGCCGTACACTGCCGCGAAACTGTACGGCAGCGGGAAAGAAAAAACGGTTGGAGCGAAAGACTCGAACAATAGAACAGCTCCGGCAATCCAGCCAGCCATCGAAAAGGACAGCCGCATTCCCGAAAGATAGAGAAGGATCGCAGAACTCAATGCGCAGAGAGACCCCGCCCAATACACAACACTCAGGTGAACGCCGAACAATCGGAATAAGCAGCTATTGATGTAAGGAGCGAGAGGACCAAAGTTGTACCAGACATCGCGGTACAGTAACTTTCCTTCCGCGAGAACCGCCGAGACATAGAGTTCGCGACCGCTATCTACGGTTAGGCTTCCCCAAGTGGCCCAGGTCGCGTGGAAGCATGCAGCCCAGATGGCAATCAGGGCGAGAAGGCCGCCGAAGGTTGTCACATTCCAGCGCGCGGGGGATCCGGAGGTTAAACGCGAAAAATAGAGCTGGAATGGCTCGGACAAGCTGGTCGGAGTAACACCGGATGGAGAAGGCGTCGGTAAGGTCGCATGGGCCATTTCTGTAGCGTTCAGAATAGCAAGCGCGCGGCGGCAGACTCGGGCATGATCCGCTTGACGGTGCCCCAGATGAAACATCCGCGGCACTTTTCGACATGCCGGAAATAGCGTAAACTAAAGAAGTAGCCGCAGTGGTGGGAGTAGCTCAGCTGGTAGAGCGTCGGTCTGTGGCACCGAATGTCGCGGGTTCAAATCCCGTCTCCCACCCCAACCCTTCTCGGTCCGGCCCGGAGACATAGGTGACACTTCGTACCGGAGACATAGGTTACACTTTTGGGCCAAAAGGGTTGTCGAGAGGCTGCAGAGTTTTTTCCTCCAGATCGATGTAGCCGAGATCGTACTCCATAAAGCTGACCAGCC
>DATEHF010000021.1:0-9898 GCA_035279725.1 Candidatus Acidiferrum sp.
TGCAACGATCCACGCTACCCCTGGAATCACGCGCAATTCCTTTGTGAAGCGGCTCATGCCAGCCTCCTTTCGCCGCGCTGCCGGATTGCCAGCATCACTGCGGCCACCCCTCCCGCGAGCCACCCTAGCGCGGTGAACGCGGCAAAACTGATCCATGTGTCGCTGAACAGCGGCAAGCTCCCGAAGCGTCCACTCACAACGTGGAAAACCGCCCAGCTCGCAATCGTCAGCAGCCACGCAAACGACAGAGCAAAAATCATTACGCGACGGTTCCAATCGTGCTCGGCCTGTTCGGTAAGCTTCGCCTCCGCACGCGCCAGCGTGGCCTGCACCAGCCACGAAGAAGGCTGCGGCGTCGGCAATCGGCGGAGTTCGCTCGCAATCGGCCGCCAAGCCTCCAGTTCGTTCGAGCAGGCGATGCAAGACCGCACATGCTCCGCAACCTGCTTTTCTTCCGCGCTCGTCAGCGCGTCGGCTGCAGCCAGCGCCAGCAGTTCTCGAATCTTGTCGTGCTCCCTCATTGCCATGTACCTCCCGGATGCCGCGCTTCGAGCGCGTAACGCAATTGTTCCAGAGAACGCCGCAGCCGCGACTTCGCCGTGGATACCGGAACCGCTGTAACCTGCGCGATTTCCTCAATTTTCATCTCATCCTCAAACCGCAGTGTGAGGACTTCGCGATACGTCATCGGCAGCGCCGCCATCGCTTCGCTGATCTCTCTTCGGCGCTCGGCCGCGAGCACGTGATCGAGCGGCGTGTCGTCTTCACTTGAAATCCGGTCCGCCACGGTTTCGCTATGCCAGCTGTCGGCGAGCGGCTCGTCCAGGCTCTGCGGATGAATCCGGCGCAGATGATCGATCGCCAGGTTGCGCGCCAGCGTGAACAGCCAGGCATCGAAATTGCGGCTTGCATCAAAGGAACCAACCTTCTCGACCACTCTCAACCATGTTTGCTGGAACAGGTCTTCCGCCTCGGCGGGCTGCCGCACGAGGCGCAGCAGGTACCGATACAGCCGATTCTGGTACCGGGTAATCAGTTCCGAGAGCGCGTTCAGGTCCCCTCGGCGAAGCCGGACCACATCCGCATCCACTGCCACAAGCCCCTCCAGCGATAGTGCGGTCATCCCCACCATACTTGTAATACGGATGAGTGCCCAAAAAAGACGCATGAGATGCGGTTGCTAGATCGGTGTCGCTATCTCAATCACAGAAATTTTCGGAGACTCCCTCGTACCTTGCATCCTTTTGATGGTCTCGCCCGTATTCCCAAAGTGCTCAAAAGCACAGTACAGAACGCAGGAGCGGAACTCAGATCCTGCATTGCTCTTCCATAGGAGGTTGACATGCATGACACGAAGGAGCGGTTGTCTCTATTTTGGCTCTTCGCGTTACTCAACTACCTGTATGCGGATGTGTTCGCCCTGTTCGATATTGTTGGCTCGCAAGATCCAGCCCCACATTTCCCACAGTGGGCTATGCTCGCGTTTGCGTTCTTGATGGAAATACCCATCGCCATGATTCCGGCGTCTCGACTGCTTCCGTTTAGAGCGAACCGGCTGGCGAATATCATCGCGGGTGCCATTGAGACTTTAGCCGTCATTTTGATGCAATTAGTTGTGCCTTTGGCCAACGGTGCCTGGCACGAGCATATGTTTGCGTTGTACATGTTCTTCGGGACGATCGAAACGGTATGCACCTCGATCATCATCTGGCAGGCGTGGACTTGGTCAGGGGGTGAAGCCGCAGGTAGTTCGGAGCGGATCGTCCGCCAACCGGAAGCTGGGATCACTTCCTCTTAACGAACCGGGTCGCTCAAAAATGTACCCAAACGATCCATGCCTTTGGAGGCCGCCGCGGCGAACCGCGGCACAGCACGCTCGATAAGCGCAATCGTCTCAGGTTGTTGAAGAATCCCCGATTTCACTCATCGAGACTAGCGGCTTGTCAGTTTCCTTGGGACGCCACTAGTTCAACGGTCGTTGCTCTGGATTTTTCACCAGTCAGGTCCTTCGCGTATTTGAGTTCCCACGCAGTGTTGTACTTTTCCAGATATGCGCGATCCACTGCGTCTCGCAGGGGCTTATTTTTTATGGACAAAGCGCGAATCTTAATCTCAGCCTTGCCCACTTGGATCGCACCGCGAGGCTCGCTCAGAAACGTACCATACCAGCCGTCTGGCTTAACGCTCCACGAGCGTGCGAAGACGCGGTCCTTTACGACCACAAACCATATCCCAATGAAACGATGCCTACCCGTGCCCGCTCGGATACGAAAACTCTTGCTCTTCTTTAGAAGGGTGAGAACATCGTCGGAAAATGGTGCTTTCGCTTTCATGTAAGACGCAGCATTTTCCGCGCCTCGGAGTATCGTAATCCCAGCCTGGTTGGCGTAACATCTCCATCTCTAACAATGTCGGCGGTGTCAAGCACTGACCCTTGGCATCTTGCTGTCACGGGCGGGAGCGGGAAACTCGCGCTGAGGGCTTGCGGCGAAACCACCAGGCGCGGAGATGTTGGCCTGCAATGAACGCCCTTTCGAAATACCATGACTGGCTGCCGGGTTCGTGGTGCAGGCTGGCATCGCATCCCGAGACGAATTCGAGTTCCTCGGGGAGGGCCTCCACGTGCAAGGTTGCTCCCAGTGTGGCCTCCTCAAGATCGGTTACGTCGCAATACTGCTCGGGCACGGTTAAGCCGTACCTCCATGTGACCTGGCAGGCGGCTTTCTCTCCGGCCTTGACCGGCTTGAGACTCAGGGCCGGCAAGGCACTGCGGGGAACTCGGGTCACGCCGAGCGCGTCTTCGACCTCCACCACGGAGGCGAGGTTTTCGTCAGAAAATGTGTAGATTTTTCTTCCGGCAATTCCGTACTCCAGGAAGCGAAATTCCGGCTGAAAAAAGGTCTCGGCAGTCAACTCGGGCGCATAGTCGCGCACGGCTTCCGAGTAATTTCTTATCTCGTAACGAACCTCGACGTTCACCTGGATACGTCCGTCGTCGGGAGTCGAAAACGAATAGCTTTTCACATAGTGATCGCGCACCAGGTCTGTGGAAACAACATCGCGAACCAGTCCTTGCATTTCGACCGGCAGACCTCTTCCTACCAACGTTTGCGCCAGCCCGTCAGAGATTCTTTCCACTAGTAGCTTGGCGGAGAAGACGTCGAAGGCTATCCCCAAAATCATGGCGACGATCAAGGCGTCGGCCAGAAAATAGACCAGCTCGTTGGCAGGCCACCAGTAGGGATACTTGACCCGCGCGAGCACACCTACCGCGCCCGCGAGCAGAAACGGCAGGAGCAGCCGGAAATGATCTTTGAGCGACAGTGCGTAAAACCGCCGCTGGGCAGGAGTACGGCCCTTTGCCGCTACGGTCGTGGGAGTCGCGCGCTCACTGGCTTCTTCTACGCTCAGAATCTCGATCGGGGGCATAGCATTACCTCAAGGTCCGGTATGGTTAATAAACCGGGTTGCAATACGCTTTCCGGTTCTCTGTGGCAGGAGATTTACCAAGATTTTCTCGTCCCGGTGCAGGCTGCCCGAAGGGAAACGAGGAATCGCAAAATATCGTCGCTAGCAATGCTCTGAGGTGCAAAACGAAAACTCCGCGCATCCGGGCGTACCCAATTCGCCGTTGGCCAGAGTTTGGTGAACCGTTGGTTTGATGGTGTTGGGAGATGAGTATACAACCGCGGCGGTCGAGCTACAAACGTTTGCAAAGGCGTCGCGCTTCGCTCGACCGACAGCCGCTGTTCCCACATACACCTAATTCTTTAGCTCCACAGGCGGTCCCAGGAGCGCTCCTGGTCCCATTGGGGCGTGGGCTCGAAATATCCTGTGCCAGGAGCCAGGTGCTGGCGCACCGCCTCTTCATTCAGGGTCACGCCAAGGCCCGGGCGGTCGGGCACTTCGATCCATCCGTGATTGACGATGGGCGTCTTTACTCCCTCTTCGACTAACGACGACCACCACGGCACGTCGAGCGAGTGGTTTTCGAGCGCGAGGAAATTCTGCGTGGCGGCGGCACAGTGCACGTTTGCCATGCAGGCGATGGGAGTGCCGGCGAAATGCATGGCCATAGGGACGCCGAACTCCTCGGCCATGTCACCGATTTTGTGCGTCTCCAGAATGCCGCCGGCGGTGGCGAGATCCGGTTGAATCTTGCCCACTGCGTGGCTTTCACACAAGACACGGAACGGCTCCTTCAGATAGATATCTTCTCCGGTCAGGATGGGCGTTGGACTCTGCTCGGAGATTTCTTTCAGCAGGTCGGTGTACATCCACGGGATGACGTCTTCCATCCAGGACAAGTTGTATTTCTCGTAGGCCTTACCCAGGCGGATGATCGACTTCACTCCCAGATGGCCGAGATGATCCATAGCGAGCGGGATTTCCATGCCGACCGCGTCGCGCACGGAGGCGACGTATTGCTCGAGCATAGCGATGCCCTTGTCCGTCACCTCCATACCCAATAGCGGATGGGGTAGTTGATTGGCCTGCCATTGATTCAGGTCGGTGGCGTTGGTGACAGTGCCGGGAGTGTCGGAAACCATCTCGACGCCCAAATCCATTTTGAGCCAGGTGAGGCCCATGACTTCCTTGCGTTCTTTCATGCGCTGCGCGTAGATTTTCGGATCTTTTGACTCGGTGGTATCGGCATAGATTCGAATTTTGTCGCGGAATTTGCCGCCGCCGATCATGGCGTACACGGGAGCGTTGTAGACTTTTCCTGCGATATCCCAGAGCGCCATTTCGATCGCGCAAACTCCGCCACCCTGGCGCGCGTGCCCGCCAAATTGTTTGATTTTGCGGAAAATCTTGTCGAGTTGGAGTGGATTCTCGCCCAGGATCCGGCTCTTGAGGAACAAGGCATACGTTGGGCTCGCGCCATCGCGGACCTCACCCAGCCCGTAGACTCCCTGATTCGTATCAATGCGAATGGTTGGGCATGGGCTCGGACCCGGCTTCACTACCGTGGCCACGCGCAGGTCGGTGATTTTCAGGGTAGAGGGACTTGAATTCGCGTTTACTGCCTTGGGGTAAGCCTCTGTCGAGTCGGCCAACAGGGCTCCGCCGATTGCCATGGCAGAATTCTTTAAGAGATCACGACGGCCTAACGTTGTCCAACGCTTTTCGCTCATGAGCATAGAATTGTAAGCTCGTCAGCAATAGCAGATGGCGAAAATCCGTCGACCAAGGAGAATGCGAAATGATCCTCTTCTCGCGTGCGGTCAGGCGCACCACTGCAACTTTCGGTGTGGTTCTTTCGATTTCTCTCGTGTTGGGATCCAGCGCTCATGCGCAGTTGTTCACCTTTCCCAAGCAGGATCTTATCGACTACACCGCGAAGTCTTCCTTCGACAGGTTCCCAGACGGGAGGCCGAAGGTGCCAGATGCCCTGATCGATCGCGCCCGGAATCTTTCGTCGGAAGAAGTCTGGGCCACACTGCACGAACAGGGATTCAACAATCAGTACGCCGATGGATTTCAGGTGCTGCATCCCGGGAAGACGATGGTGGGGCGCGCGTTCACGGTGCAGTTCATGCCGCGCCGCGCCGACGTGGAGGATGTCGCGGAAGCGAAGGCCAAGGAGCGCGGCTTCCCTCGCCTGACGAATCAAGCGGCGATTGACATGCTGCAGCCCGGAGACGTGCTGGTGGTTGATCTGTTTGGAAAGAAAGTCGACGGCACGATCGTAGGCGACAATCTTTTTTACTATGTGATGAAAGCTACGAAAGGAGGCGGGCTCGTAGTGGATGGCAGCATCCGCGATCTGGATGGATTGGCTGAGATCGACATGCCGGGATACTTCCGTTCGGCGGATCCTACTCCGATCGGGAACGTGATGCTGACCGGCATTAACGTGCCTGTGCGGGTCGGCGGGGTCACGGTCATGCCGGGTGATCTGGTCGTCGGCGACCGCGAGGGTGTCTACTTCATTCCTCCCCAGTTCGTGGAGGAAGTCCTCGACCGGGCGGATGAGATTCATGTCCATGATGAATGGACCAAGAAGAAATTCGACGAAGGGAAATACAAATCGTCGGAGATCTATGGATCTCCGAAAGATCCGAAGCTGCAGGAGGAATACCGGGAGTATCTGAAGAGGAGGTTGGAGGAGATTCGCAAGCAGCGGGGGGAACAATAGCGGTGGATCGTGGCTGAGAGTTCGAGTGGTTCAGGTTCTAAGATTTGTTCGGCTTAGCCGCCTCGGCTGTCCGCTCGAGGTTAGTTCGACGGCGGTCCTTCTGGCTCGCGAGTCGAAAGGGGTGCCATCTCGCCGCCTTTGCGAGACGGGGAGGTCGATGGCGCATGTCCGGAAGATGTTCGTGGTGATTGCTATCGCGGACCAAATCTGTCCGCAATGCCACCAGTTGCACTTTACTTTTCCGACCAACTCCCCTTACTTTGTTTGCCATGCCTGCGTACTTCACTCCCGACCTCTTCCGCTTTCTCACCCGTCTGAAACGCAATAACAACCGCGAATGGTTTCAGGCGCACAAAGATGAATACGAAGCCGTAGCCCACCAGCCGGCTGTGCAATTCATCACCGATTTCGCAGCGCCTTTATACAAGATCTGCCCTTATCTCGTGGCTGATCCGCGTTCTACACGAGGATCGCTATTTCGCATCTATCGCGACACCCGCTTCTCGCCCGACAAGCGTCCCTACAAAACCCATATCGCCATGAGATTTTCGCACCGCGGCAAAGACGTGCATTCGCCCGGCTTCTATCTCCACCTGGAACCCAAAGGCTGTTTTGCAGCCTCCGGCCTGTGGCATCCCGAGCCGCCGACGCTGCTCAGAGTCCGCAACGCGATCGTCGAACGCTCGGTCGAGTGGCGCCCCGTGCGCAAACTCCTCAATTGGGACGACGCGACGAAGCTCTCGCGTCCGCCGCGCGGATTCCCATGCGACCACGAATTCGTAGAAGACCTCAAGTTGCGCGACCTTGGAACGGCCATCGAATTCAGCGAAGCGCAAATCTCCAGCCCGAAATTCATGGCGACGTTCGCGACCGCCTGCCAGAAGATGTCACCGCTGGCCAAATTCCTAAGCAGCGCACTAGGCCTGCAATTCTGATTTAGGTTTTATGTGGGGACAAACGCCTTCGGCTGTCCGTCGAGCGAAGTTCGACAGCCCTATTGTTCCCAGGTACCCCATCCTTGTCCCGTGTTTTTGGGCGGGACAGGGTGGGATTTTGACTTCCTAAACATCAACACGGGTCCCTGCATGACCTGTCTTGCGTTGCCATTCATCGCATATGCACGATAAGATATCTCGTACACGCTTCTCCGCTTCTATCCCAGTAACTTTTTTGATGGCACCCCGCGGGTGAGGAGTGTGCGAACCCGGGAGCGGCGCAGCCATGCGCGGGCCGAACTTCCCTGACGGAGCTGGACTTGAAAAAAAGCACGACAGCGGTGATCGTTGGCGCCCAGTGGGGCGATGAGGGCAAAGGAAAGATCGTCGACGTATTGTCGGAGAGCTTTCAGGTAGTGGCCCGCTATGCCGGAGGACACAACGCCGGCCACACCGTCATCATCAATGGCAAGAAGTTTATTCTCCAACTCGTGCCGTGCGGAGTGCTGCGCGCCGGGTGCCGTAGCGTTATTGGCAATGGCGTGGTGCTCGACCCTCTAGCGTTTCTGAAAGAAGTCGGTGCGCTGCGCGCGGCGGGCGTGCAAGTCGACGGGAATCTGTTCGTCTCGAATCGGGCACAGGTGATTCTGCCGTATCACCGCATGATCGAACTGGCGGCGGAGAATGCGCCCGGTCGCGTGAAGATTGGGACGACATCGCGCGGGATTGGTCCGGCATACGAAGACAAGATGGGGCGGCGCGGGCTGCGGGTGGCCGACTTACTCGATCTGAAGCTGCTGAAGAAGCACATTGAAAATGCGGTGCGTGAGAAGAACATGATTGCGCATGCGCTGTTCAACTCCGAGCCGCTCGATGCCGACAAGATGTATACGGAATACGCGCAGGCGGCGGGAAAGATTGCGCCGTTTGTGGCGGATACGGCCGTGCTGCTGAATCAGGCGCTGGCGCAGGGCGAGTCGGTTCTGTTCGAAGGCGCGCAGGGGACGATGCTCGACATCGATCACGGGACGTATCCGTTTGTGACTTCGTCGAGCGCGACTTCCGGCGGAGCAGTGATCGGCACTGGCGTAGCGCCGAATGCAATCAAGTCAGTTATTGGCATCACCAAGGCGTACTGCACGCGCGTGGGTGAAGGGCCATTCCCCACCGAAGACCACGGCGATGCGGGCGAGAACCTGCGCAAGCGTGGAAATGAGTATGGCGCGGTGACGGGGCGTCCGCGGCGCACGGGTTGGCTGGACCTGCCGCTGCTGCGCTACTCGGGGATGATCAACGGCACAAACTGGCTGGTCGTGACGAAGCTTGATGTGCTCGATGATTTGGCGGAAATTCCTGTGTGCGTGGGATACAAGATCAACGGGCAGGCGACCATTGAGGCACCGGCACAGGCGAGCGGCTACGAGAAGATCGAATGCCTGTACGAGAAGGTGCCGGGGTGGAAGACTTCGACCGAGGGCATTACCGCATACGACAAACTTCCCAAACAGGCGCGTGCTTACCTGGCATTCGTGGAGAAAGAATCGGGAGCGAAGGTGGGGATGATCTCGACCGGCCCGGACCGAGACCATACCATCCTGATGGACGACTTTATTACAGAGTTGAAGGCAGCCGCAAAAAAAGCCTAGAATTGCTCTCCCCGGCTCACCCTCAGCCGCGGGGAAGGAGCAAGCGATGGTGGTGTTGGTCGTCACCTGGATGGCGAAAGTTGGACACGAAGCAGACGTTGCTGCAGTTCTCGGGAAATTAACCGAACATTCCCGCAAGGAACCGGGATGTGCCATGTACCAGGTGCACCGGCACAAGACCGAACCGCGCCGATTCTTTATCTACGAACAATATAAGGACGATGCCGCGCTGGAAGCCCATCGCGCCGCGCCGCATTTTTTGCAGCACGCGAAGAAGGATCTGCCCAAATTCGCGGATCGCGTGGAAGGACACTTGTTCGAACCGTTGGGCTAGCTGGTTTGTGTAGAGGCAGACACGCGCACCGCAGCCAGCGCCGCGGGCGCGTTCGCATGATTCACACCATCGCTAGCGTAGGCCCGTTACATTGCGCGCTACGCGCACAACCCCGGGCGAAGGCGTCTGGGGCTACAACTTCTTGCCAGATTATTGCGGCTTCTTCGCGTCTGCGGGCTTGGCTTCAGCGGCCGCGCTTCGGCTATACACAATGCTCTTGGTGCCGCCGTCGCAACCACCGACAACTTTAGCTTCGCCTTCCTTACCTTTGTCGACTACGTCAAGGGCGTAGGAAGCGACGCCCTTCGCGTCGAGTTTCTTGGCGATTTCAGCTTTGAGGTCTTCGCAGGGTTTTCTTGCCGGAGCCGACTGTTCCGTCTGGGCAAAACCGTAGGTACACACAAAAAGCAGAGCAGCGGCCACTGTCCACATTTTCATGATGATCTCCTCGCGTGCAACCGCAGTATAAATAGTAGGCGCGAGGGAGAATTATTACGAGGGTAATTCGGCGGTAACTACGATGGAGCTTTCCCGCAGGAACTGAAAGCCCGCCTCTTTAATGTGACGCTGGGTGGTGCCGTTGAAGCCGCACCCTTTCAATTGATTAGCGCGGGATCCGAACGATGCACGAGAAAGTGGGGGAGACCTACTTCGGAGGCTTGTCGATGATCAATTCGCCGCCTGAAGCGTAGCTTTCCTTCGAGACTTCATGGAAGGCGATGACGATGGCTTCGCGACGGGTACCGGCTTCCTCCACCAGAACGTCGGTGATGCGCTTGGCGATCTTGCGTTTCTGGTCAGCGGTGCGGCCTTCGAGCAGCGTGATCTGGACCATCGGCAT
>DATEHF010000022.1:0-161590 GCA_035279725.1 Candidatus Acidiferrum sp.
TATCGGAAGTGCGAGTGAGCAAGCTGCACACACGAACACGGTGTGTTTGCGCGCTTTCGATACAACGACTTGAAGGTGGCCGCTGGCGGTTGCGGCGGATGCGGGCTAAGGGGCCCGATCTAACGGCTATGGGAATTCAATCTTTTCGCTCATCTGTAAGTTGTTGGTTTTGCGGTACTTAGAAAATGAGCATGTGCGAGAACCGCAATGGGATGCGCTACGTTGAGGCATAACGCGCGGAGCATAGCACGCGAAGCGTCCGCCGCGCCAGCGGCTTCGTTCAAGTCGCATATAGGGGACTGACCACGTACCCAGCCTGCCTCACCATTGACAACGGTGGTAGGATGCTGCGTGTGAGGAAGTGATGCAGAGCGCGTACATTCCGGTATTGCTCTACGCCGTGCTGGTGATGGCCTTTCCCGCCGTGACTCTGGTCCTTGCAAAATACATTCGCCCGGCATCCACTTCTTACGGTGCGAAGCTCAAGCCCTACGAGTGCGGGATCCCCCCGGAAAGCGATGCGCGAGGCCGCTATTCTGTACGCTTTTACATCGTCGCCATGCTGTTCGTGATTTTTGACGTCGAGACCATGTTCCTCATCCCCTGGGCAATCCTCTATAAAGGCTGGGTTGCCATGCACCAAGGTATCTTCGCTCTCGTCTCCATGGTCGTTTTCCTCGGAATCCTGCTTGCAGGATACCTGTGGCTTTACAAAAAAGGGGCTCTGGAGTGGGTCTGAACTGCACTTCATCCTTCTTTCCTCATACGCCAGCCTCGTTCGCAAGTTCTTGTGATTGACTAGCTTTGCGGCGTGTGTTAGAAACGCGGCGTTTGAATTTTTCGGCTGCCCCTGTTGTGTGTGCGAACCGTACTCGGTTCATTGCAGCCTGTTGAACCCCGGGTCCATGGCTGACGAGCCCAAGGAACCTAAACCGCCTCAAGTCCCCACGGGCGACCAGCCCGCAAGTAGTGCGCCCCCCGTGTCTGTTCCTCCTGCCAAACCTGCAGCCGCGGGCACTCCTGCTGCTCCTCCGAAAGCGGCTCCCCCCGCTCCCAAGCCCCCTGTTGTCTTGCAGACTCCCCTCGACAACGAGTTGGTGCAGCGATTTCGCGCCAAGTTCGGTGCCGCCCTTCTGGAAGCCATCGAAGACCGCAAGCAAGCCATCCTGACCGTGGATCGCGCGCGCCTCCTGGAAATCGGGCTGTACCTCCGCGACGAGGAAAAATTTGACATGCTTGCTGACTTGACTGCGGTCGACTGGCCAAAGCGCGAGAAGCGCTTCGACGTGGTGCTCAATCTATACTCTTTCGCGAAGAACGAGCGGCTGAGAGTGAAGGTGCATGCCGCGGACGCGGAACAGGTGCCCAGCGTCGTCAGCGTTTGGCCCACGGCAGACTGGCAGGAGCGCGAAGTCTACGACATGTTCGGAATTACTTTTTCCGGACATCCGAATTTGAAGCGCATTCTGTTGCCCGACGAGTGGCAAGGCTATCCGCTGCGCAAGGACTACGACATCTTGCAGCAGGACACGGCGTGGGTCCGTGAAAATCTTGGAATTGAGAGCGGGCAGTGAGACCGTTCTAACAGCGAAGGAAAAACGACTCTGAGTATCGACACTACAAACGACCCCAAGACAGTGCTGGGTGCGGATGAGCTGGTCATCAACATGGGGCCGCAGCATCCCTCCACCCACGGCGTTTTGCGCGTCAAGCTCAAGCTCGACGGCGAGCGCGTCATCGGTTCGGAGTGCATCATTGGCTATTTGCACCGCGGCGTCGAAAAAATCGCGGAGAACCGCACCTACCAGCAATTTGCTCCCTATGTCGACCGCATGGACTACGTTGCCGCCGTCAGCAGCGGCCTCGGATATTGCGAAGCGGTGGAAAAGTTGCTCGTGACGGAAGCTCCCCCGCGGGCGCGCGTGATTCGAACGATCTTGACGGAGCTGCAGAGAATCGCCAGTCATCTACTCTGGCTCGGGACCCACGCGCTGGACATCGGCGCTCTCACGCCGCTTTTCTATTGCTTCCGTGAGCGCGAAGAAATTCTGAAAATTTTTGAAAAGTACTGCGGCGCGCGCCTGACCACCCATGCCTTTCGCATCGGCGGCCTCCAGTACGAAGCCTACGACACTTTCGAAAAAGAGGTGGAGCGGTTCTGCAAGGATTTTGAATCCCGCATCGTCGAGTACGAAACTCTACTCACCGAAAACCGCATCTGGATTGGCCGCACCAAGGGCATAGGGATTCTCAGCGCCGCCGACGCCATCGCGTTCGGTGTGACCGGGCCAGTCCTTCGCGCCAGCGGCGTGAAATGGGACATTCGCAAAGCCGCTCCCTATGCGGCCTACGATCAGTACAAATTTGAAATTCCTGTCGGCACCACCGGCGACACCTACGACCGTTATCTAGTCCGCATGGAAGAGATGCGCCAATCGCGTCTGATCTGTTTGCAGGCTATCGAAGACATTCCTGCGGGACCGATCATGGCAAAAGTCGGCAAAGTGTTGAAACCGCCACCAGGCGAGGTCTACCACGCCATCGAAGCGCCCAAAGGAGAAATTGGTTATTACATCGTGAGCGATGGCAGCATTCAGCCGTATCGCGTGCACATCCGTCCCCCTTCTTTTATCAATTTGCAGGCGTTTGACCGCATGGTTCGCGGTCATCTGGTGGCCGATGTTGTTGCCATCATCGGAACGATCGATATTGTCCTTGGAGAAGTCGACCGGTGAGCGTCTTCGTCCAGGCAACGATTGAGTTCTTGAAGCTCTACTGGGCGCCGCTGCTCTGTGGCGTGGCCGTCGTCGCGATTCTCCCGCTGATCGCGGGCTACATCGTGCTCGTCGAGCGCAAGCTGATGGCCGACATGCAAGCGCGCCTCGGTCCCATGCGCGTGGGCCCGCATGGATTGCTCCAGCCCATTGCCGACGCCGTAAAGCTCCTGATCAAAGAAGACATCATCCCCGACAACGCCGACAAAATGGTTTTCTGGCTCGCCCCAGTTCTTTCCGTAGGTGCCGCGCTCCTCTCCCTCGCAGGCCTGGCAATCGGCCCGGCATTTCAGATCGCACAAGACATCAACATTGGCATTCTCTTCGTCGTCGGCATCAGCGCCTTGGGAATTTTCGGCATCGTGCTCGGCGGCTGGGCCTCCAACAGCCACTATTCGCTGATGGGCGCGCTGCGCAGTTCCGCACAGCTAGTCAGCTACGAGACCGCCGCCGGTATGGCCCTGGTGAGCGCACTCTTGTTCACCGGCACGCTCAACATTAAATCCATTGTGGAAGTACAGAGCACAGAGGGCATCTGGTTCGTGATGCTAGCTCCAGTGGCTTTCTTCACCTATCTCGTAGCTTCCATCGCAGAGACCAACCGCGCCCCCTTCGATTTGCCCGAAGCCGAATCCGAACTCGTCGCTGGCTACATGACCGAGTTCAGCGGTTTCCGCTGGTCCCTCTATTTCCTCGCCGAATATACCAACATGATCGTGGTCGCTTCCGTCGCCACAACGTTATTCCTCGGCGGCTGGCTCCGTCCTTTTGCCCACGTTTCCTGGTTGAATTTCTTGGATTTTATTCCCACGTTTTTGCTTATCGCCATTGCCGCCTATTGCGTGTTGCGTACTCCAAAACAACCCACACGCGTGCAACAGTTGTTCATGCTCGCCGTCGCTGGCTTGTGTTTTGTCGTCGGGCTCGCCCTGCTGGTGCCCGTGGTCGTTCCCATCGCGAAGCCCTTTTATGCGGGCATTCACGGTGCCTTCTGGTTCATTCTCAAAGTCAGCCTCTACATCTACTTTTTCATGTGGCTGCGCTTCACCATCCCGCGTTACCGCTTCGATCAGCTAATGCGCCTGGGATGGCATTTCCTCATCCCTCTATCCATCATCAACGTTTTGCTCGTCGGCGTGGCCCTCATCGCCGGCTCCTACTTCAATTTGCACGGCTGGGGACTCCTTCTGGTCACCACTCCCGCCGCCGTCGTCACATTGATCGCCGCGCTATTAATATTGTCTGCCGAAAAACAACGCGACGCCGGCCACGATCCCAACGCCGCAACGGATTTCTATGCTGGATAAAGCCTTATTCTATTTCTTCGCTGCCGTCGCGATCGGCAGCGCGGTCCTCATGGTCACGCGCAGAAACGTGGTCCATGGGGCCATCTTCCTGATCACCGCCCTCCTCGCCACCGCCGGAGTTTTCTTGCAACTCCGCGCCGAATTCTTGTTCATCGTCCAAATCATCCTCTACGTCGGCGGCATCATGGTCCTCTTCGTCTTCGTCATCATGCTCGTCAATCTGGACGTCGCGCTCCAGCAGATTCAATTCGCACGTCAGAAGTGGGTAGCCCTCCTCGTGGCTTTGGCCCTAGCCGGTCAGGTCGGCCTCATGTTTTGGTCCTCAGGAAAAATGGCCGGGCAAGGACTCCCCATGCTGACGGCCGCAGTTGCCGACCAATTGCCCCCCAACTCCGAAGCAGTGGCCAAGAGTTTGTTCAGCTCGTATCTTTTGCCCTTTGAGATCGCCTCGGTCTTATTGTTGGTAGCCATGATCGGCGCCGTCGTCATGGCCAAGAAAAGGACGTAGCGCAGCGATGCTTTCGATCGACCATTACCTGTTCCTCAGCTTCGCGCTCTTCGTCATCGGCGTGATCGGCGTGGTCACTCGCCGCAACGTCATCGTCGTACTCATGTCCATCGAGCTCATCCTCAACGCCGTGAACATTAATCTCGTCGCTTTTTCCCGTTTGTACGGCGACGTCGCCGGCCAGGTTTTCGCGCTGTTCATCATTGCTGATGCCGCCGCCGAAGCCGCCGTAGCCCTCGGCATCATCATCGCGTTTTTCCGCAATCGCGAAACGGTTTTGGAAGACGAAATGGATTTGCTGAAGTGGTAGCGCAAAAATGAAAGCAGAGCACAAGCCGGCATGACGGGCTACTTTCTCGATCATCTCTGGACGATTCCGCTGTTTCCTCTCGCAACAGCGGCGCTCATGCTTTTCTTTGGCAAGCGCCTGCCCAACAACGCCGTCAGCGTCCTCTGTGTCGGCAGCGTTTTCGTGTCCTTCATCCACGCGGCAGGCGCAGTAATTCAGCTTCTAGCCGCCTCTTCCGAAAATCGCGTCGCCCAGCAAATCATGTTCGAATGGCTCACCCCCGGCCCGATGCACGTCGCGGCCGGTCCTCCGATCCGCTTCGTGGCCGACTGGGGCTTCCTCCTCGACCCGCTCTCCTGCGTCATGGTTCTCGTTGTCACCGGCGTCGGCTTCCTCATTCACGTCTACTCCATCGGCTACATGGGCCACGAAGGCGGTTACTACCGTTTCTTCGGCTACATGAATCTTTTCATGTTTGCCATGCTCACGCTCGTCCTCGCCAACAACATGCTCCTCATGTTCGTCGGATGGGAAGGCGTCGGCCTCTGCAGCTACTTGCTCATCGGTTTCTATTTCCTGAAAAAATCCGCCTCTGACGCCGGCAAAAAAGCCTTCATCGTCAACCGCATCGGCGACGCCGGCTTCATCCTCGGCATTCTCCTCACTGCGGTCACGCTCGGCACCATCCGCTTTACCTCGCAAGGTTTGCCCGACGCCTCAGGCGCGACCGGGATCCTCCAATCGCTCAAAGCCGCCGTTGACGCGCACACACTCGGCTTCGGCTCGCCAGTCCTCACCGCCATCGCCCTCCTCCTCTTTATCGGCGCCATGGGCAAATCCGCCCAAATCCCTCTCTACGTCTGGCTCCCCGATGCCATGGAAGGCCCCACGCCCGTCAGCGCCCTGATCCACGCCGCCACCATGGTCACTGCCGGCGTCTACATGGTGGTGCGCATGAACGCCATCTACCAGCTCTCGCAGACCGCGCTGAATGTCGTTGCCGTCGTCGGCGCCGCCACCGCGATTTTTGCCGCCTCCATGGCCCTCGTCCAGACCGACATCAAAAAAGTTCTCGCCTATTCCACGATCAGCCAGCTCGGCTACATGTTCCTAGCTCTTGGCGTCGGCGCCTTCGCCGCTGGAATTTTTCACCTCATGACTCACGCCTTCTTCAAAGCCCTTTTGTTCCTTGGTGCCGGCAGCGTGATTCACGCCATGTCCGGCGAGCAGGACATCCGCAAGATGGGCGGGCTATGGGATAAGATCCCTAACACCGCAAGGACCTTTGCCGTCGCCACCTTGGCAATCGCTGGCATTTTTCCCTTCGCCGGATTTTTCAGCAAAGATGAAATTCTCGGCCAGGCTTTCGACCGCTTCTTCCTCCTGTGGATCGTCGGATTCATCACCGCGGGCATGACCGCTTTTTATATGTCCCGGCTTTTCTTCCTGACCTTCGTCGGCTACTGCCGCGCCGACGAGCACGTCGAGAAACATATCCACGAATCCCCGCGTGCGATGACCGTTCCTCTTATGATTCTCGCCGGCCTGTCCCTCATTGGCGGCTGGATTGGCTGGCCGGAGGTTATTGGTGGAGAAAACCGTTTCGAGAAGTTTCTCGATCCCATCTTGAAAGGCGTAATTCCTGAGACAGGAACGGTGAATATCGCTCACCACGCCGCGGGAAAAGAAATCTTCTTAATGTTGGTATCGCTCGGGGTTGCCGCTGCTGGAATCTATCTGGCATACGAGCTCTATTACGCTAAGCGCATCTCGCCCAAACTAGTCGCCGAGAAAGTACCTTGGCTCTACAAGGTGCTCCTCCACAAATACTATGTCGACGAAATTTACGACGCCGCGATTGTCGACCGTACCAAAGATCTTGGCACGCTCCTCGGCCGCTTCGATGCCAACGTCATCGACGGCGTTGGCGTCAACGGCGCCGGCTGGCTCGCCCGCTTCACCTCCACTCTCTCCATGTGGTGGGACAAGTGGATCATCGACGGCCTCCTGAATTTTACCGCGAAAATGACGCAGCTCTTGAGCTATCCGGTCCGCTTGCTGCAAACCGGAATGTTTTCCAGTTACGCGATGCTGATTTTAGTCGGCCTAGTCGTTCTTCTGGCGTATTACGGGCACCATGTGCAGGTACTCCTGCGCAGCGTGCGCTGAGAGGCGATGAGAATGGACTTTTTTGCAAATCATATCTTGAGCGCGGTTTTATTCACTCCGCTCGTGGGCGCCTTGCTGATGTTGCTTATCCCTCGCGAAAACGAGCAACTCCACAAAATCGCCGGCAACGTCTTTGGCGTTCTCGGCTTCCTGGTTTCGCTCCCGCTGCTTCGCTGGTGGAATCCGGGGGATCAACCTTTTACCTTCCAGGAAACCGCCGATTGGATCCCCTCCATCGGCGCGAAATATCATCTCGGCATCGACGGCATCAGCCTCCTGCTCGTCATGCTCACCACTTTCCTCGGCATGATCGCCATCCTCTCCTCCTGGAGCGCCATCCATCTTCGCACCAAGGAATACTATATTCTGCTTCTCCTGCTGCAGGTCGGCATGATCGGGGTTTTCGTTTCCCTCGATTTCTTCCTCTTCTATGTCTTCTGGGAAGTCATGCTCGTCCCCATGTACTTCCTGATCGGCGTGTGGGGCAGTGACCGCCGCCTCTACGCCGCCATCAAGTTTTTCCTGTACACCCTGGCCGGTTCGGTAGTCATGTTGCTCGCGATTCTGGCGCTCTATTTCTATGCGCCGGTCGCACCCGGCGCGACGCGCACCTTTGACGTCCCAACTCTTCTCGCCGCCGCACAAACTTTCGCCGATCCGCTGAAGGTTTGGCTCTTCTGGGGTTTCTTCTTCGCCTTCGCCATCAAAGTCCCTATGTTCCCGTTCCACACTTGGCTTCCCGACGCGCACACTGAAGCGCCCACTGCCGGCTCCGTAATCCTGGCCGGCGTGCTCCTGAAAATGGGTACCTACGGCTTCATCCGCTTCTCGCTCCCGCTGCTGCCAAGCGATGCAATCCTGCGCCACAAAATCATCCAAGTCGTCATCGTGCTCTCGCTGATCGGCATCATCTACGGCGCGCTCGTCTGCCTCATGCAGAAAGACATGAAGCGCCTCATCGCCTACAGCTCTGTCAGCCATCTCGGCTTCTGTACGCTGGGAATTTTCGCCCTCACGCCCCACGGCCTCTCCGGCAGCGTCCTCCAACAGATTAACCACGGCATTTCCACCGGCGCGCTCTTCCTGATTGTCGGTGTCCTCTATGAGCGTCGTCACACGCGCATGATTTCCGAGTTCGGCGGCCTTGCGACGCCCATGCCCAATTTCGCCGCCATCTATCTCATCGTCAGCCTCAGCTCGCTCGGCATGCCGCTGCTCAACGGTTTCATCGGAGAGTTCGCCATTCTCCAGGGCGCCTTCCAGGTCAGCAAAGCCTGGGCCGCTTGGGGCTCGCTGGGCGTAGTCCTGGGCGCGGCGTACCTGCTCTGGCTCTACCAGAGGGTCATGTTCGGCCCAGTCACGCAATTTGCCAACGAAGAATTGCCAGACTTGAATCTCCGCGAATATGCCACGCTGGTCCCGCTGGTGATTCTTGCTTTCTGGATCGGCATCTATCCCAAGCCGTTCTTCGACCTCATCGAAAAGCCTGTGCAAAAAATCGTCCAGCAGGTGAATCCGCACTTCTACGACGCGGAGCGCGCCAAATTGCCTCCCGCGGAACTCCACGCCGCTGCGGCGGAAACGAAATAACCCGCCCGCATGAACATCCCTATCGTCAACTCGCTCCTCAGCTATCTCCAGGGTGACGGCGCCGTCATCCTCCCGGAGATCGAGCTCGTCCTCTTTGGCTTGGGTATCCTGATCATCGATTTCTGGATTGAGGAAAAGGAAAAATTCCTGAACGCCGGTTTAGCTTTGGCCGGAACGCTATTTAGCGGCTTCACCCTATGGCGGCTCCGCGGAGCAATCGCCGCCAGGGGAGACATCGCTGGATTCCACGAGTCGACACTGGTCGATCATTTCTTTCTCTTCTTCGCTGTTCTTTTCCTCGCTGCAACTGCGCTCGTGATTCTTCTCTCCGTGAAATACATGCAGATCGAAAGGGAACAAGAAGGCGAATACTACGCCCTCCTCCTTTTCGCGTGCGTCGGCATGATGTTCATGGCCTCCGGCATCGACTTGATCGTCATGTTCCTCGGCCTCGAGACCATGGCCCTCAGCTTCTACGTGCTCACCGGCTTCCTCCGCCGCGAAAAGCGTTCCAATGAGGCCGCCCTGAAGTATGTCCTCCTCGGCGCTTTCAGCTCCGGAATCCTGGCGTATGGTTTTTCTATTTTGTACGGGCTCAGTGGAGCTACGAATATCGGCAACATCACCGCGGCACTTGCGAATCGCGACCGGCTGGTCCACGCCGTGGCGCTCAGCCATCTTTCCGGCCCCCAGGGCGAACAGATGCGCGAACTCTTGGCCCGGCAGCTGCCCATGGCGCTGAACTTCGATCCCTTCGTTCTCCAGATGCTCCCGATCCTCGCCTTCGTTCTCGTCGCGGTCGGCCTGTTCTTCAAAGTCGCCGCTGTGCCTTTTCATCAATGGGCGCCCGATGTTTACGAAGGCGCGCCCACACCCGTCGCTGCCTATGTCAGCGTTGCTTCCAAGACCGCAAGTTTCGCTCTGCTTCTGCGCCTCTTCGTTTCCGTGTTTTCTCCCTCGCAAAGCGCTTCCCACCAGCAATGGATGTATCTCATGGCCGGAGTTGCCGTCGCTTCACTAACCTGGGGCAATCTCGCCGCGCTGACACAAACCAATGTGAAGCGCCTGCTCGCCTACTCCTCGATCTCCCATGTAGGCTACATCCTGCTCGGGCTCGTCGCGTGGAACGAAACCGCTTTCAAAGGTATCGCCTTCTATTTATTCGCCTATGTCTTTATGACTGCCGGAGCCTTCGCCGTGATCATCGTTCTCCGCCAAAAAGGCCTCATCGGCGACGAACTCGATGACCTGAACGGCCTCTACTACCGTAGCCCCGCCGCCGCCGTCCTTCTGCTTGTCTTCATGCTCTCGCTCGCGGGCATTCCGCCCACCGCCGGTTTCATGGGCAAATACTTCATCTTCCTTTCGCTCATCGAATCGCACCATCCCGTGCTCGCCGTCTTCGCCGTCCTCTACATTGTCCCCGCCCTGTACTACTATTTCCGCATCGTCGTCCACGCCTGGCTCAAGCAGCCCGGCGAAGCGCCAGCCCCGGTCATGTCCAGCGCCCAAGCCATCGCCCTCGGCATCGCCGTATTTGTCACCCTCGCCGCCGGGTTGTATCCTGAGCCGTTCACCAAGCTCGCTCAATATGCCTTCGGACAATAAACCGGATAGCACCGAACCACCCTCACCTAACGCGGAAAAGGCCAAGGAAGTCACCAATCAGGCTGCCATTGCCATGGAGCTGCCCTTCGTCCTTGTTTCAGCCGTCGTGGTTGGAGGACTTCTCGGCTATCTCCTCGACCGCTGGCTGCACACCAAGCCGGTCTTCCTGCTCATTCTGGGCGGAATCGGCTTCGTTGCCGGCGTGCGCGACGTTCTCCGTCGCCTTGGGTAATCCCGACCATGGCCTCCACTGCAGCCGCTTCAGCGCCCGCTATCCTCACTGAGCGGCGCATCTCCCGCCTGACACTCCTGATCGGCTTCCTGGCCGCCCTATTGGTTGCTCTCCTGCGCAGCCGCCTGTGGGGCCTCGGCTTGGCGATTGGTGCCGTCCTCGCGTGGCTGAACTTTCGCTGGCTCCGCCGCGGCCTGGACGTCCTGGTAGTTGCCTCCACCGCTCAGGCCGGCAAAGAAAAGCCCGTAGTCCCGCTCCTCAGTTACTTCGCCATGGTCTTTCGCTACGGGTTGATAGCCCTCGCCGTCTATGTTATTTTTATTTATCTGAGAGTTCCCCTAGCAAGCATGGTCGTGGGTTTGTGTGCTTTAGGAGCCGCCGCAATCGCGGCAAGTGTGTACGAAATCTGGCATCCTGGTGATTAGCCAACTGGTGGTTTCGGGGTCACAAGCGCAATGGAACATCACGTAAGCGGTATCACGCATTTTGTGAATCACTATCTTGGGCAACTTGCCTTGGCTCTGCTGGCGGCGCTACACATCCAGCCGACCGATCCGGAATTGCCCATCCCCGAACACGTTGTCATGGCCTGTGTTGTTCTCGTGCTCGTGACGTTGCTGGCGCTTCTATTGCGGTCGGGGCTTTCTGTTGAAAAACCAGGGGCTATGCAGCAGGTCGCCGAAATTCTGCTGACGAACCCGCTCGGGTTCGGCATCAAGGATCTCCTGGAAGAGAATATTCACCATGGTGCCGCCAAGCTCATTCCATTCGTCGGTTCCATTTCCGTATTCGTCTTGTTCTCCAATCTGCTCGGCATTATCCCGGTGTTTACTTCTCCCACTGGGCAGGTTTCGGTCCCGCTCGCATGCGCGATTCTCACTTTCTTGTATTTCAATTGGCAGGGCATCAAGCACCACGGGCCCGTGGGGTATCTAAAGCATTTCGCCGGTCCTGTGCCTTGGCTTTCGCCCCTGATTTTCCCGGTGGAAATCATCAGCACCTCGGCCCGTATCGTTTCGCTCACGGTTCGTCTCTGGGCCAACATTTTCGCTAGCGACCTGCTCTACGCCATTTTCGTCGGACTCTTCACAAGTGCAACCCTGGCCGCGTGGGCCAAGTCCCCGGTATTTGGCGTTGTCATCGCGATTTTTCCGATGACCATTCCCATCGCGTTCATCGGCCTGCATCTCTTGGTTTCTATCATTCAGGCCTATATCTTCACAGTGTTGCCCTCGGTTTATCTGGGCATGGCCACGGCCGACGAGCATTAATCGACTTTTGCTGGTGCGCATTTTGCCGGCAATCTGCTGCTTCAGTGTGAGCCCGGCTGCACGGTGCCCGGGAACCACCCCCTGGCGGCAAATTGATAGGAGGAAGTGATGAAGAAGTGGACAATGGTGTTGGTAGCGTTCGCGGCGGTGATGTTGATTGCTCCGTCCGCCTTCGCGCAAGAGACAGGCGCTGCGGCAGCCGGAGGCAAAGGCCTCATGGCCATTGCCGCGGGCTTCGGCATGGCACTGGCGGCGTTTGGCGGCGCGCTAGGGCAGGGCCGTATCGCCTCGGCAGCCTGTGAAGGCATGGCCCGCAATCCCGGAGCAGCGGCGGCCATCCGCGCGGCCATGATTCTCGGCCTGGTCTTCGTCGAGACTCTCGCCCTCTTCACCCTGGTTATCATCTTTGTGAAGATCTAAGTCCAGCGCAATCAAGGTTTTCCATTCGGCCCGGAGTTGCAAGCCTCCGGGCCGTTTTCTCTTCGGCAGACTGTCCGTTTGCACTTGGAGTGAGGAGCCATATTCCATGGTTGCTCAAGACTATCTGCAAAGCGCCCTTGACAAATCTGTAATCTGTGATATACTTAATGGTGTAGATAACTGCGTTTGGCTTGCTCCCGCTTTTCTTTCTCCGGGCGCTCACCTTTAGAATCAATAGCTTACAAATTGCAAATCTGTAAGCCCTTTTCTTTGATATTCATACGAATTGGTAGGGGGTGGTGGTGGGTGTCGCAACCGTTGCGCCGTGCCCGACTATCGCCCTAAGAGCGTCGGCTGGAGAATAAACTGAACGACAGGATTGGGATACAGCCCGAAGACAATCGTACCCGCGACGGTGAGCCACAGCACCACGCTCACGCCAACCGGGAACGACACCGGTCCTAGCGCCGCCGCTTCCGCGCTCGATTCGCGCATGTACATCACCACGATCACCCGCAGGTAGTAGTAGGCCCCGATGATGCTGTTAATCGCCATCAACACCGCGAGCCACATCAGGTGGGAATTCACCGCCGCCTTGAAAATGTAGAACTTGCCGAAAAATCCCGCCGTAACGGGCAGGCCGAGCAGCGATAAGAGGTACACGCTCAGCGCCGCAGCCACCCACGGCTGCCGCTGCGAAAGTCCAGCGTAATCATCCAGAGAAAGATTTTTCTCGCCCGCACCGCCCAGCTGCGAAACGATCGTGAACGCTCCCAACTTCACCAGCGCGTAGCTCAGCAGATAGAACAGCACCGCCGCATAAGCTGGCCCCGCCTCCGCCGCCCCATTCCGCGCCATGAGCGTAACGGCCGCAAACGCTACAAGGATATAGCCCGCGTGCGCGATCGAGCTGTACGCCAGCAGCCGCTTAACATTGGTTTGCACCAGCGCGCCCAGGTTTCCGGCGAACATCGTGACCGCCGCCAGCACCCAGAAAGCCCAGAACCAGAAATGCGTGGCAGCAGGAACCGTAGCAAAAATCCTCAACAACAAAGCAAACGCCGCCGCTTTCGGTCCCGCCGAAAAAAGTGCTGTCACCGGCGTCGGCGCCCCTTCATATACGTCCGGAGTCCAAACCTGGAACGGAGCGGCCGCCACTTTGAAGCCTAACCCAATCAAAATCATCGCCAGCCCAAGCTCAAACAGCGTGCTGTGCAGCAGTTCGGCGGAGTCCATCTTCAGCAGCATTGTTGTGCCGCTCGCACCGTACACCAACGCAATCCCGTAAAGAAAAAACGCCGTCGCAAACGAACCCAGCAGAAAATACTTCATCGCCGATTCGCCGGACTTCAGCGCATCGCGCCGGTACCCTGCCAAAACGTAGCTCGAAATCGAACTCATCTCCAAGCCGATGAACGCGGTGAGCAATTCCTGCGCCGAAGCCAGCACGCCCATCCCCGCTGCTGCAAAAAGCAGCAACGAATAAAACTCCGCAAACGGAAGCCGCTCCCGCTCCAGATAAGGCCCCGCGGCCAGCACAACAAGAAATGCCACCGTCCCAATCAGCAGCCGGAAAAAGAAACTGAACGAATCGGACTGGATGAGACCACCGAAACCTGCTCCACCATGCATCGCCGCGGTGACCGATGCCGCCGTCCCCGCCAGCGTGCCGATCACCGCCAGAAACGTAAAGAATTGACGGCTGCGCACAAACGGCTGCATCAGCATTACCAGAACGCCGAACCCGCACCACACCAGTTCCGGCAGAACTCGATAAGCGTCGATGACGCTGGGCAGCATTAGCGGGGGCCTAGCCTTTCCGTTGGTGTAACTTTCACAGAGACATTTGCCAAATCGTGTTTTGTTTGTGGAGCGGCATGATTCGGCGCAGCAGCTTCATACGCTTGCTGCGGTTCCACTTGATCGATCACGTCTTGCGCGGCGGCGGCTGTCCGCGCAGTGATAAATGTCGAGCCGATGCCCATCCACAAAGTGACGATCGCCATGCTTACGAGGATCCACTTTTCGCGCGCGGAAACATCGGGCAGCGTGCGATTTTTCTCCCGCGTGATCTCGCCGAAGAACACACGCTGATACGACCACAGCAAGTAGCACGCAGAAAGAATCACGCCAAGTGCCGCCCACGTCGCCCAACCCCAGTGCCTCTGGTACGTGCCGAGCAGCACCAGATATTCGCCGACGAAACCGTTGAGCATCGGCAAGCCCAGCGAAGAAAGCGCGACAAACAGGAAGAACGCCGCCAGCTTTGGCATTGGTGTGGCCAGCCCGCCGTACTCGCTGATTTCAAATGTATGCCGCCGGTCGTAGAGCATGCCAACGAGCAAGAAGAGCGCGCCCGTCGAGATGCCATGCGCCAGCATCTGATAAACAGCGCCCTGCATGGAAATATTGTGGAACGCGAAAATTCCCAGCACAACAAAGCCCAAGTGGCTCACTGAAGAATAGGCGACCAATTTTTTCAAGTTCGGCTGCACCATCGCTACGAGTGCGCCGTAAATAATTCCAATGATTGCGAGCAGCGCGATCCAGCCCGCCGCGCGACGCGCTGCTGCGGGGAAGAGGGGCAAGCAAAAACGAATCATGCCGTAGGTGCCCATTTTCAGAAGCACGCCCGCCAGCATCACGGAGCCGGCCGTAGGCGCCTCCACGTGCGCATCCGGCAGCCAGGTGTGCAACGGGAATAGCGGCACCTTGATGGCAAATGCGACGAAGAAGGCCAGGAACAGGAGCATTTCTGTTTGCGGGCTAAGCGAAATGCTGCCGTTTTGCAGCATTACTTGAATCGTCGGCAGATCGAACGTCGCCGCGGTCCAGTTTGTCGCTACGCCCGTGGCGTTGTAGAGCCAGATGATGCCGACCAACATCAGAATCGAGCCCGCCATGGTGTATAGAACGAACTTCACAGCAGCGTAAACGCGGCGCTCATGGCCCCAGATGCCGATGAGGAACGCCATGGGAATCAGCATCACTTCCCAGAAAAGAAAAAAGAGGAAAAGGTCGAGCGAGAGAAACACGCCGACAACGCCGACTTCCAGCATCAGCAGCATCACGAAAAATTCTTTGACGCGGTGCTCGATGCTTTTCCACGACGCCAGAATCGAAATCGGCGTCAGGAAAGTCGTCAGGATGACCAGGAACATGCTGATGCCGTCGACGCCCAGGTGATAGTTGATCGGCGGCTGGCTGATCCACTTGAAGTATTCCTCGAGATGATACCCAGTGCCGCCGACGGGTACCTTCCAAATCATGAAAAGCGAGAAAACAAATTCCACCAGCGAAACGACCAGCGCGAGAATCCTTATGAATTTGTGATCGTCGCCGCGCAGCATCAAAAGCGCCAGCGCTCCCACGGCAGGGAAGAAGATCAGCACCGAAAGCAAGTGTCCGCCCGGCAGCATCAATGCACCATCCCGAGAACGGGTTTGCCGGAGGACGGCCAGAAGAAAATGACGGCAATAATCACCATGGCTCCCACAACAACCCACACGGCATAGCTGCGCGTATTTCCTGATTGCGTATGCCGCACGCCGTCGCCGAGGGCGGTTGTTTCGTGCGCAATTCCATTCACCGCGCCATCAATTACGGCCACGTCGGCCACTTTCCAAAGAGCGTTGGTTGAAATCCACAACAGCGGCTTGACCACCACCGCCGCGTAAAGCTCATCGACGTAATACTTGTTCAGCAACGTGGCGTACGCCGGTTTCAATGACTTCGCGATTCCGTCTGCTTTTTCCGGCTTGCTCAGATACAACCACCATGCAACCGCAAGACCGATGAGCGCCGACACAACCGCGACGATCGCAAGGGTAATCTCGAGGCTATGGGCTGCAGCTTCACCGAGAGCTTCGCTGGCTTCGTGCGTGCCGAACACGGGCCCAAGGAAGTTCGTGAAATAGTCGGTGCCGCCCCAAAGAGCGGGCGCGGCGATCCAGCCGCCAATCACCGAGAGCACCGCAAGAACTACTAGCGGCCCCAACATGCTCCACGGAGATTCGTGAACGTGCACTTTGTGTTCGTCGTAGCGCGGCTTTCCGTGAAAGGTGAGAAAGATCAAACGGAACATGTAAAAGGAAGTGAGAAGTGCGGTGAGCAGGCCGACCGCGTAAAGAGGACGTCCGCCCGGAATCGTAAACGCGCCGAAGAGGATGGCATCCTTGCTGAAGAATCCCGCCAGCGGGGGAATGCCCGCAATTGCCAGCGTGGCGATCAGCATAGTCGCATAGGTGTACTTGATTTTGCTTTTCAGGCCACCCATTTTCTGCATTTCCTGCTCGCCGCCCATGGCGTGAATCACGCTGCCAGCGGCGAGGAAGAGAAGCGCCTTGAAAAATGCATGCGTCATCAAGTGAAAGATGCCGGCGGAGAAAGCGCCGACGCCGCACGCCAGGAACATGTAGCCCAACTGGCTGACCGTGGAGTAGGCCAAAACCTTTTTGATGTCCGTTTGCACTAGTCCAATGGTGGCGGCGAAAAACGCGGTGGCGCAGCCAACGATGGCCACAACGACCAAGGCGGTTTCAGAATGAGCGAATAGCACATGCGAGCGTGCGACGACATACACGCCTGCCGTCACCATCGTGGCCGCGTGGATCAGCGCGCTGACCGGGGTCGGACCTTCCATGGCGTCAGGAAGCCATACGTAAAGCGGAAGCTGCGCCGATTTTCCGCAAGCGCCCATAAACAACAGAAGGCATGCCACCGTAAGGGTGCCGAATTGGCCCCAGGCTTCGGGATGCCAGCCGACAAGTTTCTGGCTGCTGAAGATGGCCTGGAAATCCAGGCTACCGAAAGCTCGAAACAGCAAAAACATTCCCAGCATGAAGCCAAAGTCGCCGATGCGATTAACGATAAATGCTTTCTTCCCCGCATCGGAAGCGGACTTTTTCAGGAAATAGAAACCGATCAACAGGTAGCTCGAGAGTCCCACGCCTTCCCAGCCGACGAAGAGCAAAACGTAGTTCGCCGCCAGCACCAGGATGAGCATAAAAAACATAAACAAGTTGAGGTAGGAAAAGAAGCGGTAGTATCCGCCCTCATGCGCCATGTACCCGGTTGCGTAAATGTGAATCAGCCAACCGACTCCAGTTACTACCAGCAGCATAACCACAGTGAGCTGGTCCATCTGCAAATCGAAGCCGGCGCGGAAATTGCCCGCGGCAATCCAGGTGAAGAATTCCTTGTGAAAGAGAGCTTGGCCGCCGTCGAAAAACTCGCGCACCGCTTCGAGAGCGCCCAAAAAAGAGAGCCCCGTCGAACCAATCGCTACACTGTTGACGATTTTGTTGGGCCATTTCGCGCCAAAAAGACCGTTCACCGCCGAACCCAGCAGTGGCAGCAACGGGACAATCCACAAGTATTCGAGCATCGGATGAGTCGGCATTAGAGTTTGAGCAGGTCCACGCGTTCAACGTTGAGGGTCTGCCGGTTGCGCGCAATCAAGATGATGATTCCCAGTCCCACGGCCGCTTCCGCCGCGGCAACTACAATCACAAACAAGACAAAAACCTGGCCATCGAGTTTGCCGAGCGCCTGGCTGAAGGCTACAAACGCCAGATTCACCGCATTCAGCATCAATTCGATGGACATGAAAATCGTGATGATGTTGCGCTTGAAAATAAACGCAAACACGCCCAGTCCAAATAGGATCGCGCTCAGAATCACGTAATAATTCGTCGGCACCATCTCAACTCTTCTCCCGCTGCGCCAGCACCGTGGCTCCCAAGACGGCGACAAGGATCAAAAACGACGTCAGTTCGAACGGGTAGACGAAATCCTTGAAGATCATGTTGGAAATGCCCAGAGTCTTAGAGACGCCAAGGGGCGAGGACATATCCCCGGTTTGCAGAGTGCTTTGGATGGTGTCTGTCGAACGCGCAATCGTTGCCGCCACCAAACCTGCTAGAGCAATAACCAGCAACAAGCCCGGCGCTCCGGCCATTTTCGAAATGCTGGTGTGCTCTTCGACGCCGGCATTCAAGAGCATAATCACGAAAACGAAAAGCACCATGATGGCGCCGCCGTAGACGATAATCTGTACCGCGGCGACAAACTCCGCGCCCATCAGCAAATAGAGCCCGGCCAGAGCCACCATCACCACGATCAGCGAAAGCGCGCTGTGAATCGGATGCTTCTGGAGAATTAGGCTGACTGCACCAATCACCGCGAGCGCCGCAAGCACAAAAAAAACCACGAGTGGCGCGCTCATTTCGCCCCCCACGTCATTTTCGCCAGGATAATGAAGCTGGTGGCAATCACGTTGACGATCGAAAGCGGCAGCAGCAGTTTCCAGCCGAAGGCCATTAATTGGTCGTAACGGAAGCGCGGCAGCGTTCCGCGCATCCACACATACACAAACAGAAAGACCAGAATCTTGGAGAGCAGCCAGAACGGACCCTGGATGAATTCATTCACGGCGGGCAGCAAGACGAAGAGCGCACCCAGCCCCGCGATGGCGGTTCCCACGGCGGGCAGAACTAGGCGCCCGAAAATCGTTTCATAGCGAATGCCGTCCCAGATAACCCACAAACTGAAAGGAATCAGAATCACCGACGGCAAGTAGTGAGTGAACGTCCAAGAGGCGGGGAAGGGAGAGAGCCAACCGCCAAAAAACATAATGGAGCACAAGCACGAAACCGTGATCATGCTGGTGTATTCGGCGATGAAGAACATCGCGAATTTGAAGCTGGCATACTCGGTATGAAAGCCGGCGACCAGTTCCGATTCCGCCTCAGGCAAATCGAACGGGACGCGATTCGTTTCCGCGACCGCCGCGATGAAAAAGCAAAAAAAACCCAGAATTTGCGGCCAAATATTCCAGCCGAAGATCCCGTGCCAACCAAAAATCCCCGGACCCGCCTGCGCCTCGATGATTTTTTTCAAGTTGAAGCTGCCGGCAATCAGGAGGACGCCGACCACGGACATGGTCAGCGCCAGCTCGTAGCTGATCATCTGGGCTGAGCTGCGCAGTCCGCCGAGCAGAGGGTACTTGCTGTTGGAAGACCAACCAGCGAGTGCGACGCCATAAACGCCCATCGCCGTAATCGCGAAAAGCGCCAGGATGCCGATATTTACATCGGGAGGGGCGATACCCAGATAAATATCGTGCCCGAACAAGCGAATCGGATCCGGCCCGAACGGGATGAGCGCAATCCCCGTGAGGGCCAGCGCCAAAGCCATCAGCGGCGCAAGATAATAGACAAATTTATCGACCCCTGCTGGAGTGGGATCTTCCTTGAAAAGAAATTTCACGCCGTCGGCCAGCGGCTGCAGCAAACCGTGCGGACCCGTGCGATGCGGCCCCCAGCGCGACTGCATGTGCGCCACGACTTTGCGTTCGAACCAGGTCAGATAGGCGTTGACCGTCAGGACGATGAAGAGCAATAGCGCGATCTTGACGAGTGTAATGAGGAGTTCGGCGTTGGCAATCAGGAAATTCACGGCTCGGTCTTGGCCTCCGGCAGGGATTCCATCATGGTGCAGAAGCGTCCGAGCGTACCACTGGTAAACAGAGTGTCGTTCACGGAGCGAATCAATCCGGCGGGGACGTCGTAAGGCGCGTGGCCGTTTCTTGCAAATTCCACGCGGGTCGGCTCTGCGCCGCCGGTCAACAGTCCCGCGGGCTGGACGTTGTAGCCGCTGACGGCTTTGCGAATTTCTTCAAAAACTGCCGCCGGCGTTTTGTAATGGAACGCTTTACCCAACCCCAGCTTTTCCAGTTGGTGCGACAGAATTCTCAGCAGATCGAAGTCGGTTCGCGGACCCATTACTTCGGCGCCTTTGTGCAGCATTTGAATTTCGCCTGAAGTGTTGGTGACCGTGCCTTCTTTTTCGTAACCCGAAGCCGCTGGAAAAACGATGTCCGCAACTTTTGCTGTTTCGGTCAAGAACATTTCGTGGACGATCAGCAATTCCAGTTTGCCGCGGCCGGAACCGAGAGTTCCGAAATGCATGAAGGGATTAGCGCCGACAACGTAGAGGGCTTTGAGTTTGCCGGATTGCGCGGCGTCAATCATTTGCGGCGCGGTCTGGCCAGGTTTCGAAGGAATCACGCCGCCCCAAAGTTTCTCCAGCGGTTCGCGCGCTGCGGCATCGTCTACGTACGCGTAGCCTGGCAAACGATCGGGAAGCACCCCCATATCCGCCGCGCCTCGGGAATTGGCATAATCGCCGAGAACCATGTAACGCGTTTTCCCGGGCAACTTCGAGCCAAAAGCAACGAGTTGAGCAATGGCTGCGCCGGAAATTTCGGCGCCAAACACAACCGCGACGTCGCTTTCCGCCTCAAGCCCGGCTTTCAATTGCACCAGTTGCTCGACAAGTTCCGGTGCGAGCTGTCCTTCCTCATGTGCCAGCCATCGCAGCGCGGCGGCTTCCTGGCCCGGCGCCACTTTCGCAAATTGTGTGGCCTTGCGCTTCAGCTTGATTTCGTTCGAATTGATGACGAAGAGCTTTGTAGCATGGTGACGAATGCCGCTGCGAATTTGCCAACCGACCAACGGGTTTTGCTGGGTGGGATCATTGCCGACCAGCAAAACCGCCTTCGATTGATACAACTGCTCCATGGTCAGCAGGGAATCGCTGGCACCGCTGCCCAGCGCGGTGATCAATCCGGTGTAGTCCGCGGTGCGGTGATGATCGATGTTGTTGGTGCCAAATGTCGCGCGCGCCATGCGCTGCAACAAATAGTTCTCTTCGTTCGAGGTGCGATTCGAACCTATGAAACCAATGGCATCCGATCCGCCCGCGTCATAGACGGCCTTCAGTTTCGATGCCGCGGTCTGTGCCGCTTCTTCCCAGGAAACAGGGTAGAGCTTGTCGCCCTTACGCATTAGCGGCTGCTTGATGCGTTCGGCATGCTTGGTGAAGTCAAATCCAAAGCGTCCCTTGACGCAAAGAAAGTCCTTGTTGATGCCGCTGAGGTCGCGGTTGTTGGATCGCAGAATCTCGTGATTGCGCACGCTCAGCGTGGTTTTGCAGCCATTCGAACAGTGCGTGCACACCGTGGAAACGTAAGACATTTCCCAAGGCCGCGTTTTGTAGCGATACGTGCCGCTGGTCAGCGCGCCCACAGGGCAAATATCGATGCACATGCCGCACTCTTCGCATTCCAGATGATCCTGGCGGTTCGGGATGATGACGCTGTTCGCGCCGCGCATGCCCACACCAAGCGCTTTCACGTCCATGCCCTCATCGCAAACACGCACGCAGCGGAAGCACAGGATGCAGCGTGGGGCATCGTAATAAACCAGTTCCGACCATTTTTCTTCAGGGCGATGAATTTTCTCTTCCACGAAACGACTCGTGTCCGCGCCGTAACGAAAAACCATGTCCTGCAATTCACATTCGCCGCCTTTGTCGCACACCGGGCAATCCAGCGGGTGATTGGTCAGCAGGAATTCCAACATGTACTTGCGCGCCTGGCGCACTTGTTCAGTATCCGTGCGAACGATCATGCCCTCGGTGGCCACCAGAGTGCAGGCGGTCTGCAGCTTGGGCATTTTTTCCACTTCCACCAGGCACATACGGCAAGCCGCCTGGAGCGAAAGCCCTGGGTAATAGCAGAACGATGGCACTTCGGTGCCGATGCGGCGAGTCGCTTCAATCACCAGCGTGCCTTGCGGAACCTGGACTTCGCGCTCGTTAATTTTCAGCTTGATCAGTTTCTGTTCGGCCATGGATCCCTATCGCGTCCCCAGTAGCACTTCCGCAGCTTTGTTGTAGGCGCAGCGGCCCTTCAAGTGATCTTCGAATTCGTTGCGCCACTTTTTCATGATGCTGATGGTCGGCATTGCCGCGGCGTCTCCGAGTGGGCAGAAAGTGCGGCCGAGCATGTTTTTCGCCAGATCGGCGATCATGTCGATGTCTTCGAGGCGGCCCATGCCGGCGTGGAAGCGCTCCAGCGTCTTGCGGAGCCAGGTAGTGCCTTCGCGGCAGGGGATGCACCAGCCGCAGGATTCGTGCGCGTAGAAATGCATGATGCGGCGCGCCATGTCCACCATGCAGGTGTCTTCGTCCATGATGACCATGCCGCCGGAACCGAGCATCGAGCCGGCCTTGGCCACGGAGTCGTAGTCCATCGGGATGTCGATTTCGTCGGCGGTCATCAGCGGGCAGGAACTTCCGCCGGGAATGACGGCCTTCAGTTTCTTGCCGCGAGGAATGCCTCCAGCTACTTCGTAGATGAACTTTTTCATGTTCATGCCGAGGGGCACTTCGTAGATGCCGGGCTTGTTGACGTGTCCCGCGATGCACAGCATGCGCGTGCCGCCGTTTTTCGGCGTGCCGCGGTTGGCGTAGGCCTCGCCGCCTTCTCGGATGATCGACGGAACCGCACTCAGCGTTTCAACGTTATTTATAATCGTTGGGCAGCCGTACAATCCCACCACAGCAGGAAAGGGCGGCTTGATGCGCGGATAGCCGCGCTTGCCTTCGAGCGATTCCATCAGCGCGGATTCCTCGCCGCATTCGTAAGCGCCGGCGCCGGTGTGCGCCAGCAAATCGAAATCAAAGCCGGTGCCGAGGATGTCTTTGCCGAGATAGCCCTGAGTGTAGGCCTCGGCGATGGCGCGGTCCATGATGTCAAGGACATAGCGATATTCGCCGCGAATGTAAATGAAGCCCTGGTGCGAGCCGATAGCGCGTCCGGCAATCACCATACCTTCGATGAGCTGGTGCGGGTCCATCTCCATCAGAGGGCGATCTTTGCAGGTGCCTGGTTCCGATTCATCGGCGTTGCAAATCACGTATTTTGGTTTCGGAGAATCCTTGGGCACAAAAAACCATTTCATCCCGGTCGGAAATCCGGCGCCGCCGCGGCCGCGCAGATTCGACTTTTTCACTTCGTCGATTACGCTTTCGGGAGTCATCTCCTTCAGCGCTTTTTCCAGCGCCTGATAGCCGCCTTGCATCAGGTAGACGTCGATCTTGTGGGAGTCTTTCATGCCCCATCGGCGGCTGATAAGCGGTGTTTCTAGCGGATGCCGCTCGTGCAGCGCTCCCGAGATCACCGGTTCCGGAGTGGGGCGATTTCCCGCATCGAGATCAGCGATGATACGGTCAAACTTGAGGGCCGTCAGATTTTCGTAAAAGTCGTAATTGACCTGCATGGCCGGTGCGCCGGTGCAGGCCCCGATGCATTCCACTTCTTCCAGCGAGAAGACTCCGTCTTGAGTCACTTCCTTGTGGCCGATCTCGAGTCGCTTCTTCGCGCGGTCCAGCAGTTCATTTCCACCTTTCAGCATGCACGCTACATTGGTGCAAATCTGCACGTGATTCTTGCCCCAGGGCTTGCGGTGCAGCATCGAGTAGTACGCCAGCGTCTCTTCGATTTGCACGTTGTTGAGGTCCAGCCGCCGGCCGATCTCCGCGATCATCTCGTCGCTGACGCAGCCGTACTCGTCCTGAGCGTACATCAGCATGGGAATCAGCGCGCTGCGTTTCACCGGATAGCTGGTCTGTAGCTTTTCAAATTTCGACGAAAGTGCAGGGGAAAGTTCCATGCTTACCTGTCCACTTCTCCAAGAACGATGTCGATGGTGCCGATGCAGGCGATCACATCGGAAATCAACTGGCCTTCGATCAGCTTCGGCAATGCCTGTAAATTGATGTACGAAGGGGATCGGAAGTGCACGCGGAGGGGCTTCGGCGAACCGTCGCTGGCCACGAAACAACCCAACTCGCCGCGCGGGGATTCCACGGTCACGAAGGCTTCGCCCGGAGCAGGTGAGAATCCTTCCGTGAAGATTTTGAAGTGGTAGATGAGCGCTTCCATCTCCGTCTTCATTTTCTCACGCTGCGGGGGAATGATGCCCGGCGCTTCCGCCTTGATGGGCCCTTCCTCTTTAATCTTGTCGTAGGCCTGCCGAATGATCTTCAGGCTTTCACGCATTTCGGCCACGCGAATCAGGTATCGCGCGTAGCAATCCGATTCCGTCCGCGTCGGCACGCCGAAATCGAACTCTTCGTAGCTCGAATACGGAAACATTTTCCGATTGTCATAGGGGACGCCGGCGGCGCGAATGGTCGGCCCGCTCATGCTCAAGGCAATCGCATCTTCGCAGGAAATGTAGCCAACGCCCTTGGTGCGGCCAATCCAGATGCGGTTTTCGGTCAGCAGCGTTTCGTACTCGTCCACGCGGCTGGGCATCATCTTCAGGAAGCGATCCACCGCCTGCCGCCAGCCCGCCGGCGGATCCAGCGCGAGGCCCCCGATTCGAATGTAGCTGGTCATCATGCGCTGCCCGGCGAACAGCTCGAAAATCTTCAATATTTCTTCGCGTTCCCGGAAACAGTAAAGAAAAACGGACATCGCGCCCAAGTCGATCGCGTGCGTCCCCAGCCACACCAGGTGCGAAGAAATGCGCTGCAATTCGACCATCATCACGCGGATGTACTGCGCGCGCTTCGGGACATTCAGTTCTAGAAGTTTTTCCACTGCCAGACAATAAACCAGGTTATTCCCTAGCGGATTCAGGTAATCCATCCGGTCTGTCAGGGTGATGGCTTGAGAATAGGTCTTGTCTTCGCAGGACTTTTCGATTCCCGTGTGCAGGTAGCCGAGGTCCGGAACCGCTTTCACCACGGTCTCGCCATCGAGCTCCAGCAAAATACGCAGCACGCCATGCGTCGACGGGTGCTGCGGCCCCATGTTCAGGACCATCGTTTTTGCTGTTCCGACCGCGGTTTCTACGGTGGTCATGGTGTGCTGCTCTTCCGGAAGAGTTCGCCGGTGCTCGGAACGTCGCGATAGCCCTCGACAGGAAAATCCCTGCGTAGCGGGTGACCTTCCCAGTCATCGGGCAGCAGAATGCGCCTCAAATCGGGGTGACCGGTAAAACGAATTCCGAATAAGTCGAAGATTTCGCGCTCCAGCCAATTCGCACCCGGCCACACGGGAACCAGCGAATCGACAACCGGATCGTTACCGGCTAGCCAAACGCGCAAGCGCACTTTTTCTTTTCGCGGAATGGAAACGAGGTGGTAGTTCAATTCGAATCTCGGCTCGGCGGGGTAGCGGTCCACGCAGGTAGCGTCGGTCAGGAAGTTATACTGTAGCTTGGCGTCCCCCCGACAATGTTCCGCGGTGGCTCGCAGAAGCTCGCGCGGCACGACAATCGTGGTTTCGCCCCGAAATTCAATAACTTCCGCGACTGCTTTCGCGTTCCACGAACGCAGGCATTCGGCTACAACATTAGCGTTATTGCTGGGAGACTCCGTCACGATTTCGAATCCCGTGTGCGCCGGCTATTTATGCCAGTCCAGCGCGCCCTTTTTCCAGAGATACAAATAACCGACCAGCAGGATGGCAATGTAGAGCATCATCTCCCCGAAGCCGTACCACCGCAAATCGCGGAAAATGTACGCCCAGGGGTAAAGGAAGATGGCTTCCACATCAAACAGAATGAAAACCATCGCAACGAGGTAAAACTTAACTGAGAAGGGCTCGCGTGCGTCGCCAGTCGGTTCCATGCCGCACTCATACGGCTGCTGTTTGGCCCGGCTCGGGCGGCGCCAGCCCACTAGAACGGAAACGGCAGTTAGCGCACCGGCAAGAGCCGCGGCAATCAGCAGGTGTAAGAGAAGCGGAGCATACGTATGTAAACCAGAACCACTCATAGGCGAAGCGCTATAATAACGATTCGAACGCCACTCGGTCAAATGCTGCAGAAAGATTCCTGCGGGGCGCGTTTAGTCCGCAGGGAGGTCGGAGCGAATTCGGAATGCTTTTCGGTCACAATACCAACGTGAAAGCGGGCGATACGACGTATCACGTCCAAACGGAGGACCGTGGAGTCGCTCACGCACTGATTGATACGACGGTTTATTTTCGCGGGCGGGTCTTGCACCGGCGTACCAACAACTATTTTGACCTGCTGCCGCTGAATGCCGAGCGCGAGCAAGCCTTGAAGCTGCGCGTGGATGAACAACACCGCACGATTGTCGAGCAAATCCAATCTGGCGCGCTTTCCGTTGCGCTGCCTCCGGAAGAGAAGCCTGCGGTCGCGCCTATCAAGCCCCCCTCAACCGTGGCTCCTGCTCCTGCCTCCGCTCCTCCGGCCGCGGGCCTGAAGCTGGAACTAATTAATCCCAGGACCTGGCTCACTGGAAAGCGCGCACTTCTGCAAATCGTTGTTCGCGACCACGCGGACAGAGCCATGGAAGGCGCGATCGTCACCGCAAAAGTTGATGGCGCTGCTGTGCCCGCGGAATTTTCCACCGTCACCGGCGGATTCGGTCATGCCCAATTTGAGTTTGATATGCCCCCGCTCGCCCATACCGATGCCGCTCTCGTTGTCGAAGCTTTCAAGGGAAACAATCGGGGACACTTGCGCTTTCAATTGAAGATGAAACCCCGAGTGCCATCAGCGAGCTGACCATGCAAACCGCACTCACGATCACGGTGAATGGTGAGAATCGCGCCGCGAAGCCCGGCGTCACCGTGATGGATTTGCTACGTGAACTGGGACTCGACTCCGGCCGCGTAGCCATCGAACGCAACCTGGAGATTCTGCCGCGACCGAAATGGGCGGAGACCACCGTCGAAACTGGCGACCGCTACGAAATTGTGCAATTTGTTGGAGGTGGGTAGCTGACCTCGGCGCGCAGAATTGCCTTCCGTGCGGTCTTGCAACGTTTCATCTTGAGCAGCAACTTCCCATATTTCTGTCGGGCTTCTCCTGTCCGTACCTATACTCGAATTACCGATGATGAGTTTATTTCCGCGGATCCTCCAAAAACTATCTGCTAGGACTGCACCGTGAAGGCCGTAGTCGTCATTCCGACTTACAACGAGCGGCAAAATATCTCCGCCCTGATTCCTGCGATTCAGCAAATAGTCCCGGAACTTCACATTCTGGTCGTTGACGACAACTCGCCCGATGGGACTGGGCAGGCAGTGCTCGAGATCGCTGCCGGACAGCCCGACAAAATTTCACTTCTCTCGCGTCCGGCGAAAGCTGGTCTGGCCCAGGCGTATTCGGCAGGCTTCAAGGAAGCGCTTCAGCGCGGCTACGACTTGATTCTTCAAATGGACGCCGATTTTTCACACGATCCAGTCTATCTTCCCGCGTTCATACAATCCGTCGCACCATTCGATCTCGTGCTCGGTTCGCGCTACATGCGCGGGGTCAACGTGGTGAATTGGGACTTCAAGCGCCTTATCCTCAGCAAAATGGCTTCGGTTTACGTCCGCTGGGTCACGCGAATGCCCTTTAGCGATTTGACAGGCGGTTTCAAGTGCTGGAAAAGAGCAACCCTTGAAAAGATTGACTTGGACCGTGTTTTCAGCAACGGCTATCTCTTCCAAATTGAAATGACCTGGAAGGCATACCGCAAGGGCTCGCGCATTGGCGAGATTCCCATCATTTTTTATGAACGGGAAATCGGCCGGTCCAAAATCAGTTCGAGAATCATCCTGGAAGCCATCTGGGGAGTCCTCACGCTTCCGTTCCGCTCGTAACGCCGGTTTCGGTAACTTTCACGCACTCGCTTTTACCATGCGCGTTGTCTTGCCCCAGGCGCTTCACCACAATGGGACTTCATGGAAATGAAGCCTCTCTCCGGCGCTCGCTGGTTGCGGCCTGCGCTCATCGGCATCGCGCTTGCGTATGCTTTGCTCGCGGGACTGCACACCGTCAGCGAAACCGACCTAGGTTGGCAGATGGCCACCGGACGTTACATCGTTCAGCATCATCAGATTCCTTCCACCGCGCTTTTCACGTACACGGTTCCCGGCTCGACGTGGATTTATCCTCCTTTTTCCGGCGTCATCTTCTATCTGCTCTACCTGATTGGTGGGTATTCCGCGATTTCATGGTTTAGCGCGCTGGCTTGTGCGGCAACCGTTGCGATCGCCGTATGGCGCGGTGGACGCGTCACTGCCGCGCTCGCAATTTTGGCGGTACCTGCCATTGCCTTTCGAACGGTGCCGCGTGCCGATCTTTTCACCACAGTTTTATTTGCGGCCGTCCTGGTCTTGCTCGTGCGTTACTACGAGGGTCATCCGGTCCGGCTCTGGCTGCTGCCCATGGTGATGATGCTTTGGGTAAACCTTCATCACGGATACGTCGCTGGACTGGCACTCATGGGTGCTTATGTCTTCTCGGAAGTATGTGACATGTTATTTGCCGACCGCCGGATTGCCGCGCTCGCACGACTTCGCAAGACCGTGCCGTGGCTCGTTGCATCGGCGGCAGCGACTCTCGTGAATCCGTGGGGATTTGGGATTTATCGCGCTCTTTCGCGGCAAAACAAGCTCACTCAGCCGCTCACTGATTTCATCGGCGAGTGGTCGGGCGTCCACTTCAACGCTCTCGCGCTCCGCCAGGCGATGAGCCCTCGCGATCCCGCGAGCGCTGACTGGTGGATCATGGCCATCGCTGTGATTGCAGTGCTCGTCTGCATATGGAAAAGGAGGCCCGGCCCGGCGATTCTACTTGTCGGTCTGCTGTATCAGTCGATCGAGCACATTCGATTCCAAGCCGTTTTCGGGGTGCTAGTCGTGGTGCTTGGTGGGTCGTTGATTCCCAAACTTGGTGAGCTGTTTTCTACGCGCGCGGCCGCTATGCCGGAGGATCAAAAATCTCCATCGCCTGCACTTCTGGGGTTACCTTCACGAAGGCTTGACTGGATTCTTGCCGTTTTTTTCGTGGTTTTTGCCGGAGTGCGCTCCTACGATCTCCTTTCCAACAACTACTATGTCGATTCTGGCCAACTTCACTTCTTCGGCGCTGGTGAATCGTGGTGGTTTCCCGAGCGCGCCATGGATTTCCTCGAAAAGGAACATCTCCCGGCAAATCTATTTCACTCCTACACCATGGGAGGCTTCCTCAATTGGCGCGTCGGCGAACATTATCCGGACTACGCGGACGGCCGCTTTGTTCCCTTTGCGGGGGCACTGTTCAGTGAGCAAAACGAGCTTTCCGCGGCGCCGCCGGATTCCGCTTTGTGGCAGAAAGCTGCCGATCGCTGGAACATCAACTCGATGGTCTTTTCTCTCTCCCGTTACGCCGGTCTCGGCACCTTTCCTCTGGGCGACTATTGCCATAGCAAGAACTGGAAACCCGTTTACATCGACGATGTTTCCATACTGGTCGTCCGTGATCGCCCGGAGAATGCCGATCTGCTTTCACGTTCCACTCTTCGTTGCGACACCGTGCATCTCGCGCCGCCGCCGGCGTCTGTGGGGGACTCCTTCCGCGCGCGCGCCGAGCGCTTCAACTTTTTGATGAACTCCGCATCGATCTATTACCTCTTGTCGCGCGATCAAGACGCCTTGTCAGCCTTGAAAGAGGCTGCTCAGCTCTTTCCGGACAATTCCAATCTTCACTTGGTCACTGCACAATTGCTTCATTCGAACAATCATCTTGTGGAGGCTGAGCAGGAATACCTGCGTGCCATTCGAGCCCAGCCTGGCGATGCCGCCTGGTTCGCGCTGGCGCGCCTCTACAATACTCAGCATCGCTATTCAGAGGCCCTCCATTGCCTCAAAGAAGCCGTTGCGTATTCGCAGGTCCCATTTGAACGATATCGAAGCCTGGGACACGTCTACCTAACCATGAAGCAGCCACAAGATGCACTTGCGGCTTACGATCGGGCCGAGCGCTCCAGTCCTTATCGCAACGACAGCACAGATCTCGGGAAAACCTTCAATGCCCATTTAGCGGAGGATCGAGCACGTGCTTATCGCGCTCTGGGGGACTTGCAGAATGGCGTTGCGCAGCAGGAGCTGGCGGTGCATTTGATGCCGGAGGATGCTGCAGCCTGGCTCACCTTGGCTGAGCTATACGAGGCTCAAGGCAATTCGACTGTTGCCGCGGCAGCGCATCAGCGGGCCGTGGAACTGCAAACGCCTGAGGCGGACGCGCCGACTTCTGCTAAGCCACAACGCTAGTTAGCGTCATTTGGCAAGCAAAGACGTTTCATTCAGATTCCTTCCAGAATGTGGCCCATCTTTCGTTTTTTTGTTTTGAGGTAAGCGCGCGAAGTCTTTGAGATGCGCGGCTGGCACGGCACGCGTTCAACAACGCGAATGTCAGAGCTTTCGAGTTGGCGCACTTTTTCCGGGTTGTTGGAGAGTAAACGGATTCTCGTGGCACCGAGTTTCTTCAAAATATTAGCGGAGAAGTCGTAATCGCGCGCATCGGCAGCAAAACCCAGGCTTTCATTTGCTTCCACCGTGTCCATGCCGCCGTCCTGAAGTTCATACGCGCGCAATTTGTTCATCAGCCCGATGCCGCGGCCCTCTTGCGGCAAATAAAGCAATATTCCCGAGCCTGCCTTGCCGATTTTCTTTAGCGACAGTTCGAGCTGCGCGCGACAGTCGCAACGCAGCGACGCAAGCACATCTCCGGTCAAGCACTGCGAATGAACGCGCACCAAGGGGGTAATCTTTCCGTTCAGCTTACCGCGCACCAGTGCCACCGCCTCTTCCTGCGGACCGTCGCCTTTGAAGCCGTAAATAGTGAATCGCCCATAACGCGTCGGAAGTATGGCATGCGCGATCATCTCCACGCTGGTATTTTGTCCGTCCGATTGCTTGCTAGGCTGTGGTTTTGAGGTCATCAGGAAACAAGAAGTATAGCAGGGACTCTGCCCGGCACGCTTTCAACGCGTCTCTCCAAGTTAGTATCGGGCCCTGCCATTAGATGCCTACTCATATGCTTGCGCTACCCGCTTTACATCGACCGGCGGATTGATTAGCGTTACCCTGAGATCTGCAGCCAAAAATGGAAACAGTAACGCCCATCCGTGACCTTCTATTCACACTCCTTCTCAAGGTAGGCGTGGCGTCGTCTATTGCAGCACTGCTGGCGCGCTGGAATACTTTTCGGCGTGTGCTCTTCACAGAAGAGCGCGACCCTGATCAAAAACTGAAACTAATGCTGTTCATGACGCCGCCGCTGATTGTCGGTGTGACCTTGCGCCTTGTGGGCGGGCCTTCGTATGCGTTTGCGGATTTGTCGCTGGAAGGTGCGTTTCTCATGGGATTGCTGGGCGGCCGGGTTGTGGGACCGATCGGCGGCGCCATCATCACGATACCGGCGCTGATCTCTCACGAGTGGCTCGCGATGCCTGCTGCATCGACCGCCGGATTGCTTGGAGGATTAATTCGCCAAGCGATTCCTAACAAGGAAGATCTCTGGAATTTCGGTCCGTTCACCTTTCTGAACATTCCGAAGGCCACCGTCAAGCTGCTGCGCAAAGCGGAATTGTCTTGGGAAATGGCGCCGCTAACAACGTGTATCGCCTTGGAGCTAGGCCGCGTTGCACTGGTGCTAGCGACCAAGCCCAAGTGGCTCTTTGCGATCGACGCGCACCGCGATTGGTGGCTGATTCTGGTGGTGATTGCCACTCTGATGTCCGTCGCTGCACCGCTGAAAATCTGGAACAACACGCGCGTTGAGATGAACCTCGAGCGGCACCAGCAGTTGCTATTGAAAGCGCGCATGGATGCACTCTCCAGCCAGATCAATCCGCACTTTCTTTTCAACACGCTGAATACCGTTTCGGCGCTAATCCGTTTCGACCCGGACTCCGCGCGCGGCGTGGTGCTGAAGCTCAGCAATATTTTGCGGCGGCTGCTGCGCAAGCATGAAACCTTTGTGCCCCTGCGCGAGGAGCTGCAATTCATCGATGACTATCTGGACATTGAAGTGGCGCGCTTCGGCAAAGACAATCTGGACATCGTCAAACAAATTGACGATGGCGCGCTGGAAGCCTTTGTCCCCAGCATGCTGCTTCAGCCGATGGTCGAGAATTGCCTGAAACACGGGTTGGCGCCAAAGCTCGGCGGCGGAAAAATCGAACTAAGAACCACAAACGTCGACGGCCGCCTGCGAATCGAGATTGCAGACAACGGCGTGGGCATCTCCGAAGAAAAGTTACCGCATGTTTACGTTGAAGGCATTGGCCTGAGCAACGTGCGCGAGCGCTTGCGCGTCCTGTACGGAACGGATTTTCTCCTGGACATTGAAAGCCGCCCAGGGGAGGGAACCGTGATCCGCATCGATATTCCCGAGCTCGTGGCCACCATGCAAGAAGTGAGATGATCTGACCGGCACGGAAACAGATCGTTAGAGCGCGCGGGCCTCGGTTGCATAACCCTGTTTGCGCCGCTCCGCTTCCTTGGGATAGTCCCCGAGCCAGGTGTACTCTTCGCGCGTTTTCAGCAGGGAAAACTTTCGGTAATAATAATTGGAAACCGCCGTGACGAAGTTCTTTTGCTGTACAACGTCCCGCATATCGCTCGCAGCTGCCTGCGTTTTTGCGATGTAGGCTTCGAGGGAATCGTCGCGCATCGGCGAAATGCCCAGGTCCTGGCAAACCTGGTCGCGCATCTGCAAAAAAGCCTGTAAGAGTTCCCAAGCCGTCGCGCCCGGCATCGAAACTCCCAGTGCTTTTCTGCGCCGTATCATTGCACTGGCCGCCTGCGGTTTGCGGTCAGAGAATCCCAGGCTCCATCCGTTTTCCAAGACGCTTTGGATCGAGCACTTGAGCGGCATCGGCGATTTTCCTCGAGGGAAAAGCTGGCTGACTTCGCCAAAACAGTGGTGCCGCGTGTGCGCGAACAAGCGGCAAAAAGTGGGAATCGGATTGGCCCTATTCGAAACCAGGGAGAAATCCAGCAAGCGCACAAACCCCATGCTCTCGAATTCCTGCGAATAGCGTTCCAACGCTGCCGTGTCCAGAAGCGGGAATTGCGCTGCGGTGGCTGGTGGAAACGTATAAGACGTCGCCATGTTGTTGACTACCCGACGCTTCATGCTGAACAGGCCCAACAGCAGGTGGCCCCAGCTTCCAAACCTCCAAACCGTCAAGAAAAGAAAAAGCACCAGCCAGCCCCAAACGGCGAAGGGAGCGTTTACACCCTGCCCCGAACGCATCGAGCGCCGTTCGAACTCGCCCTTGGAAATCGGTTGCCACCCGTTCTGCGTCCATAGCACTTGCTTTGATTCCGTATTGCCCCTCTTGGAGATCCCCATACTCTTCGTCCCGAACGTAAGCATGTCGAAGTGAGTTATCCCTCCGGTCGGCCGCGGAAAGCTGGTGATGGTCAACTCGAATGAAGCTTTGCTCATATCGATGGGCAATGTTGCTTGCGTCCCGTTGGACGAAAATCCCGTCAGTTGCTTGTAGTGCCAGTGAGCCTCCTTAAACGCATTTCGCGCGGCGTCAGTTAGGAATCCCGTTTGTGCATCGTCTTCGTCTGCCTCGTCGTCGGGGCTGAGCCGCGAGTTGGCCGCTGACTTTGCTTGCGGTTTTTGTTCAAACGGAACAGCGACGAACTTCTCGCCATCCCAGCGGAATCCATTGCGGTCCTTGTACCCCGTAGCGGGTGGTGGGGTTAATTGCAACTTACCGTCAACCAGAGTCCAGTTGCCATAGGCCGCCGATTCAGGAGGTAATGGCACCGACTTCAATTCTCCCGAAGGGAGCAGACGGTAAGCGCGTAGGTTCTGTTCGAAGAACCGTGGCCCGCCTCCAAGAAAGAAGGCCAGGTATGCATAGTGAGTAGCTCGCAGCTTGTCATGGAGGAAGTTGGCCGATTGTCCAGTGGTGCTGGTGTTTAGGAAGAAAAATGCTTCTCTGTCGTTCCAGAAAACATACGTTTGAGCCAGACTCTCGCCGATAGTGTACCGCTTGGGCAGCAGGGAATAAGCGCCGATAGCGCCTGCGATGAGCGCCAGGATAACGAGGAACCAAATGATTTTTGTGCGGGTCAAATTTTTGCACCTAGTCTGAAAAACGTAGCAAAATTGGCCCGGGGCCAACAACGGTACTTTAGTAACTCATGCGACAAGTTTCACGCTGCCCTGACCCAAGTGTTCCCGGAATGGAGGCACATCGATTTGCAGTTACGCGAGCACAGGTGCAAACTAGTTGAAACCACTCATCGCGGTTCGAGTGTGGCCCTGGAAATGTGAGCTTCCCTTAAGAGAGCTCGGGCGCATGGTAAACTGGACGGCGGATAGGAAACTAAGGGGAACCAGCCCAGTCGGACCGACGGTCCCTGGGTTCATAAAGAGAGAGGAACTGTGGCTACCAAGAAATCAGCAAATGCAGTAACGGTGGTCGCGGGACGCGGCCGCTCGGCTCGAGTCACACCCGAACTGGCGCGAGAGATGTGTACGTGCGGTCATAAAGCCGGCGTCCACGCCGCGCTCAAGTACTCCTGCCAGGCGCCGGGCGACCACAAAGGTTTCTGCCCGTGCATGCGCTTTCTCTCCGCGAAGGAATGGCGCGCCAGTAAGGCGAAGTCCTCCTAGCAAAAGTCCAGGGACAATCGCGCAGCCATAGAGCGCACCCGTGCGCGACATAATTGTCGCACGACCATAGAGAAGTCTCACGAGTCTGGCGGCAATCCAGTCCCTGATGAAATTGCGAGTGTTATGCGCCCGCGGACCTTGCAGCCGCCGGCCTCGCGATTTTCGAGTTCCAATTCTTCCGCAATTCTTCGCGTTGCTTGAGCACGTGGGCCTTGGCATCCTCAAAGTTTTTATAGAGGCGCGTGCCTTTAATTGTGTTGCAGGGGGTGCAGCACGCCACGAGATTGCTGGGATCCTTTTTTCCTTTTTTCGCTCGCGGCACAACGAAATCAACCCGCATCACCAGGGCGTTCTCGAAACTGGCCCGGCCGTCCAGGCCGCAGTACTGGCAGCGATGGTCGTCGCGTTCCAGGATTTTCATCCCTTCTCGCAAACTTAGGGGCGAAGCCACAACGGATAACGTCATAAGGCTTAATGGCATAGGAGTCCTCCAAAGCGGAAATCTTCGAGAGTAGGTGGGAGCTTGCGACTTCCACTTTCCTTGCGCCAAACCATAGGCCCGCGACAAGTCTGCTGTCAAGCCGAAGCGTAGCTGATCTAATAGCAGGTAATTCCGACTGAAGAATCTGAATGAGGCAAAAGTCTGGATGGGTCTTGTTTACGAGGAAAGGGGAAGGGACTACGACTTCTTTGACTTCATCTCTTCTTTGACCATCGCCTCCACAACCGGCTTCAGGATTTCGCGTGTGACGGCTTGCAAAACGTCTGGGCTCAGCTTTGCCAGGACTTTAGCCACGAGATCGTCCATGCTCGGCGTTGCCGCAGGCGTGGGCGCCTCTGCCGGTGTTTCGACGAGTGCCTCAGGTGCGTAAAAGCTCTTTCCTTCCGAGGGCTGTTGCTCTGTCGCTTGCGCCGCGTTCTCGGCAACATGGGCCGCTTCCTCGCGGATAGCCTCGACCGCAGCTGTCGGCAATGCTGCTTGCTCGATCACCTTTTGGCTCTCTTCGCTGACCGCCTCCGCAGGCGTTTCCGTTCCGTTGCTTGACACCGGAGGCGCGGCTACCGGCACCGCGGCATCCCATGCCGATGCCAGTTTGTTGGCCTTCTCGATCTCCGCGTTCCACGGGTTAGAAGGAACAGAAAACCAAGATTCTTTGCCTGTGTTCGTTTGTGGTTCGGCTGCCTTGACTTCGGGCGCGCTGGTAACCGCCGGCACTGGCGCGGGTGGCTCGGGCTCCTTAACGTGCGCCACCTCTTCCACCGCAGTAGCAGTCTTGCTCGAAGTATTCTCCTGTACTGCAGTCGAACTCACTGCTGCCCACGCATCGCTCGCGAATGGCGTAGTCGAAATCGCTCCTGTGACCGGAGCCGTTTCGGGAATGGTAACCGGCGCCGCAGGCACCTCGCTTACACTCGCGGCAGGTGCGGTTTCAACCAGTTCCGGTTTCTCTTCAACCGGTTCCCATGACTCTACTGGAATCTTCTTGGCCTGAATCTGCTCGAAGCTACCCGCTCTCCAATCCTTCGCCCCGCCTGTGGAGCCCCCAGCTTCCGCATAACTCTCCGCGTCCTCGCGCCGCCATGCCGGAGCCGGCTTCTCTTCTTCCTCTTCCTCGTCTGTTTCTTCCGTATCCGGGTCGCGCCAGTCGCGATCCGTTGCCAGTTCCGAGTTCACGGGTGGCAGAAAAGCGAGATCGTCCTCTTTCTCCTCAACTGGCGTTTCCAGCAGGCTCCCAAAAGCCACCGTTTGCGATCCGCTGTCAATCCGTACGGGCTCCGGACGCGCCGGCGCTTCATCCACAAAGCTCTCCTGATCCAAAGGCGCAATGGTTGGAGCATGGGACGGCATCGGCGGCGGAGGAGTGCCAATCATACTCGCGCTGCTGGGTGTCAGCAGGTCCGTACCTTTAATCGCTTCTAGCTCGGGAGTCTTCGCAGCGCTGACATTTCCGTGAGCCACTCCCGCGCGTTGCAGTGCGGACTTGACCATCGAAATCAAAGGATCAGGTGGAACGAACGGCTTCTTCAGCACGCCATCAGCGCCAACCCGTTGCGCTTCCTGCTCATCCAGTGGGTCAAACGCGCCCACCAGCAGGATCACCGGGATATGCGCAAGGGAAGGATCCAGCTTCACATACTGACAAACTTCATAACCGTTCCGGACTGGCATGAAAACGTCCGCGAGCACCAAGTCTGGCTTCAAGTCAGAGATTTTGCGCACGGCGGCTTCGCCGTTGCCGACGGCAACGACGTCGATGCCCTGATCCTTCAGGGCCAGCCCCACCATCTTCTGGATGTTACTGTTATCGTCCGCAACCAGAATCTTGGCCACCGCACATCCTCCAACGATACTTCTACCCGCGTGGGCCACACTTAGCACGCGGCCATACCAAATGGCCTTACTAATGTATTGGAGCATCCGCCCGACTGCGCGTCAATCTCAACAGGGCAAGTGTGTGTCGGAAGTGAATACTAGGTTTTTGCCCCTTCCCAGCCGTCTGGGGCGCCCAAAACAGAAAGGGTGCGGGCCTCTTCGGCCGCACCCCTGAGATTTTCTCCTGACCTTCGCCTTGCCCTCAAACTCACCAGGGAATGAGTTTTTTCAGACCTTTCTTCTTCTTGCTGGTCGATTCCTTGCCGTTGTTGTCGCTCGTTCCATTTTGCGTTGCGGGTTGCGCCGTTGCGCCATCCGTCTTAGCGGTATCCGTGGATGGTCCCGCGCTGCCTGCCGTTCCATCCGTCTTGGGGGCTGTCTCCGCAGTTCCCGCGGCCGCTGGTGGTGCGTTGGGGTCCGCCTGCGCGGCAGGCTTTTCTTCGGCTCCTTCCGTTGCCGGCGCGACATTCTCCGCCCCGCCTGTTGTTCCGCCCGAGCCGCCCGGCGTTATATCTCCAACCAATCCCGAGCCAGGACCTGTGATTCGCGTTTGGTTCCCGCCCTTCAGCACGTCGATTCCCGCTTCACTCTCGGACTCCGGCGTCATCGTCGGTGGGCCGGTCCTTGCAGCCGCACGCAACTCTTGTCCAGGGCCAGGATGAATCAATCCGAGAGGCTTCTTGACAAGCGATTCATGCGGTCTTGGCGCATTCTGCTCTGCTGTCATCCAAGCCACTGCTTGGGGATCAGCTTGCGGTATGGGGGCTCCCAGCGCCTTCAATCGGCTCTTGGCATTGGGAACCAAAGGCGATAGCGGGTAATTTCTCACAATCCGTGCGTAATAAGGTGCGGCGAGTTCCTTCTTTTCCGTGGATTGCCAGATATTTCCCAGCATCCACAGCGCCTGGTCGGACTTGCTATAGAGAGGATAGCGGTTCACGATTGAGCGCAGCCGGGATTCCGCTGCCTTCTTGTCTTCTCGCGTGTAATAATAGTAGTAACCAATCCGGAAGTCGCCCTCCGCCAGAATCTCTTGTACTTCGCGCAAGTGCTGTTCCGCTTTCGGTGCCAGCTTGTCATTCGGATATTTCGACAGGAAGGTTTGGAACTCATCCTCAGCTGCCCGAGCGTGCGTGCGGTCGCGGTCCGGCTTCTCCAGTTGCTTGTAATGCGTCATCGCCACTTGCAATTGCGCGTAGGCTGCTTCCTCCAGCATGGGGAAGAAAATCTCGAAATCCTTATACGCTTGGACCGCCTGCGTTAGGTTAGCCGTTCCGCTCTCTTTATAAAACGAATCGGCGATGGCCAGTTTGGCCTTCGCCAGATACTCGCTGTCCGGATAGGTGTTGATAAGCGTTTGCAGGTTCAGCCGTCCGACTTCATGGCGCCCGTGCTTGACGTCCTCCATGGCCTTGTCATAGAGAATCTTGTCGGGCTCAGCGGTATTTTCCGCGCTCGTCGATTTATTGATTTTTTTCTTTCGATGCAGGATTTGCGCATCGCACTGCGTGGCGCTCAGCAGAAACAGTCCGGTCATTGCCAATAAAACCGACGCTCTTACAGCCGTCAAGAATGAAGTACGAACCAAACTCCACCTCTCTCTCGAATCTGGGGTTCCCCGCTGCGGTCTGCCGAAGCCTGAAGGCGCTTCCTGACTCCCTGTAGCTTGGAACTCCTGATTATACCCTGAACGAAAGGCCGGGCCGAACAACAACTTTGCCCCTCCGGCCAGGTCCACCGGAAACTAGCCCTCTGTGTGATGCGGCCTTGCCGGACGGCGGGTTGCCTACGGTTTTCTGGCCTCCCGCGTCTTCCTGCCGAGGTCATTCCTTCATCTTCTTGCTGGCCGTGGCCTGCTTGGCTCTCTGCAGTTCCGTGACATCCGCGCCCGTGTCCGAGTTCCCCAGCAGCCACTTGCTGAAGAAATCCCCTCGCGCCACGATCACGTAGCTGTTGATCGGCATGTAGCTGTGCCTCATTCCCGGGAATACCAGCATCTCAAAGCGCTTGTTTGCTTTAATCAGCGTATCTGCCAACCTCATGGTATTCACCATGCTCACGTTGTCGTCCATGTCTCCGGTCGTGAGCATTAGGTGGCCTTTCAAGTTTTTCGCCAACTCCGAATTCTTATCGATCTCGTAGAAAAACTTCTCCGTGCCGTCCTTCTGCGTCTCTTCTCGCACCCCGTGGTATTTCTCGCTCCATGTATACCCGTAGACGTTGTTGTCATGATTGCCCGACTCCGACCAGCCCGCTTTGTAAAAATCCGGGTATTGCAGCATCGCCGCCGCGGTCATGAACCCGCCGCCCGAATGCCCCCACATCCCCATGCGGCTGATATCCATGTACGGGCGGCTCGCCGCCAGTCGCTCCGCTGCCGCTTTCTTGTCCGCCAAGCCATAATCCCGCAAATTCCCATAGCCATAGCTGTCGTACCATTTGTCCCGCTGCGGACTTCCGCCCCGGTTGCCCACCTCGATCACGATAAATCCCAGTTGTGCCAGCGGCACATTCGGGCTCTTCGGGGAAAAAGCCTTTGTGACCTGCTCGATCTGCGGCCCGGGATACACGTATTCAATCACCGGGTATTTCCGGCTCGCGTCAAAATCGAACGGCTTGTACATCACTCCATAGAGATCCGTCACGCCATCATCCGCTTTTACGCGGAACGTCTCCGGATATTTGAATCCCGCCGCCATCAACTGCGAGACGTCCGTCGCCTCCAGCTCTGCAAGTTGCGTGCCTTGTCCATCCAGCAGCACGGACTTTGGCACGGTATCCACCTTTGAGAAGGTATCAGCGAAATACCTTCCCGAATCTGGCCAGCTTACTGCATGGTTGAAGTTCCCGGGAGTCAGCAGCTTCAGTCCGTTTCCGTCAAGCCCCACGCGGTACAAATGAGTGTAGTAAGGATCCTCCCCCGCCTCGCGCCCGTTCGCTGTGAAGTACAGAGTTCGCGTTTTTTCATCAACCGCCGCGATCTGGTCCGTCACGTATTCGCCGCTCGTAATCTGGTTTTTCAGCTTCCCTTGCCCATCATACAAATAGAAGTGAGCCCAACCGTCCCGCTCCGACCACCACACCATCTCTTTCCCGTTTTCCACCAGCCGCAGCGGTTTTTGTGACATCCACGCGTTTGATCGTTCCTCGATTAGTTTTTGCACCTTACCGGTGGTCGTGTCGGCAACATCCACTTCCATCCGCCGGAAATCCCGGCTCCGGCTGGTGAAATAGAGCTTGTCCGATGTGTCCGCCACCCACTTCGGATTCGTGCGGTTAAGCGGCGCTGGATTCAGACGGTTCTCTTCTTGCTCTTCACGCTGTTCCTCCCGGTCGCGCTCCGTCTGCGCGGCATCGGAAATGGTCAGCGTCTCATCCACGAAACTCTTTGGCTGAACCACCACTCGCTGCTTGCCCGCCACGTCAAAAATATCGATTTCGACGATCGGCACGTTCGTCTCGCCCGGCAACGGATAGCTGCGCGATTCCAGGATCGGCCGTGGGTTCGTCAGGGAATGAATCACCCAGTAGTCACCCACCTTGCGGTTGTCCTCCCGTTCCAACGCAAACTTCTTTGAATCCTTCGACCAGTGAATCGTCACTGGTGTCGTCCGTGGACCCGCCTTGTTTGTGTCACCCTTGTCTTCCTTCTTCAATTGGTCGGCCTGCTCCGGCAACAGCACCCGCGCGTAACTGTATTTTTCCATACCGTCCGTCGTCACTTGTGTTTCGACAACGCTCGTCTCGCCCGCCTTCTTCAGTGTTTTTGCATAGTTCTCTGCGTCCATCAAATAAAGGTTGTATCCCCGTGCGAAGACCACCGTATTCCCATCCGGCGAAACCGCCGCCCACATCGGCTTTTTCTTCGGCGCTTCAAAATTGTCCAGCCGCGTCACTTTCGCCGTGGCAATGTCATATTCAAAATATATTGTTCGCGTATCTTCCGGTTTCTCTCCCGGCTGACCAGCCGCCGGCGCTGCCTGCCCCTGCTGTTCTCCCTGCTTCGTCTCACCTTCTTTCCCTTGCTCCTCAATATCTTCTTGGCTCTTTTCTTTTTTCGGTTCGTTTGGCACCACCGCGTTCTTTCGAATCTCCACTTCAAACCGCATCTTGGTATCTTTTTCCGCCAGCTTCAGACGTTTAATCGGCAGGTGCTGCGCGTCATAAGGAAAACTCGTCAGCGTCGAGAGCGCCGCTGCCACCTTCGCGTTATCCCACAGCGGAGTCTTGGCCTTCTTCACCGGGTCCACAATGTAGTACCGCGTCCCCTCCGTCGTCTGGTAGCTGTACCAGAAGCGGTCGGATTCGCTGAACCAGTGCGGCGTCACCGCCAGGTCGAACACAAGTTTGTTCACAGCGTCGGGCAGGAATCGCTCCTCGAGGGGGTAGTTAGGCTCCACGCGCGCCGCTGTAACCTCAGAAGCAGAATCTGTCTTTCCTATAGCCCCCTCGCCCGCTGGCCCGGCCCACATCTGCACAACCAGAAAGCTGGCAGCCACCACCGCTGCGCCCACACCGAACCGCGTCATTCGGTTCTCTCTGTTGGAACACATCCGCTTCAAATCTCCCGCTCTCATCTTCACGTTCCTTTCCACACGCTTTATCGCCCTAACGTCACCACAGGGCGCACAGTATAGACCGAACCTCGCCAATTTTTAACGTTCGTTAACATTCGCTTGCCGCCTTTTCCCTACAATGCCATCATCCTTTCGGCGCCGAGGAAAACGCCGCTCGCCTTCCAATGGACAAACGAAAATTTCTCTTCGTCTCGCTCTCCGGTCTCATCGGTGACATCGCCTGGCAGGTCCTTAAGGAAGGCCACGACGTCCGCTACTACATCGAAGCCGAAAAAGAGCGCGACATCGCCGATGGTTTCGTCTCCAAATCCAAAGATTGGGAAAAAGACGCCAAGTGGTCCGACATTATCGTTTTTGACGACACTCTCGGCCAGGGTGCCAAAGCTCAAGCCCTCCGGGCCTCCGGCAAGCCCGTTATCGGCGGCACTCCCTACGCTGACCGCCTCGAAGACGATCGCTCCTTTGGCCAGGAAGAACTGAAATCCGCCGGCGTCACAATCATTCCGTATGAAGATTTTGACTCTTTCGACCCCGCCATCGAGTTCGTCAAGAAGAATCCCGACCGTTACGTCATCAAACCCAGTGGCGAAGCGCAAAACGTAAAGCGCCGCCTCTTCGTCGGCGAGGAAGAAGACGGCGAAGACGTGATTCGCATGCTGGAAGCCTACAAAAAAGCCTTCTCCGACGAAATCAAGGTCTTCCAACTCCAGCGCCGCATCAACGGCGTCGAAGTCGCTGTCGGCGCTTTCTTCAACGGCAAGAAATTCGTCACTCCGGTCAACATCAACTTCGAGCACAAAAAACTTTTCCCCGGCGAAGTTGGCCCTCCGACCGGCGAAATGGGTACGGCTATGTTTTGGAGCGAGCCCAATCTTCTCTTCAACCGCACTCTTCTTAAAATGGAGTCCAAGCTTGCCGAGGAAGGCTACGTCGGCTACATCGATTTGAATTGCATCGTCAACAACAACGGCATCTACCCGCTCGAATTCACTTCGCGCTTCGGCTATCCCACCATCAGCATCCAGCAGGAAGGCATGCTCACGCCCATCAGTGATTTTTTCTGGGAACTGGCCACCGGCGCCGAGCCTAAATGGCGCACGCGCAGCGGCTTTCAAATCGGCATTCGCATCGTCGTTCCGCCATTTCCGTTTGACGACGACGCCACCTTCGAATCCTTTTCAAAAAACAACGCCATCGTCTTCAAGAAACCCAACATGGAAGGCATTCACATCGAGGACGTAAAAGAAGTCAACGGTCAGTGGTTAATTGCCGGCACGTCGGGCGTAGTGTTAGTCGTCGTCGGCATCGGCCAAACCATGAAGCAAGCCCAAGCCCAGGTCTATTCCCGCACCAAAAACATCCTCATCCCCAACATGTACTACCGCACCGACATCGGCGACCGCTGGGCAGAAGACTCCGACAAGCTCCACAACTGGGGTTATCTCAGATAACTCTGTCCTGCGCTCACTTCTTCGTGTCCAGGCACGGCAGCCCGGCGATTTTCGCTTCTGGAGTATCGAAGCTCCTGGCTCCGCGCTCATCTTTCATCGACAGAAATACCCACTCGCTCTTTTCCTCCGCCGTCTTGCTGAACGCGAACACGATCTTTTCATTTTCAAGGCCTGGGTAGGTCATCGTCCGCGTCACGATCGGGTACATTTCTTTGGTCAAGTCTTCTACCGGTTGCCCGCATCGCGCGGTCAAGCTGTCCGGCGTTACCGTCGCGGCGGCCTCTTCGTGCTGCTTTTCCCGCGCGATTCTAGCCGACTCGGCCATGCGTTTTTGAATGGTGACCACCGCCATCAGCCCGAAGATCGCGCCCGCAGCAATCAACCACACGGGCCCCGTTTTCTTCAAAAACTCCCCAAAACCCGCAAGTGTCGCCTCTCCGCCGGGCCTGCGGACGGTGCTTGGAGTTTCGACGGTCTTGGCAGGTTCGGCAAAACCTGCCTTAGGCACGTTTTCCACCTGCTTCGGGGAGTCAGCAGGCCTTTCTGCCACTGGAGGCTCAGCGGTCGCCGTGGTGCTTCGCAGCGAATCCGGCCCCGTAACCTTCGTCCGCTCAGCCGAGTACGCCGATTCGTTCGGTTTCGTCTCTTCCATACTCTTCCTGCCTTTCGGGCTGTACTTTTATCATCCCTCCCTGGGCACTCTCCTGCCAGCCATTCTTGCCCACCATCGCCAGACAGTAACCTTTCACTCGCTCAAGACAGCGATAAAGGGAGCACTCATGTGGGGGAGGGGCTTGCCACTCCCGCTGCTCCAACACATCGATTCATCTTTTGTGGCAGGATTTCGGCAGGGCCGTTCTATCTGGAGAAATAGCCCGTCTTTGTGCGAATTCTCAAGCCCGCCTGCTTCGGCCGGATCACGATCTTTCGAAACGTATCATCCCTGCCCGAATTCGTTGGGTAATACCCCACCTCGTATGAAGTCCTCAATTCCTCTGCAATCTGCCGGAAGTACGTATGTGGGTCCGTCACTTCGGCATCGATGTGCGCCCCACCGGTCTCTTTCGCGATCCGGTCCATCACGCTAGTCCCATACATATTTCGAGCCGTCAGTTGGCCATGGGACTTCTCGGTATAGCGAATCGCGTACACTACTACGTTCTCCGCTTGCGCCTTCTCAATCGTGGTCATCATGTCGTGTGAACTGGAGTTGTCTTCCCCATCGCTAAACAGCAGCAGCGCTCGTCTGCCGTTTTCCCGCGCCAGCTTCTCCGTCACCGAATAGTAGATCGAATCGTAGAACGCTGTACCTAGATCCCGGCTCTCGGCCGGCCCGAGTTCCGGGAACTCCGCATGCTTTTTCTTATCCTTCCCCTTGTCCTTCCCTTGGTACTCCTTCATCCGTTCAATGATTTCCGCTCCCGAAGGCGAAAAATCGCTAATCAGCCGGATATGATTCGCGAAGGTCACCAGAAACGCCCGGTCTTTTGAACCGAGCACTTCCTTCAAAAACACTTCTAAGTCCTGCTGGTGCTGTTTCGTAAAATGATCCTGGCTTCCGCTCACATCCACGATCAAGCCCAGCGTTAGCGGCACATCCGTGCTTCTCGCGAAAAAAGAAATCTTCTGCGGCACCGCATCCTCAAAAACCTCAACATCCTCCTTCGCCAAGCTATCCACCAGCGTGCCGCGGGAATCCCTCACCGAGAACGCCACATTCACCAGATTCACCGCAACATGAATCGGTTCCTGGCCGAACGCCAGGCCGCAGCCCAGAATTACCAGCAGGGAACTAAGCAGATACAAACGAGCGCTGCTCGCATGCTGACAGGACAATTTCACGCAATCACACTCCGCCGAAAAAGTGGTCTCAGATTGGCTTCTTGTCCTTATCGTCGCCCCGCGCTTCCACATACACTAATTGGAAAAGGCTCCCCGCCCCGTTCGCTTGGATCGCCACAACATGCTCTTTTTCCTTCGTCCCCGCCTTGAAAACGAGCCCGCCCTTTCCCGGCTTATCATCGTCGCACTCGAGTTTATTCGAGGATTCGCTCTTGTCCTTGGTGCCCGTCTTCTGCGAAGGATCCGAACAATTCAGAACTGCCCCGTATTTCGCCAGCGCCTTCTTATAGAACTCAGCAATCTTCTCTGGCGGGTCGCTCGATTCCATCTTCATCACCGCCAGCTTGAACCCGAACGAGCCTCCCCATAGTCCCATCCGGACAGACGCGGAATCGTCCTTTTCGTCCTTGTGCAGTTTCGCTCCTGGGTATAGGGGTAGTCCCACTTCCTTCGGTGTTGCCTGCTTGCTGAAGACTACACCGGCGCTGTCCTTATCCTGTTGGTCTTGGATCGCCTCAGCCCTCACCGAATTGGCCGAGAGCAACACCGCCACACTCAGCATTCTGCAAACTATGCTGAAACCTTGATGGTTTCCTTTGTTCATACCACCTCCCGTGCCTTGTTATACGCGGGCCGACACCCCGATGTTCCCACCATTCCGGCCCAGGAAGGACTCGGGAATATCCTCGCCATTCCTGTGGTCTACAAGAACGGAGAGGTGTATTCTCCTGCTGACAGTTTGCTCCTATCTCTGATGAGAGGTTCTCGATGAAAAAGTGGATCGCTCTCGGGCTTCTGGCCTCAACCGCCCTCGCGGTTGTTCCAGCCGCCCCCCAAGGCGAAAAGTCCGAAGTCGCCAAGATGACGCTCAAGGTCGGTGACACCGCCCCTGATTTCACTCTTCTCAGCGACGGCTGGAAAAGCGTGAAGCTCAGTGACTTCCGCGGCAAGAAAAACGTCTTCCTTGCCGTCTACGTCCTGGCCTTCACCGGTGGTTGAACGAAGCAACTTCAGGCGGTCCAGGCTGGAATCGCCTCCGGTAAAATCGACACCTCCGATACGGAAGTCTTCGGCGTTAGCGTGGATAGTCCCGCTGCCAACGCCGCCTTCGCCAAGCAAATCGGCGTCACTTTCCCGCTCCTTAGCGATATGAACCGCAAGATGCTCAAGTCCTACGGCATCCTCAAAACCTACGACCCGGCGAAAAATAACGATGGCTATGAGTGGGCTCTGCGCGCCAACATCATCATCGACAAGCAGGGCGTCATCCAATTTGTCGAAGAGGGTGACAGCGCTGTTGACCCCAACACCGCTCTGACCATGTGCACCACCCTGCACAAGAAGGAACCCGCGAAGTAATCCTCGAATTTAAACGCCACACCATGGGCTAGCCCGTGGTGTGTCTGCGCTGTAGCGCGCCATTTTAGAGTGCAGTGGCTTGTTTACCCTGAGTGGAGTCGAAGGGCCGCCGCTCTTCTTCCGTCCTCAATTCCTGCCCCGTGCCTCCCTATCCGCACTAAAAAATCCTTGACAACTAATACTGTGTGACGTACAGTGTGTAGCACACACTATATGTCGCCCGGTACTGACAACCACGACCTTTTCGAAAACCTCCGCCTCGAACTTCGCCGGGGCTCTTTGATCCTTGCCGTCCTCGCCATGCTCCGCAAAGAACAATACGGCTACACTCTCCGCAAATCCCTCGCCGACCAGGGCATGCCCATCGACGAAGGCACCTTGTATCCGCTTCTGCGCCGCCTGGAAAGCCAGGGCCTGCTCGTCAGCGAATGGCGAGAAGAAGACAAGCGCAACAAACGCTTTTATCGCCTCTCTGCCGAAGGCAAAGCCATTCTGAAACCTCTTCTGGCCGAGTGGCAGAGCATCAACTCCTCTTTGAGCGGAATCTTTTAGGAGCGTTATGGAACTTCTCGAAAGTTACCTGCGAGCCGTAAAGCGCTACCTACCCAGAGCGCAGAGCAGCGACATCATCCGGGAACTTTCCGACGAACTTCGTTCGCAGTTCGAAGAAAAGGAATCTGTCCTTGGGCGCCCCATGACCGACGAAGAGATTGTCGCCTTTCTAAAGCAGCACGGCGACCCCATGACTGTCGCGCGCCGCTACCGCCAGGATTCTCCCAGCCTGACCGTCGGCTGGGAACTCATCGGCCCCGAACTGTTTCCGATGTATCTGATCTTCTTGAGCGTAAATCTGGTGATCACCGTTGCCGCCGTCGCGATTGTGACGCTTGCGGTCCACCTCCCGATCACCCTGCAAACTTTTGTATTCCCGGCAGTCATCCAGATTGGTTGCGTGACTCTGGCGTTTGTCGTCATGAACGTCATCAGGCGCAAATGCCCGCAACCCTGGTATTACCCCCCTGCGGAGGTCGCCTCCATGATGCCGATCAAGCGCGGCTACTCCGTCTCCGGGCTGATCCTTTGGGTGCCCGTCCTTCTCTGGTGGCTCGCGCTACCGCACTTTCCCTATTTGATCTTGGGTTCAGCCGCTGAACATCTCAAACTCGCCCCTTCGTGGCACTCCTTTTACGTTCCCATTCTCCTGCTTGTGCTGGTCTCCATCTCGCAACGCGTCCTCAATTTGTTCTATCCGGAACGAACTTGGCTGCTACCCGTAATGCGGTTGGTGATCAATGCCGCCAGCGTGCCCGTTCTCTATTTCCTTGTGTTCAAGAGCCAACCCTTGGTTGTCGTCTCCGACCCTTTCTTGGGTGTCCCGCAGTATGACAAGTTGGCGCAGTCCACGAATGGTTCGCTCGTTTGGGGCGTTTTCGGGCCGTGGCTCTGGTGTTATGCGGGAATCGGCGCGCTCGTCTACGCCTGGTATTGCCGTCCGCATCTCCGAAGGCTCTTGCGCGGGAAGTCTGGCGAATCGTCCTCGTCCGTCTCCCAGACACCCCGTTGAGTCGAGAGGAATGATCATGATCCGATCTCTGGTCTTGCTGCTGGATCTCCTGACGAATTACCAAGCCATGGAGGCTTTGGCCCGCGACGTTTTCACTTTTGGGATGGCCAATACCGTCCTTGTCTGTTTTCTCGGCTGCGTCGAGATCGTTCGCCGTATAAAACTTCGGCGTCCCGCTGTGGCGCCATCGCGTGCATAGAGATTCGAGCAATTTCAGGAGGCATTCGAAATGAACCACACGTTTCTCGCAGAACTCTCTGGAGCAAGAAAGAAATTTGGAGACACCGTGGCGCTGGATGGCCTCGACCTCCAAGTCAGGGGCGGCGAGCTCTTCGCCGTCCTAGGCCCCAACGGCGCTGGAAAAACCACCGCCATCTCTCTCCTTCTCGGACTTCAGCAGCCCGATTCCGGCACGGCCCAGCTCTTCGGCAAGTCGCCGCAGCTCGTCGAAACGCGCCGTCAGATCGGCGTCATGATGCAGGAAGTAGCCCTCGCCCCCGAGCTTCGCGTCCGCGAACAAATTGATCTCGTCGCCAGCTACTACCCGTCGTCGCTCACGCCCGACGCAGCGATGGAGCTGACCAACACCACCTCCCTCGCCGATCGTCCCTACGGCAAACTCTCTGGCGGCCAGAAGCGCCAGGTTCAGTTTGCGATGGCCGTTGTGGGACAGCCTAAATTACTCTTCCTTGACGAACCCACAGTCGGCCTCGACGTACAAGCTCGCGAACTCATGTGGGTCACGCTTCGCAAGCTCGTCAACAACGGCGCATCCATCGTTCTCACCACTCACTATCTCGAGGAAGCTGAAGCCCTCGCCGACCGTGTCGCCGTCCTTGCCAAGGGCCGCGTCGTCGCCTCTGGCACCGTCAACGATTTGCGCGCCCTAGTCGTCCGCAAGCACATCAACTGCTCAACCACCCTCACTGTCGAAGAAGTCGCAGCCTGGCCCGGCGTGGAAAACGCCACGACAGACAAACAGCGCTTGCTCATCACCGTAAGCAACGCCGAATCCGTTTTGCGCCGGCTTCTCGCTGCCGATCAGAATCTCCGCGAAGTGGAAGTCCGCCGTGCCGGCCTCGCCGAAGCTTTCGTAGAACTCACCCAGGAGAACAAATCATGAGCGCGATTTCCGTCCAAGTCCCAAGCGAATTGCCCGTCGGCGCAGTGATGCCCGCGAGTCGGCTCCTGAAGGCCTATCTCACGGAAGCCAAGTACGAAACGGTACGTATGCTCCGCACACCCGCTTTCGCCATCCCATTCCTCAGCCTTCCCGCTTTGCTCTATCTTCTCTTTGGAGTGGTGATTTTCGGTGCCGCCATCCGCAACGACGTGCAAACCGGCCTGTTCATCTTCGCCGCCTTCGCCCTGTTCGGTGTAATGGGTCCGGGAATGTTCGGTTTCGGAATGCTAGTGGCCGGCGAACGCGAGCACGGTTTGCTCACCTTCAAGCGCGCGCTACCAATGCCCCCGCCGGCTTATCTCGTCGCAAAACTGCTCATGGCCGTAATGTTCGCCGTCATCGTCACGGCCACCATGCTCGCTGTACTGCCTTTTGGCCACCTGAAACTCACCGCCGGCCAACTCTTCGCCGCCACGGCCGTCAGCATCCTCGGCGCACTGCCGTTCTGCGCTATTGGCCTCTTCATCGGCGTGCTAACCACCAGCCGCAGCGCCCCGGCCTTCGTCAACATCATCTACCAGGTGATGATGCACGTCTCCGGCCTGTTCTATCCGCTCCCGAAGTTCCTGCGCGCCATCGCGCCGGTCTGGCCAACGTATCACTTGCAGCAGCTATTCTTCAGAGCCATCGGAATGTCCAGCCAGGGCAGAGCCATCACTCACGTCACCGTTCTCGTTGTGTTGACGTTCGTTCTCACCTTCGTGGCGATCCGCCGCCTCGCCCTCAAAGGCTGAAACCGAGCGCTACCACACTTTGCAAATCTTATCCGCTGGCTTCACCATCGGCTGCACCGCGCGGCAAGAAAACGCCTTCGCAAACTCCGGCATATTCACCACCACTCCATTGATGCGGTATTCCGCAGGCGAATGCGGGTCCGTCTGCGCCCGAACGCGCAAATCCTCGGGCCGCTCGTTCGCGCAATCCCACTGCGCGAACCCGATGAAGAACCTCTGCTCCGGCGTCAGTCCGTCGATTGGCTGTAAATTCTTTCCCGCATTAGCCGCACCCCAGGCGATATACGCCAAAATTTCGCCACCTAGGTCGGCCACGTCCTCTCCCTTGGTCAACTCACCGTTGATGTGCACATCTTCTACGACCACGTAACTCGAATACTGGTCGCTCACACATTTTGTCCGCTCGTCAAACTTCTTGCGGTCCTCTTCCTTCCACCAGTTCTTCAAATTGCCTCGCGCGTCAAATTGGCTGCCTTCATCGTCGAATCCGTGCGTCAACTCGTGACCAATCGTTCCCCCCGTGTCTCCGTAGTTCGGCGCGTCATCCATCTTCGCGTCGTATAGGGGCGGCTGCAACACTCCGGCAGGGAAGTTGATGTCGTTCATCTGCGGATTGTAGTAAGCATCCACTGTCGCCGCCGAAACCAGCCACTCTCCCCGGCCTACGGGTTTGCCGATTTTCGCGATCTCCCGGCGGTGTTCAAACTCCGTCGCTCTCTGCACGTTCCCAAGAAATTCCGTCCGCACGATTTTCACCGGACCATAATCCCGCCATTTATCGGGATACCCGATCTTGTTTCGTATCCCTTGCAGTTTAACGAGCGCTTGCGTCTTCGTCTCCGCGCTCATCCAATCCAGTCCTTGGATCCGCTTAGCCATCGCGTCTTCGATCCGCCGCACCATGTCCAGAGTGCTTTGCTTCAGCTCCGGCGAAAACACCTTCCTCACGTATGCCTGCCCCAGCGCTTCACCCAGCATGTAGTCGGCATACTGCACGCATCGCTTCCACCTCGGCTGTTGTTCTTTTGCCCCGCGCAGATATTTCCGGTAAAACTCAAAATTCTCGTCCACGAACTTTGCCGATAGAAACGGCGACGAGCTGTCTGCCACATGAAACCGCAAATACGTCTTCCAATTTGCCAATGGCTCGTTACCCAGGGACGTGTTCACCTGCTTGAAAAACCCCGGATCACCCACGTTCAGAATTTCAATCTTGGGATATTGCAAAGCCGCGTAGTACGTCTTCCAATCGAAATTCAGCGCCAGCTCTTCCAGCCCCGGAATCTTCATCTTGTTCTTCAGTTTGTACGGGTCACGCCGATCCACCCGCGTCATCGAAGCCTTTGCCAGTGCTGTCTCCATGCGCATCAGCGTCTCAGCATTCTTCTTCGCCGTTTCCCCGTTGTCCCCTAGCAGCTCGAATACCCTCTGCGCGTGCTGCAAGTACTTCTCGCGCGTCTCTTTCGATTTCGCATCCTCTTTCGTGTAATAGTCCCGGTCCGGCAATCCAAGCCCGCCTTGGTCCAGCGAAGCAATCACGCTCTCCGAATCGTCAGGATCCTGGTCCGATCCACTGCGAAATAGAATCGACCGGTATCCTCCAGTAGTCATCTGCAGGCGTGCCACCAGTGTCGCCATCTCGCGCACCGAATTCAGCTTCGCGATCGCGTCCAACTCCGCCTTGATCGGTTCCATCCCGTTTTTCTCGATCCCCGCTTCGTCGGTGCAAGACGCGTAAAAGTCGCCAATCTTTTGCGTCACCGCATCGCGCTGATCCGAACTGCTCGCTGCTTGCTCCAGGATTCCCCGCAGAAAACTTAGATTGTCCTGATAAAGCTTCCCGTAGACACTCCACCCAGTTTGATCCGGTGGAATCGGATTTTTCTTCTGCCACTCCCCGCACGCATACTTGTAAAAATTCACGCAAGGATCGATCGATTTATCCATCGAATCCAGTTGCAAACTCGGCGTATACGGCAGCGCAGGCTCATTCCCACTCCCCGCCTGCCCCTGTCCCCAGGCCGTCTCCGTCACCACCAACAGCGCGAGTGAAGCGAGCGCAAACATCGCCACGCGCCCGGAATTTCCGCAGCGCAACTTCAAATTGAACATTTTTCTCATCTACTCACTCTCCGTCCGGCAAATTGAAGCCCACTCGCTCGCGCAGCTATCCTAGTGGCGCCCCGTCCTTTTTCCAATCAGAAAAGCAAATTGCGGCCACACCTTTACGTTCTCTCGGAGAAGCTATTCCTAACGATTAGCGGGTTTTGAGATGTTGTAGGGGCGTGGGCTTGCCCCGCCCGTCGACCTGTTGAACTAAAATTAAAATGTGCAGGAAGGGCCTATCACGCCGACTCTTTCAATTCGCGACAGTCAATTCAACCGTCGCCGTCGACACAATCCGCGTCCCGCTCATCGGCGACTGGTCAATCACCGCGCCATGCGGCCATTGCGGAGCCGACACATAATTCACCTTGCGCCGCATCTGCGCCGCATCCAACCGGCGCTGCGCTTCAATCTCATTCATCCCCGTCAAATGCGGCATGACGTAAGCGGCTTCGCGCGGCCCTTGCGAGACCAGCACGTCCACTCGCGGCGTCGCCGCTCCCGCCCCTGGCTTCGGATTCTGGATCACCACCGCATCCATCGGATGGTCCGCCATCGTCACCGCCGTGACCTCGCCCACTTGCAATCCCGTTCGCAACAATTCAATCCTCGAAGCCCGCAGCGAATTCCCCTCCAGCAGCGGAATCTGCAATTGTCTCTGCCCCAGGCTCAGAACCACGTGCGCCTGCTGCGACACTTTCATTAGCAATCCGGCAGGCGGCGTCTGCCGTACCACCACATTGATCGGCTGGTCGCTGTAAATTCTGTCCGCCACGCGCAGCAGCAGCCCGCGTGACTGCAGCATCTGGCTCGCCTCCGAAACATTTTTCCCCACTAGGTTCGGCATCGTCACTTCGCGCCCGTGAATCGCAATGCGCATCGCTGTAATCGCGCTCAAAAAGGCCGCCGACGCCAGTATGAACACCAGCAGCGTCATCCTGCTCAACCACTCCAGCCTTTCCCTAAGGGTCATACGCTCAGTCTCGAATCACTCCGCCAATTCGTCAACCATCATATGAGACAGACATTCCTGTCTGTCCTCTTCTACTATTTGCCCACCATCAAAATCGAAAACGACCCTGGCACCATAGGCCCGCGCGCAGGCCGCCCCGCCGGTCCCGGCGGCGCATCCGGCGCGGGCGGACCAAACTCCGCCGCCATCGTAAACAAATGATTCGTCTTCGTATCCAGGGCTAGAGTCTTCGCCCCCACCATCGTTTTCAGTGTCTGTTCCACTACAAAACTTGTAGGACTGTTTTCCTTGACGAACGTCATCGTGCCCGCATTCTCCGCGCTGATCGCTTCCATCGTAACCGGATTGAACGCTACCGTATCCACTCCCATGCCTGTCGGGAGGGTAGTAATAATGTTCCCGTTGTCCGCGTTCACAATCACTACGACCGGCGCCGGCTGCCGGTAATACGCAAACAGGATGCGGTTCTTCGGGTCAAACGCCAGTCCGCTTCCTCCCGTCCCCTTCGAACTCATGTCGTAGTGCGCCGTTACGGTCAGAGTCTGCGCATCCACCACCGCGATGTTCGCCTTGTCCGCGATGTTCACGTACATCGTTCCATTGCCGTCGCTCACGGCCTGCTCGGGCGCTCCTCCCAAGTCCAGCGTCTTCACAACGGTCCCATCTGCCGCAGCAATCAACGTCGCGTGCGGCGGCTGATGGCTCAGCACCCACACCCGCGCGTTGTATGGATCGCACAGAATCCCATCCGGTCGCCCGTCCACATCAATCGTCTTGATCACTTTCAAAGTATTCGCGTCCCACATCGTGAGTGGCTTTGTCGTCGAGAAGCCGTGGTGCGATTTTGGATCGACCGTAGCGCCCCCAGCTTTAACGTCAGCCACCGCCCCTGCCGATTCCAGCGTATCCAGATTGAAAACCATCAGTTGTCCTGTCGCACCACCGCGCGGAACGTACAAGCGACGGCCCTCCACATCCGCGAAAATATAGTCATAACCGCCTTCGCCCCCGACCTTGGCCGTCTTCAGCACCTTGTAAGGGCCTGCCGTCGGCGCTTGTTGGGATAAGCCCATCGACGCCGATGCGGCGATCACTCCTGCAAGCGCAACAGCTATCGAAATTTGTCGCATGCGCGGTTCCTCCATCGATTCAGAATCTCGGTCGGACCCCAGACGCGAGCGAATATACACCAAATTGAACCATCAACGTCGAGCCCTCCATGTTAATCCTCCGTTTAGGTGAGGGTTGATAATTTCCGCAACGGATCCGAGTGGCTATTCGGAGAGGTGCTCCAGCAACACCCGGGTGCATCGTGATTAAGGCTTAGCATAGAAATGTCGATTGCAACTCTCTACGTCGAAGAACTCCGCGCCACCATACGCGGCCGTTTTGCGCTGATCGGTGCCGGGGTCATCCTCTTTGCCGTCGGCTGTGTCGCTACTGTAGGCACCCAGGACACCTGGCTCGACGGCTACGGCATCATCGCCTATTTCCTCGTGCCCCTGGCCTTCATCCCGCTAACGGCCGTGTTCCTCGCCAGCCCGCGCGCCAATCGCTTCGTCGAAAGCGTCTTCACCGCCCCCGTCGAACGCCGCGACTGGCTGATCGCCAAGCTCTTGGTCGTCCTCACGCTCGCCGCCGCCTATTATGTCGCGCTCGTGCCCATGGTGCTGGTTTACATGCATCACGTCGGCACGCCACCGCTTTTGGTGAAGTTGCTAATCTGGGCTCCCTGCCTGCTCCTCGTAAGCATCGCCATCGGCGCGCTGATCGGCGTCCTCTTTATCGGCGAAAGCATCGCCGCTCCCGCCGCGACGGGCATGGGCATCCTCCTCGCCTACGCCGGCTTCGTCCCGCTCCAGGAACTTTTAGTCGCGCAAGGCAACGGCGCCACGCGCACCGGCCACCTCACCCTGATGAGTCCCGCCGTCCTCCTCAAAAATGCCTTCGGCTTTACCCTCGCCGTGGGCAGCATTCCCGCCACTACCACGCGCACGTGGATCAGCCTGCTCGCGGTTGTCATTCTTGCCTTCGCGCTCGCTGTGTGGGCATTTCTACGCGCGCAAGGCGTCGAAACCTGGGAAGCCACGCGCACCCAGCGCTGGATCATCGCTCTCGGCATCCTAGCCATCATCGTTCTCCCCGTGCTCGCGGCCGACACCAACTATGACAAGCCCGCTCCCCACGCCACCAACGCGCCTTCCATCCAAAGGCTCTTCGCCCGCGGCGGCAGCAGCCTCGCTTTAACTCAACCCGGTGGTCAACCGCCCGCGCGTTGTTGCAGCACAATCCTCAATCGAGATGAGTGGCCCCCCTTCGGCACCGACGAGCCCACGCGCCGCGACCTCCTCGTCTTGCTCCCCGTCGACGCCACTCAACGCGTCACCGATGTGCACATCCAGGTCGTCGGCGAAAACGGCCTCGAAGCGACCGGCGATCCACAAGCGGTTGCCCCCGCGTCCGAAGCTCTTGAAAAGCACACCTACGCCGGTGACACGGGTCCGCCCGCCGCGGATGGCCATCACGTCGTCATCGGCTGGGTGGCCCGTGTGCCTGTGACGTTGATTCCCCGGCAGCCGTGGGACATCGGCGGCGTTCGCTACCCACTGCACGTCAACGCCACCTACCACGTCGAAGGCGAGAGCGCCATGCGCACGTTCGGCGCACGAGCCGCCATTGACGCCCAAGTCGCGAAGGCCATCTACGAAATGGGCGCCGCCTCTCTGATTCTGCCGCTAATCTGTTTTGGAGCAGCATTCAAGCGCTGGAGGAGTACAAAGTGAGCGCGCCAACTGTGCCCCTGGCCACAGACTACGCCATCGAAATGGACGGCCTAACGCGCCGTTTCGGCGATTTTGTCGCCGTCGACAACGTCACCCTAAAAATCCCCAAAGGCCAGCTTTACGGATTCCTCGGCCTCAACGGAGCAGGGAAGACCACCACCATTCGCATGCTCACCACTCTGCTCCCTCCCAGCTCCGGCATCGCCAAGCTTTGGGGCCACGACGTCACCAAGGAACCTCTTGCCGTCCGCAAACTCGTTGGCCTGGTCAGCGACGAAACCAGCGAGAGCCAATCCACCTGGACAGCCCGCGAGTATCTCTCCTACTTTGCCCGCATCCGCCACATGCCCAGTCCCGATCAGGAAGTCGAGCGCATCCTCGACGACGTCGGCCTCGACCCCAAATTTCGCGGCAAGCTCATCCGCACCTACAGCACTGGAATGAAGCGCCGCGTCGAAATCGCCCGCGCTCTCATGGGCCGCCCCAAAGTTCTTTTCCTCGACGAACCCACCCGCGGCCTGGACCTGCCTGCCAAGCGCGACATGTGGGGCCTGCTCCGCCGCCTCGCCGCCACGGAAAGCGTGACCACCTTCCTCAGCAGCCACGACGCCCAGGAAATCCGCAGCCTCTGCAGCGAAATCAGCGTCATCGCCCGTGGCCGCTTGGTCCACACCGGCCCCACCCGCGAAATGGGCGCCGACATCGACGCCTTCGAAGAGGGCCTCATCGCCATGCTTACCCAATCCGACCACGCCGAATCCGGCCTCCACTTCCAAGCCAGCTGAAACCGGCGCCGGAATTGCGCCGGCCTGCGCACGGAACCTTTTCCCCTAACCTGAGTATTCACTCTTTGTAAGGGCAACTACAGCCCTTTAGGACCATAATTCGGCGATGACTTTGGCCCCCGACGAGGATCTGATGCTCCAAGTGCGCGATGGCGCGGGCGAAACGCTAGGTGTGTTGTTTGATCGCTATCAAACGCCGCTCTTCAATTTCTATGCGAAGATGACCGGCGACCGAGCGTTGAGTGAAGACCTGGTCCAGGAAGTATTCCTCCGCATTCTGAAATACCGCCAGAGCTACCGTCCCGGAACGCCCTTCCGTGCCTGGATTTACCAGGTTGCACGCAACGCGCGCATCGATCACTTTCGCAAGTTTCCTCCGCAGACCGCTCTCGAGCCCGAAATGCTGCCTCCTGTTCTTCCCACGGATTCCGCTCAGGAGCACCAGGAAGTCGAACTGCTGCAACGCGCTCTCCAGCAGTTGTCCGAGGAAAAAAGAGAAATCCTGCTTCTCTGCCGCTTTCAAGAACTGAAGTATGAGGAAATTGCCGCTCTTCTCGGCTGCGAACTCAACACCGTCAGAACCCGCATCCACCGTGCCCTGCAGGATTTGCGCAAGGCCTTCCATCAACTCACGCAGGGCACGACGCTGAAGAAAGCCGAAGCAGCTGGAAATATCCCTCCTCGAGGAGGTCGCCATGAGGTGTGAACAAATATCCGAACTCTTGCCGGACTACCTGCAAGGAAACCTGGGCCCCGAGCAGCACCACAACGTTGAAGCTCACCTCGAACAGTGCGCGGACTGCTCCGAAGAAGTGGTCATTTGGAGAAAGCTTTCGCTTCTGCCCGTCGACCAGCCAGGCCCTGAGTCGCGCGCGCGTTTTGAAGCCATGCTGCAGGCGTACCAAGCGGGTCGTTCGAATCATCCTGCGGATGACGCGCATCCGAGAAAACAATCTTCCGCATGGAACTGGAACGTGCTCTATTGGCTTCGTTCGCCCGCCGGGGCCATGGCGTGGAGTGCCGCGCTGCTCGCCATCGGCGTTTTCGCCGGACTTCGCTTCGCTGCTCCGAAGCCTCCTTCCCCAGACTTGGTTGCCGTGCAATCGGAACTCACCAGCATGAAGCAATTGGTTGTGCTTTCGATGTTGCAGCAGCAATCGGCCAGCGCGCGGCTCGAGGGCGTCACTTGGAGCACCCGCGACCAACAACTTGATCCGCAGGTTCTTTCCGCTCTCCTTCACACCCTGCGTTACGACGCCAGCGTCGACGTGCGCTTGGCGGCGCTTGATGCTCTAGGCCGCCACGGCCGGCAGCCCCAGGTGCACAAGGGAATTATGGACTCTCTGCAGCAGGACCAATCGCCGCTCGTGCAGGTGGCTCTGATCGATCTCATGCTCGAATGGCGAGACCGCGATGCTGCGCGTCGGCTCCAGGAGTTGGAGCAAGCACCGAACTTGAACCCCACCGTGCGGCAACGCGTCGAGTGGGCCAAAAGCAAACTGAATTGAGGAGGAGACCATGCGAAGCTTACGCTTTTTCACAGTGTTGATAATCGGCTGTCTGCTGCCCCTTTCCTTGTCCGCCCAGTCCGTGACCATAAGAGTCCCTCAGCCGGTAATAAAAGTAGCCCCACTTCTTCCCTTGGATCTTCATATTCCGTCCGTATCCCCAATGACTCTCGATGAGTCCGATCGCGACCTGCCAGTTCATGAAGATGAGACCATCCAGAAATCGTTTTCGATGGCCGGCGTCCAGCATAAGTCTCTCGAAATTGACAACGTCTGGGGTTCCATCGAAGTCGTGGGCACAAATTCCGACCAGGCGCAACTCATGGTCAAAAAGTCTGTCCGCGCGGAATCCAAGGAAAAGCTCGAACAAGCTCGCAAGGAAGTCACCCTCGACATCACCGAGCAAGCAGGCTCCCTCAAGCTCTATGTGAACGGGCCTTTCCGCTGCAACTGCGACGATGGATGTGGTCGCCGCCACGAGTTCGAGGGCTATATCGTCAAGATGGACTTTCAGCTCCAGGTTCCCCGCGACATCGAGATCACGCTCAAGACCGTGAATGAAGGCCGCGTTCAAGTGGGCGACATCAATGGGAATTTCGTAGTGCGCAACGTCAATGGCGACGTCGAGATGAACAACGTCGCGGGCTCGGGAACAGTTCACACCGTGAATGGCCCCGTCAAGGTTTCCTTCCGCGGGAATCCTCATGAAAATTCCGATTTTCGGACGGTGAACGGCCCGGTGGAGCTGCGTTTCGCGAAAAGCTTGGCCGCAGATTTTCGCTTCAAGACTTTCAACGGCAGCATCTTTAGCGATTTTCCCGTCACCGCTTTGCCGGTGCGCGCTATTCAGGAGGAGCATCATGGCGGGAAGGTGGTTTTTCACGCGGACCGCTATACCGGAGTGCGTGTGAATTCCGGCGGGCCGGAGATCAAGGTCGAAACTCTAAATGGAGAGATACGTATTCTTGAAAATCATGAATAACCAAACTCAGCGTTTCCCATCCCTCGTTGTCGCCGTTGCAATTCTCAGCGTCGCGTTTGCCGCCGCGTCGGCCTCAGCACAGGCACAAGCCCAGACGCAAACGCCATCTGGCGCGGATCGCGTCTCTGTGAATCTCAGCGATCCCGCGCGCCCCGCATTGGTGAAAGCGAACCTACTCAACGGCGGAATTATTGTAAAGGGCTATGACGGCAAGGAAGTTGTCGTCGAGGCCCGCGCCCGCAACCACGATTCGGCGCGCTCGGATTCCAACATGAAGCGCATCGTTGTCTCCTCCACTGGTCTTTCCGTGGAAGAGGAAAACAACGAAGTCCGCATCTCCTCCGATTCGGTCATGCGCACCATCGACCTCACCATTTCCGTTCCCGTTCACACCTCGCTCAAACTGAGCTCCGTGAACAGCGGAGACATCGTGGTCACTGGCGTGGACGGCGAATTGGACGTCAACGACGTGAACGGCTCCGTCACCCTGAACAATGTCTCTGGCAGTGCCGTCGCGCATGCCTTGAACGGGCGCCTTGTGGCTACTTTCACGCGCATCAATCAGAAGCCCATGGCCTTCAGTTCTTTGAACGGCGACATTGACGTTACCTTTCCCGCCGATTTGAAAGCCAACCTCAGCCTTAAGTCCGATCGTGGTGAGATTTTCAGTGATTTCGACGTCCAGGTTCAGGCTTCCGCGCCGCAACAAACGGTCGAAGATGGCCGGAAGAATGGCGGCAAATATCTCGTCAAGATCGACAAGTCCGTCCACGCCACAATCAACGGCGGCGGCCCCGAATTGCAATTTACAAACTTCAATGGCGGCATCTACATCCGCAAAGCCGGCGCCCCGCACTGATGCCACCGCCGCCTCCGCAGAGAAATCAGCGTCATCGCCCGGAGCCACCTGGTTCACGCCGGCGCCACTCACGAGAAATGGGCGGCGATGTCGAACGTCATTGTAGTGGCGCAGCATGCTGCGCACGCACCGTAGCGGCGGCCTTGAGGCCGGCCGAGTAGTTTTCGTCAGGGCGCGGCTTCAGTTCACCCTGACCAAGGAAGGGCCTCGCTGCAAGTGTCACCAAATTCACAAGTTTTTAGCCGCCAAGGCTAAAAGTTAGCAACTGAAAGTGCGAGAGATCGCCTCACTTGCTGCTGGTTGCAACCGCTGGCTGCCCGGCCACATTCCTCAAGTCGTTTACAAGATACGTCATCGCGTGATCAAAGTTCTTGTCTCGGTTTCCTTGTAGCAGCGCCCCTTGCACGTGCTCGATGTAAGTCCAAAGCACCACATTTGTCTTGAGGTCAACGATTTTTAGCCGGAGTTGCTCGTCTCGGTAGTTCCTACTGGATACCGGAATGTCCTTGTCTCCGCCCGAAACAGCTTCCCCCAGATACCGGGAGGCGAAGCTTATTTCAAACACCAACTCCGCATCGCCGGGCGTCGCCACCAGTTCGTATCGCCCCCAGCTTTTCAGCGCCGCATAGAGCTGGTTGTACGCCCGGTCCGGTCCCCCACTGAACTCGCCGAGCGTCTCGTCTCCGGCGTTGGAAAGAAAAACCTTCTTCGCAGTGTAGATTTGCGCAGGCAACGGTGCAGGGAACGAGGCCTTCTGTTCCTGTGCCCGCAAGCCAGGAACTGCTACCACTGCAATTGCAAGTGCCACACACGCCATTCCAACTCGGATTGTTTTTCGCATGCTCCCTCCAATCTCTATATCGGGACGCGCGATGCAGAATGGGAAGGCACAAGAGACGGGTAAGCAAGAAATTGCGAGAGGAGGAATAAAATACGAGAGAGTGTCATTCTGAGGGCATCCGATAAGGATGCCCGAAGAACCTCAGCGCCAGCGGCATCTGCAGCTCAAAACGCGACATCGCAGAATTGTTTTCTCACTGAAAACCTAAAACTGACAACTGAAAACGTCTCACTTCTTCAATGGCGGCGCCGGATAATCCGGCAACTTGTCCTTGCTCGTGTCCGCCCGTTTCACTTCCAATTCGTCGAACAGCAGCGACGGGCTGATAATCGTCGTAGGCGCGCCGGCGGCTCGATTGCTTACCAGTGGATCGTTGCCCGCCGCGATCAAATAGCTCCGCAGCGCGCGAATATCAAGCTCGCTGAACACTGCGCCGCGCACCAGCTCTTCATGCCCATCCTTCGCGTAAACGCGATAGAGCAGGCGCGGCGAGTTGCCCGGCCCCAACGTTTCGACACGATACCCGTAGGGCTTGCCTTGATCCGTAACCATCTGAACCACCTTTTTCTTCAACTCTTCCGTTGGTTGCGCATCGGAGCTCTTCACCAGCAGCACACCAAGGCTCGGGCCCGGAGGCGATCCCGGCGCGGCTCGCCCGTGACCATTCGAGGCAGTGAAGTCGCGAATAGGAACTCGTCCAATCAAATAATTCGCAAGTGTTCCGTTTTCGACCGCGTTGACGGTTTGCGCTTTCACACCTTCGCTGTCCACCGTGTAACTTCCCACCAGGCTTTTTCCCTGGAATTCCTTCATGGTGGGATCGTCAACGACCGACAAAAAATTCGGCAACACCCGACTTTTGTAGCTCGTTGCAAATGCTCCGGTCGTCCTGTTTGGTTTACCAAGCTGCGGCTTCTGCCCAAGCAGGTTTTGCCCGATCAACGAAGCCACAATGTCGTCTGCCGCATCGGCCGCGAACAAGATCGGCCCGCGGTATTCTTCCTCGACAATCGGCGCCTGCCGCAGCGCAACAATGGTCTCCAACATTTTCTTTGCTTCGTCCATCAGCTTGTCGCGCGTCGGCAATTCTTCTGCTCGCGCTACCATGAACGCCGGGCTCCGGCCCAGACGCATCCCGTCAGCTGCTTGTGCGGCGCTGTTCAAAACCACGCTGTACGTTGTCTTTCCGCTACGCGTCACCGTGCCTTCGGAATTGACTAGGTACTCGTTGGCCGCAGTGAATCTCGCCGAAGCGGAAACAGACTGCACGTCCGGATATTGCCGATAGAGATTTGTCACGTCTTCGAGCGTTTTCTTCCACCCCGCTTCGTCGACTCTTAGCGATACCGTCGGCTCGACGGCGATCATTTGTGGCGCCTTCGCAAAATCGTCCACGGGATTCGGGTCCGCGCTGAACTGCTTCAGCGCTGCCTGCTTCTCCGCGAGTCCTTGCCCTGCTGATTTGTAAGCATCGTCCGTTGCCAGCCATATCTGGTGGCGCAGCGCAATGGGATCGTTATCCAGCGGCAAGATCGTTGATTCGCCCTGGCTCCTGCCGAATTGACTGTCTTGTTTGTAATCGCCGACGCGCACCACCACTCGCAGCACTCGAAAGTGCAGGTGCTGGTTTTCGCGCAACGCGCCATAAGCCGCTTCCAAGCCAACATCCTCGACGTCGCTCACGCGATACTCGATGAAATAGGGCGGCTGCACCTGGTCCATTTTTAGCTGCGCTTTGGAGCGATCCAGTTCCGTCAGCAACGCTTCCAGCAGGCCATCGCCCTTTGCCGCCGAGTGTGCCGTCACCATCGCCGCATCCGGAGCCGGTTTCGCTTCTTCCGATTTCGCAGGGCTTGGCGAAGCATTCATCGCCAGCAAAGTCGCCAGCGCCGTTCCCGTTAATCCTTTGCTCAAAAACGAAGTTGTCGGCCGGTGAAGACTCTTCATGGCTTCACCTCCGGCTTCGCCGTCGCGTCTTTGGCAGCACTTGCATCTTCAAATCCAGGGGGCGGCAGCAGTGGCGGACGCTCGTGCTCGTGCGCCCGCTTCTGCACTTCCATCTCGGAAAACAGCATCGACGGAGCAACGGCGGCCACGGGCACCTGCCCGCTTTCCGCCCCGCACACGCCGTTGAAAACTTTTGGCTGATCTCCGGTCGTCAAGATTCGCGTCAGCGCCGCCAGCGGCGTTCCCACGATGTCCACGCCGCGCACCAGTTCGTCCGGACGCCCATCGGCATAAACTTTGTAAACGAGGACCGGCAGAACCTGAAACGCTTGTGGCAATGAACGCGTCGTCAGCGTGAATCCGCCTTGAATGTCGTCGAAGTAGAGACCGTAAGGCTTGCCTTGTTTTTTAACTTCATCGATCAATTTTTGCCGCATCTGTGATTCCGGCACGGTTTGTGTTGAGGTCACAATCAAATTTCCCTGGCGCCCCGTCGGCATTCGTCCCGGCTGGTTTCGACCGTGTCCGTTCGATTGTTCAAAGTTTTTGATCGGCATGCGCGACATCAGAAAACTCTTGAGCACTCCGTCCTTGATTACTTCCACTTTCTGCGACGGTTCGCCTTCATTGTCGAAATCGTAGGCGCCTGCGAGCTTCATTCCTGCAAGCTCACGCACTGTAGGATCATCCGTAACACTCAGGAATTTCGGCAAAACTTCCTGCCCGATCTTTTTCGTGAATGTTTGGCCTTCCTCTTCATCCCTCTGCCGATGGCCTTCCAGCCGGTGCCCCAGCACTTCGTGGAAAAACACCGCCGCCGCCCGCCCGCTCAAAATGGCCGGACCATCATACGGTTCCGCCACCGGGGCTTTGCGCAACGCACTCAAATCCGTGGCCATTTTTTCGATCTTGGCCGTCAGCTCCGCTTCACTCGGCAGTCCGTTGGCGCCGGGCGCTTGAAACGTTTCCACGCGCAACAAATCCATCCCGTCTTCGGCGCGCGTCTGCGCTTCCATGATCAATCGTGTGGAGGCGCTCGGCGACACGATCGCGCTGCCTTCACTCGACACCATCCGCGAGTTGGTGCGCTGCACCTGAATCATCACTGTGGCGTAGTACACTTCGGGATATTTCCGGAACGCTCCCGAGAGTCGCTTGATTTCGCCTTCCCATGCGGCGCGGTCGAACGGCGGCGGCGCTTCCACTTCTCCGATGTGGGTCTGCGGTTTTTCTTTGGAAAAGTCCGGCGACTTGTCCTCTTCTTCCGCGCGGACTGCCGTGTTCGTCCGAACGTTCAGTAGCGACGGCACTGCGCGCTTGTATTCGCGATCCGTCAATTCCCATAGGACTCGCGCGATGGCATCGGCATCGTTTCCCAGCGGCAGGCTCCCCGAATTCACGCCGCTCGGCCGGCTCTGTCCGTGCGTATTGTCGAGTTCGGGTTTACCGACGCGCATGTTTACGTCCGCGTAGCGCCGCTGCCCCGCAGCGTTCGTCAGCAAGCTGCCGTATGCCCCCACCAGCACCACGTAATCCTGGTCGTACACCGTGTAGCTGAGATAATAGGGTGGCTGCTCGGCTTTGCCGAGTTCCGTAGTGGCGCGCGCAATCTCCGTTTGCATTGCTTTCAACACGGGATCGCTGGCCGTGCTTGCCGACGCTGGCTTGTCGCCTGCGGCCAATCCCAATGGCAATCCGATAAGCTGCGCCATGAGCGTCCAGCACGCCATCATGCGCAGCAATTGCACCCCGCGAAAACGCGCATTATTGCGTTTTCCTGTCGGTTCAGAGTTCTTCATGAAAGGTGAGCTCCCGTTTTCACGTCCGTCGATGAGTGTCTATCTCTAATCGCAAGCGGCAAAATTCAGTATGTCCTACTGTTTCGCCTCGCGCAAATCAGCTGTCGCCAAACCGTTCACCGATTTTCAGCCGGGCGCCGTTGGCGAAATCCGCCGCTTTCACGGCCTTGCGCCCTTCCAGTTGGACGAGCCGAACGCTCAAAACGGTTGCGTCGCCGCAGCAAACCAGCAATTCATTTCTGGCGGCAAACAGAGTTCCCGCCACGGCTCCGCTGGGCATGACTGTGCCTATTTCTTTAGACACCGGGTCGCCCCAGAGGTGGCAAGTCTGGCCGCGAAAGGTCGTGTAGGCGCCAGGCCACGGGGTGAACCCACGCATCCGGTTATAGATCTCGGCGGCTGGCCGCTTCCAATCGATGCGGCCATCTTCTTTTTTCAATATCGGCGCGTAGGTGGCTTCCGCATGGTTCTGCACTTTCGGGGTTATTTTTCCGGTGGCCAATCGGCGCAGAGTTTCTGCCACCAGTGGTCCGCCGAGTTCTGAAAGCCGCGCGGTAAGTTCGAGGGCTGTTTCGTTCGCGCCAATTTCGATCTCACGCTGCAGAAGCATTTCTCCTGTATCCATCCCGGCATCGATGCGCATCGTTGTCACCCCTGTGCGAGTCTCACCATTCACGATGGCCCAGTTGATGGGAGCCGCTCCTCGGTACTTTGGCAATAGGGAAGCGTGAAGATTGATCCATCCCAGCTTTGGAATGAGGAGGAGTCGCGCCGGGATAATTTGCCCGTACGCGATGATTACGATGCAATCGGGCACCAGCTCCCGTAATAGTGCCTCGTTTTCCGGTGCCCTAATTTTTTCCGGTTGATGCACCGCAAGCTTCAGTGCCAGCGCCGTTTCCTTCACGGGGGAAAAAGAAACTTCGTGACCGCGTCCGCGCGGCCGGTCCGGTTGAGTAATTACGCCTACGATTTCAAAATCAGTTTGCGCGAGAAGATATTTAAGTGTGGGGACAGCAAAGTGAGGAGTGCCGCAAAAGAGGAGGCGCACGGTTTAGTTACCGGAGATGGATCGGTTGAGATCCTTCGCTGCGCCCAGGATGACACCGATGGGAGATTGAGGCCACTCCTGAAAAGCTGAACTTAGGCGAATTACCACTCGCCCTGTTTCCTGAGTTTCTTGATTTTACGTTTGATGAGGTCGCGTTTCAGCATGCTGAGGTGCTGCAAGAACAAGATGCCATTCAGGTGATCGATCTCATGGCAAAACGCCCGCGCCAGCAGATTCTCCCCGCGAATTTCAAATTCTTCGCCCTTTGCGTTCTGGGCTTTGATGGTCACAAACTGCGGCCGCATCACGTACCCGCGAAACCCCGGAATTGAGAGGCAACCCTCTTCTTCGCGGACTTCTCCCTCGGCGTGAATGATTTCCGGATTTGCCAAAACGATTTTCGCCTCCGGATTTTTCCCCCCGGTAACATCCACAACCGCCAGCCGCAAGCTTTTTCCGATTTGCGGCGCCGCCAATCCTACGCCCTGAGCCGTGTACATGGACGCAAACATGTCCTCTGCGAGCTCTTCGAGCTCCGCATCGAATTTCTTTATCGGCGCGCAAGGCTTCTCCAGAATCGGGTCGCCAAACTTGACGATGTGATAAATCTTGCGCCCAGGGGACGGAGCTTGTACCGTCTCGGCCGCTACCGGCGCCGGTGCTTCAGAAGTCTTCGATTTGTCGGCCATAGTTCTCGAAATTCCGCCGCATCTCGGCGAGCGAATCTCCTCCAAATTTTTGCAGAAAAGCATCCGCGAGCACAAGGGCCACCATTGCTTCTCCCGCCACGGCGCCGGCGGGCACGACGCACCAGTCGGAGCGTTCATAGGCGGCCTTCACTGGCTCCTTAGTGACCATGTCCGTAGTGTGCAACGGCTGCCGCAAGGTCGAAATGGGTTTCAAATACCCGCGTACCACCACGTCTTCGCCATTCGTGATCCCGCCTTCGACTCCTCCGGCGCGATTTGTATGCCGCCGGAAGCGCCGCGCCGCTTTCTCATAAAAAATCTCGTCCTGCACTTCACTCCCGAACGATCCCGCACCAGCCACACCTCCGCCAATTTCTACGGCTTTCACTGCTTGCACACTCATGAGCGCTTGCGCGAGGCGCCCATCCAGCTTTTCGTCCCACTGCGCGTGGCTGCCCAGTCCCACTGGAACATTGTGGGCGACAATTTCAAATATCCCACCGACGGTATCCCCTGCCTTCAAGACTGCATCTACTTCCGCCATCATTTTTTCCTGTACGCCCGCATCAATGCACCGCAGCGGGGAATCCATGTCATTGCTCAGTGCATGGATCTTCTTCCAGGTGGCCGGTTTTTCCAGACGCACGTGCCCCACCTGAATCGTATGGCTGGCAATTTCCGTTCCAAATTCCTTCAATAGCAGTTTTGCAAACGCTCCCGCTGCCACACGAGCTGCAGTCTCCCGAGCCGAAGCGCGCTCCAGAATGTACCGCGCGTCGTGATAATCAAATTTCTGAGAGCCAGCCAAATCCGCATGGCCCGGCCGCGGGGCCACCAGTTTGCGCGCGTTGGACTCATCTTCCGTGCTCTCCACAGGCAGTGTTTTTTCCCAATTGGCCCAATCCCGATTTTCGATACGGAGAGCAACTGGCGCACCGATAGTCTTCCCGTGGCGGACCCCCGCAAAAATATCCGCAGTATCCTTCTCAATCTTCTGCCGCCCACCGCGTCCATACCCCAGTTGCCGCCGCCGCAATTCGTGGTTTATGAATTTGACGTCAATAGGAAGTTGCGCGGGTAGCCCGGAGACGAACGCCAACAGCGCCTGCCCGTGCGATTCCCCTGCGCTATAAAATCGGAGCATTACTCTGGAAGCCCTCTCGAAGAATTCCACTCACAGTTGATAATCATTCAGTCTAACGGCACCATCGCCGCGCGTCCAGTTTCAAGAAAGACAGTTCGCGGGCGAGCACGGGATTTCCTTACGGAATCTTGAATTCCTTCGGGTAGATAATCCAGCACAATACAGAATAGTGATTGCAACCTTACCGCTGGGCAAATCAGGTCCGGAAACTACTTCGGGTTAGCCGATCAACTGGACAGAACCCTGAGATGGGAACCCGGAACAACCATCATAGGCCGCGCGGAAATCAGCCCAAATGCAGAGGCAGATACCTCACCCAATCGCTCTCTCCGGCTCTCCCGACGCAACCGTCAGTTTTACTAGTAGGCGTGGGCGTGACTTTGGCTCAGCATGAGGCGTGACCCAATCAAGTCCCAAGACCGGTCAAACGATTTCGCATTATCGGATGTTGGAAAAACTCGGGGGCGGCGGAATGGGTGTCGTCTACAAAGCCGAAGACACACGCTTGCACCGTTTTGTCGCACTGAAATTTCTGTCCGATGATGTAGCGGAAAGTCCCGAGGCTTTGGAGCGTTTTCAGCGCGAAGCCCGAGCTGCCTCTGCTCTGAATCACCCCAACATTTGCACTGTCTATGATATTGGCGAAGAAGACGGCAAAATCTTCATTGCCATGGAACATTTGGACGGCGACACGCTAGGTCATGTTTCCGGTAGTCCGCTCGAAGTGGAACGTCTTCTGGATATTTTTATCGAGGTCGTGGATGCGCTGGATGCCGCTCACGCTCAAGGCATCATTCACCGCGATATCAAGCCAGCAAACATCTTCGTCACGCAAAGAAGCCATGCCAAGATTCTGGATTTTGGCCTGGCCAAGATTGCTCCTAAAAAGGAACCCGCCGCCAGCATCATCACTTTGACAAAATTCTCCGTTGAACCCGAGTGCTTGACGACTCCAGGAACGCAGTTGGGTACGGTCGCCTACATGTCCCCGGAGCAAGTGCGCGGCGAAGAGTTGGACTCGCGCACCGACCTTTTCTCGTTTGGAGCTGTCATGTACGAGCTAGCTGCCGGTCGACGCGCATTTACGGGGAATAATTCCTGGGCTATTCTCGATTCTATTCTAAACAATCCTGTGGTCTCTTCACTGCACCTGAACCCGAGATTGCCTGCGGAGTTGGAGCGCATCATCAACAAAGCACTGGCGAAAGACCGCGCTCTACGTTACCAAAGCGCTGTCGACTTGCGATCCGATTTGGCGCGGCTAAAGCGAGACATGGAGTCCGGACGGGCGTTCCTGGCCGGCGGCGCGCTTCGTCAACCACGAGTTCCCAAGAACATCAACTCAATTGCCGTTCTCCCCTTCAAAAATTCGAGTGGCGACCCGGACAACGAATACCTCAGTGATGGAATCACTGGATGCCTTATCAATGTCCTGGCAACACTACCGAAACTGCGAGTGATGGCGCAGAGCACCGTATTTCGGTATAAGGGTCAGGAAACTAACACTCAAGCCGTTGGCCGCGAACTCGGGGTGCGCAACGTCCTCACTGGAACAATCGCGCAGCGAGGCGGCTCTTTGATTATCGGAACCGAATTGGTGGATGTAGCAACAGGTTCTCAACTGTGGGGTGCGCAGTACAATCGCAAGCCAGGAGACATCTTTGTTATCCAAGACGAAATTTCCAACGAAATTTCCGGCAAACTGCGGCTGCATCTGACCCCAGCGGAGAAGAAGCGGTTAGCCAGGCGTCACACGGAGAATGCCGAGGCGTATCAGCTGTACCTCAAGGGCCGCTATCATTGGAACAAGTGGACTGAAGAAGGATTTCACAAAGGCATCGAGTACTTCCATCAAGCCGTCGAGAAGGATCCTAGCTACGCTTTAGCGTACTCTGGATTGGCTGATTCCTACGTGCTCCTGGGATGGAACAGCTATCTGCCGGCAAAAGACGCTTTCCCCAGGGCTAAGGCAGCAGCAATGAAGGCTCTGCGGTTCGACGAGAATCTCGCCGAAGCGCATACCTCTCTAGCAGCTCCCCTCTGGTTGCATGACTGGCGCTGGTTAGAGGCTCAGACCGAATTCAAGCGCAGCATCCAACTTGCTCCTGCCTACCCAACGGCGAGTCATTGGTACGCTGAGTATCTGACGACCATGGGGCGACACGATGAGGCCATTGTTAAAATAAAGCATAGCCAAGAACTTGATCCGCTCTCGCTCATTATCAACGTGGCTGTCGGATGGTCTCTCTACATGGGGCGCCGATACGACGAAGCCATCGAACAGCTTCGGAAAACCGTAGAGCTGGAACGAAACTATCCGGTCACGCATTGGATTCTTGGGCTCGCCTACAGGAAAACGGGGCGATACGAAATGGCCATCACCGAGGGTGAAAACGGAGTGGCCCTGTCAGGCGGCAGCCCTCTGATGCGCGCGGCGCTCGCCCATACTTACGGAACCATTAATAAGACAAAGGAGGCTCTGGAGATACTCGAGAGCCTGACAGAACTAGCAAAGCAAAAATATGTTGCCCCTTATTTCTTGGCGCAAATCCACATCGGTATCGGGGAAAACGCCCACGCTCTTGAATACCTGGAGAGAGCCTTCGAAGAGAAATCCCACTGGCTAATCTATCTTCATATGGATCCCAGCATGGACACCTTGCGTGAGGACCCACACTTCCAGGATCTGCTTCGCCGCGTAGGTCTACCTCCAACGGGGTCGTCAACCGAGCCCATTACGGGAGGATGACCGGAAACTGCCACGCCAACCTCCCTTGCCCCACGATTGATTTCCCGAGCACTCTGACGTAGGTTTGTCGGTCGAGATTTGGCGCCGAATTGTTGCACCGCAACGCTTGCCTGATTCTTCGAGGCCATTCTCGAACACCCGAGAAAGAGGAGCACAACTCCATGGATCGGGATCATTCCTCCATCAGCGACAAGACTCACCCGGCGGTGAAGTCGCCCAGCCGCCGCTAATGTAGCCACGGCCTGGTTACGCCGTGGGCGGTAACAATCTGACCTTCGCTCATGCAAAATGTCAGGACGCAATACCAGCTAAGGAGAATCATGCCTACCACCAGTGCCATCATGGCAGCTCTGAAAAAGAAGGGCAGTGAAAGGACGCGCAATATTTATGCGCGGCATGGGATGGCGGGAAAGCCGATGTTTGGCGTGAGCATGGCGGACCTGAAGGTTATCGCGAAAACGATCAAAGGGCAGCAAGCGCTCCCTTACGAGCTGTACGATACAGGAAACTTGGACGCGATGTACCTTGCGGGAATGGTGGCTGACGGTTCGCAGATGAGCACCGAGCAACTAAATGGCTGGGCGGAAGCGGCGGCGGGCTTGCAGATGATTTCGGAGTACACGGTTCCCTGGGTGGCGTTAGAAAATGCGCAAGGCCGGGAGCTGGCGATGGAATGGATCAAATCGAAGAAGGAGCACGTGGCTTCGTCGGGTTGGTGCACGTATTCTGGTCTGGTTGCTACCAAGGCCGATGCGGAGTTGGACTTGGCGGAAATCGAAGAGCTTCTGGGCACGGTGGTGAAGGGAATCGACGGCGCGCCAAACCGCGTTCGGCACACTATGAATGGTTTTGTGATTGCGGTCGGATCCTACGTAAAACCCTTGTTGAAGCAAGCGAAGTCGGTGGCCAAGCAGATTGGCGACGTTTCGGTGGACGTGGGGGACACAGCGTGCAAGGTGCCGCTCGCCACCGCGTACATCCAAAAGATCGAAGCGGCTGGCCGAGTCGGCAAAAAGCGAAAAACGATGCGTTGCTAGCTTCCATTCGTCCACTTCCGCCGTCAAAAGAGGTATTTTGCGGCGAGCCAAGTACTGTGGAGTCAACTCGCCCGCCGCTTCCCTTCAGGAGGCATTCGTGACAAAGCGCAAACTCTCCCTGTTCGTCTTGCTTGCTGCATTCGTCGCCGTCCCCGTTTGGGCGGGCCCGCATTCCGTCGCAGCGTTCAAAAAACTGCAATCCCTCTCCGGCGAATGGGAAGGGAAAGACGAACATGGTATGCCAGTGAAAACCACCTTCAAGGTTTTAGCCTCTGGTACTGCGGTGATGGAGACACTCTCCCCTTCCGGTATGGAGGAGATGGTCACGCTCTACAGCATGGACGGGGACGGAATCGCCCTCGTTCATTACTGCCCCACGAACAACCAGCCGCGCATGCGCGTCATTCCTGCTACCGATGACGTCAAGGAGTTGAGCTTCGACTTCGAGGGCGCCGGCAACCTTAAATCACCCGCCACTGGCCACCAGCACCACCTCGTCCTTCGCTTCGACGACGCCGACCACCTGACCGAAACATGGACCTGGCGTCAAGACAACAAAGACATACCCATGCTCTTTCACCTCGCCCGCAAAAAGAACTAGGACACGCCCGAAACTCCCGGGACGGAGAATCGGCAAAATGCCACAGAGGCTACTTATTGGAGTTGGAGCGTGATCTCGAAGTCTTTGGGATCTTTTTGGCGCCACACGCAGCGGTAGGTCTTTCCGCTGACGATAGTGATCGTCCCGCGGCCGTTGACTGCGCCAACCGTCCGGCCAGGACAGGAGATGGTGCCGTGGAGATTGTAGACTACATCTCCGAGAGGAACGTGCAAGGCTTCCTGAGAGTCGGATTTCAGGTCAATGAGTGATTCCCCGACGAGAATGCGAATGTTTGCCGGGCAGTCGCCGAACTTGAGGCCGTTCGCAATGGCAATTTTTTCAGCAAACGCCGTGTTCGCCGCTCGAGATGCGGTGACCACGGTTGGGAGGTGCACGATTGCGCCCACCGGGGGACGATCTGTGGCGAGCGTTCCAATCGCAGCGCCGATTTTGGCCCTTTTTCCTCCGGAGGCGGGCGACGCGTTATTAGAATGATCTGGAGATGGCGGGGGAGGGGGAATCGGCGCAGTTGAGGGTTGCTCCGGTTTTGGGCTGACGGTGACCTGCGCGGCGTTGGACTTTCCTTCGCTCTCGGCTCTCACCTTCACGGTACCGGCGGCCTTTCCCATGGCCTCGCCCGAGGACTCATCCACGTCGGCGACCAATTTGTTTTCGCTTGCCCATCGAACCGGCCTTCCGATCAAGGAATTGCCTTCGCTGTCGTAAGGCGTGGCATCGAACTTCAGATGATCGTCCACAAGCAGCGTAGTCACGGGAGGAAAAACATCCACGGTGGCGACGGTGACACGGCGGACATGTACGGGAGCCTGACCCTTAACAAAACCGATGGAAGCCGTGATGTTCGTCTCACCCGCGGCGAAACCGGTGACGATCCCGTCATTATCGATCTGCAATAGCGCGGGATTCGCGATGGACCATTTCACCTTTTTTCTCAAAGGGTTCTTGTTGGAGTCTCGTACTGTGGCCACGATCTGAAATTTGTCGCCGATCGCCAGTTCCACCGGGTTGGGTGTAAGTTCGATGGAGTTGACCGGCGTGAGCCAAGGAATCGAATCCCGAAAATGGACGACGGCAGTGATCAGGCCCGTCAGCGCGACAATGACCGCCGTGAGTGCGGCGATTTTTTTCGAGAGTGAAGACTCTTCAGGCTTGTTTTCGTCGGTGTTACCGGGCATAGGACACTCCGGGCAAGGCGTTGCCAGTTGGGCGTAAGACTACGCCAAAAGTAAACTTTTGTGGAGATGGCATGTGAACAAACTCCTTAGTGGTGGCGAGTCCCGAAACTAAGGCAATCCGTGGCGTGGCGCTGAGGGAACGTTTCGGATGAGAATCCGCAGACTATAGTGATCAATCTCGTCAATTCGTTACTTTGTTCTTTGCTTCCTTTAATGGAAAGAGCAGGGGCTCGGCTGGCGGATTTTCGGCGATGGCCTCGAGTTGCGGGTAGTGCTGGCGGAGCGGCTCTGGGACTTTCACTTTCGAGCCCTTTAGGATGCTGATGAGCTGCAGCGCATTGACAACGGCTTTGCCCTGAAAGTGATTGTTGGTGATGACGAATGTGCTGCGAGTTTGCGCGCTGACTTTGCGGACGCGATTGACCCACGGGGCCAACTCCTCGGCGGAATAAAGATAGTTGTAGCGCTCGTGGGAGGGAACCTTGGCGTCGTCGGTGAACCAGGTGTCGTAGCGGCGGCCGTGCAGTCGAGCATAGCCGACGGCTGCAGTAGCTTGGGCGGAAGGTCCGAGAGAGCGCCCGATGATGGGCTGGTCGATGTTGCAGAAGCTGACGCCGCTGGTGCGCAGCAACTCCAGCGTTTCGGGAGAATCCCACGTGCTGTGGCGCACTTCGACGGCGAGCGGGTAGTCCGCGAAGCGCTTCAGCAACGCGGTGAGGTAGGCGACTGTCTCGGGCGTGCGATGAAACGAAAAGGGGAATTGCAGCAGGACGGCACCGAGCCTGTTCGCGGCGCGCAGGACGTCAAAACCGGCGCGGACTTCGCGTTCCTCCGCGGCGGCGGAGCCGGGTTTTATGGGCCGGATGTCGTGGGTGAATCGCTGCCAGAGTTTGGCGGTGAAAACAAAGTGGGGATTTGACGCGACGCGATCAATCCACTGCGCTGCGTGGTCGGGTCGTAGAGGTTGGTAAAACGAAGTGTTAATTTCTATGGTGTCGAAGAACTCCGCGAGATACGTGGCCTCGTGGAACCCTTTGGCGCGCCGAAGCGGGTAAACGTAACCGGACCAGTCCGGGTAAGACCAGCCCGCCGGGCCGACTCGCACGATGGGCGCGGGTGCAGAGTTGCTCAAAAGATCGGGCTCGTTCGTCGTCGAGGGAGTTTGTGATTTGCGCGGCGGCATGAATTGGCGCCGCTGCGGCGGGCGCCGGAAGCAGAGTAGAAGGAAGGGAGGAGAAGTGTCAACGCAGGCTGGCGCCATTTGTGCGGTTGAGTTTGCCACCTGCCCCGCACGCTGCTATGCTTTCCCATGATGTGCTGCAAGAAGCAGAACCGCGTCCCCCTCCCCCTTCTTAGCTCTCCCTACAGGTGCACAGATGAAACTCACCATCAATTACAAGCATGTCGAGTCGCACAAATCCGTGGAAACCGAGATCGAGCGTCAGGTAGCTAAACTCGAGAAGCTACTGCAAAGTTACTCGCCGGACCTGGTCCAATTGCACGGCGCATTTTCGAAAACTCCGCGCATCGACGAGACTTGCTTCACGCTGAATTTGTCTCTCCCAACTGCAACGCTGCACGCAACCGGTACGGGCTCGACCGTGCGGACCAGTTGCAAAAAAGCGTTCAGCGAACTGGAACCTCAGGTGAAAAAACTCCAGGCCAAATTGCGCAAAGATTACGAATGGCGCCGAAAGCGTCCGCTCCCCAGCGCTGAAGTTCTTTCCTAAACGCGGCGTTGCCGCAGCAGTTTCTGCTTCGAAACTATCTTTGTGGCCAGTGGTTTGGCGCCCTTGGTAGCAGGCGTGCCCATGCTAGAATGAGAAGTTCATGCCATAGGGGCGTAGCTCAGTGGTAGAGCAGCGGCCTTTTAAGCCGAAGGTCGTGGGTTCGATCCCCACCGCCCCTACCAACATCTCCTTCATAAGTAATGATTTGTGACTTTTCAAGGGGCCACAGGGGGCCATTAACGTCAGGCAACCTGCGCTGGAAGCACCAGACGAACAACTTTACTGTTCGCTTCTCGAAGGGCCGTGGGAACTGCTTGCGTGTAGATGTTCATCGTCGTTCGAATATCTGCATGCCGCAAGAGTTCCTGTTGCACTTTGAGATCGACGCCCAGCGCATGAAGCAACGTTGAATGGCTGTGACGAAACGTGTGCCAGCCGATCCGGCCTAATCCTGCCCTCCGTGCTGCAGGGACAAGCCAGTTTTCTTGAATTCGGCCTGGCCAATACGGTCGGCCCGTTTCTGGATTCGCGAAAATCCACGCATCACAAATTGCGAACGAAGCAAACTTCATTTTGTGTTCCCGGAATTTCTCCGCTAGCAATCTGTCGAGAGGCAACCATCGTTGGGAGGCTTGTGTTTTGAGCTCGCCTTCTTGTCCGTAGACGTAGGCTTGCCGTACTGCCAATCGCAGACCTTCCCAGTCGATGTCTTTCCACTTTAAGCCGAGGATTTCGCTTATCCGTAGTCCCAAACACATGGCCACAATGCACATCGTTCGAAAAGGTTCTGGAATGTGTTCAAGCAGCTTCCGAAATTCTTCAACGGAGAGTGCCTTCGGTTGCCGTTGCCTTTTCGAGCCGTCCTTTACGCGGACCAAACTCATCGGGTTGTGCTGATATGGAATCAGCTCCCACCGCATAGCCGAATTAAAAAGGACACGCATCAGGTTCTTGAGATGAGACTTGCTTTTCGGTGCCAAATCGAGCTTCCTGAGCCAGTCCTCAACGAGCAACGGTTTGATTTGCTCAATGGGGTGGTCTCGCCACTTGGGCTCGACATGGTTCTTCAGCCAACAGCGGTATCGCGAGGCGGTCGAAACCCGTTCAGGAATCTCGTCCGTCAGATACCGACGAATGACTGCACCGAATGAAACAGGAGTTCCGCTGCATGTTTCTGCGTTCATCGAGAAAAGCCAGGACAGAGCAGCTTTGCGCGCTTGGGATTCGTTCGGGAATTCTTGAACGCTTCCAATGATTGCGCTCCGCCTCGTCGTGACCCTGTTTGGCAAATTCTCGCGGTACCGCAGAACCCACACGTCTGGCCCTTTCTTTCTTGCTTTCAAACAGACCCAACCAAACTGAACCCGTTGCCGCTTATGTTCCATCCGATTCCTCCTGATTTAAGCGGCACGGATGGCACGATAAATTTATCCGAGAACGGAGCCACGCGTCTAGCTCTGATGCGCGAAAATACCAGTGACCTCCAATCCGATACCCTGGGAGTCTGGCCTGCCGTGCGTATCGTTGCAGCGTTTTAACGTGGATGTCACCAAGTAGCTTGGCAGCCTCTTCGCTTCGCAACAATTGCTCAAATTGACCCTCCGATTGCGACAACGGCAGCTTGAAGGCATTCCAATGAGAGACTTTTCTCGCCTCTTCGCCTGTGGCCGGCCGCTTTGGACCGGCATGTGAAGTGGCTGACGGTTCTACAGCAGCCATTGAGTCATGGTGTTGCGATTGTCCTTCGTCAATAGCGAGAGTGTTTTCGATGGTATTTTCTGCTGACGCGCGTGAGCCATGTCGTCGGTTCGACGCTGGGTTCTCACGCATACCGAATTGGCGGCGGTCGTGCATGGGCTGTCACTTCAGTTCGAGCTGAATCGTTTCTCCCTTCGCGATTGGTTCGTGATTGTTTTTGTGTTGGCCTGCGAGCCAGCACTGGAATTCTTTGTCTTTGCTACAGACCAGCTTTAAGGCCTCGGTCATGACGTATGACGGAGAACTGTCGAGGAACTCTGCATACTTCGTCAGATGCATTCGCGTTTCGTCGTCGAGCCGAAGCTGGATTGGTGTAGTCTTCGGTTGCTTGGTTGGTGCTTTCAGAACTGGCATCGAGATTTTCTCCTTTCGTTGATCGGGATTGTTTCTTCTCTGCATTCACGGTTGCTTACATCCTTGTATGCACGCGGGCAAAACACGGCCCCGAGCTGCTCGGGGCGGGCGGGAGCGACCCCACAGAACTTTGGGCGGCTGAAAGCCGTCAAAAGTGGGGTCGCTCCCGCCCATCCTAGTGTTTTGCCCGCGTGCATATGTCACCCCCTTCCATCACGCATTTACCGTTCTTTGAAGAGTTTGGGTTGGCTTCGAGAGTGAACCGCGGGGTGACGCTGCCCTTGAACAACCCCGTATCTGCCAGCCGTCACCCCAGTTCTTCGTACTGTCACCGAAAATGGCTTCATGCCCCGGTACTGTAAAGGCTCGGAAAAGGATCTTTTGTGCGGGCCGTGGCACCGGCGCAGCCTCAGCCTGAAAATCCTTTGGCAGTTGTTTGCGACGCCAGAGGTAGTACAGAGTGCTGATGCTCTCGCCCGTGTAATGCTTTCTGGCGTCGCTCAAAAAGATGACGTCCTGCTCCGTGAGTAGCCCGTATTGTTCGCGGTTCCACTTAGATTCCAGATCGAAATAGCGGATAAGTTCCGAAAGGCCCTTGCCTTCGACAATGAGCGAAAAAAGTTCGGCAGCCTCTTTCTGCAAGCCTGCGGCGGTCGAAATGTAGAGAAATTGGAAGCCCGGAAGCTGGCGGAATAGGGGCCGATATGTGCGCAGGTGGGAGATATACGCAGCGAGGTTTCGGTGCCCGGGGTCAACATACGTAAAGGTGACCACAGGCATGAAATCGGGAGAAGGATAGGCAATGCAGAGGGGAAATCTGTCCGTGAAGGTGATGGGATTGCTACGTCCGTCCAGCGGATTGAAAAGATTTTCGCTGACCTTGAATCGCTCGACAAAGTACTGGCGCCTGGCCTCGGCCGTCTCGAAATAGTCTTCTTTCGGATGCGCGAGAATGAAATCGAGCGCTAGGAGCCTAGTTTTGATGTGGCTGAGTTCGTGTTCTCGCCGATTGCGGAGATAGTCTTTGCCGATAGCGGAGTAGAGTTGCCGCGAGGACAGGTGATAGACGAGACTCCTCCGGGTATATCTCTGGGCGCTGGCATGACCCAGACTGAACAGCTTTTCGACCAGCTGGGCATTGCGCTTGCCGCTCTTGGCTTCGGCAAAGCCCAGAAACTGCCGCACGGTGAAATACCCCGAATGCGCCGCTACAAGGTAGAGAAACCGAGCTTCGACTTCGGTGTAACCGAAGTCGCGGAGCCTGGCTAGATGGTCTTGCTGGATGCCCATGGTCTAAAATCCTAGGATTGCTGCACTCAACTCCAGATCGTCACGGATACGGCGAAGACGGTCTGTCTCGCCATGCCGGGCATAGATCTGAAAGCCGGCACGAGCCTTCTGGGAAAGCCCCCGTGGGCGGTAATGCTCCGTGGCAAGCTCAAGGTCGCGTCGCTGAATCTCATTTTCGTTCTCGTTCACGTACTCAATGCGCAAGTCGGGAATCGCGATCCTGCCCGATACAACTTTCAGGTGATAGCGTTCACCAATTTCTTTTCTAAGCGTTTCAAGGTTCCGACTTTTGTCCTGGGAGGCGCGAGCGAGCCGGGCATAAAGCTCCTGTTTCATCTCATAATCGAGTTGGACTCGGAGGACTCTGCCGCCACGGTTTTCGATCTCGTCGCCGACCTTTTGATAGAGCCGGTAAAGATCAGAGTCGTGGAAGGCTTCTTTGGGCTTCTTGAGCCCATGATAGGTGGCTTGACTTGAAGGCAGAATCTTTCCGCGAGATAAAAGTTTGTGGCCTTCCTTGGTTAGAGTCACCACCTGGGTTGGGTTGTGCTCGGGATCGGCGATCGTGGCCTGTCTCATGAGTCCCTGTCGAACAAGACTTTCCACGTCGTTTTCTACACGCGAGCGGTCGCCATTGTAGGCAAACTCGGCGACGTCCCTAGTGGCCACAACACGGAATTTGCCGACCTCCGAGAGCGTGTGAATCTCGGAATCCCGCAGTGAATAAGTCTTGCTCCGGTCCGTGTAGCGGGTACGCATGCGTTGAGAAAGGATTGCTTGGACACGGTCTTCACGGGCCAGGGGTGGACGGCCTCTCCAGGAACGGTCGCGACCTTCGCGGTCAAGTCTGTCGGCGCGCTCTTCCTCCCGATGAATATTGTGAAGCTCTGTCCACTTGTTCCAGTCGGACGAGGAACTCCGCGCTGCATCGCGGCCAGGATCGGAATCCGAGCCGCGAAAATCGTCAATTTCGAATCCGTCAAAGCCGCGGGACATGAAAAAACTCCTTCAGAAGCGAAAAGTTGTCATCCCCACGCCAAACACCAGCCAGCAGTAAAAACGATGCCGGGCTAAAGCGTAGCTCGTTGAAGGTCACGTAAAGGGATGAACTGCTGACCATCGTCGTGCTCTTGATGAAAACTCTAGTAGTCGTTGTCGGCCGGGGCTGCTAATTCGCTCTCCTCGAAGAGAAAGACCTCCTCGACATGTTTGCCGAAAAGCCGGGCAATCTTAATCGCAAGGGGAAGGCTCGGGTCGTACCTGCCTGTCTCAATCGAGTTGATGGTCTGTCGGGTAACGTTGACCGCGGTGGCCAACTCCGCCTGAGACCATTCCCGCTCGGCGCGTAAAACACGGAGCCGCGTCTTCATTGGTGCCGCCAAGAATAGTAAATGAGGCCGAAGCTCCACGGGATGAGCTGCAATCCCAGCACACCAATCCAGGAGACATGGAGAACCCCGAATCCCTGGACGAAGCCGCCAAAGAGAGAAAGAACCAAACCAGCTACGAACGCGAATCGCAACGCTCGAAAGTTAGTTCGGCGCTGACGTTCGTCGGCTACTTTAAGAAAACGGTCCAAGGTCCAGAGGGCAATTCCGGCAATTGCGATCATAGCTGCTTGCAGTAATTCGACCCATGGCGAACGCAAATACTGGAGCAGCACCAGTGCACCGGCAAAACCCAGAGCGCAAAGATAGAATTGGAGAATCGGGCTTCTTTGCTTCTCGTCAACCGCACTGGACTCGGAGCGCATTATGGGTTACCTCCTCCCAGAAAGGTCAAAATAGAGTACAATATATACGACTATATGTCAAGTATAGTGTTCTTTATAGACAGCATATCAATCTACTAGGCAAGAAGTGATGGATCCGTGGGCCCATTGTGCATGCCGCACATCCCTTCAGGGTCATTTCGGGGTAACGGCGTAGAGGAGTGGGATTCACAGAGTTTGAAAAAACACGGTGATGACAAGTGATTTGCCCGTGACAGAGTTTTCGCCACTTATCTCAATCCAAGAAACTCAGAGTTCCAGCCTTTTTGCTTAGGAGATGGCGAGCAATTTCCACAGGACAAGTCTAACAAGAAGCATACACTTGCTGGAGTAGTGCCTAAAGTATAAACAATGCCTGCGAAATTTTAATCTAAACGTGGTTGACCGAGTTTTCTCTTGTATGCACAATCGCATTCTCTTTGAGGCTCTGAGCAACGCAAGTGCCTAGTTGTGCTTCTTCTTCCGGGCGCTGGCGAGCCCAGCTCGTTTCGAGCCGTTTGTCTTTGGAATCCGAGTGATGTTGAAGCTGTAAGTGTGTCCACGGATTATCCATCGTGGACGATTCCGGTGTTGTGCGTCAAATCAGGTTTGCTTATTGCGTGGAGGTGTTTGTGTTTTTGAAGCGCTGCGTTTTGGTGTTGGTATTAGGTGTACTGAGTTGTGCTTTTAGTCCGGGTGCGGCGGCGCAGACCACTGATCCGTGCTCAACATTCGCAGATTGGTCTTTTCCGCAATCTATCCCAGGCGGATGGTTTTACTACGCACCGTACCCAGGTACCTACACTTACATTATCACGGCGGTGTTGGCGACCTGCGCGCCTGTGGCGGCCCCTGTAGAAATATGCCTACCTTGTCTAGCGGCAGCAGCCGGACATCCCATCAATTTGGCCACGGGTAACACTTACATTCGCCAGACAGACGTGAGAATTCCGGGACTCTCGGGCGGATTGACACTCGTCAGAACATGGAACAGTCGATGGCCGTCCACACAGAGCGCGTATCAGGTCGGACTTTTTGGACCTAATTGGAGCTCAACGTACGATCAGCGTGTGTTCGTGGGAAGCGATAAATACATAAAGTGGGAAGAAAGCGAGGGGAACTTTTCGTCTTTCGGGTCCACTGGCGTCGGGACTTCATCATGGATATTGGCTGCTCCTCATAGCACTTCCACAACTCTGACAACTCCCAATACTGCCACGCCATATTGGTTGATTACTTTGCCGAATGGAGAGCAGAGAAAATTCGACAGCACCAGCGGCATGCTGACCGCGATCATCGACAGGAATGGCAACACGACAACGCTGATTTACGACAGCGCGAATCGACTTGTGACAGTCACCGATCCAGTTTCGCGCCATCTGTACTTTGGCTACGGAAGCCCCTCAAGTCACCTAGTAACAAGTGTTACCTCCGATTTCGGCATCAGCTTGTCATATGTCTATGACACGCAAGGGCGGTTGTCGCAAGTTACTAATCCTGACTTGACGACCATAACGTTCACCTATAACAGCCAGTCCTTGATCACATCCGTAACAGATTCCAACGGAAAGACTCTCGAATCGCATACGTACGACAGCAATGCGCACGGATTGACTTCCACGCGCGCTTTAGGCGTTGACGCCGTTACCGTCACTTATCCCTAAGGAGTAACTGGTTTCCTTGGAATCATTCGGAATCGTTCGAAAAGAAGATTGCTCTTGCACTTTGCTGCAATCGAGAGGAATTAATCATGCGAGTACGGAAATCGATTCGAATCCTCGCCTTTTTTTGCCTGTTTTCGGCGGCTGGTCAAATTCCAGCAGCGGCGCAGAACTGGGCCAACGGCTGCCTCAACCGGCGCTCCATTACCATCGATCACACGAAGATTCCCAATACGGATCAGTCGAATTTTCCCGTGCTGATTTCTGGGACGTATTCCTACTTAGCGACCACCGCAAACGGCGGAAACGTCTCAAACGCGAACGGTTACGACATCCTTTTCGCTTCCGATGCCAACGGAGTGAATCCGCTTCCTTTTGAGCAGGAAAGCTACAATCCTTCCACCGGCGCAGTCGTCTATTGGGTGAAAGTTCCCACCGTGTCCCACACCGCCGATACGGTGATCTATATGTTCTATGGGAATTCTTCGATTTCCAGCGATCAGTCAAACAAGACTGTAGTGTGGGACAGTAATTATCTTGGAATTTGGCATTCTGGGGAAAGTTCTGGAAATCTTCGTGATTCGAGTTCGCACAACAACCCCGCTGCTCCCACGTCGATAACGCAGGGTACAGCGGGTAAGATTGGAAATGGTGCGACCTATAATGGGAGCACAAGCCAGGCATCGGTTGGTAATCTCTCTCTCTTGAACCCAACATTGATAACCGTGTCCGCATGGGTCAACGCAATCTCCTACCCTAATTCGTACAACCATGTGGTCTCGAAGGAGCAAACGAGCGACCCCTACGTGGGATATGACTTTCGGGTTGACGGTGGTCACCTGAACTTCTACATTTCGACCGGTGGGCCGGGGAGTTATAAAGCGGCGAGTGCGACGCAGCCGTCAGCGGGCAGTTGGCATAACGTTGTGGGAACGTATGACGGCAGCAATATCAAATTATTTCTTGATGGCTCTCAGGTCAATTCTGTTGCCGAATCCGGAAACATGAATTCAGCTAACGGACCCCTGGTGTTCGGTAACGATTCCGCATTTGGTGGAGGAGTCTGGGACGGGAGCATTGATGAAGTGCGTATCTCGAATATTGCTCGTTCTGCTGACTGGATTTCTGCGGAATACCAGAACCAAAATTCACCTTCGACCTTTTACACCGTAGGTTCCGCAACGCAAGGAACGATGAGCCTCTTGATCACGCAGGTAGCGCCTAGTACAGCGAATTTTGGTGATTCTGTCGTCATAGAAGGTACGAATTTCGGGGCCACGCAAGGCAGCAGCACCGTCTCTCTCAACGGAACAAGTGTTGTAGTCCGTTCGTGGAGCACCACCGGCATCGACGTGTACGTTCCGATTGGTGGATCGACGGGGTATTTCACCGTGACGGTGAATGGTCAAACAGCAATCAGCCCGTTGTTTACCGTCAATTCGATCCTCTCAGGCTGGTCCGATGGAGACATCGGGTTTGTTGGATTGGCTGGCAGCGCGAGCTACTCAAACGGAACGACCACGATTCAAGCAGCAGGGCAAGGGCTCCTAAACACTTACACTACCGATGGTTTCAATTTCTTGTACTTGTCGCTGTCCGGGGACGGAACGATTGTGGCCAGGGTGGTCAGCATGCAGGGGACCGGCATGCAAGCCGGCGTGATGATTCGGGAGACGCTAGATCAGTCAGCAAAATACGCAGACACGACCGGCTATGGCGGAAGTATCCGCCTTTTCTACCGGACGACCACTGGTGGGAGCAATTCGAGTGACAATTACGGCAGCGGGACGGCACCGTACTGGGTGAAATTGGTGCGTACCGGAAGCGCATTTAGCGGGTATACCTCGCCGGACGGCCTGAATTGGTATCAAGTGGGAACCAGCCACACGATCAGCATGGCGCAAAACGTTTACGTCGGATTGGCAGTGAGCAACGACAGCACCATAGCACTAGGCACCGCCACCTTTGACAACGTGTCAGTTAGTTCGACTGCGTCTCCAGCGCCAGTTATCACCAGCGTTTCTGCAACAACCGGATCGATTGGAGGTCAGGTAGTTATCAACGGCACGGGATTCGGAGCCTCGCAGGGCCTGAGCTTGGTGACACTGAACAACGTCCCTGTGACGATCAATTCATGGAGCAACACGTCAATCGTCATCACGATTCCTTCGGGGGCAGCCTCAGGATACTTGGTCGTTTCAGTTGCCCCAGGCATGAACGACAGCAACGCGGTTTACTTTGCGGTGACCACGCAACCGCTCCCAACTTCTTGGATGAATCGGGACGTGGGCCAAGTGGGAATCACCGGGAGTGCCACCTATTCGAGTGGAACATTTACTGTCCAGGCTGCGGGCGTAGGAACCATCAATACGTATTCAACGGACTCATTCCAGTTCGTGTATCAGCCGTTGTCTGGAGATGGGACGATTGTGGCGCGAGTCGTGACTGTGCCCGTTGGGGTCCAGGCCGGAGCGATGATTCGCGAGACGTTCGATCAATCTTCCACGCATGGTTACACGAGTCTTAACGGCGCTCACTTTTTCTATCGGCTAAGCACCGGAGGGACCAACTCCAGCAGCTACAACAGCAGCCAATCGCCGTACTGGGTGAAATTGGTGCGTACAGGGAATTCTTTCAACGGGTATTCATCACCGGACGGAGTTACCTGGACGCAGATCGGCACCACGCAAACCATTAGCATGGCTCAAAACGTCTATGTGGGCTTGGCCGTAAGCAGTGGCAACACGTCAGCGTTGGCCACTGCGACTTTCGACAATGTCTCGGTCACCAATGGTACCTCGCCCTTTGTCACGGGTGTGTCACCGGACCTTGGAGCGACCGGCACAACGGTCACCATTTCAGGCTCGAATTTTGGAGCTACCCAAGGGACTAGCACAGTCAGCTTCAGCGGTGTGCAGGCGACTTCTGTCACGAGTTGGAACAGTACCCAGATCGTTGCAGTCGTACCTAGCGCGGCTCAGGCAGGGTCGGATCTAGTTACTGTCACAGTGAATTCTATCGCTAGCCCCTCAAGCGTCACGTTTGATGTGATTAAGCCAGCGATCAGCAGCCTTACGCCTCCGGCTGCTCAGGGCGGGGCGACGATCGCTTTGAGTGGAACTGGCTTTGGCGCGAGCCAGGGCACCAGCCAGGTCCAATTCAACGGCGTGACCGCAAGTGTCAATTCATGGAGCGACACGAGCATCTCGGTCACTGTGCCATTGAACACCACGACAGGTCCAGTGACGGTCACAGAAGACGGCGTCACGAGCAACGGCGTGCAATTTACGGTATCTCAGGCACTCTCCGTGACAAACATATCTCCGACCTTTGGCCCTCCAGGCACGAGTGTGACGATTAGCGGAACCGGTTTTGGATCAACGCAGAGCAATAGCACCATAAGCTTCTATGGGGCGACAATCACACCAACCAGTTGGAGCGACAGCCAAATTGTGGCGACCTTTCCTTCTGGAGCTTCGAGTGGGCAGGTTAGCGTCGGAGTGGGGGGTATGTGGTTTTGGGGACCGACGTATACCCTGACGTCCAAGGCGCAATTGACCGACTCGCTGAACAATCCAACGACCTACATTTCCCAATTGACTGGCGGAAAATGGGTGCCCACCAGTTCGCAAGGGTCGGGTTGTTCCACTTGTACGGAGCGCGGGACGATCAGCTATACCTACGACGCCCAAGGAAATCCCTTATCGAGAACCGATGAACTTGGCCACGTCACGACGTATGCGAACGACTCCAATGGCAATGTGACCTCGGTCACGGTGCCCATCACTTCGAGCACCTCAGCCACAACGCTTTACACCTACAATAGTTTTGGCGAAGTGCTTACCACGACCGATCCCCTCGGAAAGGTCACGACGAATACGTACGACTCGCGCGGGAATTTGCTCAGTGTTACCACGCCGGCGCCGAACGGCAGCACGGCGGCGAGCGTGACGCAGTTTGCCTACAATTCGCTGGGTGAGCTGACGCAGATCACCGATCCGCTGAACAACGCCACGACGCTCACCTACTATTCAACAGGATTGATCCACACCATCACGGACGCGCAGAACAATGTGACCACGTACGCGTACGATACCCGCGGCAACCGCACGTCGGTGCAGGACGCAAACAGCCAAACCACCACGTTTGCCTACGACGCCGGAGACCGGCTGAAGACGATCACGTATCCTGGAAGCACGGGCACCACGACGTTCGGCTACGACTATCGCGGGCGGCGCACGTCGGTGACCGACCAAAACAACAAAACTACCACGTACACTTACGACGATGCCGACCGGCTGCTCACGGTCACTGATGCCGCCACTCCCGGCAATGTCACCACGTACGGCTACGACACAGAAAACAATCTGACGAGCATTCAGGACGCGAACGGCCACACCACATCCTTCAGCTATGACGCGTATGGGCGGGTGAGCCAGACGAATTTCCCCTCGACCCTTTCGGAGTACTATTACTACGACGCAACTGGCAATTTGACCAGCAAAGTCGACCGCAACAACCACACGATAATCTACACTTACGACCAGTTGAACCGGCTGACGCAAAAGACCTATCCTGATACCACGACCGTGAATTACACGTATGACAACGACTCGCGGTTGACGCAGGTGGCCGACCCCACGGGCACGTACCAGTTCGCCTTTGACAACATGGGGCGGCTAACGGCGACGACCACCAGCTACGCGTTCCTGACCGGGCGGAACTTTACGACGAGCTACGCGTATGACGCGGCATCGAACCGCACGGGGTTCACCGATCCCGAAAGCGGAGCGACGAGCTATGTGTACGACACGCTGAACCGGCTGCAAACGTTGACGCCACCATCGGCGTTCACCGGGACGGGCAATTTCGGGTTCACCTACGACGCACTCAGCCGCCGTACCCAGATGACGCGTCCGAACGGGTTGAAGTCGGTCTATGCGTACGACAATCTGTCGCGGCTGCAAAGCGTCTTGCACCAGAGCGGTTCGACCACGCTGGACGGCGCGGCTTATGCCGTCGACAACGCGGGAAACCGCACCTCGCGCACACCGCAGCCTTCGGGCACCACGAGCAATTATGCTTACGACGCCATCTATGAGCTGACTGGCGTAACCCAAGGCTCGACCACGACGGAAAGCTACACTTACGACCCGGTTGGCAACCGGCTGAGTTCGCTGGGCGTGTCGCCGTACAACGTCAACACGTCGAACGAGCTGACCTCGACTCCGAGTGCGACGTACACCTACGACAACAACGGAAACACGCAGACAAAGGTAGTTGGGTCGAATACCACGTCATATTCTTGGGACTTTGAGAACCGTATGAGCAGCGTCACGGTGCCGGGGAGCGGCGGGACGGTCAACTTTAAATACGACCCGTTCGGTCGCCGCATCTACAAATCCTCGTCCAGCGCAACATCCGTCTATGCGTACGACGGCGACAACCTCATCGAGGAGACGAATTCCTCGGGCGCAGTGGTTGCGCGGTATTCGCAGACACAGAACATCGATGAACCACTGGCAATGCTCCGCAGCGGCGCGACCAGCTATTTCCACGCCGATGGTCTCGGCTCGGTTACTTCGCTCAGCAACTCTGCTGGGTCGATTGCCAATACATACACTTACGACTCCTTCGGCAAGCTAACAGCTTCGACGGGCTCGCTGGTGAATCCCTTCCAGTACACGGCTCGAGAATCGGACTCGGAAACCGGCCTGTATTACTATCGCGCCAGATACTACGATCAAACAACTGGAAGGTTCCTCAGCGAAGACCCCTGGGGCTTCGACGCGGGGCCAAATTTCTACCGCTTTGTTCGCAACAGTCCAATTAGTTTTAACGATCCCTTCGGGTTGGCCGAATGTGTTTATTCGATCTCGCAGCACATGATGGTCTGCACTGCAAATTATGTGCCACCGGTTGGACCCAGACAGGTGATCCAACTTGGCCCCGGAGGAGTTCACTCTGGCGATCCAGGCAAATGCAGAGATAACCCTGCTTGTGCGAACGATTTTGGCAGCGGCCCGATACAACCTGGGAAGTATAAGATGAATTTTGATGATAGGGAGATTCATCGGGGCTGGGGAGACTATCGACTTGAACCGATGCCTCATACCTGGTGGCACGGTCCGCTTGAGAGACTCCATCTAGCAAGAGGAGGCTTCGAGCTTCACATAGGGTCAATCACACACGGATGTATCAACGCCGACAAGACCAACCAACAGGCCGTGGATGAGTTTCACGCTCTCCAGCAGTTACTACACGCAGAAGACGGCCACAATTGGCTCACGGTCACGCCATAGAGAAAGGAACCGGGATGCGGACTCGTCGCGTCATATCAGCCCTGGTGGGTGGCCTGCTCCTGCTGGGCACACTCGTCGAGGCATACTTTCAGAGCTTTGGGTTCTATCAGGAGCACTACGTCTGGCCGAAGGAAAAGTATGGAGTTCTAACGCCGCTCACCCGGCAAGACATCGTGTTTCTTGTCGCGTTTTGGCTGGTAGCGATAGGGCTGTTTTATCTGTCCTATCGGCTTCTGAAGTACGCTCTTCGCCGTGAACCCGGCGTGCCCGCTTCATCTGGGAGCTTAACGCCGAGCACCGGGGAGCGCTGAGAAGCGCGGTGCCTACGGCACCGGGTTGGGTATGACACGTCACCCCAGAATGGGTGCTGCACAGCAACTTTGGTTGCTGTAGGGGAACCACCAAAAAATCAGCGACTTACAAAATCTCCGGCGCTGCAGAGCGCCGCGTGGTTCCTATACGGGAACTTGTTGAAATCACAGAAAAAAACAGCACACGCCGCACATCTCGCCATCCGGACCAACGCGAAAACTTCCCTCCGCTCTCGCCGCCGTCAAGGGTCAAGCCGGGTGCCGGACTCTTTGGTTAGTAAGGGTCCGGCACTCGGCCCGTACCGTTCGACGAAGATTTGTAAATTTGCCTGCCGAATGGGTCGTATTTGTAGCTAACCATGCCACATGACTGAAAGCAAAATCACAATGCCTTCAAATCACCGAGCTTTATCCGGTTGAAGCTTCGAAAGATTGGCGGGCGTGATGCCAACGAAAGTCTTATGGTGATAGTCGTTCATTTGCAATTTACCTGTTTGCTCTTTGTCATCACCTCGGAGTGAGACAAACACATGGTCACGTCCATCCTCGAACGAGAGTCCATGAGCCCCGAACATTGCCAAAATGTCGGCTTCGGTTCCGCCTTGTTTGAAAATCGTGAAGGAGTATCCATCAAGTACGCTCTCTGCATCTTCATGGTCCCCAAAAAAGCGGAGTGCTGGATCGCCATTTAGCATTGATAGCTCCGCCCGCAGGCGCCCCTTGTCGTCGCGCAGCTCAAATTTTTGCGCTTGCGTAACCGTACCTCCGGATTTTTGCCCCCACGCAACAGATGTCATTGCGAGCGCAACAAACACGATCCCGAACCACTTTAGACACCGATTTTGGGATTCGAGGCGCCGGATTCTATTCTCCAAAGCCTCAAATTCATGACTCATGGCATTCTCCTTTAATCATCATCGGCGCTCACTAAAGCGTGTCCCGTACTCGACGAGGTTGTTCAGTGCAGCGTTTGCTGCACGCCCTTCTATTTCACGTATAGGTGCTTGAGCGGATCACCTGCATCGGCAAGAGCTTTCAATTTCTTGGTCAGATCATCCTTCCCGCGAATGCAGCCACGTGTCGGGAAAAGGAAACTCGGTCTTCCGCGCCTAGCCTTGTTCCGCCGTCCCGAATGCACTCCGCAATACGCACATCCCGGGCGCGGAAAATAGAAAATGCCGTAACTGCCGAATGGGCTGTCGGGATCAGCAACCTCGGGGTGGGGATTGTAACCCCCAAAAGGATAGACACCTGGCTGGTAGGGCTGCAAGGGGGTCACGCCGTCATCGTTAGTTGAACCAGGAGCAACGTTGTTGCCGGCGGGGTACGCAGCAACGAAGTTGCCGTTGCCGTCCACTAGAATGAGAATATTAGCCTTGCTGGCGTAATAGAGATCCGAGAAGCCCGACGGATCAAATCGGTCAACAGGGTCGTTTGACGCATAAACATAGAAGTTCGATTTTCCGCTCTCGCCTCCCCAGATCGGATCTTCGCTGAGGAAGCGCCCAGCGTTTGGATCATAGTATCTGGCGCGGTAATACGACAAATTGGACTCGGGGTCGAGATCACGAAAAGTGCTGTGCTTCTCTATCTCGGAAACGTCCACCATGGATTCGACTCTAAACCTGAACCCCCACGAATCATAGGGTAGCGCAGCCACTCGGTGCCCAGAGGCTAAGGGCCTGCCATCCACCGAAGTCGCTGCTCTTCCATCTCGCAACGTTACCCACGCTCCCACGGGGCCTCAGAACGTTAAGCGGGCAGTCGGTGAATGAATCGCACGATCACTTCGGCGGCCTTCTGTGGCTCGCGCTGGAGGACGAGATGAGGGGCAGGGATCGAGGCCAACACCGTGGCGGGTCGAAGTCGTTGAATCTCCCTGAAGCTTTCCGCCCGCACCAAGCGGTCACCTTCGGCTTGGATATACATTAGGGGTATCTCCGTTCGCGCTAGATCTTCCCTCGCATCGCAGTTGAGGACCGAACGAACCCGCCCAGCCAGAACCCCAGAATTCACAAGCCGCAGGGCTTGACGGACATCGGCTGCAAGAGCACTAGGTGGACTGGTTCCGATGAGGAACTGTTCGAGCGCCCAGTTCGGCAGTGAAAAGCGAAATAGCGGAGGCCTTGCAAGAGCCCTGACCAACACTGACCACCTTCCCACAGGATTCGTAATGAAGCCAGCGCAAATCACCAGCCCGGACAGGTTCGGCGGGCGTGTGGCCGCAAACTTTGCGGCCAGCGGAGTCGAAAAGGATTCAGCCACAATAACGAATGGACTGCTGCGTGGAACTACTTCCTTCACGCAAGGAACAAGTTCAGAGTAGGAAAGGAATCGGTCTGCCGGGTACCTGGCGATGTTGACCCTCAGCGTCGGCGGGAACTCAGCAATCAAATCTGCAAAGAGCGCCCCGGTGCCGTCCAGACCGGGCAGAAGCACGACCGTGTCTAGGATCAAGCCTTCGCCATCCTCCGCTTCTTACCTGAACGAAGGGTGGCGACGATCACCGATACGGAGGCCGCAAGAAGAGTAAAGGCCACGATGAAGAACATATTTCCTCGCGAGGTATACAGCTGACGATGTTCGTCATGGAAGCTAGCTGCCCACCAGTTAGCAATCGAAATGTTCAAAGTCCACCCTGAGCCGAGAAACAGGAGTATGACCGTCAACCAAGGTATAAACGCCTTAATACGCCCGGCATTTACCCCTCCGCTCATCTTTATTCTCCTCCCAGGCAGAAAAGTGTCTCGTTTGGATGCAAGCGGGCCGCACACATAAGACTGTCACATTCGTGACCCATCGTCACAGGGCTAGTGAAATGCAATTGCCCAGCCTGGAGGAAGGGGCCCGTCCAATTGACCTCGTATTGGACACCCACCGCATTTCGTGAGCACATTGTCCGCAAAGCTGTTGCACTGATTAGAAAACGTCCATTTTCCGGTTGGACATCCAATCTGAAGCGCTTTGTTTACGCAGGCTTCGTCTGCACCAGGAACATCTTTGCAGTCTCCCGGAGACACCGGTTCTTTTGAATGATCGTCAATCTGCGTAGGAACACCATAGGGCCATGCCGGAAGCGGTCCGCCGTTGGCTGGCCCCATTCCGGCTGACACCGTGTCGGTCTTGATGTAGCAGTGCTTCAAACCCAACAGTTGCGAGAAGAAATCCAAGAACGCATTCACCTGTATATTTCGGCAGCATTTCTGGACTTTGAGTCCAAACGGGTCTGTGAGATTCGCCGCATTGTTTTTGACATACTCGTAGAAATTAATCCCGGCTTTGAACCTCATCGGGTCCTCACTGAGGAAGCGGCCGGCCTGGGCGTCGTAGTATCTGGCGCAGTAGTAAGATGAATTTGTCGCCGAATGCAATCCGCGAACCGAAATGTCATAGCCGATGTGGCGCAAATCGGGCATAAGGGCGACTCTAACCGGACGCTTACAAACCAAAGGGTCCGGCACCCAAACTGGACCCTGCGGGCAAGGGCCTGCAACCCGCCCACTTCACCGAGCACGCTTGACTACTGGTCGACTTCGAGCGCTCTTACTTGCAGCCTTGACCGGACCGATCTGGGGCCTTTTAGTACCGTAGAGACTCTTCTCATCACTGACCTGGATGATGTCGAAATACTTGGAGAGATAGTCGTGATCCACGGTCTCTTGATATTCGCCCGATTCGTTCACGAGCCAGATGCAGTCCATTCCATCGCGGCGACTGTAGTAGCCAACGCGATAGACTTGGCCCAGGCTTTTCTTCCATCGAGGAGTGTCGTCTGGACACGCCGCAAGTCTCACTACAGATCGAGGCGGTATCGGCCTTGGAACGGACATCGGTGCGTTCGTTTTTTTTCTCATGGCATCAATAGATTGGAATCGGCACTGGGATCGGTTCAGGAATAGGGAACGGTGGAAGACTCGGGACCGTCACCGGAACACCTGGCGACGGAAGAGGAGTGAAGAATGGGTCACCGAACATTCGATGTGGATATCCATCTTCGCCTATGTAGCAGTCCAAACGGGGTGGCATTCAGACCATGGAATCCGGCTCGGATCAGGACGAGCTGGCGCGGACACCGGTGGCTTGGCGCAAGGACACTTCGCAGTGTTAGGGTCGGTTCTCCTTCTTAGCTCGTCCGCAGCTTTGTCGAACTTGCCCCTGTCCCTATTGGGGATTCTTGGTGGCTCCTTACCTTTGTGTGGGATGCCTGAACCATCCGGCCTGTAGCGTCCAACCAGTCTGCCATTGCGATCAACGCGGTCAATGTGCGGCGCCCCATGGTTCCTGAGGTCCAAATTGTAATCGTCGGGGCACAGTCCCCAAGGATCTGTGAAGTTGACCGCATCATTGTCGTCATACGCGTAGAAGTTAATTCCGCCGTCGAAGTGCACCGGGTCTTCGCTAATGAATCTGCCTGAGTTCGGGTCGTAGTATCTGGCGCGGTAGTACGACTCTGACGCTTCTGGCGGCATCGGGAGAGAAGCGCTGAGGTAGTCGCGCGGTGCGGTTTCTTGCATGAAGTTGACTCTAGACCCCGCACCTTACAAACCAAAGGGTCCGGCACCCAGTTCGTGACGAGGGGCTAATAGTCTGCCACCCGCCCGGGGGCCCTTTCAATGGCCGAGTTTTTTCAGCGAGATCAGCGCTTCGTTCCGGACCTCTTCGAACTCACTCTTTTCCAGTTCTTGAAGCCGGTCAATGGCAACCCTTCGCAGTGATTCGTCAGGGGTCGTCTTCGCGAGCGTCTCAAGGCCGTGGGGGACGGCCGCCCTCGCGGGAAGACGGGCACTCTTCCCAAGATCGGCAAGCGCTTTGAGTGCATTTTTATCGGCATACCGTTCACCCAGTAGCTCAGACGTGACGAAAGCGCCCATCCAGTTTTGGTACTTGTCGAAACCCTCGTTGAGGACACTTCGGAGTTCCTCACGCTGCTGGGACGTGATTTGGCCCCAGTTATTGTTCAGGAAGTAGAGTATCGTCCAAGAATTGTCGAGGCTGCGGAAATCCTTGTCTCGTTGAAGCTCCAGGACTCCCTGAAAAAAACTGCTAGGTAATTTGTCCTCATCGAGTGCAGCTGAATCCAGCTCTGTGAAGAGAGCTGGTAACTTTCCATTGTCATCGGGGGCCTTGCACAAGCGGATTTCCCCAAGAATAGTGTCAAGATTTCGCATGGTGTCCGGTCATAACCCCACGGGAGATAAAGCAATCACTACTACTACTACCCCGACTCCTACCACTACGGTGACTGCGGTGTTCGTAGCAAGCTGCCGCTTTTGTTGTGGATTTAGAACTGGCACGGGGATTGGAGGAATCGGCGGCCAGTCTTTGCAGAACCACGCGTATTCGGCTGTGTACGCAGCCAACCTAGCTTTGTCCATGTTGATCAGCATCTGATGTCCTCTTCGGCTCAAGCCAGGCTTCGCCTTATCGTTCGGACATGAGCCAGGCAAACCCAGAGGGTCATCCTGAAGATCTCTCTGGCGTTTTCTTATGCTCTCTTCGATGTTCTCTATTTTCTCCCGCAACATACGGCAGCGCTGCGAATTGCTGTCGAATCCCATCGGGTCTGTTTGATTGGCGGGATCATTTGTGACGTACGGATAGAAGTTTGAGCCTCCCTTGAATCCGGTCGGGTCTTCCGACATAAATCGCCCAACCGTTGGGTCATAGTATCTGGCGCGATAGTAATAGAGACCGGTTTCGGAGTCAGATTCCCCTGATGAGCGGTAATCTTCGATCTGACCGACATCCATCATCCAGCTGACTCTAAACCCGGGCCCTTGCAACCCAAATGGGCCGGCACCCAGTCGGTGCCCAGAGTGGAAAGGTCTACTAACGTGTATCAGGGTTCTCACGCAGCCCAGGAGAACCACACTCCTGTAATCTTCCACATGCCTTCTCTGCGCTCTAGCACCACATCGTAGCTGTGAGCGTCCTTCGGGCCTCGATAAATCTCGATCGAAACCAGCGCCCGGCCCTTATCCCCAGTGAAGACAACGTCCCCCACTGACAAATGCTTGCCTTCTTCGTCCGCATTGAAGGCGTCTTTCAAAACAATTTGTTTGATTTGATCCAAATCAGACCCTTTTTCAGATGGAGTGGCCGTTTTGATTGAGGATTTTTGTTTGATCCAAAGAATAGCCCGCCTCGCTTCCTGAACTGTATCGTTGTCCGAGGCCGACGATTGATCCGGAGGTACGACGGTCTGAAGCAGATGGAGCGCCTGAGGAGAAGCATTGACCCCAAGGGCGAGGGCTGCGGAGAAGGAAGCTAAGCCTCCATTTTCGTTCTTGTATCGTCTGAGACAAACCTCTAGAAAGTCCCACTCCTCGGAGGATGCCGGTTGCACCAGTGCGCCCGCGAGAAAGCTTGCCATTAGCCACTTCTTTTCCTGATCCTTCTCACCGGCGATCACGTTGCGAAGGATCTCCCGCTCTTTAGGACCTCCCAAATAGGCTACTCCCCACGACGCACGTTCCACGTTTTTCCCTTCTCGTAACGCTCCTAAAAGAATTGGTAGGGCCTTGTCATCTTCCTTGAAGATGAGGTTAATTGCGTCTGAATCATCGATTTGCTGATCGGACAGAAGCCTTTGGACTCTCTCGCCAGATTGCTCGTTCGTCACGTCTCTTGACGAGCTTTTGGCATGGCCATCGCTCTCAATAAAACTGATGCCCAGAAACAACAGAGCGGTAGTCAAGAAGTAATATGCGCAACGGTTTTCTAGCATTTGAATGCCCCTTGGTTACCAATGCTCCTATTTACATACCCCTGGAAATGCCTGGCTCGCCGCTCGGTTCGGCGTTCCTTCACGCGGATGCCCACAGGTATGGGCTAATTCATGGATCATGGTGCATGCCAATGAAAAATCATTGCCAGCCGCGGCTTTGCAAAGGTGGATGGTATTCCCGAAAGGAGGAGCCCATCCGAAAAGGACCTTCCCTTGCTTATCAGGTTCTGATCCTTTGTCGCACTTGCTTCCGCCACACTTTACGACGCCGGTGTTGTTAAGCTTTCCTAAGATACAGTCTCTTAACTTAGGGTCGGTTATCCTGCTCGCGCCTGCAGCGGCTAGCTGTTCAGCAAACTGCAAATCCTTTCCGTTCATCCCCGCGCTGCAATTACAACTTGGGTCAATTGCAAGCAGGCCCAAAGGGTCGGCGAAAGTTGTGGGGGTATTGTGGACGTATGCATAAAAGTTGTTTCCCCCCTGGAACATGATGGGGTCTTCGCTCAGGAGGCGCCCCGCGTTGGAGTCGTAGTATCTGGCGCGGTAGTAATACAGACCGGTTTCGCTGTCGGACTCCCGAGCCGTGTACTGGAATGGATTCACGAGCGAGCCCGTAGAGGCCGTCAGATTTCCGTAAGAGTCATAAGTATAGGTGTTTGCGATGGACCCTGCCGAGTTGCTCAACGAAGTGACGGAGCCGAGGCCGTCGGCATGGAAGTAGCTCGTCGCAGCTGAGCGCAGCATGGCGAGAGGTTCATCGATGTTCTGTGTCTGCGAATAACGCGCAACCGCCGCGCCGGAGGAATTCGTTTCCTCGATGAGATTGTCGCCGTCGTAGGCATAGATGCTGGTGCTGCTGGAGGAGGATTTGTAGATGCGCCTGCCGAACGGATCGTATTTGAAGCTGACCGTCCCGCCGCTTCCGGGCAATGTGACGCTGCTCATGCGGTTCTCGAAAGCCCACGCATAGGTCGTGGTATTTGACCCAACCACCTTCGTGTGCATGTTCCCGTTGTTGTCGTAGGTGTACGTGGTGCCGGGAATCGAGGTGAGCTCATTCGAGGTATTGATGTTGTACGGCGATACACCCAGAGACGAGAGCCGGTTGTCGACGGCATCGTACGTGTAGCTTTCCGTGGTGGTTGTGGCTTGGGTCACCTACGTCAGCTCGTAGATCGGGTCGTAGGTGTAGTTCGAGGTCACGCCTGCCAGTTCATCCGTCTTGGTGAGGCGGTTCCCCGCGTTGTCAACGGTGTAGGCTGCGCCGTCCAATGTGGTTGAGCCGCTTTGGTGAAGAACACTCTGCAACCGCGACAGATTGTCGTAGGCATAGACCGATTTCAACCCATTCGGTCGGGTCATCTGCGTGCGGCGGCTCAGAGCGTCGTAAGTGAAGCCGAAATTTCCCGTAGCGCTGAACGCCGATGGCGGCGTGAGCGTCTGCAACCGGTTCAACGTGTCGTAGACGTAGCTCGTCGCGCCGCTTTCGGGATCGGTGAAGCCCGTGCGGTTCGACGCCGCGTCATAGGCATAGCTCGTCGTGAAGTTCCGCCCGGTCAAGAACGCGTAACTTGTAGTGGTCGAAGTGAGCCGTCCCATGTTGTCGAACGCAAACTGATACGTGCCCGTGGGATCGACCACCTGCGTCAGGCGGGAGTCGTTGTCATACGTGTAATTCACCGTGGTGGTTATCAGGATAGGTCTTTTGGGTCAGCCGGTTCAACTGAAGTTCGCGATGAAGTTGACTCTAAACCCGCACACGCAGAACCGGCGTATGCGGCACCCAAATTCGCCTCAGAATTTATCGTCCGCGCCACCCGCCTGGCGGCCCGCCCTCAAGATTCTCGTGTGCAAAGATGGCGCGTCGTTCTCGAATCAGCAGCAGCAGCACGACGCCATTCGCACAGAAGACCATAAGGCCAAACCTCCTAGTCCTCCTGGGTCCTTCTTCGAGCCGATCCATTTCCTCGTGAAATTCACGTTCGTTTTGCGGAGTGCGGTTGGCCAGCCAACGGGAAAAAGCCTCGTCTGCGGAACGACCGCGGGGCCGATTGCCCCCGACGGCCACAACAAAACTCAAGACTTGTATCCCGACGACAACGAACAGAATGAAGTCGAGGATCGTCGATTTTTTCACTAATCACCTTCAGTGAGACATGCAATAAACTTTTTGAGCCTTACGGTCGCTAGAAACTGCTTTAGCCCTACTAAGTTCATTTTCGAGTTCTTGCAATTCTTCTTCTTCCTGCTTCGTGCGGCACTTTTGGGTCTTCAGCTCGTTGATCCGTTTTTCGAGAATCGGTATTTCCTTTGCAAAACCACGGGCTTCCAATAGTTGGCAGACCCTCGGAATTCTTGCGGCAGCTAGGCCGGGGAGTCCGGCCGCAGCAAGAAGTTCTTTGTTGTCTTCTCTATGCTGGGCTTCATGCGCGTTCTCAGCGGCGATCAGAGCGGGGGACTCGCCGACCTGATTGCAGCGAGTCCAGAAAACGAATGTATGGCATTCCAAGCCAAGAGGGTCGATCCAAAAGACCGGGTTATTCTCCACGTATGCGTAGAAGTTCACTCCGCCACCAAATCCAAGTGGATCCTCGCCAATGAAGCGCCCAGCGTTTGGATCATAGTATCTGGCGCGATAATAATACAGGCCGGCTTCAGTGTCCGATTCGCGGACGTCGAAATCCTTTCTCGTCCCCCTCAGATTGCACATGAAGTTGACTCTAAACCCAGACCCTTACAAAAGCCAAAGGATCCGGCACCCGGCCCGACGCAGATTCGTGGATACGAAACCCGAAAGAATCGTATTGGATGCTAAACACAGATGAGTGGGTCGTAAGCGTCGGCCAATTACTTCGAGGCATGATTCCCATTTCCGTCCACCAGATATGAGAAGCGAGGCGAGGATGGTATCAAGTGGATCTCAACCGCATACCGCCAACTGCCTTCGTCACCGGCCCTTCCAAAGGGATACGCCACATTGCGAAAGTTATGAATGAATGCTTTGTCGTAGGAAATGTCCAACAAGTGGGCCTCATCCCATCGAATCTGAGCATTGACCATGTCATCCGCCGCGAAAACTTGTTGCACGGGGTCTTTCAGCGGAGCGTTCCCTTTTGGCACAACACTAACGGAATACCCCGATGAGCACGCTGCACCGCACTCGATTCCTTCCAAAACGGCATCTACGGTCCCATCCGGCGAAGTGGCACGCGAGATCTCGCGGCGGTGCTCGGGAAACAGCTGTCTATCTACTGCACCACGAATCAGTCGAGGGGCCATAGTTCCGATCGCAATACCAGCAATGAAAGAAAGAAAAACAGATACGGCCCTGGCGTGTTTCATTATCTGACCTCCATTTCGAGTTACGGCCCCAGCCCTTTTACTCCAGGGCGGCAATCCCCCTTCGATGTCGCTGCGTTAGGGATAGAGGAGCGCGATCGAAATCATTTTGAATTGTTTAGGAGCGTACATTTCTGGCAAAACTCGTACCCATTTTTGATTTGCTGCTGCTTATCCGGCTGGTTCCCGTAAGGATAACGGCCGAATGGACTCCCATATGGATCGTTAGGCATCCTTTTGGACTTGGCATATCCAGCGGCCCGCCAAAGAATGTCCAGAGGAATTCCTAAGGCGCAACCGGTTGCCCCATAGTTGAAGTTTCCGAAGTTGTCGTACTCCGGGTGCGGCTGTCCGTGATAGTTCTTGTAATCCCAGGGTCCGTTCCATCGGCTGACCATTAGGTACCACCAGCGGTACTCGTTCTGCTGTGCAGCGAGCATATTATCGTCCACACTTGCATCTTGCGGATGAGGGGGTATGTTGTCACAGGGACCGCACAGACCCATGGGGTCTATAGAATCAATCGGGTCGTTCATGACATATGCGTAGAAATCAAATCCACCTCTAAACCGGATCGGGTCTTCTGAGGTGAATCGTCCAGTCGAAGCGTCATAGTATCTGGCGCGATAATAATATAGGTTCGTCGCCGAACTGAACGTGTGAACGGAAGGGTCGGTGCTGAAGTGGTCTAAGTCAGGCATGAAGTTAAATCTACACCTGCACACCCAACACCGGCGTATGCGGCACCAGAATCGTTTTAAGATTAATCGTCTTTGCCACCCGCCCCGCCCGAACGGATCGTATTTGAAGGTTGCTGTGCAGCACCCAACTTGGGGTGACGTGTCATACCCCCTCCCCATGCCGAAGGCATGGCTCTGACGGCGCTCTTCGGCGCTGCACGGTAACCGGCCCCGGCAGGACTGACTAGCCAGGCGGCTAATAGTCTATCGGCTCATGCCTGTAGCGACCACCAGACCAGAAGTACACCTCAACGCCATACTCGTTTTCGCCTGAATCTGTAAGCAAGATGCCGTCCATGGTATGAGCCTGGAACTTCTTCCGAGACGCCTCATCGAAGAACTTGCTGATCGGCGTACTTTGAATGTAGTAGTTGGCCGCTCCCTTTTCGTCCAACTTGTCTAGAACCCGAACCTCGTGACCCGGCTGGCCCAGTTTCTGGCTAAAAACCAAAAACCTGTAGCCCTCGTCTGGGTGACCCTTCGGGACAAGCAAAACGGCATATGAAAGACTCTTCGCGCTCTCGAAGTGCCCAACTGCGATTCCCGGGCACGTCAGCGGCTTCTCAGGTTCCCACGCTTCCCGGGCACGCTGACTTAGGTCCGTGGGTTCCTTGATCTTCCAGGAGCCGTACTCTTCCTTGAGGCGACTCTGGATATCCGAGGGAAGAGATTCCAGTTTGCACCGCATCGGGCTTTGGCTAGCACGAATTTCCGCCTGGCTGAAAACTAGGGTGGACGGAAGCAAGAGCATCACCGACAGAGTCGTTTTTAAGGCGGTCAACCTGAGTCGCAGGCTTCTAGTCAGAGAGTTGAACCTTCTCCACGTCTTTACCCGTCCAGGCAAACACGACTTCGAAAGACTCTAAGCCACAAAAGACAACAACCGGCCTGGTAGCTATAATCGTTTTCTTGCCGTAAAGGTCATCATACTTACCAGCGCCTTCAGACCAGACCACCGGGGTTCCGTCCGTTGTGTCCAACAAGCGAATCTCCCACTTCTTGTCAACCTGCCGCGCAACTACGAGCTGCGCTTTTCGTTGAGGATTCTCTCCCGAAATCAAAACAAGAGCCCATGTTGGCTTTCCATCGCCATAAAAATCAACCCTCGCAAGACCAGGGCACCGAGTACCGTGGTCCTTTTGAAATAGTTTTCTCTTGTATTCATCCAAATCCGCCAAGCTGACAAGCTTCGTCCCAGGATATTTTGTCGAAATTTCTTCACCCAGACCCGATGGAAGGGTGCACCGACTTTTGGGTGAGGCCAAAGCCATTTGATTGAGGGCAAACAGATAGAGACACACTGCGCTGATCGACATGAATTTCAAACGCACACCAACCTCATTTCTTGCAGCCTGACGGTTTGCAATCGGGCGTGTCCGGGATCGAATTCGGGGCGTTGGGAATCATCAACAGTTCAAGTTGAATGTGATAGTGGAACCTCGAGCCCTTCTTGGTCTTGAGCGCTCGCTCGTCCAACACAAACTTTGCTCCACATTTTCCGGCCGCGCAGAATAGCTTTTTGGATGGTGTGCCGACAGGCCTTAGGTCCAAGCTTGTGCCCCCTGCGTGGCCAGGGTCCGTGTGATCGTCGTTCGTTGTGGCAGTCACGTACTGTTGCGTACCAGTTTCGCGGTCCAGGCATTTCATGAATTCGTCTAGGCGCGGTGGCAGGGGCTTCGGAACCGCTGGATCGGTTCCGTAGAGTCCACGCGGATCAGTAACATTGGTCGGTTCGTTTCTGGCGTAAACGTAAAAATCAAATACATCATCGGGCCTCATTGGGTCTTCGCTTATAAAGCGTCCTACGCTCGGGTCGTAGTATCTGGCGCGGTAGTAATACAGACTGGCCTTTGTGCCAGGTTTTTGAGCGGCGGGATTCGTACCGGTCTCACGCATGTTGTGCATGAAGCTTTGTCTAAATCCGCGCACTCAAATCTGCGTATGCGGCACCTATAGTCGTCTCAGAATTTATCGTCTGTGCCACCCGCCAGACACCAATCCACTTCTAAAGTTTTGAGCGTCCCGCCTTCTCTCGTCCCACACGAACATTACATCCGGGCAAAGACCTCTTGAGAAAAGCGGCTCCCTGTGGTGTGACCTCTGTATCTGTGAGGTCGATCATAGACAAGCTCTTCAAAGATGAGAGACGAACCAAAGCCCCATCTGTAATGTGGCACGACCTCAAATTCAGGGCGGACAGCTGGCGGTTGTTCTGAAGCGCTTCTGCCACAATGACTTCAACTCCGCTATCTGAAATCCGAGTGCCGGAAATGTTGAGGGACTCTAGGAGAGCGCAGTAGCCTATGCCCTTAAGGGCCTTATCACCTATCTGGCAGCCGCGTAAGTTCACTCTTTTGATGTTCACGCTCCGCCAAATCGCTTGAACACCACGATCAGTGAGTTTGCACTCTGCAAGGTCAAGTTCTTCCAATCCTGCGATGCTGACCACGAACGGAACGCATGCGTCGTCGGCGTCAGTTCCCAAGAGGAATAGCGTATTGAGGCTAGGAAATTGTGGAATCCAAGAAAAATCTGGAACGTTGAGAAGAGTATGAGAAAGACTCAAATGCTTCAGTGAACGCAATTCGCCGAGTTGCTGAAGTTGATCAACGGTCAGGCCGCTGCAATATGTGATCACCAAGTGGCGGGGCTCGAAAACGATAACTTCTCGAAGGTCCGTTTTCTGCAGATTCTTCTGGATAAAACTAACTCCATTTTCTAGCAGACGTCGGGGTGCAGTGCGCAAACCCCGCAAGTCATCGCACACTTCCTGGCTAACATCGAGGAATAGCTTAGCGCTCTTAGGAACTTGGACAGGTCCTATTGCTTCCAAGAGTTCGCACGGATCGCGCTCGTTCGGCAGATAAACTGTGATCCTTCCTAGAGAGTAAGTTGGAGGAAGGTATAACGTCTCCCTTTCGATGGTCATGTTAATCAAAGTAAGAAGAGCCAACCGTAAGTTACAACGTAGTAGAGCACTACGCCGCCGACGGCAACAACGCCAGTCGTTGCTACGGCCCTCCTCGCCCTTGCATCCTTCCACTCCGGCACCTGGACTGGGAACGGGTAGGGCTTTGGCTCAGGGCATTTAGGGCTGTCTAAGCAACGTTGCTTAGCCTCCTCCTCCACGTCAATCCGCTCCTCATGGCCCGGGTCATCAGCCAGCAATCGCTCAGCAGCAATCTTGGAATGTCTGTAGCTGTAGATTTCGCGCCAGCGCGTGTCGATAGATTCCTCCAGCATGGCAAAATCCAGCGCTATGTTCCGCCCTTTCCTGCAGAATGGATTGACATCACCCCAAAGCTTGCTTCCAGGTACTCTTGTACTTGGAATCATGATAGCCGGCGACGGGCCGTCAGACGGCATCATTCCAGTTGGATCGCTCCAAAGTGCAGCATTGTTGTAAGCATACCGGTAGAAATTCCCACCTGCCGTGAATTGCATTGGATCTTCGCTGAGAAACCTTCCAGCACTTGGATCGTAGTATCTGGCGCGGTAGTAATACAGCCCAGTTTCTGAACTTTCGCACCAAGGGGGTTGGAGGAACAATTCTGCAGACGGACCATTCGCTGACGATTCCGTTAACTCACAATCGGTTTGACAGTTCCAAACCACGGCTCTAGACTCTGTAATATGGTAGTGCATCTTAAGCCCGAAACCGAATCCCGTCTTCAAGAGCTTGCGGCGACAACTGGCCGCGCGCCGGATGAACTCGTTGAGGACGCGATGATCGGATACCTCGCAGAGCTAGCCCAGGTACGCAACATGCTGGATGGCCGCTACGATGACATAAAGAGCGGCCGGGTTCAGCCTGTCGACGGCGAAGAGGCCTTTGGTCGACTGCGCCAAAGGAGCCAAGACCGCCGCAGTTCATGAGCGGATTTGTTCTCCATCCAGACGCCCTCGCTGACCTAAACGAAATTTGGGAATATATCGCTGCCGACAATCCTGGGGCTGCTGACCGTGTTCTTGAGGAAATCTATGAAGCGATTCGCGCCCTGGTCCCCTTTCCTCAAGTGGGTCACAGACGCTCCGATCTGACTTCGCGACCACTGCGTTTTCATCCCTTACGCGATTTTCTGATCGTGTACGCGCCGGATGAAAAGCCCCTCGTTGTCCTAGCCATACTTCACGGTTGCCGGAATCCGCGCATCATTGCAACTCTACTTCGTGAGAGAAAATGAATCACAACTCAAACCCCCGGGATCCCTAACTTCGGATGACAATCTCTATCGCCGCACACGCAAAACCCGGCGTATGCGGCAGCCTGAATCGTCTTGGAATTTATCGTCTGTGCCACCCGCCGAATTGCAACCGGACATCATGTGGTTTTGGGAGAATGAATCGCGCTCACCCGCTCTCGGATGCGTTTTGTGCACCGCCCTGAATGCGCCAAAGCAAACGAATAAGCCATGTATTCCCAATCAGCAAACCCAGCGTCATTGCGTATAAGGCGATTCTAAGTCCGATGTGCTGACGCAACTCCTGTTCAATCTCTTGACTGAGAAGTGGGTGTGTTATTGGTGTCCAATCATTCGATTTCGGATAAATATCTAGCATTTGATCATTAATGGCGTGCTGCCACCGCACCGGAAGGAATGCAGTACACAAGTACATCTCGAAGAGTACCAGCGGTATGAGCAGCACGAAACAAGCGGCTCTCTTTGCAATCTTAGTTCTCACGGAGTCCAGCCCCAACCAGGCGCTTTGAAGGTTGAAGGTGGTACGGGGACTGTTCCCCCAGCACCTATGATGACGTTAAAGATGAAAGTGTTGCTATTCGGTCCCGTCGGTTCGTACTCAGGTAGGTTTGCAGCTTGATTGCCGAACGACTGCACCAATTGATCTTCAAATTCGCAACCCTTGGCACCTGCCGGAGGGTTGAGCGGGCACTCGGTGGAGTTCTTCGCGCGGTCAGGATTAAATGGCTGGTCATCGTGCGGTCTGCCATGTTTTGGGTCGCCCGGCCCTGGCCCGTACAGTTCGTAATAATGGCCGTGCCCGTGACACGACACATACAGATAACAGTGGTACGGCCTAACTATAGCAAGGATCAAATTGTTGAAGAAAGACCCGCCCCTAGTGGTCGGGATTCGTTCGCAATAAAGCCGAGCAATTAAGCCAGTAGGGTCGACTAGAACCAACGGGTTGTTGCTCACATAGGTGTACGCACTCTTGTCTGAAAATTGGTGAATAGGGTCTTCGCGTAAGCGTCCGGTTCCTACCGTGTGTACTCCGAGGGTGTGAGTGAGGATGATGGCCTTTGTGGACACTTTTGTTTGTGTCCACAAAGAGGAATCGTGGACACATCGGATCAAACACCTCAAATCAGAGTGCAGCGAACAACGCACCGGCGTCGAACGATCCAGGAGCGACGGGCAATTGTAGAAGAGACGTTGCTGTCGGGAGCCTCGGTGTCGAGAGTTGCGAGGCGACACGACGTGAACGCGAACCAGGTGTTCTACTGGCGGAAGTTGTATCGCGAAGGAAAGCTCGGAAGCAGGACGGACGCGCAGCTTGTGCCAGTGAAGGTCGCGGATGATCAATCTGTAGACGGTGTGAAGGAGGACGATTTCCTCCCGCGATCGGGAACCCTTGAGATCAAGCTTGCTAAAGGGACCATTCGGCTTGCGGGTAACGTAGACGTGGTAGTGCTGCGTGCAGCGATCGAGTGTTTGGTCGGATGATCGGGCTGCCGGCAGGAACGCGAATCTGGATCGCCGCGGGAGTGACGGACCTGCGACGAGGATTTACGGGCTTGAGCGGGATGGTGCAGACGGCGCTTAAAGAGAATCCATTTTCGGGTCACGTGTTTGTTTTCCGTGGACGCCGAGGAGATCTGATCAAGATGTTGTGGTGGGACGGCGATGGTCTGTGTCTTTTTGCAAAAAGACTTGAGCGCGGAAGATTCATCTGGCCGCAAGTCACGAGCGGAACAGTGGGGCTAACTCCCGCACAGTTGTCCATGTTGCTTGAAGGGATCGATTGGCGGCGTCCGGTGCGCAGCTACGATCCGCAGATGGCAGTGTAAAACGAATTTATTGAGAATTGATTTGCCAAGAATTTTGTTCATGGCATACTGCGCGCATGACCGCTGCGCGCGCGACGCTTCCGGATCTCGACGCACTGAACCCCAACGAACTAAAAGCACTGATCGTCTCGCAACATGAATTAATAGTGTTTCGCGACAGCGAGATCGAACAGCTAAAGCTGTTGATCGCCAAGTTGCGTCGCATGCAGTTCGGGCGTTCTTCGGAGAAGCTCGATCGGCAGATCGAACAGCTGGAGCTGCGGCTCGAAGCGCTGCAGTTGAACGATGCGGAGAAGGTTGCTGCTCTTCCTGAAGCGATCAAGAGCGCGGAGCCGGTGGCCCGACCCGTACGGCGACCGCTGCCAGCGCACCTGCCAAGGGAAGTGCGGACCTATCGACCAAAGCAAGAAGCTTGCCCGGACTGTGGAGGTAAGCTGAAGCATCTCGGTGAAGATGTTTCGGAGATGCTGGAAATTGAACCGGTGCGGTTCATAGTGATCCGACAGGTTCGCCCCAAGCTGGCTTGTGCGTGTTGTGAGCGGAACGTACAGGCGGAAGCACCGACCCGGCCGATCGCACGAGGTGTAGCAGGACCTGGACTTCTGGCGCACGTACTGGTCTCGAAGTATGGCGATCACTTGCCGTTGTATCGTCAGTCGGAGATTTACGCTCGAGAAGGAGTGGAGCTGGATCGCTCCACGTTGGCAGACTGGGTGAGCGGAACGAGCCAGCTATTCGAACCGTTAGTGGAAGCATTGCGACGTCACGTCATGGCGGGACAGAAGCTGCACGTCGACGACACGCCGGTTCCAGTGTTGGCACCTGGGAATGGAAAAACCAAGACCGGGCGACTGTGGACCTACGTGCGAGACGATCGGCCGGCAGGAGATCAGACTCCACCGGCGGTGTGGTTCACCTACACACCAGATCGCAAGGGGGAACATCCACAGGCGCACCTAAGCAAGTTCAAGGGCACACTGCAGGCAGATGCTTACGCAGGGTTTGAGCAGATCTACGAAGGTGGCGGCATTCAGGAAGCGGCGTGCTGGGCGCACGTGCGAAGAAAGTTTTACGATATCCAGGTCGCCCATAAGTCTCTGGTCGCGGCAGAAGCGCTGGAACGCATCGGGGCACTTTATGCGGTCGAGAGCGACATCAACGGGCGATCTCCAGAGGAACGTCGCGAGATCCGTAACGCACGGAGTCGGCCGTTGCTCGGATCACTGAAACAATGGCTGGAAGAGACCTTGGGTAAGCTCTCGAAGAAATCGGATACAGCAATCGCAGTTCGTTACGCACTGGGACGATGGGAAGCGTTGATGCGCTACTGCAACGATGGTCACCTGGAAATCGATAACAACGCTGCGGAACGAGCGTTGCGCGCTGTAGCTCTGGGCAGAAAGAACTACTTGTTCGCCGGATCGGATCGCGGTGGAGAAAGCGCCGCGGCGATCTACAGTCTGATCGGAACAGCAAAACTAAACGGACTGAACCCAGAAAGCTATCTGCACAATGTGCTGTCGCGCATCGCCGATCAGCCAATCAACCGCATCGGGGACCTGTTACCCTGGAATCTCGCAGCGGACTTCAAAGATGACAGAACCTACACCGTACAAAGAGGCATTCCCAGCAGGCACTGAAGTTCGTGTCGCTGACCGGGCATTCCTTGATGATTTTGCCGCGACGTGGAAATACCACCACAAGCTGCAGTCGGAACAGCTAGCATATGCGGACCGCGTGACCAAGGTCGAAGGAGTCAGCTTCTACCACGGCGGTGATCCACTCTATAAGCTGGCTGGAATTCTGGGACTGTGGCACGAGCAATGTCTGCGGCCGAAGTGACCGGCTATCGATCCGCAACCCAAGTACCGACGGCAAGAATCGGACGCTTACGTCTTCGCTAAGGAAGCGCCCAGTCGATGGGTCGTAGTATCTGGCGCGGTAGTACGATGCCTCTGGATATTGTTGCGCCGCTTCTTCCGTGTTGCTGGCTGCCCGCGGGGCTAGACAAGCCCATCCCTGCGATCCAAGTTGATTGGCTGAAGGCATCCCTTGAATTCTACATTTTGAATCACCGATTCGTGCAGTGCTCTCAGGAGTAATGTGCCTATTCCGTTCTGTCAGACTGGGACTCACTTCAATTTCTGCGAATCATCGATTTCTGCAGATTGTTCGGTCGTCTTCTCCAGTTTTCCACTCCCGTCGCTCTCCGGGCACAGCTGCGCTCCCGGATGAGTGCTTGTGTGGACTTGTTTTAGCATGCGGATCGAAACGTGCGTGTAAATTTGCGTGGTGTCGAGACGCACGTGACCCAGCATTGCTTGGATGTAGCGAATATCCGCGCCGCCTTCCAACATTAAGGTCGCCATGGTGTGGCGGAAGATGTGACAAGCGCCGCCCTTGCCGATCCCCGCAGATTTCACGTACTGCCGAGCAAGCCAGCTCAGGTGGTTCGGCGTAAATGGCGCGCCAGTCGAAGTGAGAAATACGACGCCATTGTCTGGCTGTCTCACAATTTCGGGTCTAAGGGTATTCAGGTACATTTCCAGCCAGGCCAAAGCACGTTCACCAATCGGAACCACGCGGTCTCTCTTGCCTTTTCCTTCTCGTACGGTTATTAGGCCGTGTTTTTGATCCACGTCGTATAGCCTTAAGTGTAGAAGCTCCATGCGGCGCAATCCGCTAGAATAAAAAACCTCAAGCATGGCTCGATCTCGGATACCCAACGGGACTTCAATTTTGGGTTGAGTCAGGACGCGCTCAGCTTCGTCTTTGTTCATCACGTTCGGAAGTTTGTAACCGACGCGCGGTAACTCCAACTCGGCAGCCGGGTCTTTCGGAAGATACTTTCGCTGTGTCAACCACTTGAACCAGACCTTGAGAGGCGCGAGTCTGGAGTGTTGGCTAGAAACTGCTAGCGGTTGGCCGTCTCTCTTCTTGTACTGGAACAAATAGCGCTGATAACTCTCGAGCGATGTCCGCGTGACTTTGGTAGGCGCGGAAATTCCATTTCTTCCACACCATTTCAGAAACATCTCCATGTGAACGCGACGAACCCTTAGGGTGCTCTCGCTGAAGCCTTTCACATCTAGGTGTTGTAGATATTTATCAAGAAGTTGAACAAGGGTGCTCCTTGGTGAGCCGTTTAGCCTTTGCTTTGGTTTGATGCCATGTTCTTGCCTGCTGTTTTTTTCATCAAGCCTCCAAGCACGGCATCTTGCCATGTCCCATGCGCTAATTCGTTGGTTTTGTTTTATTGAGGGGCGCGCAGAAACACACTACGGCACCTCCATGGGATAACGTTAACCTATCGGAAAGTGTGGTCGTCGGCTTGCCATCCGTGCCGCGAGATTTGACCGAAAGCCGACGCCACTCTTCGTCGAGCGAAAAAATGAGGGGCCATTCAGGGGCCAATAAGGATTCCCTTGCATTCCCTATTGTTCCTTTTCAATGACTTAGCGCTTCCGAGGATTTCTTCTAAGTCCTTTAGATTCCGCTCGTCATTGTTTTCGATCCCCACCGCCCCTACCAATTTCTTTTTCCCTCACGAATAAGTCGATGTTTCATCCCATCTTGGGGCCGCGCTGTCAAGCAGCCTGAGGGATTCAGGACGATGTGGGCTACGAAAGTCGTTTTCGCAGCATCGAATGTTAAAGTACAGTAGAAATTGAGAATAGTTTCCGGAGTGCTAGAGTAATGAGTGGAGCCATTTCCAAACCTCCGAGAAGGAACGAAAGAGGATGAGAGTCAGAGCACATTTCATAATTGCATGTGCTGCGCTGGCACTGCCGATCATGGCTCAGCAACAAGGGCCGATGGCACCGCCGCGTGGCAGGGGCGAGCCGACCAACACACTCGCCGATCCATCAAAGACGGATATTTCCCAGCAAGAGACATCCTCGCACATCTCGAATGAGCAGCCCCCCATGCCAGTGCAGGAAATCATCCAGAAATTTGCTCAACATGAAGGGGAGTTCCGCAGGGAACGCGACAATTTTACTTACACGCAGATCTTCGTGTTCCAGGAGCTCGATGACGACGGGCAGCCGGACGGGGAGTACCGGATGACCAGCGACATCCTGTTCACGCCGGCGGGAAAGCGGTATGAGAAGGTGCTCGAGGCGCCATCGCCGAACCTCAAGCGAATCATAATGTCGCAACAGGATTTCGATGACATTGAGAAAGTGTGGCCGCTCGTACTTACCCAGGATGAATTGCCGAAATATGACGTAAAATATGCCGGCAAAGAGCAGATCGACGAGGTCAATACGTATGTTTTTGACGTAACGCCCCTAAAAATGGAAAAAGGGCAGCGATACTTTCAAGGGCGGGTCTGGGTGGAAGACAAGGATCTCCAGATCGTCAAGACGCATGGAAAAGCCACGGGGTTGCTGAAGAAAAAAGAAGATCAGGCTTTTCCGACCTTCGAGACTTTTCGGGAAAATATCGAAGGCCACTACTGGTTCCCGACTTACACGCGAGCGGACGACTACTTGCACTTCAAGACAGGACAAGCTGTGCATATTCGTTTGTCGGTACGCTACCAGAATTACAAACGGTTCGGCTCCACTGTCAAAATCGGAACGGCTACGCAGGTCGATCCGGAGAAGCCGCCGAAGTGAAGTTATGAAGGAGCGGCTCAGTGCCTGCTGAGCCAGACGAGAGTAACACCGATACAAACCAGGAAAACGCCTAGCCAGCGCTGCCTGCTGATGCGTTCATGCAGGAACAACACGGCGCCAAACGCGCCAGCGGCATAACTCAAAGCCGTGACGGGAACTACGAAGCTGACGTTTTCGATGGACAGCATAGCCAGCAACGAAAAAAATGCCAGCGTCATCATTGCGATTCCGACCCACATCCAGCCGACGCGTATGGCGCGAAATACGAAACGAAGGAGCGCGGTGGGGTGGAATTCGTGAACCTCGCCGACCACTTTCATGGCGCGTGAGACGCAGAGTTCTCCGCCGGTGCCCGCGGCAACAATCATAAAAAGAAAGAAAAATTCGAGCATGGTCAGGCTTTCTCCGTCGTGCGAGGATGGGTATGCCCGACGATGAAGACGCCGGCGCAGATCACAAGGATGCCGAGCCAGCGCAGCGGAGGAACGGCTTCTCCCAGCAGAAAATAACCGAGCAGGGCCACCACGGCATAGGAAAATGAGGAGGCTGGCTGAACGTAGCTGTAGTCCGCCCAGGTGAGAACCAGCATGTACGCGACGAAGAAGGCCAGCAGGCAAGCGATTCCGAGCCAAATGTAACCAGAAGTAATGACGCTGACCAGGACATGCAGCAGATCGCCCCATTCCCAGTTCTTTGCGGAACCGACGCCCTTCATGCCTTTACTGAGGAGAACGTTGCCAAGGGGAGCGAACAAAACGATGAAAAAAATGAAAATGTAGGTTTTTAGGTGCAGGCCGGGGGAATCTTTCATAAGTTTGGTCAGGATTTATCTTACAGGATGTTGAATGGAGACCATAGCCTCGGTCAGCGAAGTGGTTGATTTTTTGCTATGCTTTTTCGAAAGCAGCAGTGGGGGAGAGCCCTCACAATCGACGGAGCAACTTGTCACAATCCTAGTGCGCGAGGTGCAAAGATTTCGAAAGCCGGCGATATCTTATTCTTTGTCGTGGCTGTTTCTCCCTTCATCTATTATTTGCTCGTCCTGTATAGTACTTGGCGTTTTTTTCGGAGCTCGAAAGCCAGCGCAACGCAGAGTGTGGAATTTGCGCCGCCCATTAGCAATTTGAAGCCAGTGCGGGGACTGGACCCGGACGCCTACGAGAATTATGCGAGTTTCTGCCGGCAGGATTACCCGAATTATGAGCTGATTTTCTGTGTTGGGGATGAAAGCGATGCTGCGGTGCCCGTGCTTCAGAAACTGATTAAGGATTTTCCAGAACGCAAGATTCGGATACTGTACGGCTCCGAGCGCAGCGCCATCAACGACAAAGTGGCAAAGCTGGTCAGGATGGTGAATGAGGCGGAAAACGAGTTTCTGGTCATCAGCGACAGCGACGTGCGGGTCGAGCCGAACTACCTTCGGACGGTCATCGCGCCTCTGCGTGATCCGAAAGTGGGTTGCGCGACGTGCTTCTATGTGTCCATTCATGATCAAACGCTGACCCAACACCTGCAGTCCATCGGGATGTATTCCGATTTCTATCCTGGGATCCTGGTCGCGCGGCAGTTGGATGGGATCAAATTCACCTTGGGGCCTACGGTTGTTACAACCCGCGCGCACCTTGCTGGATTTGGTGGATACGAAGCGATTGAAAATAAACCCGCCGATGATTTGCTGGTTGGAAGGCTGATTGCGCAGCAGGGTTTGGAAGTCGTACTCCTTCCATACGCGATACAGACTGTACCCGACTATGATTCGCCCCGCGCGCTCTTCAGCAAGCGACTTCGCTGGATGACAGTGATGCGGCACATGCGCCCTTGGGGCCACATTGGGCTTGCGTTTACGCAAGGCTTGCCATGGACCTTAGCCGTTGTGCTCACGCATCCATCAACGGGAATCGCGTTCGCGTATCTTGGAACTTACGCTTTGCTTCGTGTTGCGATGACGTGGCTGGTTGGCGTGTGGGGATTGAAACAGAAGGGACTCTGGAAGCAGATGCCGCTCATTGTGGTTTGGGATGCGACGGCGTTTGTGATTTGGCTGCTGACATTCGGCCGCAACAGCATACGGTGGCGCAACGTGGATTACCGGATTCAAGGGGGAACGCTGCTGCCAGATGTTCCGAGTCCGGCGCGGAATTCCCCCCAATGAGAGCCTGAGGTCGTCCTAGGCCTTATTCGCCTTGGCTCCCGCTGAGACGGTCTGAGCCGGGCGTGATTCGGGAGCCGACGATTTCGATAGCATGCTCATCTGCATGCGGCGGTCGTTCTTCGGTTCTCGCCAGTTAACCTGCGGGAGCATGAGCGAAGCGTCCACGCGGTCGCGATACTTCATAGCGATGTTCATGAGCGAATCGAGCAGCGAATCCGAGAGGTTATGCGGCTGCAAGCCGAGGTCCATTAGCTTGGAGTGTTTGGCGTTGTAATAATGCTGCTCGGCCTCGACGCGCGGATCGGGAATGTGATCGATTTCGACGGTCATTCCGAGTTTTTTCGCGGCGGATTCGACCATGTGGGCCAGATCCAGGACGGAGAACTGTTCTGTGAACTGGTTGTAGACGCGGCACTCGCCCCTGGAAGCCGGGTTGTTACAGGCAAGCTCGATGCAGCGAACGGTGTCGCGAATGTCGAGGAAGCCGCGAGTCTGGCCGCCTTTTCCATAAACGGTGAGCGGCTGGCCGATAGCGGCCTGCACGCAGAAACGATTAAGGACAGTGCCGAAAACATCGTCGTAGTCGAATCGATTGATGAGCGCTTCATCGAGCGTTGTTTCGTCCGTCATCGTGCCGTACACGACGCCTTGATTGAGGTCGGTGGCGCGAATGCCCCAAATCTTGCAAGCGAACATCATGTTGTGGCTGTCGTGCACTTTGGAGAGGTGATAGAAGGAGCCGGGCTGCTTGGGGAAGGGAACGACGTCCTTGCGGCCATTATGCTCGATGGAAATATAGCCTTCTTCGATGTCGATATTGGGAGTTCCGTACTCGCCCATGGTGCCGAGCTTGACGAGATGGCAGTCCGGCAGGAATTCGCGCATGGCGAAAAGGACGTTGAGCGTGCCGACGACATTGTTGACTTGGGTGAAGACCGCGTGCTTGCGGTCGATCATGGAATAAGGGGCGGAGCGCTGTTCGGCGAAATGGACGATGGCTTCCGGCGCGAATGACTTTAACGTCGAGCCGAGGAAATCGTAGTCAGCAACGTCGCCAACGAAAATTTCGATGGTCTTTCCGGTCAGGTTCTGCCAGACCCGGACGCGATCCGTCAGCGGACGAATGGGAGTCAGCGTTTGAGCGCCGAGCTCGTGATCCCAGAGGCGGCGCAAATAGTTGTCAATGATGGCGACCGAATGGCCCTTCTGCGACAAATATAAAGCAGTGGCCCAACCGCAATAGCCGTCCCCACCCAGCACGGCAATCTTCATGTACCCTCCTCAGGGTAATGCTCTCTCGTAATGCCCTGATCGAAATCGTGTTACGAGTGTTTCTTCCGATATTCCAAAACTCGGGAAATAGAAACGCGGAAAAAATTCATCAACCCCACACTAAAATTCTCGCCTGTAGGCTGGGGCATTTGCAAGCCTGATTTTGCAAGGTGCTCACATGCCCCTGACACTAAAAGAAGTCCTAGCGGACATTTCGGGGCGAGCCGGGAACATCAAACCGACACTCCAACTTTGGCTTGCACCATAGCTTTAGTCGTTTCGCGAGAGTCTGCCTGGATGCCCCATTTCTTCATCCATAGAAAGAGCACCATCAAGCCCCACATGTGATAGCCGACATTGACTTTCTTCGCTAGATGGCGCTGGAGAAAGGCGTCAATGATCTCTGGGCGAAACAAATTGCCACACTCGGAGGCGCCATAACGCAATGAATCCGTGAGCAGGCCACGGAGCGGCCCGCGAAGCCAGTCGTGCGCGGGGATGTCGAAGCCTATCTTTTTGCGCTGCAGGATGGCGGCAGGCAGCTTGTCTTTCATCAGTTCCTTGAGAAGGAACTTCTGCCGGCCGCTGCGAATTTTCAGGGAAGCGGGGAGCTTGGCCGCGAACTCGACGAGGCGATGATCGAGAAATGGCGGACGCACTTCGACGGAGTGAGCCATGCTCATGCGGTCGCTTTTGTTGAGGATGTCGTCGCAAAGGAAGTTTTTTTGATCGAACCAGAGATAGGGGGCGAGGTCGTCTGAAGTGGGCGGCAAACCGTCCAATTGAGCCAAAACCCGGTGGAGCGAATTAGGGAGTTTTTGTTTGAGGAGTGAATGCTTTTCGGCGTCGGAGAAAGTGCCGTTCCAAAAGACATGCGCACGGGAAGGCGACATCAGCGAGCCTTCAAGGAAACGCTTCGCTTTGTATTCAAAGCTGATTTTTTCGTCGGAAGCAGGCCAATGACGAAAGGCGGCGAGGGTAAGTTGCGGAATGGCGCGCGGCAGAAAGCGCAAGTGGGAGGCGATGCGATTCGCGCGATAGGTGAGGTAGCCGCCGAAAAGTTCGTCGGCGCCTTCACCGCTGAGGGCCACGGTTGTTTTCGTTTTGCAAAGTTTGGAGAGGAACCAGACCGGAAGCGCTCCGGCATCGGCGCTTGGTTCGTCTGAGTAGTAAGCGAATTCCTCGATGGCGCCCTGGAGATCCTGCTCGGGGGAGAGGTCCAATTCCTGATGATCGGTGTTGTACTGCTTCGCGGCGCGATTGACGTATTCGGTTTCGTCGAAACTGCGGCCATGGAAAGAAATCGAAAACGTTTTCAATTGCGAACTGGTGGCCTGCGCCGCATAGTGGAGGATGGTGGAAGAATCGATCCCGCCGCTGAGCCAGACACCTAGAGGAACGTCGGAGAGCAAGTGTTCGCGAACGGCGTCCTGGAGCAGCGCGTCGAGCGCATCCTTGGCCGATTCGAGAGTGAGACTCTCATCGACTCCAAACGGCAAACGCCAGTAAGCGCCGGTGGAGACTTTGCCGTCTTGCCACTCCAGCCATTCGCCGGGAGGAAGTTTTTCGACGCCATCGACGAGGGTCCATGGGCAAGGCACGTAGTTCAGCGAAAGGTAGCAATCGAGGCCCTCCAAGCTGAGACGGCGATCGATTTCCGGATGGACAAAGAGGGACTTCAACTCGGACCCGAAGAAGAGATCTTCGCCTTGGCGGGAAATGTACAGGGGCTTGATCCCCATGCGGTCCCGGGCGAGAACGAGGCGGGCGGCGGATTTCTGCCACAAGGCGACCGCGAACATGCCGCGGAGTTTGGCGAAACAGTGTTTGTCCCATTGCATGAAAGAGCGAAGAACAGTTTCTGTGTCGGAATGGGTGTTGAAGCGGTGGCCTAAACTCTCGAGTTCCCGGCGGATTTCCAGATGATTGTAGATTTCGCCATTGAAAGCGATTCCGTAGTCGCCATTTTCGGAGAAGATGGGTTGATCGCCGGTGGCGAGGTCGATGATTTTCAGGCGGGCGGCGCCGACCGAAAAGAGCGGGGAGTGAAAGACGCCTTGCTGGTCCGGCCCGCGATGGATGAGCGTCGCAATGGCCAGGCGGATGCGCTCGGGCGGAGCGCCCCAGTCTTTAGTTGTAAACCCTGCGATACCGCACAATTCCTGACACCCCTCGATCGTTGATCCGTGGAACTTGAATAGACTGCCGCAGTCTTATCAACTACATCAGAATATCATCTTCCAGGTTCCGCTTCAGGCTACGAGTTTTGGCGCTGCGTTCCTCAACCAACTGCGCAGAGAGACTGCAACAGCGCCTTTGCGCCATTCCAAAGAATCTGAACTCCGATGCACACGAGGAGAAACGAAGAGAGGCGCAAGATAATGCTCATTCCGTTTTCGCCGATGACCGCAGCCAGACGGTCGGCAAAGCCGTAGCAAATATAAATGCTTAGCGCGACGAGCGCCGACGCGATCACGGCGGAGAAAATGGCGAGCAGGTTCGGGCCGACGCGGTGGGTCTCGTTGGCGCCGAGAGTGATGGCGACGGAAATCGATCCTGGGCCAACGGTTAGCGGCAACGTCAACGGATAGAAAGCGCTGCGGGAAATGTCCTGAAGGTTGACCTTTTTCTGGACGGCGGGGCCGCGGTCCACCTCCTCTTTGCTTTTCAGCATGGCCCAGCCGTTGGAAATGACAATCAGGCCGCCGCCGACCTGGACGACCGGAATAGAGATGCCGAAGAAATCCAGAATGTGCGAACCGATCACAACAGAAGCAATCAGCAGGATAAAGCTGTTTATGGCTACCTGGCGTGCAAGGATTCTACGAGCGGAGGCGGGATATTCGCGGGTCAAGGCGAGAAAAACAGGGCTGCCGCCGAGGGGATTCACAATGGGGAAGAGGGCGGTGAGGATGAGCAGAATACTCTTGGCAACTTCGAGCAAACGAGGAATCCTCCGGGACAGAGAGTATAGCTTTCGCGAGCAGGGGGTGCGAAGTAGAAAAGGAAACGCGGCAGCCGAGGCTACCGCGTTTCTGTTGTGTGAGCTTGCGACCAGATTAGAAGAAGAAGCGGAATCCGATCTGAATCTGGCGGCTGGTATAGGCAAAGTTGCTGTTGGAATTGGTGACGCTGCCGAAGGACGAGTTGAACGAAAGAGCCGGGGCAGTTGCAGTGCCCCCGATGATGTAGCCGGTGTTGTTGACGCCGGTGACGTTCTGATGGTTGAAAATGTTGAAGGCTTCGCCGAGAACCTCGGCGCTGTAGCGTTCGCCGAAGCGGACTTTCTTGGAGAGGCGCAGGTCCATGTCGATGGTGCGCTTCATCTGGAAGGTATTGCGGCCGACGAAGTCGATGCCCTTGCGGCCATTGGACCCGTTGACACCGCCACCGAGAGGCTTGGCGGTGACAGTGGTGATGTTGCCAGTGACCGGGTCAGTGGTGGTGCTGAGAGTGATCGTTGGCGGCGTGCCGGCGGTGACCAGGGAGTAGGGCAAACCGCTCTGTGAAGCGTAGATCGGGGCGACCTGCCAGTCATTGGCCAGGTAGCCGAGGAAGCCGCTGACTTTCCAGGGGCTCTCAGCGATGGCGGTAAACACAAAGCGGTCCGGCACATTGAAGATGGAATTGCCGTATTCGGGCTTGATGTTGTTAGGCACCAGCAAATCGTTGGTGTCGGAAAAAGTCGAGGCGTTCTGGCCATAATCTAGTGAATGCGACCAGGTATAGCTCCCGGAGAGCTGCAAGTGGTTGGTCATTCGGCGATTGAGCTGGATAGCCAGCGCATTGTAGTTGGAGTTGACGGAGCTGAAGATGTCCGTCATGGCGCCAAAACTGCCGTTCGGCCTGGTCGTCGAGGAAGAAGTGGTTGGTCCAACCGGAGGCTTGACCGTGGTGGTAATAGTAGAGAAAAGCTGGGTGGTGTAAGTGCCAGCTGGCAGCGGGCCACCAGCGGCGACGGTGTAGGTGATGTTGGTGGGGGCGGCACCGGTGTTGATGTCGACGAAGTCGGGCAAGTGTCGGCCGAAACTACCCAGGTAGCTGACAGACAGCACGGTGTTGCGGGCAATCTCGCGTTCCACGGTCAAGTCCGTTTCGTGAACCTGCGGAAGCCTAAAGTTGTTGTCAAAGAACACGATTCCAAGTCCAGAGGAAGGAGGAGGTTGGGTGGTAAGGACTTGCGGGAAGGATGGGGCGCTACCTGGCGCCGGGAAAAAGGTGAAAGAGAATTGACTGCCGGGGACTCCAGTACTGGTAAGGGCATTGTAGATGGTCGAATTGATGAGGCGGCCGTAGTAAATCCCGTAGCCACCGCGGACTGCAGTCTTGCCGTTGCCGAAGACATCCCAGGCGAAACCGATTCTCGGACCGAGGTTCTTCTTGTCAGCGGGGAAGCTTTGCGTTTGCGGGACGGCCGAATTGGGCAGGATCGGGCTGGGCAACATTTCGTACTCATAGCGCAGTCCCAGGTTTAAAGTGAGGCGCGGGAGGACGCGCCAACTATCTTCCGCGAAGAAAGCGAGATCATTGGTATTGAAAGAGAAGCCAAGCGGCCCGAAAGCCTGCGCGTAGCTGGAATAGCAGGGCGTGGTGTGGGCGGTGCCGCAACTGTTGGGTTGGATAAAGTCGGAAAGATAATTGGCAATGGTGCTGTACTGGAAAGAACCGAACTGGGTACGGAGATTTTGGCTCAAGTCGTTGGTATGGGCGATATCAAAGCCAAACTTGAGGTTGTGTTTGCCATGGAACCACGAAACGGTGTCTGCATATTGAGTGCGGTACTCGTCAGGGAAAGCGGGTCGAGTGAGGAACGTGGGCACGCCCATGTCAAAGCCATTGGTAATGAAGACGTCCGGGGGCAACCCTAGAGGGTTGGTGTAGCCGGGGGCATGCGGAGAAGTAACGAAATTGGCTTGCTCGTAGGCAGTAGGAGACTGGGGGAACTCAAATTCAAAGTCGCGGCCATACTGGAAACGCGCTTCGTTGGTGAGAGTTGCGGTAAGGGAGGTATAGAGCTTGGCGACGCCCCAAGTGTCTTTGACATAGTCGCTGCCGAAACTATTGGTGGCAAAAGTGTTGCTGGCCTGGGTCTGGATGCCGGCGGGAGAAGACCAGCGGGTGCGATTGACTTCAAACGTGGCGTGGTTCTTAGCGCTGATTTGCCAGTCGATCTTGGGGAAGAAGATAGTGGCTTGGCCTTTGCGGGGGACGGGACCAATTTCATTGGTGAGGCCGCTCAGTCCAGTGGTGTAATCGGCGAGGCCGGCAGCGTAGTTGGAGTTGCCAAGAGCGAGGTTGCCTACGAGTGTGCATGCACCGATGGTGGCGGTGGCGACGTTGGCCCCATTCGGCACGGCAGTTGCCCCAGTCGTGAACGGGTTGGGGATGCCAGCGCTAGGATTGCCAGCGTTGATGTTGCTGCTTTTTTGTGGGTTTGACTGAAAGCAGTTCGTAGTCCCATCAAACGTGTAAGCGGTTGTAAGTGTCTGCAGAGGAAGGGCGAAAAAAGCGGCAGGGCTACCGGCTTTGGCGGTTCCGGGGAAGTTGCGGTCGTAGCGGTCAAAGGCAAAAAAGAAAAAGACTTTGTCTTTCTTGATGGGACCGCCGGCACCGAAACCGTACATTTTCCGAACATCCACGGGCTTGTAGGGCGAGGTGATCAGTGTGGTTCTGTCCGTAAGAGTGGTGAACGGATTGATAGCGCCCCAGCTATTGTCGCGGTCATAGAAATAAACTTCGCCGTGATACTGGTTGGTGCCGCTCTTGGTGACGGTGTTGATGACGGCTCCGGCAGCGCGACCGTACTCGGCGGAATAGTTTGAAGTGTTGACTTGGAATTCCTGAACGGCAGCCTTGGCGCTAGAGTAGCCAATGCGAGTGCGGCCGCGCTCCTCGGAAAAGAAGGCCTGGTTGTTGTCGCCGCCGTCGACGGTATTGTTGTTGAGAAGCGTGCTCATGCCGCGGAAACTGATCAGTCCGAATCCGCTGGCATCGTTGACAGCGCCGGGAGTAAGCAGTGCGAAACTAGACCAGCGGCCGCCATTGATAGGCAGGTTGCTAATGGCTTCCTGGTCAAGAGTGGGAGCAAATTCGGGGGTGTCGGTATTGACCTGGGGGACCTCGGCGCTAACTACGATCGTTGCGCCAGCGGAAGCCACATTGAGGCGTGCGGTAACGTCCGTGACGGTGCCGACTTGGACGATCACTTGTTGCACGGTGAACGGCGCGAAACCTTGAGCGGCGACACTGACGGTGTAGCCTCCTGGTTGCAGCTTCCCGACTCGGAAATAGCCGGTGTCATCGGTCATTACAGTTTCTTCGGCATTCGTGCCGTTATTCTTGACCGTGACTTTCGCGTTGGGCACGGCAGCACCGCTCGAGTCAGTGGCGGTACCGCCGATGGCGCCGTCGGTGGTGGACTGGGCAAAAGCGCCGCAGGCCAACAAGGCGATAGCCACTAGTGCGAGGCAGCACCGCGCGACATGGTTACCATTCCAATTCATTCTCATGAACGTTTCTCTCTTTCTCAATTTGGCGAAGCAACGCGTACACGCGACTGAACCTCTCCGGGGTGGAGTGGGGCTGCCTTCAATCAGGGACAGATTGCGATGGCCACAATCGCCGTCTCGACACAGCAGCCAACACACAGGTTATGGGCCTATCTTCTATCATAGGAAGCAGATGCATTGAAGTCAGGCCCTGTGGAAAACTTTGAAGCTCTTGAAGCAAAAATCTTAATGAATGCCAGCACCAATCTACGTCATCTGAATGACAAACTTCATTGGTTGAAGGAGAGAGTAACCAGCGCGAATTGATGGTTCGTAAATCCTGTATAAATGGTGTGTTACAAGTGGCCTTGCCCCGCATTAGGCCGTGCGATAGAGTCTCGAAGCTACTTTTGAGGAAAAGAATGCCGAAACCCCCAAGAGCTGGGCAACTGGGTACCAGAACTCCACAAGAAAGAGTGAAGGTGCTAATTACTGGCGGACGAATTCAAAGACGTATTCAGGAGCTGGCGCAAAAGATCCGGAAAGATTTTCCTGGAGAGCCGCTGCACCTGGTTAGCGTGTTGAAAGGGGGAGTGTTTTTTCTGACGGACCTGGCAAGAAACATTCCTGGGGAAGTGTCGTTTGATTTTATCGCGGTGTCGAGCTACGGGGAGAAGACGCACTCGTCGGGGCAAGTGCGGTTGACGCGGGACCTGGACTCCAGCATCGAGGGGAAGACGGTCATCGTCGTGGAAGACATTTTGGATACGGGAATGACGTTGCAGTATTTGCTTCGGCTATTCCAACAACGCAGGCCGAAACACTTGCGCGTGGCGGTGCTGCTGGACAAACCGGAGCGGAGGATCGCAGCGGTACACGCGGACTATATTGGGTTCTCGATTCCGAATGAATTTGTGGTTGGGTATGGGCTGGACTACGCGGAACGATACAGGAACCTGCCTTACGTTGGTGTGCTGTTGATTGGTCCCCGTTTGAAGAAAAAGCCTGCGGAAGATTGAGATTGCGGATGCTTTAGAACAGCAGCCCGATCGATTGTGCTAAAGGAGCGGCCCGCCTCAGAAGGCGGACCCTAGGGCGTGCTCTGTTCGGTGACACCGTGGATAGGTTCACGATTCAGAAAACGCGAGCGAATTCCCTCTGATGCGCGACCTCCGCAAGTCCCGCCTTGGCTGCCTGTTATAATGAAAAGACTCCATGAATGAGACGAATGAACGTGCGACGGCAACGGTGTTGAGCGGCGGAGGGGAGATCTCCGCCGAAGTCCTTTCCACACTTGCGGAAATCGGCGAAGAAGTGAACGCCTCGCTGGACCTGGACGAGGTTCTGGCGCGAACGGCGGCGCTGATCAAACGGCACATCGACTACGAAATTTTTGGTGTGCTGATGATCGAAGGCGACGGAAGTTATTTGCGGCACCGTTTTTCCATCGGCTATCCGAGAGAACTGGCGGAGAATTTGCGCATACCGCTGGGGCAGGGGATTACCGGAACCGCGGCGGCGACAGGGCACCCCGTGCGGGTTAGCGATACTTCCAAAGACGCCCGGTACATCAATGCCATCGACAGCGTGCGCTCCGAAATGGCCGTGCCGCTGATGCTGCAAGGGAAATGCGTCGGGGTCCTGGATATTCAGAGCGGCCAACTCGATTATTTTACTCCCGAACAGCAGAAAATCCTGACGCTGCTGGCCAGCCGTTTGTCGGTAGCTATCGAAAACGCGCGGCTGTTTCAAAAAGTGAAGGCCCAAGCGGATACCCTTTTGTTGTTAAGCGAAGTCGGCCGTGAAACCGGGGCGATCCTGGAGGTGGAAGAGTTGCTGCGGCGCGCGGCGGAACAGACCAAGCGGGTGATTGATTACCAGATCCTGAGCATCATGCTCTATGACGAAGAGCAAAAAGTTTTCCGGCATAGAGTAGACGTTAAGCATGGCCAACGCGTGCAGGGGAAAGTGCGGGCGACCTCTGGGGAGGGAATCGTTGGGGCGGCGGCTACTCTGAAGGAGCCCGTTCTCGTGCCAGACGTAACTGTCGATCCGCGGTATTTGATGGTGAATCCTGAGACGCGGTCTGAGTTGGCGATTCCCATGATGCATAAGGGGAAGGTGATCGGCGTGCTGGATTTGGAGAGTCCGCAGCCGAATTACTTCACCGAGGATCACGTACAAACGCTTTCGATTCTCGCCGCGAACCTGGCGGTTTCGCTGGAAAATGCCCGGCTCTACGAACAATTGGCTAAGGACGAGGCACGGCTGGAACGGGATTTGCAAGCCGCGAAGCGAATTCAAGGCGCGCTGCTGCGGCCGGTGCCGACGGAAGATTTTGGCCTGGAGATGGCGGCTCGGTACATTTCGGCGCGTGAAGTGTGCGGGGACTTGTACGAATTTCTGCGCTATGGGCCACAACAACTGGGAATTGCGCTCGGGGATGTGAGCGGCAAGGGAACAGCCGCGGCGTTGTATGGGGCGGTGGCCATCGGAATCATGCGCAGCTTGGCGCCGCAAAAACTGCAACCGTCCGAAATGTTGAAACAGATGAACCAGTTGGTGGGTGAAAGGCGCATCGAAGGACGGTTCATGACGGCGTGCTTCGCAACCTGGCAAAAGGGGCGGCAGAAGCTGCGAGTGGCGAATGCCGGTCAGTCGCAGCCGTTGCTCTATAAAGATGGGCGCTGCGGCAAGATTGAATTGACGGGATTTCCGCTGGGGATATTCGAAGAAGTGACTTACGACGAGTGGGGAGTTACCCTCGAGCCCGGAAACATTCTCGTATTTCATTCGGACGGAATCGCGGAGACGATGAACAGTGAAGGGCAGTTTTTCGGTACGACGAAGCTGATGCGGCTGATCGAGCAGCATCATGAAGCGCCGGCGACGGAGATTGCCGACGTGATTCTGCGCGAGGTGGATTGGTTTACGCAGAGCGCGCCGCTTGCGGATGACCGCACGCTGGTGGTTGCCAAAGTCCGATGAGCAATCCGAACGACTTGCCCGTCCACAGGCTTAAGTACGTAGACTCCGTTTCATTCACTCCACAGTTTAAATGGAAGAAGACCGCCGCCGGATCGACGGGCAGTGAGGAAGTGGTATGCGAGGGAGTGACGCTGGAATCGGTGGCGCAGAAATTTGGCACGCCGACTTATTTGTATAGCCGCGCCGCCATTGATGGGGCCTATCAGGAATTGCATAGGGGGCTGGGCAGGCTGCCCCACACTCTGTGTTTTGCTGTGAAGTCCAATGGGAATCTGTCGATCCTGAAGCATCTTGCCGAGATGGGAAGCGGCTTTGACATCGTATCGGGTGGAGAGTTGGATCACTTGCAGCGCATCGGCGTGCGCGGGGATCGAATTGTTTTTTCGGGAGTGGGCAAGGACCGGAACGAAATTCGTGAGGCGCTGAATTATCGTGCGCGTGGACGCGGTGCACGGACGGGGATTCTGCTTTTCAACACTGAATCCGAGGCTGAACTGGAGATTCTAATCGAGGAGGCGGCACGATTGGTTGCAAAGGGAAGCGCGACACCGGCGGTAGCGATTCGAGTGAATCCTGATGTACAGGCGGGCGGGCATCCACACATTGCCACCGGGCGATACGAACACAAGTTTGGATTGGAATGGGCCGAGGCAAAACGGCTCTACCTTGCGCATCGTGATTCGAAATGGATTCGGTGGCGGGGAATCAGCGCACACATCGGTTCGCAGATTACGACGCTGGCTCCGTTTCGACGCGCGCTGGCACGGCTGGGTGGATTTGTGGGAGAGTTGCGGCGTGCGGGAATCGACTTGCGCTACCTGGACGTCGGGGGTGGGCTGGGAGTGCGGTACACAGATCAGAAGCCGCCGACTCGGACGCAGTACGCGAAGCTGGTCGCGGGAATCGTGCGCAAGCTTGGCTTGCACCTTTTGCTGGAGCCGGGGCGGTCGATTATTGCTCTCGCGGGCGTGCTCTTGACGCGCGTCGTTTATACGAAAACGAACGGGGGCAAAACATTTGTGGTGGTGGACTCGGCGATGAACGATTTGATGAGGCCGGCGCTCTACGGGGCGATTCATCCGATTACGAAAGTTGCGCGTCACAGGAAAGAGAAAGACGTCCAGCGTTCGCGAGTTGATATTGTCGGGCCGGTTTGCGAGACGGGCGATTGTTTCTTGCGGAATTGGCCGCTGGGTGACGTGAAAACGGGCGACCTGCTGGCGATTTGGGCGGCTGGTGCGTATGGGATGTCCCAAGCGTCGAACTACAATGCACGCCGCCGTCCAGCGGAAGTTTTGATTGAAGGCAAACACGCGCGGCTGATCCGACGGCGTGAGACGCAAGACGATTTACTGCGCACGGATGTTCTCGGCTAGTTCTGTCCTGCTTCGCAGACGATTTTTCCACCAACGATTGTCCAGCGAACTTTTGCGTCCTTGATTTTTTCTGGAGCGATTGAAAACAGATCGGCGTCCAAAATTACTACGTCGGAGAGCTTCCCCGGCGTGAGGGAGCCTTTTTCCTTCTCGCGAAATTCGGGATAGGCTGAGCCCATGGTGTAAGCCTCGATGGCCTCGTTCAAGGTTAGTTTTTGTTCCGGGAACCAGCCGTTAGGATTTTTGCCGTCGAGAGTGGCGCGCGTGACCGCCGCGTAAAGACCTTGCATGGGATTCACCGGCGCGACGGTCCAATCGCTGCCAAAGGCCAGATGCACGCCGTGATCGAGGAGCGTTCTATGTTGGGGCAAGAACAAAAGGGCGTTGATGGCGTTTGTGGCAGACGGAAAAGCAGGAGCTACGCTCTCGCACTCCAAACTACGCCTCGCCCCATTTCAGCTTGTTGCGCAAAATTTCAAAATAGGATTTCCTCGGGGGCTGGATTAGTTTGAGGATTTCTTTTGCGCGCCCGGCGCGGACGACATCAGCGGCCTGCAAGGGGATACCGCGTTGGCCGTCGAGAGTAAGAAACACGGACTCGGTGTTGCCGGAGAGTTTCATCTCGATGGATGAGGAATCGCGAATCACTAGAGGCCGATCGCTCAACATGTGCGGACAGATGGGAGTGATCACGAAGGATTCCACGGTGGGATGCACGATGGGCCCGCCGGCGGAGAGAGAATACGCGGTGGAACCTGTAGGCGTAGAGACAATAAGGCCATCAGCCCGGTAGCGGCAGACAAAATCGCCGTCAATCAGGAGCTCAAGCTCGATCATGCGGGCGAGCGCACCTTTGTTGATCACCACTTCGTTGAGCACGCGTTGTGTGTCGATCACTTTGCCCGCGCGCTCGAGGTCCACGCTTATTAGGACGCGTTCACTGAGCGAAAAGCGGCCTTCGAGAGTGTTATCAAGGGCCGGGTGAAGCTCCTGCAAAGTGAAATTCGTGAGGAAACCCAGGCTGCCCATGTTGATGGGGAGGACTGGAATCCCTCGCGGAGCCGCCAAGCGAGCGGCGGCCAGGAGAGTGCCGTCGCCCCCGAGTACGAGCAGCAGCTGTGAGGCGTCCGCAACCCTCTGTCGAGTAAGGCCCTTTGTGCCATTCTGCAAGCAGTTTGCCGTCTCTTCGTCGAGAAGAGTTTTGATGCCCCTCGCTTCCAGCCATTTCAGCAACGGGGGAACGACGTCGCAGAGATCGGAACGGCGAGGACGCGAAATAATGCCAATGGATTGGAAGGTCTGTCCGGGGTGCATGTGCTTCTGCGATTCTACCCCAGGGCCTTTTTGCGTGCGTGGAGAAAATACTCCTGATTACCCTCGGCGCCCAGAAGGCGGCTCGGGTGGACTGCAACGTATTCGAGGCCGCTGGATTCGACGAATTCACGTACCGATTGAATGGCGCGATCATGGAGGACTTGGTCTTTGACGATTCCGCCGGGGCCGATGTCTTCGCGGCGCAATTCAAATTGCGGCTTGATGAGGATGAGAAATACCGCACCGGACTTTGCCACACCGACTGCGGGAGCGATTACTTTCTGGACTGAGATGAAAGAAACATCCATCACCACCACGTCGATTGGATCTGGAATGTCAGCGGAGCAGAGTGCGCGCGCGTTACGCTTGATCGGAATCACGCGAGAATCCTTGGTGAGCTTCCAGTCGAGCTGTTCGATGTTTACATCCAACGCGTAAACGCGCGTTGCGCCGTGCTGAAGCAGACAGTCAGTGAACCCGCCGTTCGATGCGCCGATGTCCAGGCAAATGAAACCCATTGGGTCAACCCCGAAGTCCCGCAAAGCGCCTTCTAGTTTTGTTCCACCTCGGCTTGAAAACCTTTGCAAGCGGCTGGCGATTGCGATACACGCGTCTTGCGCGGTTGGCATTCCGGCCTTAGCTGCTGGTTGACCATTCACTTGAACTTCACCTGCGAGAATCATCGCGTGGGCTTTCTGAAGGGAATCGGTGAAGCCACGCTCTACCAGAAGAAGATCTAGGCGCTTGCGGCTTGCCTTTGATTTCATGAGATTTTTGAACGCTCAGGCGCGACGAACCACGAGGAATTCGGCTATTTCGCGGAGGCGCGCGGCACGATCGGTGTAGGGAGCAAGCTCGGCAATGGCTTTGGTAGCCAGATCGTTGGCGATCTGGTGAGAACGCTCGAGGCCGTAAACCGCGGGGTAGGTTGCTTTCTGCTGCGCCATATCTTTTCCGGCGGTTTTGCCAAGCGCAGCGGAAGATTCTTCAACATCAAGAATGTCGTCGGTGACTTGGAAAGCCCAGCCAATGGTATCGCCGAAACGGCGAAGACGGGCGACATCGTCGGGGCCGGCACCCGCGCACCGGGCACCGGCGGCAATGGAGGCGCGAATCAGCGCGGCAGTTTTAGAGCGGTGAATGTATTCGAGCATCTGCGGGTCAACGGGCCTGCCTTCGGCCTCGATATCAGCCACTTGGCCGCCGACCATGCCATTGAGGGTGCCGGCAGCAGTGGCAACTTCTGTGAGAATGGCGGCGCGGCGGTCTGCGGCTGCAGGTGTCGCGCCAATCGTTTCGAATGCCAGGGTTAGTAGCGCATCACCAGCTAGGATGGCGATGGCTTCGCCAAATTTTTTGTGGCACGTAGGTTTACCGCGCCGGAGGTCGTCGTTGTCTAATGCAGGCAAATCGTCATGGATCAGAGAGTAAGTGTGGATGAATTCCATGGCGCAGGCGGGATGCAGCGCGGGCGTGATATCGGCTGCGAAGATGCGCGCGGTTTCGAGACAGAGGATGGGGCGAATGCGCTTTCCGCCGGCGAAGACACTGTAACGCATCGCGGTATGAATGGAAGCAGGTTGAGCGGTGGCAGTCGGTAGCAGCTGTTCGAGAGCGGCATCGACGGCCAAGCGGTCTTCTTCGAAGAAGGGAGGAAGTTTCATCGCGGCAAGACGTAGGCGTGAAAGGAATTGGTGGAGGGCGTCACGATTCGGGCTCCTGCTCGGGATCGAAGGCCTCGGCGGATAGCTTGCCATCGGTCTTCTTCAGGAGAATTTCCACGCGGCCTTCCGCTTCTTCCAGTTGTTTCTGGCACTCACGCGAGAGTGCGACGCCTTCCTCGAACAGTTTCATGGCGTCGTCCAGAGAGAGTTGCGGGCTTTCCAGGCGGCGGACGACTTCTTCGAGACGGGCGAGTGAGCGTTCGAAATCGGGCTTCTTTGGTGGTTCTGGTTTCTTCGCAGCAGGTGAATTCACGCGGTTGGCCTGTGTCCTTTATTTAATGGCGCTTATATTCAATGGCGCTTACTTTTGGCAGTGCCCGCAGAAATAGGTTGAGCGGCCACCCTGGGCGATGCGTTGAATCGGTTCTCCACAACGGCGGCAAGGCTGTCCCTCCCGGCCGTAGGCGCGAAGGATTTTCTCCAGTCCCTGGAACCACCACTCCGGATCGCGAAAATTGGGTGCCGGATGCAAACAGCATTCTAAGGCACGCGAGAGAACGGACACAATTGCTTTGTGCAGGCGGCGCGACTCTTGTGGCTTCAACGTATTGGCGCGACGGAGCGGGCTGAGTCGCGCGTGCCAGAGCGATTCGCAGGAGTAGATGTTGCCGATACCCGCTACGTGCGATTGATCCAGCAAGAAGTCTTTCAAGGGGCGTTTGGAGGTGGCCAGCAATTCGGCTAAGCGGCCATACGAGAAATCGCGAGACAGGGCGTCGATGCCGAGGACGGCCAGCCCTGGGCAATCCCCAGCGGATTCCCATGCCTTGACGCGGCCAAAGTGTCGGCGATCGGCGAAGCCAAGGACGCCCTTTTCCAATTCTAGGGCAACATCCACGTGTACGCCGTTTTCACTTTTGTTGGCGCGTTGCAATAGTTCTTTGGCGTTTGTGAACCATAGGAGCTGGCCGTCGAGTTTAAAATGCATGGTTAGCAGGCCGCGATCCAGGACGAGAAGCACATATTTGCCGTGGCGCTCAACGGCGTGAATACGGCGGCCCTGCGAATGGTGGTTTATGAACGAAGCAGATTGAGGCTTCGTGGCAATGGGGTGAAAGACTTGGACGCAACGGATCCGCCGGCCCTGAACGAGAGGGCGGAGAGTGCGAACGACGGCTTCCACTTCCGGGAGTTCAGGCATACACGTTGGACTGGATCAAGAACCGGGCTTGAGTTTGAGCGTGTGCTTCCGTGTTCTTTCTTCGGCGGCATCGCTGAACGGAGCAAAAATAGGTTTGCCTTCATACCAATAGGAAAACTGATCGGAATAGTGGCTGCTGCCGAGCTGGCCGGATTGTCCCGCGGGAATCAACAGAATCGATTCGTCCCAGTTTCCGGGATTGCCGACAAAGCGCATGGCGGGACCGTGAGTTTTAGTGGCCGCGCGAACACTGTACTGCGTTCCGGATTGAGGTTTGTCTGTGATACTGAGAAATCGTTTCAACATGCCTTCGCGCCCGATGGGGTGGAACATATCGAGGGAGTTGAATCGCTTCCACGCCCAGTCCTCGACGCGTTCGCTTTGGCTTTGCTTGGCTAAACTAGTCAAAGCATTATCGGCCGCCGCGGCTAACAATTCGTCATAGTTCTTGTAAGCCGGAGACAGCCACTTGGCCGGGCGGTCGGTAAGTAGTTTTTGCAGAAATGTAGTGCTGCGCCACTGATAGAGGTTCGTCTCGCTCCCCAGAAACGGCTCGAGGATAATATCGAGCGCCGCCCTGCGAACAGCATGAACGAAAGAGACTTCGGGAGAATCGGCATCGGCGATGCCATTCCAATCCTTCAGGCCGTCGATCAATTTTTGCGCACGCGGGTCTTTGGGCTTCGCAATTTTCGCGGCCGCCGACAATTGATCCGCAAGAAAGGCGTGGGGGAAACTGTAAGTGTCGAACTGTACTTTCAGCATGTCCTCGGGCCGCAGATCGTGACGGTCATGCAGCAGGTCGTAGATGCGCGCGGTGCGGTAAGGCTCCTCCCAGCGATCAGTTAGATATGGCTTGTAGAGTGGACCAACGACGCGGGCGTTGGCGGTGACGATCAATCCACTTTCCGGGTTGAGAGCCTGCGGCAGTTGTTCGAATGGAATATAGCCAGTCCATTCGTAGTCGTCGGTGTCGCCCGGAACAGGCACCTCGCCGTGGCCCTTTTTTCGAATGGGCACGCGCGCCGCCATCACGTATCCGATATTTCCTTCGACATCGGCGTAAACGGCGTTTTGCCCGGGGCCCCAAACGCGCTTCATCGTTTCGCGAAATTCTTTCCAGTTGCGCGCCCTGCCGAGCCAATTGTAGCTGTTGGCGAGACCACCCGGTTCGGTGGCGGTCCAGCGTAGTGCGTAAGCTTTGTCTCCCTCGCGACGAACGATGGGACCATGTCGCGTGACGATGACTTTGAGGTGCTCGTCGGGTTGGCTTTTCACGTGGATGATCTCGTCGATGACTTCCGCTTTGGTCCAAGCACCCTTCACGCGATACTCATCGGGTGCGGCGGGATTGAATGTTTCGATGTAAAGATCCTGAACATCGGCGCCGTTATTGGTGAAGCCCCAGGCGATACGGTCGTTGTGGCCGATGATGACCATGGGAGCGCCAGGCAAGGTAAGACCTTTCACGTTCCATCCGGGTGCACTGAGGTGAATCTCGTACCAGATTGGCGGGATAGTGAGCTCCAGATGAGTGTCGTTTGCCAGGAGAGGCTTGCCTGTCGCGGTATGCACCCCGCTTACTACCCAATTGTTGCTGCCGAGGCTTTGGCGAATCTCGTTGATTGATTGCGCGAGGAATTCCTGAACGGAGCTCGCGAGAGCACTGGTCAGGTCAGGTGCGCTTTCCGCAGTCAGAACGCCGCCCGCGTTCCCGCGATCCGCCTTTATGACATCATCCGGCTGCATGTCGTCGTCATCATCTTCGTCGTCGCTTGCGGCGGAGCGTTGAGAGCCGTCGTCAATAACTTTAGGATCACCGACGACGAAATGATCCATCGCCGTCTCGTCAGAGAAGAGTTCCTTGGCGCGATCGGCACCCACGCGTTCCGTGACCGTCGCGCGATTTAGCTCCCGTTCCCACGTGTCTGTGAGCGTTCGATACATGTACGCGGAAATGGCCAGAGTGTCGGATGGCTGCCAAGGCGCAGGTTCATAGTGAAGGAGCGAAAATTCCAGCGGGAGGCTCTTCTTATGTTGCTCGATGAACTGGTTCACGCCGCGGGCATACGCGTCCATAACTTTGCGGGATTCTGGATCGAGCAGAGTGGCGTCGCGCTCTGCGGCGCGCGAGAAGCCATAAGTGCGAAAGCTCTGATCAATCTTGAGCGTCCTAGCCCCCAGGATTTCTGAAAGTTGGCCGCGGGCGACGCGGCGGAGCAGGTCCATCTGCCAGAGGCGGTCCTGGGCCATGACGTAACCCTGCGCTTCTGCGAGGTCTTCCACCGTTGCGGCGCGAATGTGCGGCACGCCCCAGATATCCCGCTCGACCGTGACTTCCTGGTGGAGGCCGGACAGAGAAGCGTTTCCATCGATCTGCGGGAGCGGGCGGTAAACGAGCCACCAGGCTACCGAGGCGATCACAATGACGAGCATGGCGAAAACCCAGTAGAAGATTCGCAGAACGGTACGCAAGGTCACTCCCAGCCAGATTGAACAAAAAATCAGTTTAGAAGAGGTGGCGCGCGCGCGCAACCGAGAGGAGTTGCAAGCGTTGCGAAGATATTGATTTTTTAGCGCTCTCTGAAACGATCGTGAGTGACTTTTAGAGCGCTCGTGAGACTATTTCTTGCTGGACGGAGGCGTCGGAACTGTAGCCGGCTTTAGGTCAGCCGCGGATTTTTGCAGCTCCTCGACCGCCGAAGCGTTCAGCTCATAGAGAGCAGGCTCGTTCTCTCGTTTTGCGAGAAACTTGTCGCCATTCTTCGAGAACGATACTTTTTCAACGCGCCTACCGCTGTCGGAAGTCACAGTGAGTTCTAACACTTGAGTGGCCAATCCGGTTTCGGCAAAGCCGCTGGCGGAAAGATCGCGGGTTTTGTCTATGAGGGCCGATACCGTGCCAGGGTCCATCTTCGTGCCATTGGACCACCAATCGTTGCCGTTGTGAGTGAGAGAATAGCTTTTGGTCCCATCGTGAAGCTCGACTTTGTCCGGTTCCGTGAATCCAAAATCGAAGAGCTTCTTGTTGCGAAAATCGTCGAGGCTCTTGTCCATGCCCGTGCTGGTCCCGCCTGAAACATGGTACACGCCTGCGACGGCGCTCGACTTCGCGTAGTAGTCATCCTTGTTTTTGCGAACTTGCAGTTCCTGCGTTCCGGAGACGTCTGTCACCTTTATCGATACGAAGGGAGTTCCCGAGCTAAATGCCGCAGATGTTTTCTTGTTGTCTTCGCTCGCGCTCAGATCCATTTTTGCGTCGTGCAAGGTGCGCAGCAGTTCTTCCACTTGGAAACGGTCCGCGCGGAGCGGCTTCGGCTTGACGATTTGCCACTCGTCTTTGGTGCGGCCAAAGGCAATCGTCTGTTTTTTGGCGGTCAATTCGATGTTAGAGACCTTGTCGGAATCAAATATCAGCAGACGCTTGTCGCGCAAGTCGTTTGCGGACTTGTCGAAACCGTTTTTCTTGTAGCTTGACAGGACAAAGACGCGAGGGTCTCCCGCGATGGCGGCGTAAACTGCAGAGCCTGCCGGCGTGTCATCACCGATGAGAAGCTTTGTGGACTTCTTGTCTTTATCGGTGATGTTCACTTCCATCGGTGGCTGAGTTAAACCGTATTGATCGAGGCTGGTGGCCTTTTCTTCAACGGTCCGATCAGAGCTGAGCGAGGAAAGGCTTGAGATCATGCCGGAAACGGTATCCGGATCAGCGCGGAGTGGTTCGGGAGTTTCGAGCTGCCACTTGGAATCGATGCGGCGCAAATGGACGGAATCGCCGGCACGCTTCTTGATCTCAATTTCCTGGATTTGGTCTTCCGGCACGGTCAGCAGCTTAACGGTGGCGGTCGAGGCCGGTGGTTTTTCCGCAGTAGCCGCTTTCTTGTTGGACCACCAAATGATCCCGCTAAGTACGAGCAGCAGGAAGCTGGCGGTCAGGAGGCCCTTGGACTTCATGGGCTATCTCCGCCTCCACCATGCAATTAGGCCAAATCCGATGACGGCTAGAGGAAACACCACGACGCTGAGCCAGAACGTGGCCGTCAATCGGCGGCTTGTCATGTTGAGAGGGCGATCTTCCGGCGCCTTCGGACGAATCGAGATTAAGTCTTCGTCCGAAGAGAGCCAGTTGACGGTGTTGACCATCAGGTCGCGATTGCCAAGCGATCGGGAACCGACAATGCTGTTTTGAGCGGCGCGCGACGTACCGACGACCACAAAACGCCCTTGATTCGTACCGCTGAGAGTGCCCGCAACGGCGAGTGTCAGCGGTCCTTTTTTTCCTTTTGTTGGATCGACAGCGCCACGAGCGCTAATCGATGTGGTGGCGACACTGGCGTCCGTCGTAGCGACCAGTTTGGAGATCGTCGCTTTGCCGGCCGGTTGTGTGTCCAGCGAGCGCGAAAGCGGATAAGCCGTTGGCACCCGGGTGAGCGGCTCAGTGATGGGATGCGATTCATAGCCTACGATGAACGGAATTTCGGGTCCCAGGCGAAATAGCTGGCCGACACCGCTGAGATCCAGAGCCAAGTCCTTGTTTGCCGTGACGCCCCAATCGGACAGAAGCTTCAACAAATCGGTGTTCTCGCTGGGAGGCTCGGAATCGCCGAGGCGCAACGGCGTATCCAGCAGGAAAAGCGCGCGGCCGCCGCCTTCCACGTAGGCTTTCAAGGCGTTCACGATCGGAGCAGGGTAATCATTTCTCGGGCCGGCGATCACTAGCACAGTGCAGCTCTTGGGGACTTCGAGAGAAGCCTCTTGCGACTGGCCAATGGCGAGCGGTTTGGCTGAGCTTGGCGCCGCGGGACGAAGAGTTTCCGTCCGAACTTTGTAATTGTCACGTTCAAGGATTTGCTTGAAAAGCGAATAGCCGCCCGCGTCCGTGTCGTCGATGGAATGCTCGCCAGCTGCCGAAAGCACGCAGACCGTGCGTTCCTCGGATTTGAGAGAGCGGATCAAAGCTCCGGTGATTTCTTCTTCACTTAGGCTCTTCGCGCTCTCGCGACGAGTGCCACTCTCAACGATGATGGTGGAATCCGATCGAAAGCCCGCAGCCTTTGCAACCTGTGGCTTTCGCTCCGGATCGACATAGGTAACGTGCAATTTGGGAGACAAGCTGGAGTAGCGGTCCAGAGTGTCTCGCGCGACGGCGAAGTCACCTTGCGGGCCAAAATAGCTCAGCTGGACGTCGTTTTTCAAGCCCTTGACGACCTTAATGGTCTGGTCCGAAAGGCTGAATTGCTTATTGGACGTTGAGTCGTAAGACTTGTCGTAGCGGTCGGCGAGAAAGTTTATGGCCGCAAGAACCGCGAGTACCACCAGAATATAAATAGCCGCGTAAGCAGTGTATTGCGTTTGCCGTGCTTTGAGCCATGCGGGGGCCATCCTAAGACCTCCACCGCAAGGATTCCAACTGGCGCCCAGTCAGGAACAACGCGAGAAAAATAAAGGTGCAGTAATAAACGGCATCTTTCAAATCGAGGACGCCCTTGCTGAAATTCTCCATGTGGCTGACGATCGAAGCGTAATTGAGCACTTTCGATGTTGTGCTGCTCTGGAATTCCGTAAAAAACTTCAAGAAGTAGAGCAAAAGACTCACAAAGAAAGCTGCTCCTCCCGCCACGATTTGGTTGCTGGTCATCGAGGAAATCAAAGCCCCCAGTGCCAGCAGGCAGCCGCCTTGCAAGATTAAGCCAAGATAGGCAACCAGAATTGGCTTCCAATCTGGCTTTCCCCAGACAAAAAGCAAGGCAATATTGAGAACGGACATTCCTAGAACACACGCGTATAGTGCAAGCGCACCGAGCCACTTGCCCACGATTATGCTCAGATCCTTCACCGGTGACGTCAGGAGCAGTTCGATGGTACCGTTACGCTTTTCTTCGGCAAACAGCCGCATGCTGATCAAAGGGATTAAGAATAAGCCGATGGTTCCGGCGAGTCCGAGCAACCCTCGGATGACGTATTCATTCACGCTCAGCCGCATAGCGCCACCGTTCAGTTGGGCTTGATAAGCATAGTTAACGAATTGTTCCGTTGATGAATAGAATGCCCACCCAAAGATGAGTCCGAACAGCGCCAGCACCGCATAGGCGACAGGTGATGCAAAGTAGCTGCGCAGTTCTTTCCGCCAGATGACCCAGACATTTTTCATTGTACTGCATCCTTTGATTCGGAATCTTTGCCGGCAGCGCCTGCATGGTCGCCAGTGAGCTGAAGGAAGATTTCCTCCAGGCTGACGGCTTCAGTGCGAAGTTCGTTGAGGTCCCAGCCGGCTTCAACGACGGCGCGAGCCAAATCTCCACGGACCAGTCTTTCCTTTAAGCCTTCGACTTCGAAGGTGTCGCCACTCTGTTTCTTTTCCTTGAAGGTCACGCGTCCCACACCCGCGACCTTTTCAAGCCGCTCCTGAACTCTGGCAGCATCCAACACGCCATTTCGCCCTGCCACCTCGACCACCACCAATTCCGCCCCGCGCGCGCGCCTCTGCAGATTGCTGACGGAATCCGTGGCCACCAACTTGCCCTTGTTGATGATGATGACCTTCTCGCAGGTCTGCTCGACCTCAGGCAGGATGTGCGTGCTCAGTATGATTGTATGGTCGCCCGCGAGACTCTTGATCAGATCGCGTGTCTCGTTAATCTGCTTGGGATCGAGGCCGGCAGTAGGCTCGTCCAAAATCAGGACGTCCGGATTGTGAAGAATGGCCTGTGCCAAGCCCACCCGTTGGCGATAGCCCTTGGAAAGCTTCCCCAATAGCTTGTTCTTCACGTCTCCCACCGCGCAGCGGTCGCATACGGTGTCGACGCGATGCCGCAGCTCCGCGCCAGAGAGGCCCTTCAAGCGCCCGACGAAGGTCAGGTATTCCGCAGTCCGCATTTCGAGATAGAGCGGCGGAGCCTCGGGGAGATAGCCGATCCTCTTTTTGACTTCGAGCGGCGCTTCGAGGACGTCATAACCCGCCACGGTCGCGGTTCCTGAGCTGGGCGGAAGGAAGCACGTTAGCATCCGCATCGTGGTGGTTTTGCCGGCGCCATTCGGCCCGAGGAAGCCGACAATCTGGCCTTTCTCGACCTCGAACGAAATGTGGTCGACAGCCGTGTTGCGCGCATACTTCTTGGAAAGATCCTTTACACTGATCATAGAATTTTCTTTTTGGAAGTAAGAGTTTCCGTACTGGCACTGCCTTAGTTATACGAAAATCACTCGAACCGCTTAACTTCGACACAATATCCTAAAAACGTCCCGAGCGTCATGTCAATATCTCAATTGCATTTTCCCGCCATTTGGTGGCAAAAACGAAAGCTTGGCATTCACTCTGTCCATAAGATAAGACGCACGAACTCCAGAACGGTTGCCTGTGGTCTGCGCTAGTACTGCTACAATGCGGCTGGAGGACGAAATCCAACTATGCTTGCCGTGCGCCTGATCGGCGTTCTGGCGTTGGTCGCGCTGAACGGTTTTTTCGCTGCGACGGAATTTTCGCTGGTTGCCGTCCGCTTGTCACGGGTCCGCCAACTCGTCGCCCAAGGGAATACCCGCGCGCGCGTAGTGGAAACTCTTCTCGGCGATTTGCACCGCGTTGTTTCGGGCGTGCAGCTTGGCATCACTCTGACAAGTTTGGCCATCGGCGCGCTCGGCGAGGCTACGTTTGCGAAGATATTTCAGGCGATTTGGCCTGCCGGTTTTGGAACGCACACCACCCTTCTTACCCACGCTGTCGCACTCGCGTGCGCCTTTGCTCTGCTGAGTTCGCTCCACGTGGTAATCGGCGAACTGGTCCCCAAGACCATTAGTCTGGCCCGTGCCGAGCGGGTAGCCTTGCTCGTTGCACTTCCATTCCACTGGTTCCTAAATACTTTTCGTTGGGCTATCCATCTACTAGATGGGATCTCTGGCGCGATCGTGAAGGCTTTGGGAGTGACGACGGCGCAGGTGCACGGCGTTGCGCATTCCACGGAAGAATTGCAAATCCAGATTCAGCAAGCTCGCGAACGCGGACTGATCGCGCCGGGAGAAGAGAAGTTCATCCTCAGTGCCATGGAACTGGCGCAAATCCAGGTTCGGGAAATCATGGTGCCGCGTCCGGACATCCACACGCTTCCTGTGGAGGCCGATCTCGACGAAGTGATGCGGGTTTTTGCAACAACTCAGCGTTCGAGGATTCCTGTGTTTCGCGGCAATCTGGACCACATCCTCGGTTTTGTTCATATCAAGGACATGATTTGGATCCTCCTCGATCGTGAGCGCCGCCTGGAGGAAAACCTTTCCCCGCCGCCTTTCGATTTGCGCCGCGTTTTGCGCGAAGTACTCATTGTGCCGGAAACCAAGCCAGCCAACGAACTGCTTCTCGAGTTGCGCACTCGCCATGTCGGCATGGCGCTGGTGGTGGACGAATTCGGTAGCATCCTCGGACTTGTCACCATGGAGGACATCCTCGAACAAATGGTCGGAGAGATTCACGACGAATTTGATGTCGTCGAGCGGCCGCTCACGCTCGCTGATGGTGCGCTGATCTTCGATGCCGCGCTGAACGTGCGCGATCTCGATACCCAGTACAACATCACGTTGCCCGACGATCCGGCCTACGCGACGGTAGGCGGCTTCGTGCTCGACCAGCTGGGCTTCATACCCAAGGGCGGAGAGAGTTTTGAGTATGGCAATTTCCGCTTCTCAGTCGTGGAAATGGACGGCAAGCGCGTCGCTCGCGTGAAGATTCAGCGCATTCGTGCGGCCGAAAATGAGGGCAAACCGCAACCGGCTCCAGAAGCCGTTCTTCAGCCGTCCAGAAATTCGACGAATTTGCGGGAGAACTCCTAATTCATTCATCGCCAATAGCGCGCAACCTCCTCCAACGATTTCTGCTCACACTGCCGGCGCTTTGGCTGGTCTCAACGCTCGTCTTTCTGATGATTGATACGCCCGACCGCGCTGTCGGAGCGTTGAGTTTCGTGAGGCTCCGGTAGACAATCAAGGCGTGAGTCCCCACAAGCACCGGATCGCCGATTACCTGCGGCCCAAAACGCTGGCGATGTTGTTGCTCGGGTTTTCTTCAGGCCTTCCCTTTTTTCTGGTCGGCAATACATTCGGCTACTGGCTGCGCGATGAACACACCTCCCTGACGGCCATCGGGTTTCTTTCCTGGGCGGGCATCGTCTATTCGCTGAAGTTTCTGTGGGCGCCCTTGATAGATCGCGTCGACTTGCCGTTATTTAAGCGGCTTGGACATCGGCGCGGATGGATCATGTGTTCGCAAATCGTTGTTGGGCTGGCGCTAGTTGCCATGGGCGGAACTGGCACGAAAGCCGGGCTCGGCCGGCTTGGCGCTTTTGCGCTTGTCGTCGCGTTCGCCTCATCGACACAGGACATTGTGGTTGATGCCTGGCGAATTGAATCGGCAGACGACGGAGAAGAACAAGGCCTCCTGGCCTCTGCCTATCAGTTCAGCTACCGCCTGGCGCTCCTCACTACGGATTCCCTTATCCTCATCGTGGCAGCGGCCGTGGGCTGGCGCATGTCCTACGGTATCTACGGCGCATGTATGGCCGTTGGAATGATCGCGACCTGGTTTGCGAAGGAACCGGAGCGCGCGGATGCGGTGATGCATGAAAAACAACGCGAATCGCCGCTTTGGACGCTGCGCGGTTTCTTCGACGCTGTTGTGGGACCGTTCATCGCTTTCTTCCGTGCACATGGCTGGCTCGCGCTTGTGATGTTGGCGGCCATCAGCCTTTACCGGATACCGGACTTCATGATGGGGCCGATGGCGAGTCCCTACTACGTCGATCTCGGTCTAGCGAAGCCAACCGTCGGAGCGATACGCGGCTCAATCGGGCTCATCGCCACGTTTTGTGGAATCGCAGCCGGCGGATACTGCTCGCTGAAGCTCGGCAGCATGCGTGCGCTCATCATAGGGGGCATTTTACAGGCGGCCGCGACTGCCGCGTTCGCGACTCTCGCGTTCTGGGGCTTGAGCCTTCGTCTCTTCGCAGTCGTCATGGTCGGTGACAATTTCAGCCTTAGCTTTGCCGGCGTCGCGCTTGTTACGTACATGTCGAGTCTCACCAATCTGGGATACACCGCCACGCAGTATGCGCTCTTGAGTTCAACCTATGCCTGGCTGGGAAAGATCTTGAAGGGGTTTTCCGGTGCAATGGTCCAAAGCCTGAGCAGCACACACGGCCTCATTCACGCCTACGGCATTTTCTTTATCGTTTGCGGACTGACCGGCGTGCCTGCGGTCCTTCTGTTCGCGGCATTGGGTTACTGGCACAGGCGGAAGCAACCGGCGCCAGCCGCTGCCTAGGAAAGTCTTCACCCGTAACGAAGTTGGGCTGGCCGCTACTTTGTGAGAATTACCGCAGCGCCGCGACCCAGATTCAGGGTGCGCGCGGCGCTCCCTTTGTTCACGCCAATTTCAATGTATCCACTTGATCCCACGTAAGCGATAGCCTCGCCGTTGCTGCCGATTGCGTAGGTATCCACCAGCCGCGTCACCTGGTGGGTTCCCACTTGAAGATTGATTGCGCCCCCGTTGAAAGCCGATTCCGGCAAGTCTTCTGCTCGGAAATTCGTAATCAAGTTACCGAACACATCGGCCTTCATGACCACGCCTTTCATGGCTCCATCGGCCTCTTTAGGGCGGGGAATCGCAAAACGCTTATAGTCGCTGATCTCATCGCCCATGCTGGGAGTCTGCCAGCCTTTGGAGAGCCACGACGCCACAGACGCGAAGATGTCCCGTCCATGAAACGTCTTGCTCACCGGGTGCAAGTAATAATGTTCGACGTTAGCGTGGCGGACTACCAGACTTTCCTTTTCGCGTTCGTAGATGACGGAGAGAACGCCGTTGTCGGGAGCTATGAAATACTGGTTTGCGGCGCTGGCTAGCAAGGGCCGGCGTTCAGTTCCCACCCCAGGGTCCACAACCACCACGTGGATCGTCTTCGGTGGAAAGTAGGAATACGCCGAACCAATTGCCAGCGCTCCATCGAGCAAATCAAACGGCGTCACGTTGTGCGTGATATCCACGATGGTGACATCCGGATTGATCTTCAGGATTACGCCTTTTAGCGTTCCCACCAGGTGGTCGTTGGTGCCGTAGTCTGTCGTTAGCGTGATGATCGCGTTGGCCAAGGGATTCTCTCGCCTGGAATAATTCGCGCGGGGCGCAGGCGGAGCGAGGCAGCGCTCCGCATCCTTTGACGCTAGCGGAGGCGAGCGCCTCCGTCAAGAATTCACGCAACAACTGCTGTGCAATCGCTAATGCACAGCTGGTGCCTGAGAAAAGCCTCACCAATGAAGGGGTGAGCTACAGTCCGGAGTGAAGCCGATCGGGAGCTCTAGCCCACACCCTGCTCGGGCGCACAAGAATGCCAGTCGGGGTCGGGGAAATGAGCTTTGCAATACCAGTGGCCACAGCGCTGGCAATACTGCTGAGCGCTATGGTCGCAGGATTCATCCACCTGCGAAACTGCCTGACAGAGTTGTTCTTTGGGTTTTACGGCTGTTGCCGTCATCGCGACCTCCACGGCACGAACGTCAGTGCGGAAGGGAAGGGCTCAGCGGGCGCGTTCTACAACGCCCACTTTGTTCACACCGCTACAGGCAATATACACCCGTCCGTCCGAAGTGGCGGCCATATTTCGCACCGTGCCACCGCCCGAAGGAATGCTCGCGCGCGCGAACTGTTCCGTTTTTGGATCAAATTGAATGATGGTATTTGGTTTTACGCCGGACTCGCTGTACCAGACCATCCCGTCCGGTGTAATCGCAATTCCATAAGGAGCGGACTTCGCCCCACCTGGCGAGGCCCACATCTTTACGGCTCCGGTTGTCATATCAAGCCGGCCCAGGTGGCCCTCACTGAAGTCGGTGAAATAGACACGGTCATTGGCATCGATGGCCATTCGACGTGGCCGCGCTCCTTCCGGAAGCACATACTCGGTAATCTCCATCGTCGCCGGATCGATTTTCGCCATTTTATTTGTCGCAAACTCGCAGAAGACGGGAATACCCTTGCTGTTGATGGCCATCCCATAGGGATGTGAATCCGCCGTAGGTGCATGTTTCAAGTCGATCTTGCCTGTGCCCGGGTCGAGTCTTCCCACCATGTTGGCCACTTGAAGCGTGAACCACAGCACGCCATGGCTATCAAAGACTGCCGTATGTGGATCTTCGCCTTTAGAATCTGGAATCTTGAATTCGGTGACTGCTCCGGTCTTAGGGTCGAGTTTGCCGATGTAGCCCTTAAAATTTCCCGTGAACCAAATATTCCCCTCGCGATCAGCAACCAAGCCGTGCGGCCCGGAGTCTTCCAGCCTTAGGGGAAACTCCTTGAACGCTCCCGTAGTTGGATCCAGCCGTCCCAGCTTGTTGGCCATCTGTTCGGTGAACCACAGCGCGCCATCCGCGCCAACAGCGGGATCATGCGGATGCGCGCCCTTTGTGGGAACAGCCCATTCACGAATCGTCACCTTCAGTTCGCTCACTTCGGGTTCTGGTCCTGCTCCGTGCGACGCAAGGACCACATCCAGAGCCAGAATTGCGCCGCCCAAAATGATCTGATTTCTTTTTCTCATGCGAACCTCCTGGCGGAATTCACCCTCTTGTGGGCCAAGTTACATCCATTCCTTGCCCCATGCAATGCTCACCACACGCCTCGGGCTCTCGGGTCATTCCTCGACTTGTTAACCCGGAGGACCAAATTGTTTCGTAAATTCGTAAACTTGATCGGTTCACTAGATTCAGCAATCTGAAACAAAGTGCATCCTTTCGAGCGCAGTTTCCTGCCCAGCCTTTCAAATCTATCGAAATTTGATGAAATAGGGCCAGCTAACCCCCGCAGAGTCCCTCGGCAGGGCTTCTCAGGTATTTACCTCGCGGACGATTCGGGAATGCACCTAATTGTAGACAAAAGCCACTTTCAATAGGGTTGAAATCGAAAAGTTGCTGCGGCAAATCGCCAGCCGGAAACAGAAAGATAGAGAGGTGAAGATACCCGATTCAAGAGCAGGGACGCGCAGCTAGAAGGCCGTTTCTGCGGGAGCACCAGAAGAACTTCTGGCGGGGTGAAACTTATGTCCGACGAAATGAAAAGCTTAGCGATCGTCTACAGTCCTTCCGGACCCGGAACCGTAGGTTTTGCTGGAAAGCAAACGCCAAAGCAGAAATGGTACCGATTTTTGATTGCTTTGTTGTTCCTGCTATCACCCTCCGGGGCATTCGCGCAGCAAACGTCCGCCAAGGTGCAAACGAGCGACAAGGCGGCGTGGGTGGGGAACGGAGATGGCAACAAAAAGACAGATAGCGTGGCCCCAACCGACCCTAACTACCTAATCGGTCCCCAGGACACGTTGGACATCGCCGTGTGGAAGGAGCCTGATCTGACACGGACTGTTCCTGTTCGCCCGGACGGGAAGATTTCGCTTCCCCTGTTGGACGATGTCCAGGCGGGAGGCCTAACGCCATCGCAACTCGGAGTAGAGATCACGCAACGCCTAAAGAAATACCTTACAGACCCGCGCGTCACGGTGATTGTCACGACGATTGCGAGCCAACGAGTCTACATTCTCGGAGAGGTGACGCGCGCCGGCGCGTATCCGCTGATCTCCGGGATGACATTACTTCAGGCGCTTTCGAGCGCGGGCGGATTTACCCAATTCGCCAATCCAAGAAACATATATCTCCTCCGTGAGGAAAATGGGAAGCAAGTGAAACACCCGTTCAACTACAGGAGTGTTGTCAGTGGAAAGAATTCCGATCAGAACGTCGTATTGAAGGCGGGAGACACAATTGTTGTGCCTTAAATCAGCTATGCGGGTCTTACGGGCGGACATTTGGGCGGCAACAGTGGCAATCCTATTCGTGGTGCCAGTGAGCCGCGCGCAAGAACAATCCGGACAGCAGAGCACTTCCGCGGACAAACCGATTGACTCGCGAACTGATGTGACGCCCAACAAGGGCAAAGCCCAGGACTCTGACAACGATCTCGGGAATCGCAGCATGTCCGGGGCTTTCGACTCTTCGCTGAGTAATGTCGAGGGGCGGCGCAGTTATTGGCAGCCGCTCGTTAACGTGACCTCGATCATCGATAATGATCCACTTACAGCCAGCCAAACCAGTGGCGTGACATCGTGGAGTGCCGTCTATGGGGGAATAAATCTGTACCGCCTAACGCGGCAGTCTGACCTGACCTTGAGCTATCTTGGAGGCGGCTTAATTTCCAACGACGGTAAGACAAACAATTCGGCCCTCCAGCAATTTGAGTTCGGTGATAGGGTGCGATTGGGCCGCCGGTCGGTGCTCTCGTTTTTTGATCTGCTAAACGAACTCCCAGAGATATCGTTTGGATTTAGCCTTCCGTTGGCGGTAAACCTGCCAGAGGGCCAGGGGCTGTCGCTCCAGTCGGTGTTCTCACCCAATCAAAGTATTCTCACGACTCGAGGAGAACGAATTGGCAACGTGTCGGTCGCGGAGTTTGACAGAGAGCTGACGGCCAAGTCGTCCCTTACCTTTGTCGGAGGGTATTCTCTGCTGAGGTTTCTCAATAACAGCGGCTTACTTAACGACGGGGAAGTAACTTTGCAGGGCGGGTTCGACCATCAATTGACTCGCGGCAGAACCATCGGAGCGCTTTACCGTTTCAACGAACTGCGATTTGAGGGGATTGGTCAGCCCATTGATGCTCACACGGGGCAGCTCTTTTACGGACAACGTATTGCTGAGCGATTGGCGTTAAGGCTGGCAGCAGGGCCGGCTATAAGTGTCTTTCGAACGGCAGTCTCGCCGGGCACCACCGGAAGCGCGACGCGGTCAACGTCGCAGGTCTATTGGACGCTGGATGCCTCGATAAGCTACCAGCAGCGGCGCGAGATGTTGGGGCTCGCATACGATCACTCGCTATCGGGTGGTGGAGGCGTCTTACCGGGCGCCATCACCGACCAATTGTCCGGATCACTTACCAGCCAGTTTTCCAAAGCACTGAGCAGCGAATTAACTGTGGGCTATGCCCGTAACCATGGTTTGAACACCCCGCTAACTCCGCTTCAAGGGACGGGACAGGTCTACAACTATTGGTTTGGCGGGGTGCAGCTCAGCTATGCATGGGGGCGCTGGACGAGCCTGAATTTGAGCTACCAGGCCCAGAGCCAGGACTCGAATGTCAACTCTTGCATCGGAGCAATCTGTGGAAGAAATATCGTGCGGCAAACGGGGTCGGTTGGCCTCACTTGGCGTCCGCGGCCGATGGTAATCCGATGAGCGAGAGACAAGGCAATCAGTTTGGAGAGGGTAGACGACCGATCGTCGCAAGGCGAGAGCTCACGTTCGATGACTACAAGACGATTTTATTGCGGCGCCGCTGGTTTGTTTTGGTCCCAGCGTGTGTTGGTCTGGCGGGAGGATATCTGCTGAGTTGGGTTCTACCGGAAAAGTATACATCGCACACGCGTGTCCTCGTGGAACGACCAGTTGTTGGGGATAGTTACGTCAAGCCAGTGATGAGAGATGACTTGAACCAGCAGCTGGCCAGCATGAAAGAACAGATCCTAAGCCGCACGCGGTTGCAAAGGCTGGTGGAAAAATTCGGACTATACAAGAAAGACGTCAACCGTATGCCCATGGAGGTATTGGTGGAGCGGCTGCAAAAATCGATCGTAGTGACGCCTATGAGCCCGATGCAGGGTACGCAATCGACGGGATTGCCGGGGTTCGATGTGGACGTCACTCTCGGCGAGGCGCGCTTAGCGCAGCAAATTTGCTCGGAGATCACCTCGATGTTCATGGAACAGAACTTACGTCTCCATCAACAACAGGCCGAGGACACAACGCAATTCCTTGGCAAACAATTGGAAGAGGCCAAGGCTAAGCTCGACGACCAGGATGCCAAGCTGGCCGCGTTCCAGGCACACAACGTAGGGGCGCTTCCTGATGATGAAAAAACCACGCTTACGCTGCTATCGGGGATGACTCCGCAACTCGATGCCGTTACGCAGTCGCTCAATCAAGCGCGACAATCCAAGGCCTTTCTGGAATCCATGCTTAACCAACAGTTAGGAGCATTGAAAGATTCGCCGGAAGGTCAAAGCCCGGAAACGCTAGGACAACAGCTCAGCAGTCTGCAGAAACAACTTCTTTCACTTCAAGGGCACGACACGGATGAACACCCCGACGTGGTGAAACTCAAGCGCGATATCGCAGAAGTGGAGAAGAAGATTCAAGATGCTTCCGCGATGCCACAGAGCCAACCCAACAAAAATACAAAAGCGCCCATGATTGCTGAACCACCACAGATCCAGCAGCTGAGGGCGCAATTGCGGGAAAGTGAAGTCGCCATCCAGTTGAAGACAGCACAGCAGGAAGGACTGCAAAGGCAAATCAGGATATTGCAGGGCCGCGTTCAGTTGAGTCCGATGGTTCAGCAAGAATACAAGGCGTTAACGCGGGACTATCAGACAGCGCTGAATTTCTACAATGAGTTATTGAAGAATCGAAATGAATCACAGATGGCCACGGAGTTGGAGAACCGCCAGCAGGGTCAACAGTTCCGCGTCCTGGACCCGCCCAGCCTGCCGGAGCGGCCGTCCTTCCCCAATCGCCCATTGTTCGGCTTTGGAGGATTGGGGGCAGGCGTGATCTTGGGGTTGGGGCTGACGCAGGTGGCTGAGTGGCGGGACAAATCCATTAGGACTAAACGGGATGTGGAGATTCATCTCGGCATGCCCGCGCTAGCACTGATCCCCTGGGCCAACCCGACAACCAGCAGGATGGATGGCAGGAACAATCACGTTCCCGTGAAGCGCAAAGAGTACGATTTTCGCTCCCTTGAGAGTAAACGGCATGTATGAAAAGTTTTTTGGTCTAAGCGAGAACCCTTTCCGGATCAATCCGGACCCGCGGTACGCATTCATGACCTTGAGTGCGCGGGAAGCGCTGGCCGGCATGACCTACGGGATTCAGACTCGAAAAGGCATCATTGTACTGACGGGCGAGGTAGGAACGGGAAAGACTACATTGCTCAACATGCTGATGCAGTTGTTGCGTAAGCAGCGAGCGGCCACGGCCTTCGTCTTCAATACGCAATTGAGCGTCAACGACTTGCTGGATTATATGATGGCCGATTTCGGAATCCAATGTGAATCGCACTCAAAAGGCCAGATGCTCATGCGGCTGAACCGCTGGCTGCTGGATCGCCACTACGCGGGGGAGCCGGTCGTGCTGGTCGTGGATGAGGCGCAGAACCTCTCCCCGCAACTGCTTGAGGAAATCCGCCTGCTCACCAACATGGAGACCTCGACGGAGAAGTTGCTTCAAATTGTATTGTCTGGGCAATTAGAGCTGGAAATAAAACTCCGGCATCCCCTGCTAAGGCAACTTCGGCAAAGGGTTACCCTCCATTGCAGGACTAGCCGTCTATCGATGGAGGAAACGCGCGGCTACATCGCGCAGCGACTGCGGGTCGCGGGAGCAAACGGCAAAGAACTCTTTTCCTCGGAAGCCATCGAGCGCGTCCATATGTACGCCTGCGGAATCCCCCGTCTGGTCAACGTGCTCTGCGACCATGCACTGATCATTGCGTTCGCGGACAATCGGGCGCCGATTCTCCCGCACGTGGTCGATGAAGTCGCCCGCGAGTTTGGTGTGTCCGCCGGCGAGCCTGAGGGGTCCGATGCCATGTTCCAAGGAAACTCTTTGGAGACAGACGCTTTGCTCCAAGACTTGGTGAAGAGCTGGAGTCGTGGTCGCCAGAGTTCCCCCGTGAATTTGGAGCCCAAGGTAAGAACGGTATGAGCCGCATCTTTGAAGCACTTCTGAAGGTCAGAGAGCAGCAAGCGACCGCACCATCGGGAGCAGAGGCGGAATTGTCCAAGCCCGCCGTTGTTGAGGCGGATAATGTCAGAGAAGAGGTGCGTCGAGGCCCAAGGTTTGAACCATCCCTGACCTCCGAGTTAGGCGAACCACCCGTCACCAGCGCTCCCGGGCTCGACGTGCTGCGGACGCGGTGCGCCCAGCCCGGTTGGAGATTACACAAAAACTACGCGGTATCCTTCAACAAAGAGTCTTTTGATCGCTGCGCGGAACAATTCCGCAGTTTGCGCGCGCGCCTGTATCGGTTGCGCGACAAAAAGTACTTCCGTACCCTGCTGATCACAAGTTCCGTTGCTGGGGAAGGGAAGACGTTCGTAAGTCTGAATCTTGCTCGAGCGATCGCGCGCCAGCACGAACGCCACGCGTTGCTAATCGACGCGGACCTCCGCGCCCCCAAGCTGCATGTGAGTTTAGGAGCCCCTTCTTCACCAGGACTGAGCGAGTACCTTCGTGGCCAGACCGATGAATTCTCCATCATTCAAATGAGCGCAACGGAAAACCTTTCGTTTATCCCTGCCGGCGGGCCGGTTTCCAATCCTGCGGAGTTACTTGCCAGCGCGCGTACGAAAAGTTTGCTCGAGCGACTGAGCCCGGTGTTCGATTGGGTCATCGTGGACGCTCCACCGGTACTGCTGTTATCGGATGCAGGCCTACTGGCGGGAATGTGTGATCGAACGATCCTGGTAGTTGGTGCGGGTTCGACATCGTGTGAGTTGGCTCAGACGGCGTGTCAGGAACTCAGGGAAAGCAATTTGCTGGGTATCGTTCTGAATGGCGCTGAAGAAAGCCCAATGGGCAACACTTACGGGTATTACGCAGGAAGCAGGCGCGGCGAAGATTAGAGTTTGGTTTTGCAGGTGTCGTTGGTCGGAAACACGAGCCAGCAAGGCTTGCAAAGGTTCCCTGTTTCAGGCCCGGTTAAATGGGACTGGAATGGCGGTAGCTTGCTCAAACCTTGGATCTCTACGCAGCAGGGACCCAGAAACACCTTCAAGGTACACCACTGAGCAATTTTGTCAGCCATGCTAATCCAGCGTTGTATTGGTACAAAAATCGCAGCGCCTGGAACATTCCGGCTTCCTCAAATTCCTCGCTAGTTTTTACCACAAGTTCCGCAGGAGGCTTGACGTGAAGAAAGTTGCGGGTAATCAAAGCAGTAGAATTGTTGGTTTCAACTCCTACCATTCGAGGGAAGCATCTGGTCCTCGAGAGCATCCTAAAACCACGTTGCGCAGTGAAGATTTCTTAGCCCTCGAAACTCGCGAAGTCCTTGACGAGTGGATGTTCCGGAGGGTGCTGCGCTGGGAGCGCAGAAGAGCGGAACGATATCAAAAGTTCTTCATGCTGATGCTCGTGGATGCTGGCGAAACCGTTGAGACGGATGAAGAAAGAGTCTTGCCGGCAATCCGGGCGTCGGTTTCACGCTGCACGCGGGAAACCGACCTGGTGGGGTGGTATCAGAAGGGGGTTGTTCTGGGTGTGCTGTTCAGCGAAATCAGCCAAGAAGAAAAGAGTTTGCTTAAGAACCGGATGCGCGCCGGCGTCGTTGAAATGTTGCGCTCGAAGCTGGGGGCCGCCCAGACGAATCAGATTCGCATCTCTTTTCACTTTTTCCCCGAGGACTGGGACCAACGAAGCGGCGACACTTGGGCCGATTCCAAACTATATCCAGACCTGCTCAAGCACGATGATGGCAAGAAGATCTCCCGTCTTCTGAAGAGGGCCATCGACATTGCGGGAAGTATCATGGCAATCGCGCTATTCTCTCCTGCATTTCTCGTTATTGCAGTGGCTATAAAACTTACCTCGAAGGGACCGATTCTGTTTCGTCAGGAAAGAGTGGGTCAATACGGCCGGCGGTTTACCTTCCTGAAATTCAGGTCCATGAATTGCGTGAATGACGCTGGTATTCATCGGGATTACGTAAGGCGATTCATTGCTGGAGAGGTGGGCTCGGGAACGACTGGCCCGGAGAAGAATGTGGTTTTTAAAATTACCAACGATCCGCGGGTCACGCCAATCGGAAGGTTCCTGCGCAAGACGAGTCTGGATGAACTTCCTCAGTTCATCAACGTCTTAAGGGGAGAGATGTCTCTGGTAGGTCCGCGACCCCCAATCCCTTATGAATTGGAGTCGTATAAGGCTTGGCACCGGCGCCGTGTGCTGGACGTCAAGCCGGGGATTACCGGTTTGTGGCAGGTATACGGACGAAGCAAAACCACATTTGACGAGATGGTGCGGTTGGACCTCCGATACGCCAGTTCGTGGTCTCCCTGGCTGGACATCAAAATCCTCTTGCAAACCCCAAGAGCAGTGTGTCTCGGCGATGGAGCTTTCTAAGACCATTGGTTCAGGCTCGATAGTCCTATCTCTCCGCAAATCGGCGAGGGCTCGACAGTAAGAGCGCTAAACGCAAAGGCCCAGTAACACGGGCCCATTTCCATTCGAGAGTGCTTATGACAACTCAACCAGACTCTGGATCCCATGGCTCTGTTGCAGGAATCTCCGTGCCTGCTTCAGAAGGCTTGCGGTGTCACTCCCCTCAGACGTCGAGCAATTCCGTTCAGGTCGGTGTATTTGGTTATGGCTATTGGGGTCCGAATATTGTCCGGAATTTCCATTCACTGGAAAACTGTCGAGTCAAGGCCATCTGCGACAAGAGTCAGGCATCGCTCAAGCGCGCCAGCCGCGCTTATCCGGACGCTAAACTCACCACAGATTTCTCCGAGATTGTGACGTCCCCCGAGATCGACGCGGTGGCGGTCGTCACGCCGGTCTGGACCCATTTCGACCTGGCCAAGGCCGCCTTGCTCAATGGCAAACACGTTTTCGTCGAAAAGCCTTTCACCTCGACCGAGCAGCAAGCTGAGGAGCTGATCGAGCTGGCGGAACGGAAGCGGCTCAAGATCATGGTGGATCACACCTTCCTATTCAGCGGGGCGGTGAGGAAAATCCGGGAACTTGTCGATAACAAAATCCTGGGAAACCTGTATTACTTCGATTCCACGCGAGTAAACCTTGGGCTCTTCCAGCATGACGTTAACGTAATCTGGGACCTCGCTCCCCACGATATGTCCATTATGGATTACATCATTCAGGCAAAACCCGAGGCGGTCGTTGCCACCGGTGGAACACACTTGAATTGCCTCGCGGACATGGCATACATCACGGTGTACTTCCCAGAGAAAGTCGTCGCGCACATCAACGTCAACTGGCTCTCGCCGGTCAAGGTCCGGACCACATTGATCGGCGGAGAAAAAAAGATGCTGGTATGGAATGACCTCGAGGCCGACGAAAAAATCAAGGTCTATGACAAGGGCGTCCAGATCACCAACGGCCAGGGGGTCTATGACCTGCTGGTGAGTTACCGTTCCGGGGATGTATGGGCTCCTAGAGTGGAACAAACCGAGGCTTTGAAGCTCGAACTCGAGTATTTCGTTGACTGTATTAGGAATGATCGAGTGCCCTTCAATGACGGTGCTGCAGGGTTGCGAGTGGTTAAGCTACTCGAAGCAGCAGACCAATCACTAAAAGATAGGGGGAAAATCGTCCGGCTATGAGTCAAAACCAGTCCATCACTTCCGATGTGCAGTTCGGTAAGAACGTAAAGCTCTCCCAGTTTGCCAATCTCTATGGTTGCGAAATCGGAGACGAAACCAAGATTGGCGCTTTCGTCGAGGTGCAGAAGAATGCGCGCATTGGCCGTCGCTGCAAGATCTCGAGCCATAGCTTTATATGCGAGGGCGTAACAATCGAAGATAACGTGTTTGTGGGACACGGAGTTACATTCATAAACGACTCATATCCGCGTGCCACAACTGCAGAAGGAGGACTCCAAACGGAGAAAGACTGGAATGTCGAGACAACTCTGGTAAAGCGCGGCGCTTCGATTGGTTCTGGCGCCACGATTCTATCGAAGGTCGTTATTGGCGAGAATGCGATTGTTGGTGCCGGAAGCGTGGTGACCCGTAATGTGCCCCCGAATGTGATTGTTGCCGGGAATCCCGCGAAGGTGTTACGCGCGGTACCTGGCAAAAATCAAGCATCGACTCGAAATGGAAACATTCCCTTTGTCGATCTTGCGACGCCCCACCAAGAGTTAGAAGAGGAACTCGTCGGTGTTTTCCGCTCGACTTTGCGGTCCGCCGGATTTGTGGGCGGTCCAATGGTCGAAGGATTCGAGGGCGATTTCGCCCGCTTTTGCGATTCAAAGTTTTGCATTGGTGTAAGCAGTGGAACAGACGCGCTGCGATTTGCGCTAATGGCCACAGGTTTACAGCCGGGGGAAATAGTCCTTACGGTTCCTCTAACGTTCATCGCCACAACCGAGGCGATTTCGCAGGCTGGTGGGCGCATCGATTTTGTAGATATCGACGCACGCAGTTATACGATGGATCCGCAGAAATTGCGGCAGTACCTTGAAAACCAGTGCGTGCTTGATGCCGGTACAGGACGATTGGTCCACAAGGTTCTCCAGAAACCGGTTGCCGCAGTCATCCCCGTGCACCTGTATGGACAGCCGGTGGACATGGACCCCATCCTGGAAATCGCAGCACGATACAAACTGGCGGTCATCGAAGACGCGTGCCAGGCGCATGGGGCGGAATACTATTCAAGGAAACAGTGGCGCTGGAAAAAGGCTGGTTCGATGGGCCGCGCTGCCGCTTTCAGTTTTTATCCGGGGAAGAATCTCGGTGCTTGTGGTGAAGCGGGCGCCATCACCACCGATGACGAAATTTTGGCCCAGAGAGTCCGCATGCTGCGCGACCACGGTCAGTCGCGCAAGTATTATCACCAGGTAGAAGGGTACAACGGCAGACTCGACGCTTTACAAGCAGGCATGCTTCAAGTCAAGCTGCGCCGCCTTTCCGAATGGAACGAGAGCCGGCGCGAGGCTGCCACACGCTACCGTGAACTCTTTAATTCTGACTCTGCCACCATCAAGCTGCCCCACGAACCCGAGTGGGTGCGCGCGGTCTATCACCTTTTTGTGATTCGCACGCGGGACCGAGACGGGCTCCAAAAACATCTAGCGCAGGCAGGGATTGGCACGGGTATTCACTATCCGATTCCCCTTCATTTGCAAGAGGCCTACGAGGGTCTCGGCTACAAGAAAGGGGACTTCCCCGTTTCGGAGGAGGCGGCGTCGGAAATTCTTTCTCTGCCAATGTATCCCGGGATTTCTGTTGCGGAGCAGAGACGAGTCGCGGAAGTAGTGGCGGAATTCACACCTGTGCAATCTTTCCAGTGAGGTTTTTTCAGATGCAGACTATCGCAACGAACAATGCAACTTCCTCTTCAGAGCCGCTCCTTCTGCGGCCGGAGCGTTGCAGAGAGACTTCCAAAGGCCGCAAGATCTGGATTGACCTTGAGAATTCTCCCCATGTGCCGTTTTTCCGGCCGATTATCGAGGAACTCGGAAAACTTGGTCATCAGGTATTTGTGACCGCTCGCGATTGCTCGCAGACCCGTGAGCTCGCGGACTATTTTGGACTGTCGTATAAGCTCTGCGGGCGGCACTACGGGAAAAACAAGATGGCGAAGGCGGTTGGATTAGGACTTCGCATGTGTCAATTGACCCCATCAGTAAGAAGCGAGAAGCCAGTTTTGGCGCTCTCTCATGGATCGAGATCATTGACGATCTTGTCTTCCATCTTGCGTATACCGTCGATCACAATTTTCGACTACGAATTCGTCAATCAAATAACGTTTAATTCCCTAGACTGGGTGATGGTTCCGGATGTGCTTCCAGACAAGGTGGTCCACGCTAAAAGTGACCGAATACTTAGATATCCGGGCATCAAGGAAGACGTCTATGTTCCGTATTTCAAACCTGATCCATCTGCAATGGGCCAGTTGGGAATCAATGGCAAAGATATAGTCGTTACCGTGCGTCCCCCTGCGATAAACGCACACTATCACAATCCCGAGAGCGAGCGCCTGCTTGCAGCGGCAATTGAATTTATCAGTCGAGATCCAGCCGTCAAGATCGTCATGTTGCCGCGCTATCCCGACCAGGCGGATTCTTTGAGAAAGTCATGGCCGGCTCTTTTTGCCAGCGGCCGGATGTTGATTCCAGAACATGTCGTCGATGGCCTCAATTTGATCTGGTATTCCGATCTGGTCATCAGTGGCGGCGGCACGATGAATCGTGAGGCTGCGGCGTTGCGTGTTCCGGTTTACAGCATCTTCAGAGGAAAAATAGGAGCCGTCGACCAATATCTGTCTAGCTGCGGGCGGCTCATTTTACTTGAGAGTGTCGAACAGGTTTTCAAGCGAATTGTCATTGCCCGGCATACTCGTCCTGTCAGACCACAGCACGCTACTTCCGCTACTTTGCAAGCGGTTGTTGGTCACATACTGAAAGTACTTGAACTAACTAGCGGACCTCTGGATTAGTTCGCAAGGTTCCGAGCAAGAGCTTCGTTGTAGCGTGCCAGGAAAGGCTTTGCCCTGTCCGATTGTTTTCTGGCAGGCCAATGAATGAGAGTTCGTGTCTATGGTTGAGAACCACTCGTTCGCGATGGACAATGAAATCGAAGTGGCGATAGGGAAGCTTCTTGCCTACTGCAAGGCCAACGATTGGGCCGGATACGATCCCTACGATGCTCTGAACAGCAAGATTCTAAAGATGCTGCCAGTCTTGGACTCTAGAGTTCCGCGAATTGTGCTTACGCAGGCTTTGAAGCGGAGCCCGGTTAACATCCGTCCGCTGTTGCTTATCGGAAAGACGCAGAATCCTAAAGCGATCGGTCTATTTCTTTCAGCGCTGCTCAACCTCGAGAAGCTTGGACTAGTCGATGAAAAAGATCTCATAGGAGTGATGATCGAGCGATTGGTCGCCCTTCGGTCGAAGGGACTTCCTTACTGGTGCTGGGGGTACAGCTTTCCTTGGCAAACGCGCACGATCATTGTCCCAGCTGGGGCGCCTAACTTGGTGTGTACTTGTTTTGTTGCGAATGCCCTGTTGGACGCTTATGAGAGGAATGAGGACTCACGATGTCTGAGCATGGCAATGAGCGCCGCGGATTACGTTGTGAACGAGCTTTACTGGAGCGACGACGGCGGGGCCGCAGGGTTCAGCTATCCTCAACGTTCTTTGCGAATTCAAGTTCACAACGCGAACTTCCTTGGCGCCGCCTTGCTATGCCGAGTGTACAAACACTCGAGAGAAGAAAGACTCCTCGATGCCACCCTTAGGGTTGCACGCTATTCATCAACAAGGCAGCGCGCAGATGGCTCTTGGGACTACGGAGAAGAGCCATCACAGCGGTGGATTGATAACTTCCACACCGGATACAACCTTTGCGCGCTGCATTCCATTTCCAGGGACGCCGATACACCAGAGTTCGAAGCACATATCCGGCGGGGCTTCGAGTTCTACGTCCGGCACTTTTTCCATCCCGATGGGTCAGTCAAATATTTTCATGACCGAGCCTACCCGATAGATATTCACTGCGTGGCCCAGAGCATTATCACGCTTATGACGCTCAAGGATCTGGACCCAGGTAGTGTAGCCATGGCGCGCGCGGTGTTTCGCTGGGCGATGAAATACATGTGGGACAACAAGGGTTTCTTTTATTATCGGATCCTTCGCGTTTGCACTATCCGGACATCCTATATGAGATGGTCTCAAGCATGGATGCTCCTCGCAGCCTCCACGATTCTTCATGAGGCGAACGTTCCGGTGGAATGTCCACGAATTCACAATTCAACAGCTTTCGCTCAAGCATGCTGACTCTTCCCAAATACGTTCTCATTACTCCAGCGCGCAACGAGGCGCAATTCATTGAACTGACCATCAAATCCATGGTGGCGCAGGCGGTCCGGCCGCTCAAATGGATCATCGTGAGTGACGGTTCTACGGACGGGACGGACTACATTGTGAGCAAATACGCCGCCCGCCACGACTGGATCGAGTTGGTCCGAATGCCTGAGCGCCGTGAACGGCATTTCGCGGGAAAGGTGCAGGCTTTCAATGCCGGATACGCCAGACTAAAAGACCTGCAGTACGAGGTAATTGGCAGCATGGATGGGGACATTTCGTTTGACGGCGACTACTTCTATTTTTTGCTTCGAAAGCTAGCTGACAACCCGGCGCTAGGGTTGGTAGGGACGCCGTTCAAGGAGGTTTCACAAGAGAGTTACGACTACCGCTTTGTAAGCATCGAGCACGTGTCTGGCTGCTGCCAATTGTTTCGCCGACGGTGTTTTGAAGAGATTGGCGGCTACGTACCAGTAAAGAGCGGTGGCATTGATCACATTGCGGTCCTGACCGCCAGGATGAAAGGTTGGAAGACGCAGACTTTTGCCAGCAAAGTGTGTCTGCACCATCGAAAAATTGGCACAGCCCAGCATGATGTATTGACGGCCAGGTTCAGAACTGGGGGTCAGGACTACGCTCTCGGAGGTCATCCCATCTGGGAGATTTTTAGGGCGATTTATCAGATGAGCAAAAGGCCCTTCATCATCGGGGGCTTGCTGCTAGGAGCTGGGTACTTCTGGTCGCTGGTACGGCGTCTTGAAAGGCCAATACCGCGCGAAATGGTGGCGTTCCGCAGGCGCGAGCAGATGAGCCGACTGAGAAAGTTTCTTACAGGTAAAACGGTCTTTCAACAACCAAGCTTTTTGAGAGAGCACTTGACGGCGAAGCGCTGATCCAACGGATTCTTCATTTGCCGAGTCAGAGTTGGTTGACCGGGCGAATGTTTATGTGCCGCAAACAACCAAGTCATCTCCCCAGCGCGAGCCGAGACGATCGAATGCAAATTGCCAAAAGCGTTTTTGCCTGCATGCCCATGCCGTGTTCATTGCAACGGGGAGGCTGCTAGCGTCACAAATAATAATGGTACAACGAACGTGTTCTCGAAAGACTCAGTCCACAAATTAGACAGAAAAGCGCCAAATGAAGGGGCGTCATGAACGGTGCTTTTCTAGATTATTATAAGTGCCCGGAAACGTTTGCCACTTTCGCTTTCAGCGGAGGACTGTCCGACGACCGTGGATATTTCCGCTTTGGCCTTGACACAATTTGCTACGGGCGATCGTGCTCCGGTCGGCGGGCCAAGTCTTCGACAGATGAGCTTCACGATGTGATGCAGGAGATTAAGACGGACGGATCGACCCTTCAGATTCCGTTCAGCCCATCGGAAGTAGTCGCCAATCTACGTTATGAGCGCTATACCTCCTCCAATGGCCCCGGAAAACAACTTAGTGCCGCGCCTGCACTCCGGAAAGCGTATTACAAAGTGCGGCCGATTCTACCGTTATCTGTGCGCAAACATTTCCAGAGGATATGTCTGAGAGATTGGGAGGACATCCCCTTTCCACATTGGCCTGTAGATTTAAGTGTTGAGCTCGTGTTTGAGAACCTCCTGGCACTGTTGCTGAAACTTCATGGCGTTGACGAGATCCCCTTTATCTGGTTTTGGCCCAATGGATTTCCGAGTTGCGGGATCATGACGCATGACGTAGAAGGATTGCACGGCTCGAAGTTTTGCTCGACGCTGATGGACCTCGACGAGGCTCATGGGATCAAAGCTTCTTTTCAGTTAGTGCCCGAAGGCCCATATCCCGTATCGTCGGACTTTCTCGGAAGCATTCGTGACCGGGGATTTGAAATAAACGTCCACGACTTAAACCATGACGGGCTTTTGTTCAGTGATCGGGAGCTATTCTTGCAGCGAGCGGAGCGAATCAATCGATATGCAAAGGAATTAGCCGCCGTAGGATTCCGGTCCGCTGTTCTTTACCGAAACCTGGATTGGCTTGAAGCTTTGGATTTTTCGTATGACATGTCTGTTCCAAATGTTGGCCATTTGGAGGGGCAACGAGGCGGCTGTTGCTCCATAATGCCATTTTTCATTGGCAAGATTCTGGAGTTGCCTCTCACCACAACGCAGGACTATTCGCTTTTTCATATTCTTGGGCAGTATTCCCTCGACTTATGGGAGCGCCAGATCAATCTCATTAGCAAGAAAAATGGTCTGGTCAGCTTCATCTTTCACCCCGACTATCTCCGCGAGGCGCGGGCCAAGGACACGTACAAGGCGCTGTTGGCCCATCTTTCCGAGTTGCGCTCCGCGGGAAAACTCTGGATGACTCTCCCTGGGGAAGTGAACCAGTGGTGGCGCCAAAGAAGCCAAATGAGATTAGTTCGCCGCGGGAATCGTTGGGAGATTGAGGGCCCTGGTAAAGAACGCGCCCGGATTGCCCATGCCAGTCTCGAAGGAAACCGTGTTGTCTATCGCATTGACTCGCAATGTCCATCAGGCTCCGCGAATCGTCCCCAGTTCCCGCACTGCTGTGCTACCTCACAGTTACGATAAGCGGAAGTAGGGAACATCTCTCGACAAGCCATTTTGCCCATGCGTCGAGCATTATCCCTCGGACCGGTGGCTTTTCTAATAGTGAAAAACGCGGCCAAGCCCGCTCACCAATTGGACCAATGAACCGCGCAAAAGATCAGATCGCGTTGTCCTCCGGAAGCTCTTCTGCGCGAGGTTCAAACGTGTTTTTGGGCGATGACACAACGTCTACCGATGAATCAATCGACCGGATAGGCGGGCAGTCTCGATCTGGTCTGCTCATCGTCAACGCGGACGATTGGGGAAGGGATCTCTTCACAACCCGGAGAATCCTCGATTGTGCATGCAGGGGAACCGTGTCCTCCGTAAGCGCCATGGTCTTTATGGAGGATTCGGAACGGGCTGCCGGTGTGGCCCAGGAATGGGAAATCGACGCGGGACTTCACCTTAATTTTACGACACCGTTTTCAGCCCCCTGCCCCGCTCAACTGGTTGAACATCAACGTAAACTCGCCTCGTACCTGCTAAGGAATCCTGTCGCCCGCGCCGTGTTTCATCCCGGCCTCGTCCGCTCGTTTGAGTACGTTGTGTCGGCCCAGATCGACGAATTCCGCCGGATTTACCAGAAAGATCCAACCCGTCTTGATGGGCATCATCACATGCACTTATGTGCGAACGTCGTGCTCGGCGGTTTGTTGCCGAAGGGAACGATCGTCCGGCGGCATTTTTCTTACGAACTCGGTGAAAAGGCCCTGCGAAATGGAATCTTCCGGCAATTCATTAATGTAATGCTGTCTGGGCGTCACCGTCTCGTCGACTACTTTTTCTCACTGCCTCCCTTGGAACCTCCAAGTCGCTTGGAAAGGATCTTTTCCCTAACTAGCCGGAATGCGGTCGAACTGGAAACGCATCCTGTCAATCCAAACGAATATCAGTTCTTGATGGGAAAAGATTCTCCACTGGATTCCGGTCTAGTAGTTGCCTCTAGCTTCGCCGTGCACTAGGAGAGGTGTTCAAACCAACGACATGCTCCCTGAAGAGATTCGACAAACGGGCGGACATTCCGAAGATCTGAAGTTGCGCGCTTGCCGCAATGCGAGGAGCGACCAATTGAAGCACATCAGTGTATGCGTGTGCGCTTATAAACGGCCGGATTTTCTCAAGCGTTTGCTGAAGGAACTTGACAGCCAGGATACCAACGGGTTGTTTACATATTCGGTCGTGGTTGCCGACAACGATCGTCTGCGTTCATCCGAGGCCATTGTGTCGCAGTTCGCGGCTTCTTCGCCTCTTCCAGTTACATACTGCATGGAACCTCAGCAGAATATTGCGTTGGCCCGGAACAAGGCTGTCGAGAACGCCGATGGAGACTTCATAGCTTTCATTGACGACGATGAGGTCCCGGCTGCGCGATGGTTGCTGAACCTATTCAGAGCTTGCGAAGAGTACAACGTGGACGGCGTGCTCGGGCCGGTAATACCGCAGTTCAACGAGCAGCCGCCGAAATGGGTCATTAAAGGCAAGTTCTACCATCGGCCAGTTTACCCGACCGGAGTGGTAGTCGAATGGAGCAAAGGGCGAACTGGCAATTTGCTATTCAGGAAGCGAATACTGGCGTCGACCGCACAGGCATTCAAGCCGGAGTTTCGTGCGGGGGAGGACCAGGATTTTTTCAGGCGGATGATCGAGGCCGGCCACACATTCATTTGGAGCGATGATGCCGTGGTGTACGAAACTGTGCCGAGAGCGCGCTGGAAGCCGAGCATCATGTTTAGAAGAGCTTTGCTCCGAGGGGCGACAGCTCGTCTTCATCCCACTTTGGGACCGCTGGACATTGCAAAATCACTCATCGCCGTGCCAACCTACGTCGCCGCTCTGCCTTTCGCTGCACTCTTGGGACAACACAGAATTATGTCTCTGTTGGTTCGCCTGTTCGATCATCTGGGTAAGCTCCTGGCACTCATCGGAGTTAACCCCATTCGAGATCAGTACGTCACGGAGTGATGAAAGGACCTCCGCACCCGTAGAAGCTTGCCGCACCTCCGCGGCCTCTTCCGTGTTGTTTACTCGGCGCAGAATGAGGCGCATCTCACGGACGGCCGAATCTGGCGGCGAGAATATCAGCGCCATTGGTTTCATCATGTCTACGGGACTCCTATTCAAAGGGAACTATTCGAACGATGAAATCACTAATAACGGTCTGCGGTAAGGAAATTCGAGTCGATGGGCGCTTGCTCCGTATTGCTCGTCTTGAAGCGGATAAGTACCACTATCTAGACAATCCGCAAGCAATGCTCCAAGGACTGAGGGAGTGCGGAACCCGAATTGACTTGTTCACTTTTCTGCAGGAATTGCCGGGAGAACCTCCAAAATTCGATTACCCCATGGAATGGGATAACTTGGCAGTGCTGCCAGTATCTACTTTCGATCATTGGTGGAAAAACCAGATCGGTGGTTTCCCTCGTAACCGGGCTCGGCAGGCGGAAAAGAAAGGGGTGACGATCCGCGAAGTAACTTTCGATGACCGCCTTGTTCAAGGAATGTGGGGGGTCTATAACGAGAGCCCGCTGCGCCAAGGAAGGCCCAACACCCACTTTGGCAAGGACATTGCCACGATACGAAGACTGGAAGCCACCTTTCTCGATTGGAGCATTTTCATAGGGGCATTTCTGGGAGAAGAGTTAATTGGTTTCGTGAAATTGGTGACCGATGAAAACCGAACGCAAGCAAACATGATGAACATTGTGTCGATGACGAAACACAGGGACAAGGCGCCGACGAACGCGTTAATCGCGCAGTCGGTCCGTTCTTGCGCTGAACGTGGTATCCGATATCTTGTGTATCAGAATTTTGTCTATGGCCATAAGAAACCTGATTCGCTCGCCAGGTTTAAGGAGGTTAATGGCTTTAGCCGTGTCAACCTACCGCGGTATTACATCCCTTTGAGTCGCGTTGGCCACGCTGCTTTTCGGCTGGGCCTGCATCACCGGTTTGTCGACCATCTCCCCGGGCCACTCGTTGACAGGCTAGTTGAACTCCGATATGCGTGGTACACCCGCAAGTTGCAATCCGCGACCGAGACCTCCTAACGGAAGAGACCATGCCTGGCATCGTTGGTTTAGTGACAAATAAACCCCGCGAGTGGGCCGAACCGCACTTGATGCGGATGCTGGAGGCCCTTTGTCACGAGCCGTCTTACGTGACCGGTACTTGGTTTGATGAATCCTTGGGCATCTACGTCGGGTGGGTTGCGAGGAAGAACTCATTCTCTGACCGCATGCCCCTCCGCAATGAAGCAAGGGATACTGTTCTTGTTTTTTCTGGCGAGGAATTCGCTGATCCAGGAACTGTTGGCCGCCTAAAGCAGCAGGGACATTCTCTCGATGCAGAGGGACCCTCCTACCTTGTGCATCTCTCCGAAGGGGATCCTGGCTTCCCGGCCTCTTTGAATGGCCGCTTTCACGGCCTTCTGGCCAACCGGACTGACGGAACCGTCGCGCTCTTCAACGATCGATATGGCATGCATCGGATCTATTATCACGAATCGAGGGAGGCGTTCTATTTCGCTGCGGAAGCAAAGGCTATCCTCGCTGTCCGACCTGACCTCCGAAGAGCAGATCTGCGCGGCCTGGGAGAGTTGGTTACCTGCGGTTGCGTCTTGGAAAACCGGACAATTTTCTCGGGCATCCATGTGTTGCCTCCCGCCTCCTATTGGGTTTTCCGCGCCGGCTCCTTGGAGGAGAAGCGCGCCTACTTCAACCCGCGGGATTGGGAGGAGCAATCCCCGCTCGAATCGGAGGATTTCTACCAGACGCTGCGCGAGACGTTCTCTCGAAACCTCCCTCGCTATTTCAACGGGCGGGAACCGGTGGGCATGTCGGTTACAGGGGGACTCGACACGCGAATGATCATGGCTTGGGGCAAGTCTCCCCCCGGATCCCTCCGCTGTTATTCCTTTGCAGGCCCATACCACAATTCTCAAGATGTCATTCTCGCAAAACGGGTGACCAAGGCTTGGGGGCAATCGCTCCAGTTAATACCCATTGGAGACGAATTCCTTTCGCGTTTCGCCCATTATGCACAACGAACCGTGTATCTCACCGATGGGTGTGTCGATGTAAGCCATTCTCCAGATCTGTATGTAAATGAGCGTGCGGCAAGCCTCGCTCCGGTTCGCCTGACTGGAAATTATGGTGGTGAAGTCCTCCGGCGTGTGCGGGCGTTCAAGCCCGTCAAGCCCGCCCAAGGACTGTTTTGCAGGGAGTTTCAGCCTTACTTTCAGACCGCCGGCGAAACGTATTCGTCGCTGATTGAAGGTCACGCTCTTTCGTTCGCCGTATTCCGGCAGGCACCTTGGCATCACTATGGCCTTCTCGCATTGGAGCAGACCCAGCTAGCTCTGCGGTCTCCTTACCTCGACAACGATTTCGTTCGGACTCTTTTTCGCGCGCCTAAGTCCGCTTTCGAAAGCAACGATTTGTGTCTGCGCCTCATCGCCGACGGTAATCCGGTCCTGGGCCAAATACGCACCGACCGCGGCCTAATGGGGAACTCCGGAGGTATGTCGGCAGCAGCCAAGCGCGCCCTGCTTGAATTCACGTTCAAGGCGGAATACGCCTACGACTACGGAATGCCGCAATGGGTTGCCCAGATCGATCACCTCCTGTCGCCACTGCACCTTGAGCGCATCTTCCTGGGTAGGCACAAGTTCTACCATTTCCGAGTCTGGTATAGAGACGCCCTTTCCAAATATGTCAGGGAGATGTTGCTTGACCCGCGAACGCTTTCCCGGCCCTACCTCGAACGCAAAGGACTTGAAACTATGGTGCAGGCACATCTCAAAGGCAACCGGAACTACACCATAGAAATCCACAAGGTTCTTACGCTCGAACTCCTGCACCGCCTTTTCCTAGACGCAAGATGATCCAGCACTGATTCAGGCGAGAACTCCCCATATTCCGATCTGTGCACGGCACACCACCCCTTTGAGCGGAAGCATCGTAGCTCTCTGAATAGCCGGACCAGATCGTATGAGGGTGATTCTAAGCCTCGACCGCCGAGGATTCGTGTCTGGAGTGTTCGAGTTTGAGATCGGGAAGGGAACATAGACATGGGTGGAAACTCGTGGTTGAGAGCCGTACTTATTAGCGAAGTTTTATTCTGCATGGCAGGGTCTCCACCGTTACTATCTGCCCAGAATGTGTCGTTTCTTGCTAGGAAGGATCTTGCGGTGGGATCTGCTCCCGCGGCCGTGGCGTTAGGCGATTTCAATGGAGACGGCAGAGTGGATTTGGTAGTTGCCGACTGGGGCCCGCCGGGAGTTTCGATATTGTTGAACAACAGTGACGGAACTTTCCAAACGGCGCACAGCTTTATTGCCGGTACTAATCCATCCTCGGTGGCGGTAGGTGACTTTAATGGGGATGGCAAGCTGGACTTGGCAATCTCGAATTGGGGTTCCAACAATGTGTCGGTGCTGCTGGGTAACGGTGATGGAACTTTCCAGGCGGCGGTAAGCTTTGCTGCCGGTAGCTCTCCTCGCTCGGTGGCCGTCGCTGACTTTAATCACGACGGCAAGCTTGACATTGTAGTCGCAAACTGGGGCTGCAGTGGCTTCCAATCCTGCCCTGCTAGCAATGTTTCGGTGCTGCTTGGCAATGGTGATGGTACTTTTCAAGCAGTGCGGAACTTTCCTGTGGGCGAAGCGCCTGTTTCAGTGGCAGTGGGAGATTTCAACGGTGACGGGATTCCCGACTTAGC
>DATEHF010000023.1:0-5430 GCA_035279725.1 Candidatus Acidiferrum sp.
TACCAGCGGTCGCGGCGTCCGCCACCACCGCCGCCGCGTCCGCCACGGTCTCCGCGGTCGCGGCCACCACCGCCACCACCACCGAAACCGCCTCCACCTCCGCCTCCGCGCTCGGCCTTGGGCCGGGCTTCATTGACGTTGATGGTGCGTCCGCCGATCTGCGATCCGTTCAAAGCGGTGATGGCCTTCTCACCGTCCTGATCACTCGCCATTTCGACAAAACCGAAGCCGCGGGAACGTCCTGTATCGCGGTCTGTCAAAATGCTGACACGGTCGACCTGACCGTAGCCCTCGAAGATCTGCCGTAGTTCATCCTCATTAGTATTGAAACTGAGGTTCCCCACAAAAATGTTCTTCACGCGTCTTCCCCTGCATTGAGCTGTCGGAAGTGCGAGCTCAGTTCCGCGAACTTGGCAGGTCTGGGAGGCCTTCCTGAAAATCGAGACCGGAGCTGGCAACAGTCAAATGCGGGGGGCAGTATAGCAGGTTTTCCCTAAGCGGCTTGTCAATTTGAATTCAATTTACAGATGGCTGGAACCGGGGTTTTGGGCGGTGGGGGTCTAGCATTGGTCGACTTTCCAGTAGCCTTCGGAGTGAAATCCCATCTGGAGCAAACGGTTCTTGGGATCGTGGTGTTTGCCGCAGCCTGGGCAGAGGAGATAGCGACTCCATGCTGTTCCCTGGCGGTCGTAGTTTTCGGCAACGGCGAAGGTAGTGCCACAACTGCAAGGGACGAGGAACATGCGGAGTGGCTGCTGAGTTTTGGCGAGACGGGCCGACGGTAGCGGGTCAGCGACGTCGGCGCTACGCTGCGAGTTGCGGCGTGTTTTCACGATTCTTCGACGACTGCGAAGGAGCTTTTCTTTCGCCGGTTCGACTGCAGCACTTTCTTGCGCAGGCGCAGCGATTTGGGTGTGACTTCCACGAATTCATCATCGGCGATGAACTCAATCGCCTGCTCCAGGTTCAAAGGTCTGAAAGGAACCAGGCGTATCGCTTCGTCAGCGGTGGATGCGCGCATGTTCGTCAGTTTCTTTTCGCGGACGGCGTTGACATCGAGATCGGTGTCCTTCGCGTTCTCGCCGATGATCATGCCTTCGTACAGGTCGATTCCTGGTCCGACGAAAAGTTCTCCGCGCTCTTGCAGGCCCCAGAGCGCGTAGGCGGTTGAGACTCCCGGGCGGTCGGCGATAAGCGCGCCAGTAAGGCGGTGCGGTATCTCACCCTGCCACTCCGTGTATCCGTCGAAAAGCGAGTTCATCACGATGGTGCCGCGGGTGTCAGTGAGCAACTGGCTGCGGAGTCCAATCAGTCCGCGGCTGGGAACGCGGAACTCGATGCGGACGCGCCCATAGCCGTGATTGTGCATGTTGGTTACTTCGCCTTTGCGTGAGCCGAGTTGCTCCATGACGACACCGACGAATTCTTCGGGGACATCGATGGTGAGATGCTCGACTGGCTCCATGAGCTTGCCGTCGATGCGCTTGGTCACGATCTCCGGCTTCCCAACCATGAGTTCGTAGCCTTCGCGCCGCATCATTTCTATAAGGATGGAAAGCTGGAGCTCACCGCGCCCGAGGACTTTGAAGGAATCCGTGCTGCCAGTTTCTTCCACGCGGAGAGAAACGTTGGTCAGCAGTTCTTTTTCGAGGCGCTCGCGTAGATTGCGCGACGTAACGTAAGAGCCGTCTTTTCCGGCGAATGGCGAGGTGTTCACGGTGAAGAGCATGGCGATGGTGGGCTCGTCGATCGCGATGTGAGGGAGGGGCGCGGGATTCTCGACATCGGTGATGGTTTCGCCGATGGTAATTCCCTCGACGCCGGCGACGGCGACGATATCTCCTAATTCGGTTTCGGTGATATCTGTGCGCTTCAAGCCAGAGAATGAAAACAGCTTGGTGATTTTGGTCTTTTGCAGCGAGTGGTCCAGTTTGGCGATGGCGACTTCCTCGCCGGTGAACATCTTGCCGTTGAAAACGCGGGCGATGGCCAGGCGACCGAGGTAGTCGCTGTAGTCGAGGTTCGCGACCAGGATCTGTAGTGGCCCGGCGAGATCTCCCTTGGGCGGAGGAATCGTTTTCAAAATCGCATCAAACAACGGACGCAAATCGGTACCTCCGCCTTGGATGTCGGTCGTCGCAGTGCCGGTCTTAGCGTTGGTGTAGAGAACGGGAAAGTCGAGCTGTTCTTCTTTGGCGTCGAGGTCGATGAACAGGTCGTAGATTTCGTTCAGCACTTCCTGCGGGCGGGCGTCGGAGCGATCGATCTTGTTGATGACCACAATGGGCGGAAGCTTGGCTTCGAGGGCCTTGCCCAGCACGTAGCGCGTCTGGGGGAGAGGGCCTTCACTGGCATCGACGAGGAGCATGACGCCGTCGACCATCTTCAGGGCGCGCTCGACCTCGCCGCCAAAATCACTGTGGCCGGGGGTGTCAACGATGTTGATCTTTACGTCGTGATAGAAGATGGCGGTATTCTTCGCCAGGATGGTGATGCCGCGCTCGCGTTCCAGTTCGTTCGAATCCATCACGCGCTCGACATGGTGCTCGTGGGAACGAAAGGTGCCGCTCTGTTGCAGCATGGCATCGACCAGCGTGGTCTTGCCGTGGTCGACGTGCGCGATGATGGCAATGTTACGAATGCCTGAACTCAAAAGGAATCCTTCCTCATTTTGTCTGTACTACCACTTTACTATGCGCGGAATGGAATCCGCCTAAGAAAACGGCCATGCATGCAGCACCAACCCTTGTTCGCTACAATCAGTAGCCCGGAAAAAGGAATCTAAGATGAAGACTGCAAAGAAGGGAATCACGATACTTTTGAAAACCGGAATTCTTATCGCTGCCGTTATTCCGCAGGTGCAATCAAATGCCGCTCCGCCGTCTAGTACGTTTGGACCGGGTAATCCGTTTTATGCGCCCAGCCCGTTGCCCCTGCAAGCCCCGCCCTTCGACAAGATTAAGGACAGCGACTACCAGCCGGCGATTGAAGCCGGTATGGCGCAGCAGCGCGAGGAAGTGCGCGCCATTGCGGAGAATCCCGATCCCCCAACTTTCGAGAACACGCTCGTCGCACTGGAGAAAACGGGACAGCTTTTCAACCGTGTGAACCTCGTGTTCAACGCGGTGACCGGGGCTAATTCGAGTCCGGAATTGGAGAAGCTGCAGGAGATTGAGGCACCCAAGCTCGCCGCGCATAAAGACGGCATTTTTCTGGATTCCAAGCTCTTTCAGCGCGTGGAGACGATCTACAAGCAGCGCGAATCGTTCAAGCTGGATCCCGAATCGCTGCGGTTGGTCGAGTATTACTACGAGGAGTTTGTCCACGCGGGGGCGAACCTGTCCGAGGCGGATAAGGCTGAACTGAAGAAGCTGAATGAAGAGGAATCAACGCTGTCGGCTGCTTTCAGCAATAAGCTGCTGGCCGCGACTAAGGCTGCGGCCTATGTCACAAAGGACAAGAATGCTTTGGCTGGCCTGAGCGACACTCGGTTGAAAGGAGCGGAGCAGGCGGCGAAGGACCGCAAAGTCGACGGCTATGTCATCCCGCTGCAGAACACTACGCTGCAACCCGATCTTGCGTCGCTGAGCCAGCGTGAGACACGGCAGGCAATTTTTGAGAACTCGTGGAATCGTGCGGAACGTGGAGGAGCGAATGATACGCGAAACACGATTGCGCGCATGGCACAGCTCCGCGCGCAAAAGGCGAAGTTGCTCGGGTTCCCGAGTTACGGTGCCTGGAAGTTGCAGGACCAGATGGCGAAGACGCCGGAAGCCGCGGTGAAATTCATGGACGCACTGGTGCCGGGGGCCACGGCGAAGGCGGTTGCCGAAGGCAAAGATATTCAGGCGCTCATTGATGATCAGAAGGGCGGTTTTCAGTTGCAGACGTGGGATTGGGACTTCTACGCGCAGCAGGTTCGCAAAGCCAAGTACGATCTGGATGAGGACCAGATCAAGCCTTATTTCGAACTTAACAATGTGCTGGAAAACGGCGTGTTTTATGCCGCCAATCAACTTTACGGAATATCGTTCAAAGAGCGGCACGACATTCCCGTTTACCATCCGGACGTTCGCGTCTTTGACGTGTTCGACTCAGATGGCAAGCAGATCGCCCTTTGGTACTGTGACTATTTCAAGCGCGACAACAAAAATGGTGGGGCGTGGATGGACAATTTCGTAAACCAATCCAAGCTGCTGGGCACGTTGCCAGTCGTTTACAACGTTGCCAACTTCACCAAGCCCGCTCCCGGCCAGCCTGCGTTGATTGGCTTTCGCGACGTGGTCACGATGTTCCACGAGTTTGGGCACGGGCTCCACGGCATGTTTGCCAATACCATGTATCCGGCATTGTCGGGCGCGCGAGTAGCCCGCGATTTCGTCGAGTTTCCGTCGCAATTCAATGAGAACTGGGCCACCTATCCCTCGGTATTCCGTCACTACGCGAAGCACTACCAGACCGGCGCGGCGATGCCCGCGGAGCTGGTGGCGAAAGTCAAGAAAGCATCGAAGTTCAACGGGGCTATGCGCTGACGGAAGTGCTAGCGGCGGCTGAACTAGATATGCAATGGCATACGCTGCCCGCCGACGCTCCGCTCGAGAAGGTCGACGATTTTGAAGTGCAGGCATTGAAGAGCAAGAATCTTTTTCTGAGCACGGTACCTCCGCGTTATCGCTCCAGCTACTTTGCACACATCTGGCAAGACGAGTATGCGGCGGGGTACTACGCCTACCTGTGGAGCGAGATGCTCGATCACGCTGCGTTCCAATGGTTCGAAGGGCACGGCGGGCTGACGCGCGCCAACGGAGACCGTTTTCGGCAGCTGATCCTTTCGCGCGGCAATACGGAGGAACTCGGGAGGATGTACTCGGGATGGATGGGAGGAGAACCGGGCATCGAGCCGATGCTGAAGTTCCGCGGGCTGGTGCCGGAGGAGCCCGGGAAGTAAGTGATCACCGAGATTTTGCGGAGGCCATCGGGTCAGCATCTGCGACGATTCGATACAGCTTGAAGTTGGCATTCTGATATGCCAGTTCGAGACTCGAGGAATGCGTTTCCGCATAGTGAGCGAGGAAACCGTGATCTTCGTCGAAGGCGTTGGTGGTAATCAGGTATGTCGCGTGGACGTTGCGCGCATACTGCCACAACTCTTGATCGGTGCCTTGGTAGTTATAAGCCGACGCGGTGCGGGACGTGTAGAGCGCCAAGGCCCGGGCGCGAAAGTAGATCAAGATGTCCTGCGACGTGGTCCGTTCGCGAACTGCCTGGCAGAGTTGGTTGAACTCGGGAAGGCCGGTGCTCTGGCGGATTAAGCCGAAATCCATGTGGCGATAGGCCGTGACGAAAGGAACGGAAATCAGCAGCAAGAGGGCGCAGACGGCAGTTGAAAGATGGCGCGGATAGAATTTTTCAGTGATGCCGCGGAGACCG
>DATEHF010000024.1:0-4319 GCA_035279725.1 Candidatus Acidiferrum sp.
TAGACCACATCGCCGTTGTTTGTTTTCTGGCAGTTAGCGGCATTTCTAATCCCTGTTGGGTCGATTAGAAATCGATGGCAATTTGAGCCGATTGCCAGTGGAAATGAATGGCCGACGCTTTCATCATCCAATCTCCAAACTGCCAAGTTAACGCGCCAGCGCAAGCGATGCAAGCGCGAGAAGCTGTGGAGTTTCTGGAGGCTTCTGGAAGCTAGAGACTGGAAAGCTAGAGGCTAGAGGTTGCAAAAGACGCGGACGACGCAGCGCCAGGCGGCGCGAGAGCCCAGTGTCAACGCAAAGTAGAAATGTCCGGTTTTTCGCAAAGTAGAAATGTCCTCTTCCATGGTCTTCTCCAAGGGTGCTCGGCAGGCACATGGTATTTGGGTTTGATCTTGTTTATAGGTTTTGATCTTTGCTCGGCAGATCCTGGAGGCCGTAGGCCGTAAGGACTTGCGGACTGCCGTACGGGTTCAGGGCACGGGCGCAGGTGCAGATAGCGGCCTCGGAAACGCAACCAGTGCGAGTCGTCCAGTCGCCGTTCGATTTCCACTCGCGCTCCACGAAGCCCCGCACACACTTCTTCGCGTGGCACACCCCAGCGGTTTCCCTCCCAGCTGACGGTGTGATCGTCAGCCACCTGGCGCGAGACGCGCACGCTCAGGATTTCTTCCAGACGATGTTCGCGCCCCAGCCGTCGATGAGCATCGCGGGGGTGACGTGGTATCACCGTAAAACGCTGTTCCCACTCCGGAAGAAAGCGCATTTCCAAAAAGTGATTCGCCGCTCCGATGGTGGTGATTCCCGCCAGGCGCATTTCCTTCACCAGGCGGTCCTGCAGAGTCTCGAACAGCCGCTCGATGCGGCCCTTGGCCTGCGGACTTTGCGCTGCGATCCATTCGATCCCGAGTTCCTGCAGGGCTCGTCCAAACTGCGAGCGTGCTCCTTCTCCCTGCAGTTGTTCCTCGATACCGGGCCGCCGAGTCGTACGAAAAATGCTGTTCTTATCGGTGTAATGGGCCCAAGGACGCCCGTAACGCCGCAGCCACCCGCCCAATGTTCGCAGGTTCTCTTCGGTGCTGTCGTGTTCGGCAAAGCGGCCCCAGAACTTGCTGGTGGCGTCATCGATGAGCGCGATCAACTGGCAAGCCGGAGCGCGCTTCTCCAACCAGCAGAACGGGGAGCTATCCTGCATCACCAACTCTCCAAAACTAGCTCGGCGCTCCCGCCACACATGCACGCTCTTCACCCGCTGGCATCGCGGACGCCACAAGGCCTCCTGGGTCATCCACTTCCGCAGGGTCTCCCGACTCACCAGGAAACCCTCTTTGGCCAGGTGTTCGGCGGCCAGCGTGGGTCCGAAGTCCGCATAACGATGGTGCAGGCGCTTCCGAATCTTTTCCTCGAACGGGGCGCCCAGCTTGCGGTTCGATGGGCGGCCCCGCAGTCCGTGCACCAAGGCACCCTCTCCGCGTTCGCGAATGCGAAGCAGCATCCGGCGCACCTGACGGTCGGTCACTTTCAGCCGTTCGGCCGCCAATACCTGCGTCAGTTGCTTCTGGTTTACCTCGTGCAACACTTTCAATCGGTCCCGTTCTCGTTGGCTCAAAGCGATCCGCTCCGTTTCCATAGGGCCCTCGGCCATCCATGAAACCGGACATTTCTACTTTGCACAAACCGGACATTCTCATTTTGCGCCGACAGCTTATCTGGAATCGTTGACAGAAAACAGGGGCACGCATAAGATGCACGCGAATGGAAACCCCCTCTCTCATTGGTCAAAGCCTCGCCCATTATCGCATCGTCGAAAAGCTGGGTGGCGGAGGCATGGGCGTTGTTTACAAGGCAGAGGACACACGCTTAGACCGTAGCGTGGCACTGAAATTCCTACCAGAGGAAACAGCCCAGGATGCAACGACGATTGAGCGGTTCCATCGCGAAGCGCGGGCCGCTTCTTCTCTGAACCATCCCAATATCTGTACTATCTACGATACGGGAGAGTACGGCGGGCGTCATTTCATCGCCATGGAATTCCTCGAAGGCCAGACCCTGAAGCACCGAATTACGGTGACCGCGATGGACCCAGAAACAATCCTCAATCTGGGTGTTCAGATGGCCGATGCGCTGGATGCCGCCCATTCCAAGGGAATCGTCCATCGAGATATGAAGCCGGCAAACATCTTCATCACCCAGCGAGAGCAGGTCAAAATTCTGGATTTTGGGCTCGCAAAGGTGGCTCGTCGAAGAGATGGGCATATCGTGGCTGAAGACCTTCCCGACGAGCCGACGGTGACCATGGGCCCGGATAAGAATCTGACGAGTCCGGGGACGGCGCTCGGCACCATCGCCTACATGTCCCCAGAGCAAGCACGCGGTGAAGAAGTAGACGTCCGGACCGATCTCTTCTCACTGGGCGTGGTGCTATATGAAATGGCCACTGGACGTCAACCCTTTTCGGGGAACACGTCTGCCCTCGTATTTGAAGCCATCTTGAACCGCACGCCCACTTCGCCAGTGCGTTTGAATTCACACATCTCGCCGGAACTTGCCCACATCGTAGAGACCGCGATGGAGAAAAACCGCAAGGATCGATATCAGTCCGCTGCCAGCATGCGGGATGATTTGAGACGCCTGAAACACGACTCGGATTCGGGCAGACTACCAGCGGAAAAGGGTGCGGCAAAATCTTTGGCGGTCCTCTATTTTGAAAATCCCGGAGGAGCCAAGGAAGACGAGTATTTTCGCGACGGGATTACAGAAGACATCATCACCGAGATATCGAAGATCAAGGAACTTTGGGTCCTCACTCGCTCGGCGGTGATGGCCTATCGCGACAAACAAGTTACAGCTCCGGAGGTTGGCCGTGAATTGAATGCGGCTTACGTCCTCGAAGGGAGCCTGCGGCGATCTGGCGAGCGCTTGCGCATCACGGCGCGACTTGTCGAGACCGCGACGGCTCGCTCGGTCTGGGCCGAGCGCTACGATCGGCAGAAGGAAGATGTTTTTGCCATCCAGGATGAAATCGCCCAAAGCATAGCCAAGGCTTTGAAGCTGGTGCTTACCGAGCAGGAAAAGCGAGCCATCGAGAAAGCTCCCACTACGGACGTTCAGGCTTACGATTATTACTTGAAAGGGCGGCAGTTCTTCCATCAATTTCGCCGCAAGAGCTTTGATTTTGCCCGGCAGTTGTTTGCGCGCGCGATCGTCATCGATCCGAATTACGCGCTGGCCTACGCCGGCGTCGCCGACTGCTGTGCGTTCATCTACCTCTGGTGGGACGCCAGCGATGACAATTGCAAGGAGGCGGAGATCGCCAGCCGCAAGGCCGTGGAACTCGATCCCGAACTGGCCGAAGCGCATGTCTCGCGCGGACTCGCATTTCAGATGACCAAAAAGTACGACGAGGCCCATAAGGAATTCGAGACCGCCATCAAACTGAACCCCAAGATCTTTGACGCCTACTATTTTTACGCTCGCTTGCGTTACCAGCGGGGCGAAATGGAAGAAGCCGCACAACTCTATGAAAAAGCCTGCTGGGCGAATCCAGAAGATTTTCAGGCGCCCATGCTCTTGGGTCAAACTTATTTTGCTCTTGAGCGCAGGCTGGAAGGGGAAGCGGTCCGTCAGCGCGCCTTGCGAATCATTGAAAAGCATCTGGAACTGCATCCTGACGATGCGCGAGCGCTCTACTTAGGCGCCGCCGGATTATTCCAAGTGGGCCAGAAGGAGCGTGCCCTTCAGTGGGCGCGGCGGGCGCTCTCTGTGGACCCCGATGATCCTATGGTTCTTTACAACGTGGCGTGCAGTTATGCCCTGCAGGGTCTGGCGGATGAGGCTCTCGCCTGCCTCGAGAAAGTAATGAGCCAAAGTTCGTCCGGCTCGCTCCACAAAGTTTGGGCCGAACAGGATTCGGACCTCGATTCTCTTCGCAGCGATCTACGCTTCCAGACACTGCTGAAATCTCTATAAGAAGGTGGGAGTTTACGCCAGGCTCACGTCGCCGTGCGCCTTGCGCCGCTTCGACATTCGCATCCCACTGCGGTATAAAAATGGGCTGCTTCAATTCTTGTGGAGGCACTCATGCCCGCCAGACCAAGCTCAGAACTGCTGCCGGGGATGGCCGTTCTCGAACAGACGCCCATCATCATCGAAAAAATTGTCGCGTCCGCGACCGAGGAGCAAATGCAGTGGAAACCTTCCCCCGACCGGTGGTCTATCAGCGAAGTGCTGGCGCATCTCGCCGATGTCGAGGTGGCCGGGTTCCGGAATCGAATCGAAAAGATGATGGAGCAGAAGAACCCAAGACTGGAGCCGTACGATCA
>DATEHF010000025.1:0-85345 GCA_035279725.1 Candidatus Acidiferrum sp.
TCGAGTTCTTCGCCGCGGGCTTGTTCGGGGGACATGTAGGCAACTGTGCCCATGGCGATTCCGGGACTGGTGAGGACCTCTTGGGTGGTTACGCCCTCCATCGAGCCGAGTGTGGCTTCCGCTCCTGGGGCAGTGCCGTCAGGAGCGAGCTTCGCCAAACCGAAATCCATGAGTTTCGCTGGGCCGCGAGCAGTCAGGAAGATGTTGGCAGGCTTGATATCACGGTGAACGATGCCCTTTTTGTGAGCGGCATCTAGAGCTTCGGCCACTTGAACGCCAATGTCGAGGAGCACATCCAGTGCGAGAGGACGTCCGGCGATACGGTCCTTGAGCGTTTCGCCTTCGAGCAATTCCATCACAAGAAATGTCTTGCCCTCAAATTCCTCAACGTCGTGAATGGTGCAGATGTTGGGATGATTCAGGGCGGAGGCGGCGCGCGCTTCGCGGCGGAAACGCTCGAGGGCTTGGGGATTTTTGCTGAATTCATCGGGGAGGAATTTGAGGGCGACACGCCGGCCGAGTTTGAGGTCTTCAGCGGCGTAGACGACGCCCATGCCGCCACCGCCGAGTTTTTCGAGAATGCGGTAATGAGCGAGGGTTTGGCCGGTCATTAGATGGATTGCCGCTGCGCGAAATGATAGGGGTTCGAACGAGGTGAGTCAACGCGGGAGGAAAATAGCCGACCGTCTAAAGTTAACATTCGACGGTAAGGGAATCCCAAAGGAAAATAAAAAGTCCAAAGGACTAGAGCCCAAGGAAGGCCGTATGAAACAAGCGCCGAAGAAGAAAAGTTCAATTAAGAAGAAAACGAAGGAGCGGGATGCCCCGAAAATAGCGCCGGGTTTTGCGCCGGTTATCGCAGCGTTCGCAGGGAACAAAGAGGTCATTCGAAGGAGAATGTTCAGCTCCGAGAACGTTTTAACGGTACGCGGAAAGATTTTTGCGATGTTTTCGAGAGGGAAGTTTGTCGCGAAGCTCCCGAAGGAACGCGTCGATGAGATCTTGAGCGCGGGCAAAGGCGAACGATTCAATCCCGGACATGGGAGGCTCATGAAGGAATGGGTTGAACTCGAGTCCCACAGCGGGAGTTGGGTACAGCTTGCTCACGAGGCTTACGACTTTGTGAGGCGAGCCAAGGCGTGACGGCCTTTCGTTGCCAGCTCGGCGGAAAATGTTGAGGCGAAGAAAACCGCAACGACGATCAATTAGCGCGTGGTGGCGCCGACGGGGGCGTTTACTGGCGTTAGCCAGTTATGGCGGTCGGGTTTGGTCCCACTGGTGAGAGCGAAAAACTCTTCCTGGAGTTTACGAGTGATTGGTCCGGCCACGCCTTTGCCGACCTGGATGTGATCGACGGAGCGGATCGGCGTGACTTCCACGGCGGTGCCCACAAAGAAAACTTCGTCGGCGATATACAGCATTTCGCGAGGGATTACGCTTTCCTTCAGCGGAATGTTCAAGTCATCCGCCAGTTTCGTGATCGCGTCGCGCGTGATGCCGGGAAGAATGCTGGTGGCCAGTGGCGGAGTGTAGAGCACACCATCGTGGACGAGAAAAATGTTCATGCCCGAGCCTTCGCTGACGTGGCCATCGGAGTCGAGAGCTATGCCTTCGCTGTAGCCGTTAAACGTGGCCTCCATGCGAATGAGCTGCGAGTTCATGTAATTCGCAGCAGCTTTGGACATGGCAGGCAGAGTATTTGGCGAGATACGCGTCCAGGAACTGACGCCGACTTCGACGCCCCTGGAAAGAGCTTCCGGGCCGAGATAGGCGCCCCAACTCCAGCAAGCCATGTAAATGTCGATTGGCGAATTCAGGGGGTTCACGCCGATATCGCCGTAGCCGCGCAGGACAATGGGCCGGACGTAGCAGGAACTCAGCTTATTTAGGCGAACGAGTTCGCAAGCGGCGGTGGAGAATTGCTCGACCGAGAAGGGAAGCTCCATGCGATAGATTTTCGCGGAGTTAATCAGGCGCTGCATGTGTTCGCGCAAGCGGAAGATCGACGGGCCTTGCTTGGTTTCGTAGCAGCGGATGCCTTCGAAGACCGCGGAGCCGTAACTCACCACATGAGAAAGGACGTGAATCTTGGCGTCGTCCCAGTTGATCCACTTTCCGTTGTGCCAAATTTTTTCGGTCGCCTGGATCGGCATAAATGCTCCCTAGTTGAGTGCCACTCGCCGTGGCGCTGCTCGGAATTGCAGAATACGGCACGCAAGAGGGAGCGTCAATGCACGCCTCGCTCTGGAAGACCCACGACCGCAACCAATTTGGCGCGTGTAACAGGTTTTGCTACTGGTTGGTCCTCGCAGGTTGAGTCGAACTTGAGGGACGTTCCAGGGAACGAAACGCGGTCTGCGCCTGTTTCAGGATGTCACCATTGGTATTCTCCCAAGCGCCCAACAGAAAGAAGGGAAGCGCTGTGGCTAACGCCCAAAGCTTGGCTTTGCGTGGAATTTTAACCTCGGGCTCCCAACGGAAGAGCTGCGAGGCGACGAAAAAAGTAAGAACGGCCCAGCAGGCCAGCGCCAGAACTTGCACCAAGAGCTTCCAAATGGGAAACGAATCGTAAAGAGCGCTCTGCAGAGCCGTAACAAGATAGGTCGCAGGCAAAAAGAGGCCGAAGTGCTGGACGGAATTAGGCAGATAGGCAAGCGGGAAAGTAGCGCCAGAAAGGAAAATGAGTGGCAACCAGATAATTTGGTTGAGGACCTGAGTTTCTTGCATAGTGTTGGTGACGCTGGCGACGACGAGGCCGAGAGAGCCAAAGGAAACCGTGCCAACAGTGACCAAAACCGCGAGGGAAAGAAGATCGCCGAGGCTCGGAACGTGAAAGACGACCCGCGCCAGGAAAAGCTCGATGGAAATGGTTGGGAGCGTGAGCACAAAGTTTGCCAGCAAGCTGGAAGCAAGCATGTCGCTAGCCGTCACGGGCGTGACATGGAAGCGACGCAGGATGCCCTGTTCGCGGAACATGACTAGAGCGGCGCTAAGTCCCCAGAAGCTGCCCATCACGTTGAAGGCGATAACAGGGCCGAGGAAGTAAAGGACGGCGCGGGGATTGCTGCGGGCGAAGATTCCCCCGTAAAGAAAAAACATTCCCAGGGGGAAGACCACGCTGAAGAAGAAGAACATTTTGTTGCGCAGGGCAAGCAGAATGCGCGTGCGCGTGAGGGTGGCGAGGTAGCTCAATCGCGCAACCTCCTTCCAGTCATTTCGATGAATACATCTTCGAGAGAAGGCGTGGCGATTTCGAGGCTCACTAGCTCATTGCCTTCAGCTTCCAAATGTTTCACGAGCGAGACAATAGCCTGGGGCGGCCGCATGGAGTGAAGGACGTAAGTACCGTCCATTTCACGCGCATCGGAAACGCCTTCCAGGTTTTTCAGAGCGCCGTTCGATTCAGGCTTTGAGAGGCGGACCTCGATGCGCGTGGCACCGCCGGAGTGTGCCTTCAACTCGCGAGGCGTGCCTAAAGCGATGACATTGCCGTGATCCACGATGGCGACACGGTCGCAGAGGCGCTCGGCCTCTTCGATGTAGTGCGTGGTCATGAGGATGGTTTTCTTCTCACGGCGCAGTTCCTCGATGATGTCGTAGATTTCGCGCCGCACCTGTGGATCGAGCCCAGCGGTGGGTTCGTCAAGAAAGACGACTTTCGGGTCATTGACCAGCGCCATGGCGAGAGCCAAGCGTTGCTTCTGCCCGCCGGAAAGCTGGTTGTAGAACGTGTTGCGTTTTTCTTCCAGACCGAAACGCTTGAGCAATTCTTCAGGCTTGCGGCCGCGCTTATAAAAACTGGCGAAGAGCCGCAAAGCTTCCATGACGCGAATTTTGTCAGGCAGGGAAGTGGACTGCAGCGCCGCTCCAATTTCATGTTTTAGTGCCGCTGTGTCTCGCTGCGGGTCCAAGCCGCAGACGGAAACGCGGCCGCCATCAGGATCGCGGAGACCTTCGAGAATTTCGACAGTGGTCGTTTTTCCTGCGCCGTTCGGGCCGAGCAGGCCGAAAACTTCACCTTCTTCCACGCTAAAACTGACGCCACGCACGGCTTGGACATCGCCGTAGCTCTTAACAAGGTTTTCTACTTGAAGAATGGAAGTCGTCATCGTCCGATGCCCCACTCGCATGGGGTTGTTAGAGAGCGTATAGCATACCGCAGATGGGCGTTTGGCTCGTAAAGTGATTACGGATCACCGGCGTCTCACTTCTTAGTACGCTTCTTGGCGGCTCGCAATTTCAGCGCGGATTTCTGGGGCCATTTCCAAAGATGGCGTTTCAAGTCCACGCGAGACTCTATGATGGTCACGCCTTCGCTTTCAAGAAGTTTGCGTTGCAGGGAAGCGTAAGGCTCGCGGATAAGAATTTTGCCGCGTTCGCCGAGGACGCGATGCCAGGGGATGCCTTTGCCGGAAGGGGTAGCGGCCATCGCACGGCCGGCACTGCGCGCGCCGCCGGGCAGGCGCAGGGCTTTCGCTAACGCTCCATAAGTTAGAACCCGGCCGCGGGGAATTTGTTTCACGAACCGAAAAACAGGATCCCAGGACATGGCGAAGTTGCTCCAGGACAAAGACAGAAAGAAACTCGTGCGACATGCTAGGTGTCCGCAGCCACAAGAACAAGAGAAAAATTGCTAAGCCGGGTTTAATGAAACAGCTGGAAGCTGACAATGATTTGACACTCTAACGGCGAGGGCGAGCATCTAATGGAATAGTGAACCAAAAGGAACAGCGCGATGAAACGAGCATGCGAAACTCTGATGGAACGCAGTAAAAAAAGTGATGGGATTTCGCGCGCCGTTTCCACTACGTTGGTCGCATTACTGATTGGATGCAACTTTTCTGAAAAAATTGCGTCTTATGTTGTAGAGTGTAGTGGAAAAGAATTACACTACACAAGTTGATGGGAGTTTGAGGTGATGCCGTGGCTTTCGTCCGTCGCAAAGGAAACTCTCTTTACCTGGTGCACAACGTGCGCCGCGGCGGAAAAGTGCGCCAGCTTCACCTGGCACGGCTCGGATCCCGTGCCCGAATCACCGATGACGTCGTGCGCGAAGTTTCCAAAAAGCATCCCTTTGTGGAGTTGAACTGGAAAGCGCTGCGCGAACAATTGAACGGCCAAGTGGACCTGGCGAATCCCAACTCGCCAACGGTCCAGAAACTTGTTTCCTCCCTCCGAACCCTCACTCTCGACCTGGCGGACGTGTTTCCGCCGATCCTCCGAATTTCTGAGTCACCCGTGGTGGCGCGAGAGCTGCTCGTGCAGTTGCGGCTTCTGCAGTCCACCATTCAGGTCAAGCTCGAACAGTTTGGCCGCGGACGCGGGCGGTTCGGCAGTGCGAACTCGGCTTCACGAGTTCGCTAGGAGGCGGTCATGAGCGACTACATCCTTCATCTCGATCCCAGCAAACGCAGCACGGATACGATCGATTTCCAGACGGCGCTACGGGGGAAGATTGTCGGGCAGGAAGAGGGTGTCCAGGCGCTGGTAGACCTTTACCAGGTCTTTCGCGCCGGGTTGAACTCGCCAGGCCGCCCAGTAGGGAATCTGCTGTTTCTCGGGCCGACCGGTTCGGGCAAGACCCGCATCGTGGAAGCCGCTGCCGAGATTCTCTTTGGCGAAGCCCGCGCGGTGATCAAAATTGACTGCGCGGAATTCCAGCACTCGCATGAAATCGCCAAACTGATTGGCTCGCCCCCAGGATATCTGGGGCATCGCGAAACGCACCCGCTGATTACGCAGGAAACGCTCGCGGCTAGCCATCGCGACGACCTGAAGTTGAGTTTTCTATTGTTCGATGAGATCGAAAAGGCCAGCGACGCGCTGTGGCAATTGCTTTTGGGAATGCTGGACAAAGCCACTCTCACGCTGGGCGACAACCGCAAAGTAGATTTGTCACAAACGGTCATTTTTCTCACTTCTAACCTTGGTGGTGGTGAAATTGCTGAGCTGATGGAAGGCGGCATGGGTTTCGTTCAGCCCACAGACAAACCGGCCACTGGTCTGGACGAGAAGGTGGAACGCACGGCGGTGGAAGCGGCGCGGCGTAAGTTCTCGCCCGAGTTCATGAACCGCCTTGATAAAGTGGTGGTCTTCCATCCCTTGAAGCACGAGCAGCTCCAGGAAGTGCTGGATATCGAGTTAGGTGAGGTTCAACAGCGCGTCTTGGATACGGCCAAAGGGCAGTTCCTCTTTCGCGTGACCGAGGCCGGCCGCCAGTTCCTCCTAAGGGAAGGAACCGATCAGCGGTATGGCGCGCGGCACCTGAAACGTGCCATCGAGCGGCACGTCGTTTATCCCCTTGCGAACCTCTTGGCCACGGATCAAGTCACTCTGGGCGACTTGGTGAAAATCGACTGGGATGAAGTTCACAAGCAGCTCACCTTTGTACGCGAAGGAGAGGGCGCGCTGGTGCAGGCCGCAACTCAGGCGGCCGGTGCCAAAGCTGCCGCTGCGGAGGTAGTGGACGGAAAGTCCGCCGACACGCCGGCAGAAACCGCTGTGGAAGAGAGAAAGTCGCGAGCTGCACAGCCAGGCGGTGGGCATGGAGCAGCACCCCAAGGCCGCAAGAAGCAGGACCGGTCTAACACTTAAAGCAGTACTTTAGCTCTAGCGGGATGGCGCTAAGGTTTCGCCTCTTTTTGTCGCCTGGCCGCTGACACAAACTGTTTCATCTCTCTCACTTTGCGCTAGGATGAAACAGCGTCTCACCGGTTGAGACAGCTTCCAGAACTTCAAATCCTGTATGTCGTTGAGTTTACGTTGTTTTCCAGGCTAGCAACCTGTGGAAAAGATTGGCAATTCCCATGCACTATCCCCCGCATGCGCGAGCATGAGACGCGCTACGCGTTTGGGGGAGCTAGACGCGAGAAGGGTTGATGAAATGAAAGCTGCCGTCCGCCATCAACTGGATCCAACCATACGAAGTAACGACACGTGCGATTTTCATGCTTCTCTGCGGGCAAAGATCGTAGGGCAAGAAGAAGGCGTGCAGTCCCTCGTGGACATGTTCCAGGTTTTCTGCGCCGGGTTGAACTCGCCCGGCCGTCCGGTCGGCAACCTGTTGTTCTTGGGGCCGACGGGTTCGGGAAAGACGCGCATCGTGGAAGCTGCCGCCGAAATCCTCTTTGGCGACGCCCGCTCGGTCATCAAGGTCGATTGCGCGGAATTCCAGCACTCCCATGAAATTGCCAAGCTGATCGGCTCACCTCCAGGATATCTGGGCCATCGCGAGACCCATCCACTTATCACTCAAGAAGCCTTGGCGGCCAGCCACACCGATAAGCTGAAGCTCAGCTTCCTGCTCTTCGACGAAATCGAGAAGGCTAGCGACGCCCTATGGCAATTGCTCCTGGGAATGTTGGATAAGGCCACGCTCACGCTAGGCGACAATCGCCGTGTGGACCTCTCCCAGACCGTTATCTTCCTAACCTCTAACCTTGGTGGCGGCGAAATCACCGAACTGATGCAGGGTGGCATGGGTTTTGTCCGGCCTCCCGAGAAGGCCGCTGCCGGATTCGATGAAAAGATTGAACGTACGGCAGTGGAAGCAGCGCGGCGCAAGTTCTCGCCAGAGTTTATGAACCGCCTCGACAAAGTCGTGGTGTTTCACCCGCTGAGGCGCGAACAGCTCGAGCGCGTTCTCGAAATCGAGCTCGGCCAGGTCCAACAGCGCGTCCTGGAAACCGCCAAGGGACAGTTCCTCTTCCGCGTGACGGATACCGGCCGCGAGTTCCTGCTGCAAGAGGGCACGGACCAGCGCTACGGAGCGCGTCACCTGAAGCGCGCTATCGAGCGCCACGTGGTCTATCCTCTGGCAAACCTCTTGGCGACCGAGCAAGTTCATCTTGGTGACCTCGTTTGCATCGATTGGAACAAGGAACAGGACCGCCTCACGTTCGTCCGCGAGGGTGAAAACCTGGCAATCCCCACGCGCAAGCCCGAGCCCGTCGCTCCTGTACGTACCTCCGCTGCAAAGAGCGGCAAGACGGCGGAAGGGCCTGGCGTGACGCTTTCTCCCGAACCTGCGCCGCGCATGGTTCGCTAAACCCAATTCTTTTCTTTCAGGATTTGCCCGGACGGTTCGCCGCCCGGCTTTTTCTTTTCTCGCCTGCCGGATGCTAAAGTAACTATGAACAATAAAGCGCCATCCTACCTCACATGGTTTCGGAGGTCGTCGTGGGCATCCTTGGGACGAACGGGGAATGTTTCAGTCGGATTGCGGGGCTAGAGCGCCGGCGGTGCAGAACTCATTGCACGCTGGCCACCGTACTCTTTCTTGGCCTTTCGCTGCTCTTAACTCCTAGGGCCTCTGCCCAACGAACTCAGCTGAAGCCCGGCTGGAACCATTTTTCGCCGCAACAAGACATCACGCTCGGCAAACGAGCAGCGTCGGATGCGGAAAAGCAGTTACCGCTCTGCAATGCACCGAAAGTGGATGCCTATCTCACACAGCTAGGTACCCGGCTTGCCCAAAAACTGCCCACCGGCGGCGTGCAGTATCCCTTCGAATTTCATTGCGTGAACGACAAAGCCATCAATGCCTTTGCATTGCCGGGCGGCTACGTGTTTGTAAATCGCGGCGCGATCGAATCCGCGGACAACGAAGCGCAGCTTGCGGGAGTGATGGCGCACGAGTTGTCGCACGTGGCCCTGCGCCACGGCACCAATCAGGCCACGAAAGCTATGGTGGCCGAGACGGGTCTGGGAATTTTTGGCGCCGTGTTCGGAGACAGCACGGGCGGTGCGCTCTTAACGACGCTGGGCAATTTCACAGCGGGGGGCGTCCTTCTGCGCTATTCGCGAACGGCGGAATCACAAGCCGACATTATGGGCACACAGGTTCTTTACGATTCGGGGTACGACCCCCGCGCCCTGGCCCAGTTTTTTGAAAAACTTGACGCGGAGACCAAAGGGAAGAATCCGCCTGAATTCTTCTCCGACCACCCGAGCCCCGAGCGCCGCGTCGAGCGTGTCGATGAAGAAGTGGACAAGCTCGGCGGCCCTCCTCCGAACGCCCGGCGCGATTCCGCCGAATTTGAAGCGATCAAGCGCCAAGTTCTTGCGCTGCCGGTAGTAAAGCGGCCGACTCCCGGAGCGCCTGGTGTCGTCGCTCCTCCCGCGCCGCCATCGCGCAATCTCGTCGAGTATCAGTCAGCCGGTTACACGCTGAAATATCCTGACAATTGGAAGAAGTATCCCGATAGCCAGGGAGGCGGAGTCTCCTTCGCCCCCGAGGGCGGAGTTTTGGACGATGGCAGCGGCCACAGCGGTCTCGCCTACGGACTCATCATTGGCATTTCGCAGGCCAAGGGCGACCTCAATGATGAGAACGCCTTGAATGCCGCAACCAACCAGGCGATTCAAGATCTTCAGAAGTCCAACCCCGGCATGAAAATCGTTCGGCAGGGTGAGCACTTGCGATTGAACGGTCTGCCCGGGCTTTCTACGTATCTGAGTAATGCATCGCCTGCGGGAGGACAGGAGACGGACTGGGTTGTCACCGCTCTTCGTCCAGAGGGCCTCATCTATTTTGTGTGCGTGGCGCCGCAATCCGCTTACGACAACTACGACAAGACGTTTTCTGCGATTTTGGACAGCGTGAGATTCGCACATTAGAGTATGTACGGAGTCAGACGGACTTCAGGTCCCTGTCCGGCCTGGGCCGCGATTTGGTCCGAAAAAAAGAACGGGCGCTCCATCAGCGCCCGCCCCCCAAGAGTGAATGCGACTTTGTTCTTCCCGGCTGTCGTGCCTATCGGTCTTTGTCCAGGCCCGGCAGAACCGGCGTGCCTTCCGCCCTCACCGCATCCAGTGCATCCGGCTCGAGTCCCAGCAGCTGCAGGATCGTGGGCGCCACTTGCGCGGTTTCCACAAAGCTGTGAACAGTCTTGTGGTGGAAGTCAGGGTTAGAGACCAGCAGCATCACGTTGGTATCGTCCCAAGCGAAGCCGCCGTGCTCGGATTGTTTCTTCAAATTACCTGTGTAGACCACGCCGTGGTTTGGAATCACAACAATGTCCGGCGTACGCGGGTCGCCACCTTCACGCAAACGGCAGCACGGACCGGGAACATTGGGAACGCCGGGCGGGTTAAAGAGGGTGTTGACCGAAGCGCCATAATAGATTTCGCCGATTCCTGACGCAGCGGCGTTATCTTCCAGCATGCCTACAACTTTGGCGGTGTCGCTGGAATTGGTGAGCCAAAGCTGGGAAATGTCATCCTCGGCCAGCCCGAGCCCATTGTTGGAGTCATGGTAGACCGCCGGGAGAAAGGACCCGATGATCGCGGATGGCGGCGTACCGTTGTTGCCTGAGTGCCCCGGAATGGGGAAGAAGCGGTTCGGGTCGATCGGCGACTGTCCGTGTTTGGCGGTGATGATGATGGCGGTCGAATCGAGGATGTTATTAGCTTTGAGTGCTTTAACCATTTGTCCGATCGCCGCATCCACAAATTCGATCTCCCCCAGCATTAAGGGTCTGGGAGTACCTTGGGCATCCTCATAGCCGCCTGAGTTTAGGTCGGTTCTGATGGCGGATTTGGGCGCAATCAGCTTCTGTCCAACGCTGACCGCCTGGAAGTTCATCCCGAAGATCACCGGGACCGGTTTGCTATGGGGGGTGCCGCCGAGGTGCGGCTCTCCGTTAATCCAGTTGACCACGGCGTTGACTTTCAACTGGTCATAGCACTTGATGGCATCGAAACCGACGGTCCAGTCATCGTCGGTAATCGGGAATGGCACACCAGAATTCGAAGTGGAAGGCGTGCCGCAGTCAAAACCAGCTCCGCCCTCCGGCGCAGCTGTCTTAATCCCTGGCAGGAGAATCTCGAAGGAGTTAACCTCCGGAGAATAGTAGTCATCCACATTGCTGGGCTGATCGGTTCCCGTGGGGCCGGAAACTACCGAGTAGGGAGCGTGTTTGTCGGACCAGGCCGTGTAACCACCCGCAGCATGAATCACCCCGTAAATCGTGTTCGTGCGAATGAAGTTCCAGGGGTAAACCGGTTTGCAGTGGTTAAACGGGTCGCGCTCAAGCCTGTCGGGATTGATTGATTTTATGCCACCGTCGATGGTGGAGTACCCAGGAAAGCCGCCATTGAGCTTCGTCTCGTCGATTTCGACGCCCTCCTCAACTTCGGTCTGCGTTCCGTTGATAACCCCTTCGATGCAGTTCCCGCCTGGCAGCCCGTTGCCGGTTGCGATCTTTGGCGGGGCCAGGACACGATCATAAGCGACATCGTAGTATGCGCCCACAGTTCGCGGCGTGCCACCTGTAACCAAAGCCATTAGCCCAGGGAATGAATCGGACGGTCTGGAAGTGGAGGTACGCGTGTAGTTCACGCCCGTCCTGCCCAAGGCGGCCAGGGTCGGGCAGGTGTTGGATGCCACGCAGTTTTCGTAGTCAACCGCGTGCATCCCATCAATGCTGATTAGAAGAACATGCTTAAACTTATGTCCGTCGCCACGTTCATCGTTGGCGCGGACCGGTGCTGGGAGAGTCGTGCCGATCAGTCCTACAGACAGTGCCACAGCTAGCAATCTTTGTTTCAAGTGAATCTCCTTTGTCGGGGAAAAGGGATGGAAGCGCCTAATCCAGCGATGAGCCTAGTGGGCGTGTATTACAGAATGGAGAATGAAGCGTATCCGCTGCGTAAAAGAGGAAGGAAAGGTAGCAGCCTGAAAGGAATTTAATATGCTTTCAGAGAAGTACCAGCAGTCCTAGAAGTCGCTGACTGATAGTCTTTTCGGCGTTCTACTTCGCTGGCGTCAATTCTCCAGCTTTCTTGTTGGCGTGATGCAAGCGGTAAACTTCGGCGGCGCGTTGCAGCGCCTCGGAAATGCTCCCGCAGATATTCTCAGCCCCAACGTGGCGTTCAAATTCCGCCTGCTTCATCAATTGGGAGGGCTGTTCTCGTGCCCCACAAAGAAGCAACGAACGTCCTGAATCGTGAAGCGTGTCGGCCAAGTCACGAATCGCGCCTAGTCCCGTGGCGTCGATCGCCGTCATGTTTCGCAAGCGGAGGATAACGATAGGTGGCAGTTCTTCGATGTTACGAAGAATCTCTGCGAACTTGTCCGTCGCGCCGAATAGAAATGGTCCGTGAATGCGGTAAACAATAGCGTAGTCGGGAATGTCCTTGCCTTGCAGGACGTGTACCCGGCTGTCTTCCACGTAGTCTTTGGTGACGGGACTAACGGTGGTGGTGCGCGAGACTTTGCGGATAAAAGTGAGCGCGGCAAGAACCATTCCGACTTCCACGGCGAAAGTCAAATCAGTCACCACGGTCAGGGTCAACGTCAGCAGCCACACGGCGATGTCCGCTTTACTTAGTTTCAATATCTCGGGAATCTCTCCCCACTCGCCCATGTTGTACGCGACGATCATCAGGATGGCGGCCAGCGCCGACAACGGCACGTTTTTCACCAGCGGTGCGGCGAACAGCACAATCGCCAGGAGCGTCAGCGCATGAATCATTCCCGCAACGGGCGTCTTCGCCCCGGAACGCACATTCGTTGCGGTTCGTGCGATGGCTCCCGTGGCTGGGAGTCCGCCGAACAAGGGTGAAATGATATTCGCGACGCCCTGGCCAATCAACTCCACGTTGGGATTGTGCTTGTCGTTGCTCATGCGGTCAGAGACCACCGCTGACATGAGGGACTCAATTGCGCCGAGCATTGCCACGGTGAAGGCCGAGGACAGGAGTTGCCGGAAGATGTCGTAGTGAAACTGCGGCACCGCCAGTTTCGGGAGGCCGCTGGGGATCCCTCCGAAGCGCGATCCGATTGTTTCAATCGGCAAATGAAAAAGTAAGACGGCAGCCGTGGCCCCGAACGTGACCAGGATAGCCCCGGGGATTTTCCTAGCGAACTTCAGGCAAAAGACCATCACCGCGATAGAAAGGATGGACACCCCGGTTGCGGGAACAGAGAAGGTGTTCCACGCTTGGCCATAGGCAATCATGCGGTGAAAAAAATCGCCTGGAACATGCTCCATCTTCAAGCCAAAGAAGTCGCGGATTTGCGTGCTGGCAATCAGAATCGCAATGCCGTTGGTAAATCCGATGATGACCGGCCGCGGGAAGTATTTCACCAGCGCGCCCATGCCAGTCACTCCCAGCAGGACGAGTAGGACTCCTGCCATCATCGTGCACATGAACAGGCCGTCGATCCCGTGCTTGGCGATGATTCCCGCAACAACCACGACGAACGCGCCGGTGGGGCCGCCAATCTGTGTTTTTGAACCACCCAGCGCCGAGATGAGGAAGCCCGTGACGATGGCGCAGTACAACCCGGCTTGTGGCGAGACGCCCGATGCAATAGCAAACGCCATGGCCAATGGCAACGCCACAAGTCCTACGGTCACGCCTGCGATCAGATCGGAAATGAATTTATGGCGGTCATAACCGCGCAACATGAGTATTGATTTTGGGAGCCAGGCTTCGAGAGCGGGAGTCATGCGGCGATCGTAATCTAAAGAGAACTACCTCTGGGAAATTCTAGCAGGATAGAGTATCGAGGGCTTGGGCAACGACGGGCCCTGTGCCCTGTTGGAAATCTGGAGTTGACCACTCCTTACAAGAGGGCAAGAATTGGGGGCAAGTGGGCCGATTTTGGAGGACCAATGAAAAAAATTGCCACAATCTGTTTCTCATTCCTTCTGATTGTCGGAGCGGCTTGCTCGGCGCATTCGCAATCCCAAGGGAATTCGAGTCAAGATAGGAAGTCTGGGGCAGTTACTCTCCTCCGGGTGATCAATACAGCCGAGATGGAACACCAGATGAAGCAAAAGCACTTCGGAACCTTCACAGAACTTGTGGAATCGGGGTCGTTGGACGCCGCAGGCAAGCGTTTCGGGAGTGCGTGGAGCGCCCTTGCGTTTGACAGGAAAGCTGTTTCCGAGCCGTTGTTTGGATACGCGATGCACTTTACAGTGGATGCGGCAGGAAGAAACTATTCTGTTGCGTTGACCGACAAGTCCGATAACGTATCTTTCTTCACGGACGAACGCGGACTCATCTACGAAGCTAAACCACTTCAGTAAGAACCATGGCTAGTCCGCGGCTTCACTCCGCGACGTGGCCGGCTTCCAGCGCAAAACCGGTTTGCGCGCGGCGCCGACTTCGTCAAGACGGCCAACCCGCGTGGTATGAGGCGCGGTCTTCACTATTTCCGGTTTCGTAGCGGCTTCTTCCGCGATCGATTTCATCGCATCTATGAACAAATCGCATTCTTCCTTGGACTCGGATTCTGTCGGCTCGATCATCATTGCCCCCGCCACAATCAACGGAAAGGCCGTGGTGTAAGGATGAAAGCCATAATCGATCAACCGCTTCGCGATGTCCATAGTGTTCACGCCATTTTTCTTTTGGATCGCATCGCTGAACACCACTTCGTGCATTGAGGGCAGGGAATAGGGCAATTCGTAAACGCCCTCCAGTTTCTTGCGAATGTAATTGGCGTTCAGCACCGCGTCTTCCGTAGCCTGCCGCACTCCCGGTCCGTAGGCGAGGATGTACGCCAGGGCACGGACCAGCACACCGAAATTCCCTGCGAACGCTTTCACTCGCCCGATCGAATGTGGCCGCACCGGCTCCAGCACCAGCCGTCCGCCTTCCTTTTCCACCAAAATGGGCACCGGACGGAAAGGCTCGAGAATTTTCTTCATCGCCACCGGGCCGGCGCCGGGGCCGCCGCCTCCGTGCGGCGTCGAAAACGTTTTGTGCAGGTTGAGGTGCATCACATCGACGCCGAAGTCGCCTGGCCGCGTCACGCCCGCCAGCGCATTCATGTTCGCGCCGTCCATATAGAGAAGTGCGCCTTTGGCGTGAAGGATTTCCGCAATTTCCGGAATGCGCTGCTCGAAAATTCCCAGCGTCGAGGGATTGGTGATCATCAATGCCGCAACATCTCCGGTCACCAGCTCGCGCAGTTTTTCGACATCGATCTGTCCGTGCGATTCAGACTTGATGTTTTCGACTTCGTAGCCTGCGATCACCGCCGTTGCGGGATTCGTTCCATGCGCGGAGTCGGGAATCAAAACTTTCTTGCGCGGGTTTCCTTGCTTCTCCAAATAAGCGCGGATCAGCAGCAGCCCGGTCATCTCTCCGTGTGCCCCTGCGGCGGGTTGCAATGTGATGGCGTCCATGCCCGTGATTTCCAGCAGGCATTGCTCCAAGAGCCGCAAAATTTTCAGGCAGCCTTGCGAAAGCTCCTGCGGCTGATAAGGATGCTCGGTAGCGAGGCCGTCGAGCCGCGCGACGAATTCATTCACTCGCGGGTTGTACTTCATCGTGCAAGAGCCCAGCGGATACATGCCCAAGTCAATTGCGTAGTTCCACGTCGAAAGCCGCGTGAAGTGCCGGATCACTTCGATCTCGCTGACCTCGGGAAATCCGTCGATGCCCACACTGCGGTGATGCTCACGAAGCGCCCTTTCGGGATCCGTCTGAGGCACGTCCAGCGGGGGCAATTCAAACGCGCGCTTCCCCGGTGACGATTTCTCAAAAATCAGCCCTTCGCTCTGATTCGTGTGGCGCGATGCTTTTTTTATTTTAGTGTTCATTTCACCGTTCTTGCTCGTAGTGGCGCAGCATGCTGCGCCACTACGAAGAATTCGTTCACCTAAATCGGCCGTTCAAGCGCGGTCTTCAACGCGACAGCAAGTCTCTCAATTTCCGCGCGCGTTGTCGTTTCCGTCACGCACACTAGCGCGCGCTTGGTCAGTTCCGGATACGCCGTGCCCAGCGCATACGGTCCGATAATTTTGTCGTGCAAGAGCTGGCTATTCAGAATTTTCACCGAGCGCGGCATCTCGACCGTAAATTCGTTGAAAAATGGCGCGTCGAAACTACGCCGCACGCCGGGGATCTTCTCCAGTTCCGCAAGCGCAAACTGCGCCTTCGCCAAATTCTGCTCCGCCATCTCGCGCAAGCCTTCCTTGCCCAGCAGCGTCAAGTGCACTGTCGCTGCTAAGGCGCACAGCGCCTGGTTCGTGCAAATGTTGGAAGTCGCTTTCTCCCGCCGGATGTGCTGTTCACGCGTCGCCAGCGTTAGCACAAACCCGCGCTGGCCTTCGGAGTCCGTAGTTTGTCCCGCTAGTCTCCCGGGCATTTGCCGCACGAACTTCTCACGTGAAGCAATCACGCCAGCAAACGGCCCGCCATAACTTGGCGCTAGCCCGAAACTCTGGCCTTCCATCGCGACGATGTCCGCCTCCGACGGCGGTTTCAGCACGCCGAGTGAAACTCCTTCCGCTATCGCGACGACGAACATGGCGCCAGCTGCGTGCGCGACGTCCGCAAGCGGCGCGTACGATTCGATTACTCCAAAAAAGTTCGGCGACTGCACGACCACCGCAGCGACGTCGTCCTTCAATGCGGCTTGTAGCGCCTTCACATCGACTGTACCACTGGCCGTAAACGGGACTTCTTCCACGCGCAAACCCGAATTCTTCGCGTAGGTCTTCATCACCTCGCGATACTCTGGGTGCACCGACCGTGCCACCAATACGCGCTGTCGCCCTGTCACCCGCTCCGCCATCAACACCGCCTCGGTCGTCGCCGTCGATCCGTCATACATCGACGCATTCGCCACTTCCTGGCCCGTGAGCTGGCACATCAGCGTTTGGAACTCGAAGATCGCCTGCAACGTGCCCTGTGTGATTTCCGCCTGATACGGCGTATAAGAGGTGAGAAATTCGCCACGCTGGATGATCGCGTCCGTCACTACTGAGCGCAGATGATTGTAGACGCCAGCGCCAAGAAAACTTGTGTACCCGTTCGAATTCTCCGCCGCGCGCTCTTTGAAGTACTGAATGACCTCGGCCTCCGAATACGGCCCCGGAATCTTCAGTGGTTCGCTCAATCGATAGCGTTTGGGAATACTTGAGAATAATTCTTCAATGGATTTCCCGCCAATAGCGGCGAGCATTTCTTGCCGCTCGGCTGGGCTCTTCGGGAGGTAGCGCATCAGGCCGAAGCTTCCTGACCCTTGGCTGCGATGTAGGCCTCGTAAGCAGGCGCGTCCATCAGGCCACTGAGTTCACCCGTGTTTGTCAGCCTCACTTTGATCAGCCACGCCGCGCCATGTGGATCGGTATTGATTTTCTCCGGCGTGTTGTGCAGTTCGCCGTTTGCTTCAATTACTTCGCCGCCGGCAGGGGCATAAATCTCACTCACGGCTTTGACCGACTCCACCGTGCCAAACGATTTACCTGTTTCGATTTTGGCCCCCGGCTTCGGCAGTTCCACGAACACTACGTCGCCCAATTCATGCTGCGCGTAATCAGTAATCCCAATCGTCGCCAGTCCGCCTTCGACATTCACCCACTCATGTTCTTTCGTATAGCGAAAATTCTTCGGATATGCCATCAGACCACTCCTTGGAATCCTTCACAGCCCGTCAGGACACTTGTTGAACCGCAGTTTTCTTCGCTCGCTTGTAGAACGGTGTTGCAACCACTCGCGCCTTGCACTTCTGCCCACGAATCTCAACGTACAAAACCGTTCCTTCGGCCGCAAGATGGGGCGGCAGATACGCCAGTGCAATGTTCTTCCCTAGTGTCGGTGAAGGTGACCCGCTCGTTATCAATCCGATCGCGCGCCCTGCTTCGTCGCAGCAACAGTACTCATCGCGCGCAATTCCGCGGTCGACCATCTCAAGTCCAACCAGCGTGCGCTTCAGTCCGGCTGTTTTTGCCCGTTCCAGTGCCGCGCGGCCCACAAACTCGCCTTTTTCCATCTTGCAGTAGCGATCCAGCCCGGCTTCCCACACATTAATCTTGTCGCTGATCTCGTGCCCATACAGCGCCATCTTCGATTCCAGCCGCAGCGTGTTCCGAGCTCCCAGCCCGCACGGCACGATCCCAAATTCGCGCCCAGCCTCGATCACTTTGTTCCAAACCATCTCGCTAGTCGGCACATCGGACGGCACATAAATCTCAAATCCGTCCTCGCCTGTGTAACCAGTTCGCGCGATCAGCCTGTTCTTCAGTCCGCAGACGGTTCCGTGTGTGAACCAGTAATTCTTGATGCTGTCCAGGTTCGCATCCGTCAGCTTCTTCATTACATCGATGGCCCGCGGCCCCTGGATAGCCAATTGCGTATAAGCGTCGCTCAACTCCTCGACCACGCAATCGAAATTCCTCGTATTCTCCAGCACCCAGCTAATGTCTTTCTCTCGCGTCCCCGCATTGATCACTAACAGATAGTCGTCTTCACCCAGCCGGTGCACGATCACGTCATCAACAAATGTGCCTTCCGGATAGAGCATCGCCGAATAGTGCGCCTGGCCAATGGCCAGCTTCGACGCATCGTTCATGCTGATATGCTGGACCGCCGCTAGCGCCCCGCCCGGCTTCCCGCCGCCGTGGATGCGGATGTCTCCCATGTGGCTGACATCGAAAACGCCCACGCTGCTGCGCACCGCCTTGTGCTCCGCAATCAAGCCGCCGCTCGATGGATATTCGACGGGCATGTCCCAGCCGCCAAAATTGACCATCTTAGCGCCCAGTCGTCGGTGCAACGCGTTCAGCGGCGTCTTACGAAGCTCGCTTTTGAGCGGGGTAGCGGAGGATTCCATTCCTATGGCTCAAGCAGAAATCGATACTAGCACGCGCTCTTCAACGGGTCAAAGAAGCCCCCAAGACCCAGCCGCTCGCTCAGAGTACCTTTCCCGTCATTCGCGGCCACAAACTCATGGTTCGCTCCCAGTCTTATTCGCAGAATGGAATACGGAGGCTGGTTGACCTTGCGACGCTTGATTGTGATTTGCGTGCTGGTAGGAGTACTTTTCCTAGGTTGGCTTGCGTGGCGGGAATCATCATCGCGCCAGCAGCCCAAGGAAGCTTCGGCCCCGACCATCATCAAACAGCCGGTTGCCTTCGCGAGCCGCACGTTTGACCCATCCGCCCCTCCGGCCAACATGCCGCCGCTGTCCACAGGCGAAACCGCCGAGTGCGACTCCGAATTTCTATCTAGCGCCAGCATCCATGGCGAGCCTCGGCAAACCGATGCCACACACGCGACTGTTACCATCACCCAGGTCAAGATGACGCTGCAGCTCAACGTCAATATCTGGGTGCCGACCGGCGTAACCAAGCATGTCATCGAACACGAGGAAGGTCATCGCCAAATCTCGGAGTATTACTACCAGACTGCGGACAATGTCGCCGAGCGCATCGCTGCCACCTACCTGGGCAAACAAGTGGAGATCACAGGCATGGATCTAAGTGCCGAGTCCACCAGGATGCTCCAACAAATGGCGGCCGACATCACCGACGAATACAAAAAGCAGTTGAACCCGGGCCCAACGCAACTGCTCTACGACGACATCACCGACCACGGCCGCAATGAAGTCGTCGTCAAGGACGCCGTCGCCCACGCCCTCAAGAACACGACAATCGAGTCGCCCAGCCCCCGCTAGTTGAGTGACTCGCCCACCCGTCCCGACCTTCGTCTTGCCCCAGCGTCCCATGCTCAGGTAAAGTTTTTAGAGAGGCACCCATGCAAGGTCCAACACATTGCGCGCAATGCGACTTGCCGGAAGAACGCTGCACCTGCGAAAAGTACTGCGTCATCTGCAAAGGCCAGCACAACGTGCGGCTGTGCATGGACGGGCTCTACTATTGCCCGGATTGCCGGGAAGCTTGCGAAGTCTCTGTGGCCAGCACCCGTGGCCACTGATACTAAAACGTTTCGCCTTTGTCTCGACGCCGACGCACGCCTGGCAGCTGCGGCTGGAGGTGTAGCCCGTTATCTCGCCGACGTGGCCGGACTCGAAAACGGCGCCACCGCTCGATTACAAGCTGCGGTGATTGCTGCCTGCACGGAAGCCTTCGAGCATCTGACTGCGGAGAATCCTCATCTGGAAATTACCTTTACGCGCCTGCCCGATCGAATGGAAGTGGCTCTTAGCCACCGAGGCGAAGGTTCACCGGCCGTAGGCCTCGACACCATCGCCGGTTTCGCCACTCGAATCGGCGGTACTGAATCCCACCCCGGCGTTTTCTCCGGCTTTGATCGCGTCCAGTACGAAACGCAGGGCGGGGAAGCAATCACGCGGCTGACCAAGTATTTCGGCAAGGTCGCTCCTAGCATCTAACGTCGGCCTCTTCCGGTCCGCAGCCGAACATCCGTTCCTCTGATGTAGGGGCGCAGCATGCTGCGCCCCTGCTCGGCAAGGATGCGCAAACCGCCGCAAACGAAAGAAGCCAGACAGCTATGCTGTCTGGCTTTCTTTTCATTGCAATATATCCTGAGCCGAACCTTACATCTTCAGCGCAAACGTATTCTTCCGGATAAGAGTAGTCATCTGGTCGTCGCTGAGCGACATCCGAATCGTTAGCCGATCGCCCCCCGGAGTCACTCGTGCCTGATCGATCAGCTGCGCCAGGTCAGGATTGTCTTTCTGAGTCTGATATTTTTTGTAGAGGAATCCCGCCTGCACCAACTGACCTAGCGTGTTCGCGTCTTCGGTTGATCCGCAAACCGCCTGGAACTTTCCATCAAGCCCGCTGCTCGCTTCCACGTTGATAATCATGTTCTGCATCCTCCCCACGAGCTTCGCGGCTTCGGGGAACTGTCCCACTTCCGGCGCCAGTTGTTGCATCGCCAGACGCGTGTAAGCGGGATTCAGCACTGCCCATACCACCCCACCGCCGTTCGCTTCGTTGATCAGCGGGAAGAGTTTTTCGTTGCTCATCAAGCCTTCTTCGCTGCCAAACCGTACTTCAATCATCTTCTCGAGAACTGCGCGATGGCCAAAGGCAGCAGTGCTCGAATCGAGGAAAAAGAAAAACAAATCGCTTGCCCCCGAGCCCGTTCCGAACGCAAAAAGCGTGTATCCGCGCGCTTTGAACGTGGGAAGTTTTTGTTGTTTGAAGAACGCTTCTGTGGAATTCGGATTGTACGTGCCCAGCGCCACGCCCACGATCTCTTCACCCGTGGGAACATCCGTCGACCCCGTCCCTTCAGTCTTCGTTGTCATTCCTTCCGCGACTAGCCCCCAAGCGAGTTCATCGACTTGTGAATTCGGGTCCACTCCCGCCGAAGCCAGGAATTTCTCGAACTGCCGGAAACGCTCCGGAAGCATCTGCTCCTGCAATTGCGAAAACCACTTCAACGTCCGCGCTTTTTTCAAGTCGGCGTAAGCAAATTCTCCAACTTCTTTGGGGAAGAGCGCGATGATGTCCGGGCCCAGTCGGCCTGCCTTAGCAGGCTTGGGCATTGCCAGGGACGCCGTCACCAATACGCAGACACCCAAAACTCTGCGAATCGTCACCCTCGTCCGCGTCAAACCTGAATTCACTTTCCGTTCCACGTAGTGCTCCTTTTGGAGTGCGGCGGTTTACCCTGAGTCTCGAAGGGCCGCCGCTTTTCTTCCATCCTCAGCTAGCCACATACTGCGTAATTCCCGTTCGTTGGGGCGGGACACAAATCTAAGTCTACGCCGTTGTAGCGCGCGGCGCATTGCCCAGGCGTCCTTGCAATGCCCCAAGCTTTGTCCGCATGCCCGCGACATACGCCGCGTCCGTCAACCCGTCCAAGTTGATCTCCACGTTCGCAATTGCTCCGCGCGCGCCCGCATCAGCCATCAACCGCGCTACTTGCAAGTCTGACCTCATGGATGCCGCGACGATGCTATCCAGTTGTCCAAGCCGTTCGTAAAGCTCAACAGCGCGTTCGGCCACCTGCAGCGGCACTTCCGAAGCACCCTTCGTTGCCTTTTGTATAGCTTCCTCACGCAGTTGCGTTTCCTGCGCGTCCCCTTGCGGTAATTTGAACGCGGCCATCACCGCATGGTAGGAAGCCGCATCCCTGTCGATCGCCTCGGCTAACTCATCCGCGATCTTCCGCATTTCGTCCAGCGCGGCTGAGAGTTGGTCCACATATCCCGCTTGCGATTTCTTCTTTCGCGAGAGCCCCGCGACCATCTGCCCGAGCGCCGCAGCCAGCGCCCCAGCATACGCGGAGACGCTCCCTCCTCCCGGTGTGGCTGTGGGCGACGCCACGGCATCCAGAAATGGCCGCGCCAATCCCGTCAGCTTCCCGTCTTTCACCACATCCATCGGCGCGCCGCTCAGCGCGGCCGCCAGTTTGTTCTCAAACACCTGTGCAGGAGAGAAGTTCTCTAACTGCAGAAAAAAGTCCGCCGCCATCTCCATCGCTTTTTTCGGCACCAGCCCCACGATTTCGCTGCCCACGGGCACCACGCCGTAACGTTCCGCTTCACGCTTCACCATTTCATAAACGCGGTGCATTGGCGTCTGCTCGAAATCCGTCAGGTTAATCGACACTTGCGCCAGGTTCCGCGCCTTCAGTTCCACACCCATCGACTTCACATACCGCAGCCCGCCCGACGAAAACCGGATCGCCTTCGCAATCTTGTTCGCGATGCTGATGTCGGACGTATTCAGATTCACGTTGTAAGCGACTAGGAATTTCCGCGCACCCACTACGGTCACACCTGCCGTGGGGTGCAATTTCGGTTCTCCCACATCCGGCTGCCGGTCATGATTTTTCTTTAACTCTTCGCGGAGTCCCTCAAACTGCCCTCGCCGCACGTTTTCCAGATTCACCCGGTCAGGCCGCGTTGCTGCCGCCTCGTAAAAAAACACCGGTATGCGGTAACGTTTCCAAATCTCGTTGCCCACTCGCCGCGCCAGCGCCACGCAGTCCTCAATCGTCACGCCTTCAATGGGAATAAACGGCAGCACGTCGGTCGCCCCGACTCGCGGATGCGCGCCGGTATGCTTCGTCAGATCGATTAATTCCATCGCTTTGCCGGTTCCTAGAATGGCCGCCTCCGCCACGGCGTCCGGGTCTCCCGCCAACGTAATCACGCAGCGGTGATGGTCCGCGTCCATCTCGCGATCCAGTACGTACACACCCGGCACGCTGCTCATCGCCGCGACAATAGCATCCACCTTTGCTGGGTTGCGTCCTTCCGAAAAATTCGGCACACACTCAATGAGTCTTTTCATTTTTTCGGTTTTTTATCCTGTTCGCCTGTCCAGTTCGCAGGGAATTTTGGCGGGCGGTCCGGCAACGTCGGCCTTTCATATAGGAACACCGGCTTCTTTCCCTGTTGCCCCGGTTTGGCAGGCAGCGCTGCCCCTGGCGCCGTTTTCAGCGGCCATTGCGGCCCGATTATGGGCTTGAAGTTCGCTGACAATGGCTTCGCCACTTTCGGCTGCGCCGGTGTCCGCTGTTTGGACTTCTCCATCACGCCAGTGCCCGCTTTCTCTTTCTGGTACCGCCGCAACACCCAAGCGCACCACGTAAATCCGCCCACCCAAAGCCCTGTAACAATCGCGTCGTAACCGCTCAGTCCACCGGCTTTTCCCAGAATCACGACGGCGAGGGTAATCGCCGCCAAAAATCCATAGAAATACTCTTCGAACAGACTCCTGGTCTTCCGCGGCCCGATCTTGAGAAGTCGTATTCTCTTTATCGGTCTCTTCGAATAGTTAGATTGGGGCTTGTTCGACGGCATGGATTACGCGACCACGCTTCACGGTCATCCAGCAATGGCTCACTCCAAAATAATAGGGAATTTCCCGGTAGTCGGCCACCTCGAATACCGCGATATCCGCTTGTTTGCCAACCTCCAGCGATCCGATGGTCTTTTCCCGCCGCAGCGCATAAGCCGCGTTGATCGTCGCTGCCACAATCGCCTCTGCCGGGGTCACGCGCAATTGCGTGCACGCCAGCGACAAGATCATCGGCATGCTCAGTGTCGGACTCGTTCCCGGATTGTAATCTGTGGCCAGCGACATGATTGCGCCCGCCTGAATCAGCGCGCGCGCGGGCGCATATTTCTCCAACCCCAGATGAAAATCGCAGCCGGGTAGCAGCGTCGCCACCGTCTCCGACTCTCCGAGTGCCGTAATGTCGCTTTTGTTCACTTGCTCGAGGTGATCGCAGCTCGCCGCCCGCATCAAAATCGCCAGCCGTGCGGCGCCCGTCCGCGAAAGCTGTTCCGCGTGCATTCGCGGTTCCAGCCCCCATTGCCGCCCCGCCTGCAACACGCGTTTCGACTGCTCCACCGTAAAAGCCCCACGATCGCAAAACACATCGCAAAATTCCGCCAGCCGCTTCTCCCCAATTTCCGGCAGCAGGTTTTCTTCCATCAGCTTGATGTACTTCTCCGCTCCGCCAGCTTTTCCCCGATACTCCGCCGGAACCACATGCGCCCCCAGAAACGTGGATACGATTTCCAGTGGCTGTTCCGCGGCCAAGTCCTTATGTAATCGCAATATCTTCAATTCGCTCGCAACATCCAGCCCGTACCCGCTCTTCGCCTCAATGGTGGTGGTCCCATGTGCCGCGAATTGTTTCAAAGCTGCTAGCGCCCGCTCCTTCAAAGCTTCGCTCGTTGCTGCCCGCAGTTTCTTCACCGAATTGAGAATCCCGCCGCCCTTCCGCGCAATCTCCTCGTAACTCGCCCCCGCAATCTTCAACTCGTACTCTTCGGCCCGGCTGGCCGCATGAACCAGGTGCGTATGCGAATCCACAAATCCAGGCAGTGCCACGCGCCCGCCCAAATCAATCTTCTCAGCCCCGCGCGCTTCCGAACGTCTTTCTACTTCCGCCCGCGTCCCAGCGGCAGAAATCAATCCATCGCGCACCAAAACCGCACCGTCAGCAATCAATCCCAAGTTGGAAAGGGAATCGCCCCGCCGCGCACCGCTTCCGCGCAGCGTCAACAACTGTGACGCACCGGTGAAAAGTAAGTCTTTGCTCAAGGTTTTAGTATTATGGCGGAATTGAATCAGCTAGCAAGCGCCCCTGCTTGTTCTGTCCTCAAAATCGATAAGCCTTGCCGTGTTGCGTAGTATAGTCTCTTCCCTCAACGAAGCGATGCTCACTCCCAAGGAGAAACCGATGAGAGCCAGGCGTGTTTTCTCATTCCTTGTGATTTGTCTGACGTTTATCTGGATGGGTCAGGGAAAGGTGCAAGGCCAACAACAAAAGTCACAGGCGCGCCTTTACAACACCGCCAAGCAGAAACTGAAAGACGGCAAGCCGCTTGTCGGTGCCACCGTTTTCTCTCCCGATCCGAACATCTACTGCGCCCTGGCTAGTGCGGGTTATGACTATCTGTGGATCGAAATGCAGCACAGCCCGCTAACCTATGAGGATGTGGCCAAAATGATTTGGGCTTGCCGTGGAGCTTCCGCGATGCCATTTATTCGCGTGCCCGATGCAACCGAAAGCGACATCCAGAAGGCCACCGACATCGGCGCTTTGGGAATCATTGTTCCCACCGTGGACACCGTGGAGAAAGCTCAAGCGGCAGTGAAATGGTCCAAGTATCCACCGGAGGGTCGCCGCAGCCAGGGTAACGGCCAATACGGCGCCCTGTGGGGAACCGATTATCGCCAGACCGCCAACGACAACATGGTTGTAGTGATTATGATTGAGACGCCCATCGGCGTCGAAAACGCCGAGAAAATCGCCTCGGTTCCCGGCATTGACGTGATCTTCGCCGCCAGCACCGACCTCGGCAATTTTTCCGGGCATCGCCAGGGTGAAAAGGAATACGAAGCCCTGGTCACCAGGATCCACGACGTAACTCTGCAGCACGGGATCAGGCTGGGCGGCCCTCAGGCTTGGAAAGATCGGCCAGGTTTTACCTTTTTCCAAGGTCCCGGCGAAGCCCAGCTTATCCAGGCCGGGGCGAAAGCAAATCTTTCAACCAGTCCCCCTCAGACTGGCACAACGCGTGGCGTGGCCCCAATCGAAGGCGATAAGCCAAACTAGTCGTGGTTCGTGCGATGAATTCCTAAAACAAGACCGGCGGGAAGATTTTACCTGTCCCGCCGGAACGTTCGTAGTCCTTCAGCATCGAGCCCGTTTTTTACGCACCGGCTGCTTGGCCCTTGTACGCAGGCAAGAACATTTCCTGCACAAATGCCTCATACGAAGTTGGTGTTGTGTTCTTCGCCGACCTCGGCTCCAGCGTCTTCACATGTCTGCGATTGATGGCATTCGCCATCTCCAGGATCAGCTCCGCGACATTCTTCGCCATGCCCATCGAAGACAGCGCCTGCACAACTTGGTCATCCGGCAGCCGCGCGTAGTCAAGCTCCGGTTTGCCGATGGCCTTTCCGATAACAATGGCCGCTTCGGCGTAGGTCAAGTCGCGCTGTCCGTGGAGTTCTTGTGTCTGTTTTCCTTTGAAATCAAGTTTCAGCAACGCCTCAGCCGCCGCTACGCCAATATCCCTGGTCGCAATCATAGCGAGCGGAACATCCGCGTCCACGGGGCCAGACATCGTTCCAATGGTCCGGATGACGCCCACTTGCGGCAAGGTATTCTCCATGAAGTATCCGGCCCGCAGATGCAGCACATCCAGCCCTTTGACCGCGTTCAATTTGGTTTCCATCTCGCGTAGTCCGACAATCGGCCCGGTCTTGTCGGGTTTGTCCGCTCCAACGCTGCTCAGCGTAACGGCGTGCTTCACTCCAGCGTTCTCCAGCGCCTTGGCGATCGCGCTGCTCACCTGACTTTGATATCCCCGGTAGTTGTCATTGGTCAGATCCGGCGGAATCATAACGTATGCCGCTTCCGCCCCGGTGAACGCTCGGCTAAGCGTTTTTTCGTCTGTGACGTTTGCAGTGAACGCTTCGGCCCCGCGGCTGGTAAACGCGGCCAGTTTTTTGTTATCGCGTCCCACGACGCGAACTTTCTTTTTCTTGCTCAACAGTGAGTTTGCAACTACCGAGCCGGTGTGTCCTGTCGCTCCCAGAATTACGTACATAGTGTCCTCCTTGCTTGGTTTTGGCGGGTGTTGATTAGGATGCCGCGCATCGCGGAGGAGTTATCGCCTAAAGCATGGGAATTTTTACACAGCTATTTTTTGCAAATTCTTCTCTGCGAGCCTCTGTGTACTCTGCATTATCTTTTTTTCCGTATTCTTCCGTCTCGTTAGGCACTACAACATCGGCACTTTGACGTCATTCTTCTTCGCAAACGCAATCGCTTCGGGGTACCCCGCGTCCACATGCCGCACCACACCTGTCCCCGGATCATTCGTCAGCACGCGCTCGATACGCTTCGCCATTTCCTTCGTTCCGTCTGCCACCGTCACTTGCCCCGAATGTTGCGAATACCCAATCCCCACACCCCCGCCATTGTGAATCGATACCCATGCAAATCGCACCTCATCGTGGGAACAGGAAAGTACCGCAGCTTCCAGTAAATGGCGCGAGCCCACGACCCTTCCGGCGTCGTCCGCTGAATTGTGCGTCGTGTCAAGAGTGCGGCATCCGGAGCCGACTTCGTCCTGGGCATCACAGGCGTGGGGCGCATGGACCTCAGCGATACTATCAGTTGTCAGACAGTCGTCAGAACTTGGCAGCCTTGAAATTTGCGCCAGAAACGCTATGTATTTCACCCGAATACTTATCTGTCCATGTGTGTGTTGCGGCGCCCGTCCCAGGGCCGATGTCCCCACCAGCAACGCTTTGATCGATTCCCCACGCTAAAGCCTGGTTGGTAAATGGGGCCACCCACGAATCGCTAGTAACGCCGACACTGGCCGTCAAATCACGGGAACTGCTGGCGATGGTCACAGATGTGGCCGGACTCTGAGAAGAATTAGAAGCGAAAAACGTGCCGTTGGTGCACGGGGTGGTCTGATCGGCCCCACTGACGGTAATGACGCCGATATCTGCGTTCATGCTGTTGGTCCATGAAACCGTGGCCGTTTGCAAGCCAGACGGCGGATTGGTCACCTGGAAGATTAAAGTGCGCAACGTGGCGGTAGCTCCAGAATCGGTGCCCGGACACAGCGTCCCTGCGACGCCCCCTAAGCTTGCGATGATCCCTTTCGCACTATTCGCCGACATGACGACCATGATCATCGCGGCGCGATTGGCACTGCTCCCGACGAGGAACGAGGGCGTGGTAATGCGAGTTACGCTCCACTGAAACCCTGAACTCGCTGAGTTGTCGTACTTGACGCCAGGGAGAGTCTCCGCGAGCGTGACGGTGGTGGTACGGGTCAGACTGCCACTGACGCCGGTGATCGTAAGCGTATAAGTTCCGATTGGCGTGGTCGTGCTCGTCGTCACCGAGAGCGCAGATGACGCCGTCATCGGGTTGGGGCTGAACGTGCCGTTGGCACCGCTGGGTAGTCCGCTCACACTTAGGTTGACCGGGTTGCTGAAGCCGCCAATCAGGCTCGCCGTGACAGTGTAGTTGGTCGAACCGCCCTGCGTCACCGACTGGCTTGAGGGCGAAGCGCTTAGCGTGAAGTCGGGGAGCGGATTCACAACAAAGGTGACGGTTGTAGAATGCGTTAGGGTGCCACTCGTGCCGGTGATCGTAAGCGTATAGGTTCCCATCGGTGTGGTCGTGTTCGTTGTCACCGAGAGCGTGGATGAGGACGTCGTCGGGTTGGGACTGAAGGTGTCGTTGGCGCCGCCGGGCAACCCGCTCACACTCAGGGTAACCGGGTTGCTGAAGCCGCCTATTGGGCTGACCGTAACGCTGTAGCTGGTCGAACTACCTTGCGTCACTGCCTGGCTCGAGGGCGAGGCGGTGATGCTGAAGTTAACGGGCAGGTTGAGAAACTGGTTGAGGACGTTCGCCGTCGTCTTCTGAATGCGAGAATCAACGAAGTTAGAATGCCCGTAGCTGTCCAACGCCAGGTTCCAGGCATTCGCTCCGGTCGCGAACACCCAGGCTCCGCTTGGCGCCTGGTAAACTGACGAGTTGCCGTAAGGTTGGCTGGCGCTGGAGCCCAGAGGTGAGTTTGAAAGCAGGGTGTAGGTCCCGGGCAGCGCGTTCGGCGTAGGGTATTGGGTCCACATCTTGTCGGCTTCGTATCCGACGATATATGGCACCTGATCGCCGTCCCTAAAACCCGTCCCGGCGTACACCCAGTTCCCGCTGTTCGTAACGACGTAGGAGGCCCAGCCCCATAACGGAGCACTTGAGCCAACCATGGAGGCGTACTCGACGCCAACCATCGTCTGTGGAGGACGGTTGAGGATGGGGTCATGCCATTCGACGGTTTTCAGGCTGGGATCGCTGATCGGATCGAGGTTGGCGTACCTATAACAGACCAACACGCGGTTCGGCACACCGCTGCTCGAAGGCTCGAATCGCACCTGCCAGTCAGCCGCATCGGAGTCAAAGAATCCGAGATTGACCCCCGCATCGCGCGCGGCCATGAAGGCATCATACATTGGCCTGGACCAATACTCGTCGTGCCCGACAGAGAGGAGACCTCGATAGTTCAGCAGGCGGGACCCGTTTAAGTGTGTATCGACGTCGGTCGAGTACGTCACGTCATAGCCCGACATCTCCACCCAGCGCAGGAATTGGTATTCGAATTGGAGAAATGTACTGCCATTACCACCGCCAGTGCCATCCCAACTGTACGGGCGGTCGAAGGAAACTTTGACGGCATTCGGCCCCCCGCTAACCGTGTTTGCGCCATAGCTGTTGAATGCGTACAGGCTCTTGCCGGTCTTGTTGTCCCAAGGATAGTCGTTGTAGGCCTGATAGGTCGTCACAGGCTGCTGAAAAAGGAAGGACGCGGACCGGCCGTCGTCCCGGACCGCGAAAATGATGTAGTTCTGATAGTTCTGCGAATTGGTCAGAAGCGCGAGATAGATTCCGCTAGTCCACGATGTTTGGGTGGCCAGCGTGTAAGATTGCGCCCAGTGGCACTCAATCATTCCCGTTGTCGAATTCGTCGGACAGGTGGTTTGGCGGACACCCTTGAGCGGCCCTATGTGCTGCATCAGGCGGGCCCCGAGTCCCTGGTACCACCCCATCCGGAAGACGTCAATAGTGTAGTTCTGCGCCGGGTTGACGCTCACATAGAAAGTGACGTTCTGGCCCTTGTTTACGCTGACCGCCGACGCGAAGCCCTTGACTTGGCCCGTCGCATCTGACCCCACGCCACCCCATGGAATCTGCCACTGGCTCGTCCCGGGCAGCTGATTCTCAATCACAATAGGATTCTGAGCCGACGCGATTCCCCCAACCGCAAGCAAACAAGCAGCTCTTAAGACTAACCAGACAAGTTCTGTGGGCTTGGCCCAGGTTTTCCTTTGCGTGCCCATGGACCCTCCTTCGGCAATCACTGTCGCTCTACATGGAACGTGCTCAGCTCAGGGATCGAACGTCGTCCCGAGTTCTATGTTTCAATTGACTGACTATCAATCGGGTAAATACCGTACTTCGGCGGTGGTTGTAACCTCTATGAATTGCAGACAGAGCGGCGACAATATTCCCTAAGGCGAATCTCGACGCCGTGCGTCAGTTAGTGTTTGCCTCGATCAGTTTGATGATGGCGGATTCTTTAGTTGGGGGGTGGCTTGGGGCTTCGCGAGGGTTTTTGATACGCCCGGCCCAGAGGGTCCGTATCGAGAACGTCCGCTCCAAATGTGTCCGCACCCCGGCCTACAAAGGGTGCTAGTTTCTTGTTATCCGTCCGACCACGCGGACGCGTTTGCCCCCATCGAGCGATCTCCGGCAATCACGGATCCCGTGTTTCCCGTCGCTCCTAGGATGGCATAGATGATTTCTTCTTGATGCTGCACGAATAGGATCCAATTCGAAGCAAGAAGACGCTTCATGGAATCGCGAACACACCCGCGGGCATCCCGCACTACTCCATCGGAACTTTAACGCCGATCCTCTTCGCGAACGCAATCGCCTCAGGATATCCCGCATCGACGTGCCGCACCACGCCCATTCCCGGATCATTCGTCAGCACGCGCTCAATCCGCTTCGCCATTTCCTTCGTTCCGTCTGCCACCGTCACTTGCCCCGAATGTTGCGAATATCCAATCCCCACGCCGCCACCATTGTGAATGGACACCCACGACGCTCCGCTTGCCGTATTGATCAGCGCATTCAGCAGCGGCCAATCCGCAATCGCATCCGACCCATCCCGCATCGATTCCGTTTCGCGATACGGCGACGCCACCGATCCGCAATCCAGATGATCCCGCCCCATCACGACGGGCGCTTTGATTTCGCCCTTAGCCACCAACTGGTTCAGCGCCAAACCAAACTTGTCTCGTTCTCCATACCCCAGCCAGCAAATTCGCGACGGCAATCCCTGAAACTTCACTCTCTTCTGGGCCAATTTGATCCAGCGATTCAAATGCTCGTCTTGCGGAAACATTTCCAGCACCAATTGATCCGTCCGCGCAATATCTGAAGCCTCTCCCGAAAGCGCCGCCCACCGGAACGGCCCTTTGCCCTCGCAAAACAGCGGCCGGATATACGCCGGTACAAATCCCGGAAAGTCGTAAGCGTTTTTCACGCCCTGTTCGAACGCAAACGTTCGAATATTATTCCCGTAATCAAACGTCACTGCCCCCAGCTTCTGCAAATTCAGCATTCCCTGGACGTGCGCCGCCATCGCCGCCATCGAATGCTTCTTGTACTCGTCGGGATTTTTCTTCCGCAGCTCCAGCGCCGCTTCCAGCGTCATCCCATTCGGTACGTACCCGCCGATAGGATCGTGCGCGCTCGTTTGGTCCGTCAACAAATCGGGCACTACCCCGCGCTTTGCCAGTTCCGGAATCAAGTCCGCGCAATTTCCCACCAGCCCCACGGAAGTCGCCTCACCCTTGCGCACGGCATTCTTCAAAATCCGCAGCGCTTCATCCAGCGACGTCACCATCACGTCGCAGTAACCTGTCTTCACGCGCCGCTTGATGCGCTCCGGGTCCACATCGATCCCCAGGAACGCCGCGCCATTCATGGTCGCTGCCAGCGGCTGCGCTCCGCCCATGCCTCCCATTCCGCCCGTCACCACCAGTTTTCCAGCCAAACTTCCGCCAAAATGTTTCTTCGCTGCCGCCGCAAACGTTTCGTATGTCCCTTGCAAAATCCCCTGCGTCCCGATGTAAATCCAGCTGCCGGCGGTCATCTGCCCGTACATCATTAATCCCGCGCGGTCCAACTCATGAAACCGGTCCCAGTTATTCCAGTGCCCCACCAGGTTCGAATTGCACAGCAGCACCCGCGGCGCATATTCATGTGTCCGGAAAATCCCTACCGGCTTGCCCGATTGCACCAGCAGCGTCTCGTCTGCCTCGAGCGCTTTCAGCGACCGAACGATCGCATGAAAACATTCCCAATTCCGCGCCGCTTTGCCCGTCCCCCCGTACACCACCAACTCTTCCGGCTTCTCCGCCACCTCCGGATCGAGGTTGTTCAAAAGCATCCGCAGCGCCGCCTCCTGCTGCCACCCCTTGCAGGAAATCGCCGTCCCCCGCGGTGCCCGAAACGGTCCTTTCGACAATCCCGTCTCCGCCATTGTCCCCGCCGCCGTTCCTGGTATCGTCCCACTCATCAAATTCCCTCTCCGCCGCTCATACTAGCGCACGCCACTCCCTTTTGCACTGGCGAGGACACACGCGGAGGGCGTTCGCGGCTCGAATTTCGACTGGACACGTGCTTCGCAAAATGCGAAGATTTCTCATGCGGGTCGTAAGCCGCAAAGCCATCCGCGATGCGGTCGCCAGACACAGCGAATGGGGCGCTTCTCTAAGTGCCTGGTACAAGATCGCGCTGAACGCGGATTGGCGGAATTTTGCTGAAGTTCGCAACAGTTGGAGAAATTCCGATGTTGTCCGACGCTTTGTCGTTTTCGATATAGGCCACAACCGGTGCCGGTTGATTGCCGTTATAAAGTACCGATGGAAAATGGTCTACGTCCGGCGCATTCTGAGCCACGCTGAATATGAACAGAAGGATTGGCGAAAATGATCATCACGGTTCCCGAAAAGTACGCACTTCCGGTTAGTTCGCCAGCACCGATCACCTCCGAGCGTCAGCACGAGCAATACCTTTCTGTCCTGGACCAGTTGGCAAGCAAGGCCCACGCAACTTCTGAGGAAGAGAAGTATGCTGAAGTTTTGATGACTTTAATCGAGGCCTACGAAGAAGAGCATCATTCCATTCCGGATGCTCCTCCCATCGAAGTCCTTCACGCCCTGATGGAAGCTAATAACCTTCGCCAGAAGGACTTGGTGCCTGTCTTTGGCTCCGAAAGCATCGTGTCGGAAGTGTTGCACAAAAAGCGCGCCCTGAACAAAACTCACATCGAAAGATTAAGCAAACGATTCCACGTCTCTCCGGCCGTGTTCTTCTAGACAGTTTCCCCCATTCGCTCCTGCTATCGGTTTTTCGGTTTCAAACTCGCGGTATAGCCGGTTCCGCGCCAGAATTCGGCCGGCATTTTCAAATCCGGTTTGCCGACCCAACCACGCTCAACCTCGATGTAATACGCCGTCCGATCCGCGTTCGTGTAGTAACGCACGCTCTGCAAAGCAATCTGATCCCATTGCCCCGTGTATTTTAGTTCTTCCAACGAACCGGGGTATCTCCCAAACCGCACCTGGTGTAACTCAATCAGCGCGACTGCGGTCTTCAAATGCTGGTCCCCGAACATGTTATCCGGTCCCTTGGTAATCCCGGACGAAATGATCGAGCGAAACGTGAGAATGCCCCCACCAATGATTGCGATTGCCCCAACACAGATGAGGGCGATGATGGCAAATGAGCGCTTACGACGAGGCTTCGGAGGTGGAGCTTTATACATATGTTGGCATCACGCTCGATGAATGTTCACTCGGATTCTATCGTACCTGCTGAGCACGCAGCCGTTTGCCCCGCGGCCGCACATAGTGGAAACGCACCAAATAAATCTTCTCGCTTCGGCCGTGCTTCGCCACCTTCAACAGATCCAGCACGCCCAGAAATCCCGACTCGCGCGCCAACTCTGGTGTAATGTCCGGAAACCCGATCGGCTCAATCGAATCCACCTCGATGGCCCCTTCGTCCATCTTGTACCGCTTGCCGACTTGCACACGCGGACTAAACCAGAACCGCACGCTGCAGGTAATTTCCCCGCGCCGGATTCCTTCGCGCAGCCGCTTCGTGAACACCATAGCTTGAAATTGTGCGTCGATCTTTCAGCGTGCCAGGCGGACGCTTGGACCCAAAACGTCGATGAACGCAATCGCGACGGCACAAGCCGCCACAATTATCGGCCAGCTTCTTGGAATTGGCATGGGTTCTGTTGGTCGACCATAGGGAATCACCGTTCCGCCCTTGAGCATTTGCGGGCTCCACATCAACGCTGACGTGCCCCCGAAGGTGGATGCTGCGGCTGAGATCAGAATAAGTATCGTTCCTTGGGGATTTAGGGAACCAGCCACGCACATCAAAATTCCTCCCGCAAAATAGGGAATCGCCGAGAGGCGCACCGCCCGCCGGTAGCGCTCTTCTTTGTCGCTGCCGATCAGCGGACGCAATTCCAGTAAACTGATGCGCGCGGCGAGCAGGTAAGTTACGGCGCCGAAAACCGTCAAGCCGATTCGCCACACCCACTGCGAGCCGAGCCCCTGAATGAACTCTCCCCAGTCGCCAATGCCACCGATGCCAGAGAACAAGAAATATCCCGTGGCGGTGTAAAGATTCACCGTCATTCCGATCCAGAAAAAGTATTTCAATCGCGGAAACTGTGTGCCGCTGAAGCGCCCGAGCAAAAAGAAAACCGCTCCCGCGAGGAAATTCACTATGGTGCCCCCGGCCATCACCAGTCGGCCTTCCTGGCTGCACTCGAAGTGAACCGACGAAATCACCAGCGGTTTGGCCCCGGCCAGAACACAAGCGCCGCCATGTCCCAGCCCCTCATGCAACACGTTTCCAAGCATGTAAGCCAGGATCGCGATCGCCCCCACGGTGTACGGGTCAGGCATGGCAACAGTGCCGACGGCGGTTTCCAGCTTAATAGCCGCAACCATTGGTGCGACAAGGTAGCACGGGCGGGCGCCTTTTGGGACTGCGGCGGTCTAGCCCGCCCTGGGTCGCGAAGGGCCGCCGCTTCGCCCTACTTCCTAATCCATGAAACTCGCGAGCGGATGTATACTGCGCCCATGCAGCGGGCGACTCAGCAGCAACGCCCGCCACGAGGAAAAACAATGGTTACACGACGTGAGTTTCTCGATGTACTTGCAGTAAGCGCGGCAGGGCTGGCCCTTGCACCGACCGCGAAGAGTTACAGCCGGATCGTCGGTTCCAATAGCCGCCTCAACTTTGCCGTCATCGGTTTGAACGGGCGCGGCTACGCCCATCTCTCCTCTCTCAATGCCAACAAAAGCGCGGCACGCATCTCCCATGTCTGCGATGTGGACAGCAATATTCTCGGGAAGTTTGCTGACGCTACGCAGAAGGAGACGGGCGAAGCCCCGGCGACGGAAAAAGACTTTCGCAAAATTCTCGAGCTGAAGGATGTAGACGCCATCACCATCGCCACTCCCGACCATTGGCATACGCCCATGGCTATCGCCGGACTGCAAGCCGGTAAACATGTCTACGTCGAAAAGCCCTGCAGCCACAATCCCGCCGAGGGACAGATGCTGGTCCAGGCGCAGCAGAAGTACGCAAAGCTTGTGCAGATGGGCACCCAGCAGCGCTCCTCCCCGCACACCATCGAAATCGTCCAGAAAATCCACGAAGGCAGCATCGGCAAGCCTTACCTCGCCAAAGCCTGGTACAGCAACACCAGGAAATCCATCGGCACCGGCAAAGAGATTCCCGTGCCCGCGCACCTCGATTGGGACCTTTGGCAAGGCCCTGCGCCCCGCCGCCCGTATACCGACAATATTCATCCCTACAACTGGCACTGGTTCCGAAACTATGGCACCGGTGAAACGCTCAATAATGGCACGCACGAAGTCGATGTCTGCCGCTGGGCCCTCGGCGTCGACTATCCGAAGAGCGTCACTGCTTCCGGCGGCAGGTACCAGTTCAACGACGACTGGCAGTTTTATGACACCCTCATCACCAGCTTTGTCTACGAAGACCGCATGCTTTCCTGGGAAGGCAAGAGCTGTCAGGGAATGAGGTATTACGGCCGTGATCGTGGCTCGGCGATCATGGGAACAACAGGCACGGTCGTTGTTGATCGCGACGGATACGAGATATTCGACCTCAAAGGCAAAAAGACCGGCGAGTTCAAAGTCGGCAGCACGACCTCCTCTTCTGACCTCACTGGCCGCGATTCCATGACTGACCTGCACTTCGCCAATTTCATCGCTGGAATCCGCACTGGCGAAAAGCTCAACGCTCCTATTTCCGTCGGCAACGTCGCCGTCACCATGCTGCAACTCTCCAATATCGCCTGGGAAGTCAATCGCGAGTTGCATCTCGACACAAGAGATGGCCGTATCCAGGACGATCCCGACGCGATGAAGATGTGGGCCCGCGAATACGAAAAGGGCTGGGCCCTTCATGTCTGACGGGGAACTGAAGAAGTCCAGTGGCCCAGCCATTCCTGTTCGCCCCGAGCGAAGCCGAGGGGGCTGTGTGCTTTCATCTTTTTCCAGACGCGATTTCGTTCGCTCCAGCGCAATTGTTGCGGGAGTGTTCGCGGCCCCAACAGACGTCTTCGCGTTGACTCTGGGAAGCCCACCGGCTGACGACGCCTCTCCCATTCGCTTCGGCGTTGCCAGCTACACGTTCCGCAATTTCACTCGAGCCCAGCTGATCGCCGATCTGAAGCAGCTCAACGTCCTCGCGCTCAATTGCAAGGACGTCAAAGATCATCTTCCTGCGGATGCGCAGCAGGAAGTCGCCGCGCTCGCGGACTACGCTGCCGCGGGCATCTCACTGCACGCCGCTGGAACGATCTATTTCCCGAAAGATGAAGACGCGGACATCCGAGCCAAATTTGAGTACTGCAAGCGCGCTGGAATTTCCGTCATCGTCGCCGGTGATCCCGCGCCGGAAACCCTTCCGCGCATCGAAAAATTTGTAAAGGAATACGACATCCGTTTCGCTATCCACAATCACGGCCCGGAAGATAAATTGTGGCATTCGCCGCTGGATGTCTTGAAAGCCGTAAAGAGCATGGACCCGCGCATGGGTTGCTGCATCGATGTCGGCCACACCGTTCGTGCCGGCACCGACGTCGTTCAAGCCATCCACGAAGTAGGCCCGCGGCTGCATAACATGCACATCAAGGATTTGACCAGCTTCCAGAACAAAGAAAGCCAGGTCGCGGTGGGAGAAGGCATCATGCCCATCCGCAAAATATTTGAAGCCCTGATCGCCCAGAAGTACAAGGGTTTTGTCGACCTCGAATACGAAATTCATGCCGACGACCCCATGCCCGGCGTAATCGCCAGCTTCGCCTACATGCGCGGCGTCCTCGCCGGAATGCGATAAACCAGCCGCGGCTCAGTCAATGCTGAATTTCTAGAGAGAAAAAACGCGCGCTATTTCAATTCGCAACAGCTTACAGCGAATTTCTGCGGGCGATGTTGCCGAGCACCGCGCCGCTTGGCTTTACCGTTCGTCTTTGCGTTGCCAAATCCACGGCGACAATTCCGAACTTCGGCTCGAATCCCAACATCCACTCAAAGTTGTCCAGCAGCGACCAGGTCACATAGCCGCGTACATCCACGCCATCGTCAATCGCACGCTTCAAGCCCGTCAGCGCCCGCTGATAATATTCCACGCGCCGACTGTCATCGAGCGTGGCGATTCCGTTCTCCGTCACTATGATCGGAACGCCCGTTTCCTTGCTCGCATAGCGCACCACGTGCTCGACGCATTCCGGGTAATACTCCCAACCAATCTGCGTCAACTCCACGCCCTTCGGGGTCGGCAAATCCCTCTTTCCTACGACCGCTCGCGAGTAGGTTTGCACGCCCAGGTAGTCGCATTGTTTCGCCGCTTCCAGCCACGGCCCGTAAATATCCGCGCGCTTTTCGGCAACATGACTGTCCGTCGGCGCCGGCTGGTCGTCCGACATTGCAAGATTGAACCCGACCCGCATGTCGCTGCGCGCCGATTTCATCGCTGCTTTGCCCTTGGCGTGGGCCGTCAACAAGGTATCGCGGATTCTCTTCCCATCTCCCATAAAAAAACTGGCGAATTGCGGCGCGTTCAAATACTTCCGTATTTTGGGCAAACCCCCTTGCATCATTTCGACGATGCTTTTCCCTTCCGCTCCCGGCAAATTAATCCAGTTCAGCAATTGAGGAACGTCCGGCTCGTTGAACGTGGACGCGTAGTCCACGAGATCCCCCAGATGCTTGGTAGCTTTTTCGCAGTAGCGCGCGAACAAATCGGGCGCGGCGGGATCTTCCCACCCGCCTTTGATGGCAAACCAGCGCGGGAGACTGAAGTGAGAATAAGTAAGCAGCGTCGTTAAATTGTGCTCGCGGCAGGTGGCCAGCATGCGCCGGTAGTGTTCCAACTCAGCGTTGGAGAAGAAACCTTCTTCTGGCTCGATGCGCGACCACTCCAGCGAAAATCGATAGGTATTAAATCCGAGATCCGCGAGCATGCTGATGTCTTGCGGATAGAGGTGATAGTGATCGCAGGCATCTCCCGAAGGTTCCTTGAAAATACTCTCGGGCATGTACTCCATCGCCCAAAGGTCGCTATTGGTGTTGTTGCCTTCGACTTGATGCCCTGCGGTGGCGCAGCCCCACAAGAATTTATCCGGAAAGGTTTTGCTCTTATCCGCGGCGCCGGCCGAAGCTGTCGTGGCCGGTTTTTCCGCGCTCGAAACATTTGGGCTCGCCGCGCTGGCGTTTGCCCACGGTCCGGCTCCAATCAGCCCAACTACCGCGCCCGCGGATGCGCTGTGCAATAGACTGCGCCTGGTCATGAGCTTTGCCTTTGGTTCAGCAACCGGCCGCTGCGTCTTTTCTTTCATATTCAATCTCCACCCCAAAATCCCTTTTCAAGTTCTTCCGTGAAGGGGAATCGCTCAGTCTACGCGCGAATACGCTGTGAGCGCCTGAGAGTCTACCACCGCTGGCGGTCTTCAAGGCGCTGCGCTGGCAGCACTTCTTGGTGATACGATCAACGGCTTGGCGACACAACTACTAAGGTTAACTGTTGCTTCCTTGATGCAGTTTGTCGGACCGCGGGCAGGGAGCCAGAGAGAAAAACAGATGCGGCCGCCACCGGCGTCAACATCACCGGCGGCCAGATGCATGTAGACGGCGACATCGTTGGGCGAGACAAGAACGTCTACGAGGCGCCCGCTACTTCCGTTCCCGCCATTCACCAACTCCGTCCCCCGCCGCGCGATTTCACTGGCCGCAAAGAGGAACTCGACGAACTCAGGGCCGCCATCGAGAAAGGCGGCGTCACGATTTCCGGCCTGCAAGGACTGGGTGGCGTGGGGAAGACCGCGCTGGCTCTGAAACTCGCCGACGAACTCAAGCCGCGCTATCCCGATGCTCAGTTTTATCTGGACCTAAAAGGCGTGAGCAAGGAACCCGTGCATCCAAAGGACGCTATGGGCTACGTAATTCGCTCATGCCATCCCGATATCAACCTTCCCGAGAACGAAGCGGAGCTTGCGGGTCTGTATCAATCAGTGCTTCACGACAAGCGTGCGATCTTGCTACTGGACAACGCGAGAGATGCGGAGCAGGTGAGACCGCTCATTCCGCCGCTAAACTGCATCTTGCTGGTCACTTCGCGTCAGCACTTCACGCTACCCGGCCTCTTCGTCAATCGGCTTGACACGCTGCTGCCCGTTGACTCCGAGGCGCTGCTCATCACAATCGCCCCTCGAATTGATGGCCTCGCCAAAGAAATCAGCCTGCTTTGTGGCTTCCTTCCTCAGGCGCTTCGGTTGGCCGCAAGCGCCCTTGCCAATCGAAACGATCTCTCTCTAACGGACTATGTCCGGCAACTAGGAGAGCAGAAGAACCGGCTGCAACTCCTGAGGGACGGTGACCAGAGTGTCGAAGCGTCGATTCGCATGAGCTATGGCCTGCTCGATCAGCAAATACAAAGGTACTGGAGAATCCTGGGTGTGTTTCCGGACAAGTTTGATGGGGCCGCCGCCGCATCTGTGTGGGAGATAGAAACCGGCGCAGCCCAAAATATCCTGGGCGTGCTCCTACAGTGCTCGATGCTCGAATGGGACGAAGCTTCTGCTCGCTATCGCCTCCATGACCTGATGCGCGATTTCGCACGCGCCGCCTGCACTCATCGGAACTCGATGAGGCCGCCTGGCATCACGCGGCGCACTACTCGAAAGTTCTGGGAAGCGCTAATGTTCTCTACAAGCAAGGAGGTGACGCCCTCAAGCGTGCTCTCACCCTGTTTGATACGGAATGGGTCAATATAAAGGCCGGACAAGCCCGTGTCGCCAACTATGCGACAAAAAGCCCCCCGTTCGCGCAGTTGTGCTGCGATTACCCCAACCGAGGTACTCTAATCCTTGCTCTGCGCCAGCATCCTCGCGAACGGATCCGCTGGCGCGAAGCCGCTCTTGCCTCGGCCCGTCGTTTGAAGAACCGCAACGCCGAATCCGTTCATCACGCTAATCTTGGTATAGCCTTATCTTCCCTGGGGGAATACAGGCGAGCCCTCGAACACTATAAACAATCGTTAGCTATCGCACGCGAAATCGGGGACCGCGAAGGGGAGAGTCGGGTTCTTGGAAACCTGGGCAACGTCTACGGCAATCTAGGCGAATCCCGCCGCGCGATAGGGTACCTCGAGAGGCAACTAGCTATTGCAAGAGAGATCGGTGATCGGTACGGCGAAGGCAATGCTTTCGGCAACCTAGGTAATATCTATGGTGCCTTAGAGAAACCCGCGCGTGCGATAGAGTATTACGACCAATCTTTGGCGATCGCACGTGAGATCAGTGACCGCCAAGGCGAAGGCACGGCCCTTGGGAACCTGGGGAACATATATGGCTCGCTGGGCGAACGCCGTCGCGCCATCGATTATTACAACCAATCCCTATTGATCGCGCGCGAGCTCGGCGACCGCCACGACGAAGCCCAGGTCCTTAGCGGTCTGGGCACTGCCTACCACTCACTGGGGGAATTCCTCCAAGCCATTGAATACTATGAACAATCATTGTCGGTCGCTCGCGAAATCGGGGAACGCAAAGGCGAAGGTGCAGCCCTCTTCAACGTAGGATCAGTCAGCTATCTACTCGGGGAGCGCAAAAAGGCTATCGAATATGCCACACCAGCCTTGCAAGTTTTCGAAGAAGTAGCATCGCCTCTCGCGAAAATGGTGAGAGGGGAAATCGAAAAATGGCAAACCAGCGCTGACACTGCAAGACGCTAGCACGTTCCGGTTAGCTCCACCTTACCAACAAGGTGCGATTGTTATTTAGAGTTGTCGAGGCCTCTTCATGAGGTACGACGTGGAGAAGGCGGAAGATAGGCTTCTAAGAATTCGTGGACGGAGAGGAGAGGATGACATGAACGAAGAAGCGAAAGCTGCGAGGCAGAGCGGAGGAGTGAACATCAGTGGCGGGAACGTCACGGTTGGCGGAGACATTGAGGGGCGGGACAAAATTGTGGGGACGGAGATATCGAGCGTGCAACTGGAGCAGATTTTCCGGCCCTTGACGGAGGCGGTGCGTAGCGCTCCTCCGGCCGTGCAGCAGGAAGCGGCGCAGAAAGTGGAAGAACTAAAGAAAGAAGCGGCTAAGGGGAAGAGCGCTACTGACGGCCTCATCGCCAAGCTCGTGGAGGGGATTGTTGGGCTGGTGCCGAGCGCGGTCAGCACCATCGCGGGGGCCTTTGGGACACCGCTTCTTGCAGGGATCGCTGGACCAGCCACGAAATACGTGTTGGATAAAATACAAGGGAGGTAGTTCGCTGCGACGCGGTCCGATCGTCTAGGGTTTGGTTTTTTGTTGTTTTTCGGCGGCTTCGATGAGTTTGCGGAACTCGGCGACGGCGGGGACGTCGGGCGAGCGCAGGGCGTTTTTGCGGTAGTAGTGCCAAACGGGCGGGCCATCGGGGTGAGGACCCTGGCTGCCTTCGTAAACAACAAACATATCGTCGGGCAAACTGGCTTCCATTTGGGGATGAGGCTTTTCGTCCCGAGGCGCGCCTTGCTGCGCACCGGGCGGGCGCCCTATCTGCCCACCAAGGCGAATGCTGCTATCTGTTTGTTGCACAATTACAGGGCGGTCATTGGTTCCACCACCAATCGTAGGCTCTACGACTTTTCCCGAGCCTTTTCGGACGGTGATCACCAAGTCCGCTTGCATGCCCGCTACGACAGGCCTGAAGCGGCCCCATTTCATCAGAGCTTTTTCCACGTCGTCTTGTGCTGTCTTGTTGGCTTGAGGAGCGCCCATGGAAGCGCCCACATCCGGATCAATAATGACGACGACAGTGCTGGCCTTGAGAACATAGGCGGGGAGCAAATCTTTTTTCTTGGGACCGGCGATGGCCACCGATGCCACCAAGACAATCATCAGAATCAGGGCACGCGCGCTATTGAACATGACAGCCTCCACGCGGCAAAACACGCCTCGACATTGTAGTCTGGGGCAATCGAGATGAACAGCCCCTTCATCGGGGCCTTAGCGGTACTGCATTGCTTTGAATCAACTCTGGCCGGTCAGCCAATCGGACATTTCAGGTTCGAACCGGAGAGAGCGGCTAGTATTTAATTTCCTTGCCACGTTTTTTGGCATCCTCGGCCGCCTTTTTGGCAAGCTCGCGGGCACCCTGATCGAGAAAGCTGTAGAGCGCGTTGGCTCCGCTGGTGATGAGAGGCCAGTCGTAAGCCAACACCTCGAAGCTGCGCGTCTGCCCGTTGATGCCTTGGGCTGGAGATACCAATTGGATGGAGGCGTGCAAGATCACCAGGGACATGCAGGGGTTGTTATTCAGAGCGTCGGACCCGTAGGGACGGGTAACCGCCAAAGAGATTTCTGCGTCCCCACCGCCTCCGCCCATGCTGAGGGTACATCTGGTCGCGTTCTCCGTTATAGCCGCCGGCTTTACCCGTTGGCCTTGCGGATCATAAACCCACATGAAATTCTTTTCGCTTGCTCCGTCAAACACGTTTACCTTGTAGCCTGCTCCGTAAGTTTCCTCTCCGTATTTTTTCCTCAGAGCAGCAACGATATTTTCCACTGCTACCGGTTCCTGGAGAGACGTCTGTCGGCCAATAGATTGGACTACCTGCTTGCTGGGAGGGAGGCTAAGGCCAAGAACGATTTTGTCTCCCGGGCCGTTGGGATCGACGTCGATTTGGAAGACCCACTTGTGATTGGGATTTTCGCGCTCCACGTTGTACCAGGCGGATTCATAGTCTCTGGTACGCTGTAGAGTGATTTTTGCGCCTGGGTAGCTCGCCTTCAGCGTGGCAAGGGCTTGCTCGGCTGGCATGCCAAGTTTGATGCCGAGAATGTCTATGAAGCCGGCGGAAGCGCCCAGAGAGTTGGTGCCTTCAGGCGTGCCAAAACCTGGCGGCAAATTCTGAGCATTGACGAATGGAGCGCAAATAGTAGTTAGCGCGATTGAGATAATCAGAAGCCAACGAGTGCGTTTCACAATATCCTCCCTAGACCCTCAGCGTCAGGCATTCTCTAGAGCACTGGTTTGTTCTTTTGCGCTTTTTGTTTTTGCGCAAGGTCCCGCGACTTTGCGGCTTGAACAAGATAGTCGCGGGTGGCATCGGCCGCGGTGTGATCAATCGGCGCGCTGCCCATCACCACCACCAGACCTCCAGCCACATCGTGTGCTGCCACGCCGATGGGATAGCCGTAGAAAATGTTGGCGTAGATCATGGTCAGATTCGCACAGCCGAATATGCCGTTGTACTGCGTCGTGTACCCTTGCTCCAGCGCTTGCTTGACTCGGACGCTATCGACTTGAATGCCTGGATCCGCGATATTACGGGCGGCATAAGAAAATGTGGAGACGCTCCTGCAATTGTTGATTTGATCGGTGTAAGCGCCGCCGCTACCGATCTGGTTCAACAGGCGATGGCCCTGCGCATCATCCACCCAATACAGTTCGCGATACCCGGGCGAAGCGTACAAATCTTTCAACTTAGAATCATAGCTAGGCGCGCCGTATTTTTTTATGAGGTCGGCGACCAGGCTTTCGGCTGTTGGCGCCGTTTCTTTGGAAAACATCAGGTACCGGCTTATTTTTGTAATCACCGGCTGATTAGGAGGCATGGTCAGCATCAGGTAAATCTTTTCCGAATCGGGGCGACCGTCGCCTTGGCGCACGACGACTGCGTTCGCGGCAGTAACGCCATACGTCATCGGCGAAGGTAGGAAGTCATATTTGATCGTGTCTGGCGAGGTCTGGTATTGCCCGTGGGTTTTGAGGACAGCCATCGCCTCTTTTGCAGGCATGCCCAACTTAATGCCCAGCACGTCGTACTTGCCGGCGGAAACGGCGACTTTCGACGTTCCGAGGTTGGGATCGGGATCGGAAGGATCGGCAAGCGCCGCGCCTCGCAGCTCCGTTTGGGTTGGGCTTCCGGCCGCATGAGACTTGGTTTGCGGTTGCGACGGAGTCTGCTGGGCCGGACTCGGTTGCCCACTTCGATCCGCCGCAGGCTGGGAAACTGCGGCCGGTGCAGAAGCTGTCGCTCCGCTTGGACTGCTCGCGGACGGTTGAGGCGCCGTAGCTGAGTAGCCCGCTTGGCCGGGAGTGTTGGCAGCCGCCGAGGACTGCGACGCGGCCGAATTTGCGGCGGCATTGACGGCCGCAGCGGTAGTAGCGGCGGAGGTCGCGGCAGTAGCTGCGTTCTGGACGGCCTTCTTCTTGCCAAAAATCGACTTCAGGCTGGAGACGGCATTGGCTACACCGTCTGGTGCGCCGGCGAAGCTTCCAACTCCCTGCGACACACCGTTTGCCAAACCTTCAAAATGAAGAGGAAACTCTCCGCCCAGCGTATGCTGATTGCCCTCAAGCGTCTGGATCTGTGTAATGGTCAAATCCATCGCATAAGTGGATCCAATCACCTTAGGCGTTCCTTGCTGCACCATCGCGAATTGCGCTTCGCCCCAACTGCCGGGCCGCAGCACGAGCTTTGGCTCGAAGCTGTTCCCTGACACAAGCCCTATGCCACGATACGCATTGGGGCCCCAGGGAATTGAGCGGTTGCCACGGTCATCCATCGCGACGCCCGAGTGATCTACATAGCCCAGGGTCAGTGGATGATCGGTCCGGTTCTGAAACCGAACGGTCGTGTCAATAATTTTCTGCTGGTAGACGTTATTCGTACTGATGCGAAAGCTGGTTACCGTGGCGATGAAGTCGTTGGTTTCAGTGCAGAAGGGCTGCGACCCGCAGGCGCTTGCCGGCGTTTGCGCTGACGCGCTCGTTTGCAAAGCGACAATTAAAGCGAGGATCGTGAAAAACCTACGGCTAACGGTCATCAGCATAGTGCCTCCAAGGGATTTCCTGTAATTCGTCCGAACTCGGGAATCACTCCGGCTTGCATCGGGCCTAAGGTCCTCCTACGCAAAAATCGAACTCCTGCGGCTGGACCTTTTATGAGACAATCCATCCCACTGCAAGCCGAAATCGATTGGCTTCGAGCCTGCATCGAGTCCTCTGATAATGTCCTAACGGAATTCTCAAGTTTTCTAAAGAAAGGCCTTTAGATGGCGTCCAGTGCTCCAAAACCGGCCTATGGAGAGTTTCGTGGACGCGTGTGGCAGTTTGGCGAATGCTCCTTCGATGAGCTTCGGTACGAATTGCGCGTGGGTGACAGAGTCGCCGAACTCGAAGCCAAGCCTCTGGAAGTGCTTCACCAACTGCTAATGCAGGCAGGGGATGTAGTTCGCAAAGAGGATTTGCTGGATTCTGTCTGGCCGGGAACTTTGGTCGTCGATGCCTCGCTCGCGAATGCCGTCTCAAAACTGAGAAAGGTGCTTGGTGAGGACGAAGCAATCATCAAGACCGTACCGAAAATTGGATATCGGCTAGGAGTTCCGGTGCGGTGCGGCTTCAGCAAACAATCGACCTTGTTAGCGGTTCCTGAAACCCAACCATCTTCTTTAGTTGTACCTCGGGCAAACGTGCCGGCGTCCAAGGCACGCGGTGTAGAGATTGTTTTCAGGCGGCACCTTATTGGTTGGACAGTTGCGGCAGTCCTGCTGGCTGGCCTAGCTGCGGGCCTGATTTTGCTTCGCAGAGTCTACAAACCAAACCAGGACCTGGGTCCGGTGGCCATCCTCCCGTTCCAGAATGCTAGTTCCACGGCGAGTTTGGATTACCTTCGGTCCGCCCTGCCCGACCAGGTCGCCACGACCTTGAGTGCTGCGCGCTCCCTTCCGATCCGCCCATTCGTCGCTACGAGCAAGTACTCCGAGCCCCACCTGGATCTGCGAAAGGTCGGCCGCGAACTGAATGTGAGCAGGGTGGTTACGGGCCACTATGTTGTGGCCGGAGAACAACTTCAAATCACGATGGAGGCCGTGGACACGCAAGAGAATCGTGTCCTGTGGCATGACACAGTCAACGTGGCCGCGAATGACCTGCTGGCGCTGCAAGCCCAGGTGGCCGCCATGTCCCGAGGGAAGCTAGCTGGCGCGCTCGGCATAACCGACTTTGTTACGGAGACCGCGCAGCCACCGGCCAATAAAGAGGCCTATGAACTCTATCTGCGGAGCATCGCTTTGGATTGGGATCCGCTTCCCAATAAGCAAGGCATCGAGCTGCTGAGACGCGCGGTCGTACTCGATCCGTCTTATGCTCCTGCCTGGGGCTCGCTATCGCTACGATATTACACCGCTTCTCGCTTCGCGGGCGGCGGACCCGCGATGCTGCAACTCTCCGACGCTGCCGCGGAACGACAACTCACTTTGGACCCGGATTCTCCGAACCCCGTGGCGGAACTGACCATCCATCGAACGGAACGCGGAGAACTTGTGAAAGCACACCAGCAGGCGCTGGAATTGCTTCGCCGCCGTCCGGACAATGCGAATAACCATCATGTGCTGAGTTACGTACTTCGCTACGGCGGTTCCCTCGGAGAGGCCGGGCACGAATGCGACGCCGTGGTACTGCTCGCTTCCAAGATCGTTTGGGGCTCTTGTTCAACGACCTTCATGGAACTTGGCAACTATCAGCGCGCCAAGGACTTTATTCGCAAAGATCTAAGTTCCGAGTGGTCGAAAGCGCACGCGTTGGAAGTCCTGCTTCGTGAAGGGAAGATTGAGGAAGCCCTCAGAATCAGCGCACCGCAAATCCCGCACTGGGACAGTTACAAAATGCTCCTGGCTTGCGCGCGGCACGAGCCTGAAGCTCAGATCAAGACACTTGCGGCAGGCGCGGAGATTGACGACGATCCGGAGGTCAACTACTTCTTCGCCGGGCACCTTGCCTATTGTGGACAAACCAGTGAGTCGCTCCGTCTCTTGAAGCTCGCCATTAATGGAAACTACTGCTCGTATCCGGCGATGGATTTGGACCCGTTCTTCGACAAGATCCGAAGCGCTCCGGGGTTCGCGGAGGTTCGCGCTGCAGGTATGGTGTGCCATGAGAATTTTGTGGCCAATCGCGAGCAAGATCACAAAACGGTGACTTCGCAACGTTGAGCAGGTTCGGGTCTGAGCGCTGATAAGAGGGACAAGCGACACTTGCCAAGCCGATGCTTGGCGTAATTTCTAGCCCTCGTCTCTCAGTTAGCTTTTTCTCCGTAATTACCTCGATGTGTTCAGATCCTCGCAGCCTTCTAGCATTCGGTTCACATTGGTGTAGACTTTGCGGTGCACGCGATAGGCGAGGGTCGGTTTGTGCAACGAGGAGTTTCGATGAAACGACGGGAATTGATTCGAGCAGGTTTTCTTGCGGGGGCAGCGGTGGCGCTGCGGCCGGCGGCGGGGAAGGCGCAGAGTACGGGGCAGGCTTCGGAGTTGACGCCGGCGCAAAGCGGGGTGGATGCATCGAAAGACCTGGCGGCACCGGGATGGAAGCCGCTTTTTTTGGATGAGCATCAGAATGAAACGCTGATTGTTTTGAGCGATTTGATGATTCCGGCGACAGAGACTCCGGGCGCGAAGGAAGCGCTTGTGAATCGATACATTGATCTACTCCTGGCAGCCGAAACTCCGGAGGTACAACGAGCATTTTTGAACTCCCTTGGGTATCTGGATGGCGAGAGCATGCGGCGTTTCAAAGCGGCGTTTCGTTACTTGAGCCGAGAGGACCAGGACAATTTGTTGCACGCGCTGGCTTATGTCGTGAATGAGAGTAGGTGGACTGGCCAGATGGACGAGAAACCGGATATTGGCCACGTTCATTTCGAAGCGCTGAAACAGCGCATCATGATGGCTTACTACAGTTCACAGATTGGGACGAAAGAACTCGGCTGGGATGGCGCTTTTGCGCATGGTCCCTATGCAGGCTGTGAGCATCCGGAAGGGAATCGCAAGTGAACATGAACTACGCCGCGGAAGACCCTCTACAGCAAACCTACGATGCCGTGGTGGTAGGATCGGGCGCCACAGGCGGTTGGGCCGCGAAGCAACTCTCCGAGGCGGGACTGAAAGTGGCATTGCTCGAAGCAGGCCGCGCGGTCAGCCCGAAAGAGTTTACCGAGCACATGCCGGGCTACAAACTTAAATACCGCGATCACTCGCCTGAGGTTGTGCGCACGCGGCCCGTTCAGAAGCAGTGCTACGCGTGCATGGAATACAACTACGAGTGGTTCGTGAACGATCTGGAAAATCCTTATAGCACGCCTACCGGCAAGCCGTTCACGTGGCAACGATTGCGCGTGCTTGGAGGGCGCTCGTTGGTGTGGGGCCGACAGAGTTACCGGTTGGGCGATGCCGATTTCAAGGCAGCGCGCCGTGATGGGTATGGCGATGACTGGCCGTTCAGTTATGCGGACCTTGAGCCGTACTACGACATCGTGGAGAAGTATGTTGGCATCAGCGGAGCGGCGGAGGGCAACGAAATGCTGCCTGACGGGCAATTTCTGCCGCCGATGAAAATGAGCTGCGGAGAAGTTCTGTTAAGGGACCGTGTTAAAGCAAAGTTCGGCCGAACGGTCACGATCGGACGAACAGCGATACTGACGCAGAATCACAATGGCCGCGCCGCTTGTCACTATTGCGGGCCTTGCGAACGCGGGTGCAGCACGTTTTCGTATTTCAGCAGCCCGTTTACGACCGTCAAGGACGCGATGGCATCCGGTAAATGCACGCTGATCACCAACGCGGTGGTGAGCCACGTCAACATGGACAATGCGACAAATAAGGCGAGCGGCGTGACGTACGTAGATCGGCTGACGCGACAGGTGAAGGAGGTGCATGGGAAAACCGTGATCCTGTGCGCGCAGGCATTGGAATCCACTCGCATCTTGCTGAATTCTTCGACGCGGGAATATCCAAATGGACTCGCGAATTCGAGCGGCGCATTGGGTCGATATCTGATGGATCACGTCACAGGGGGAGGTGCTTATGGTCATTTGCCGGAGTTCAAGGTTACCCCTGACGCGAACCAACCCCAGCGGCCGAATGGGATTTATGTCCCACGCTTCAGGAACACTCTTTCTGGTGGCAAACATTCACGGTTTCTGCGCGGGTATGGATTTCAGGGCGGAGCCGACGCGGAATTCAATTTCAACGCGGAAGGTTACGGAACGTCGCTGAAGACGGCAGTGAAGCAGGGCGTTTACGCGATTTCGCTCGGAGCGTTCGGTGAATCGCTGGCGCGCTGGGACAATTACTGTGAGATTGACCGCGACTTGAAAGATGCCTGGGGTATACCGGCGCTGAGGATTTCCATGACGCATGGCGACAACGAAGCCGCGCTTATGGAAGACGCCGGAGCCACTGCGGCAGAAATGCTGGAAGCAGCAGGTGCGAAAGACATCAAAATGCAGGCGAAGGTCGAGATGCCGGGCATGGCTATTCACGAGCTGGGCACGGCACGCATGGGGAACGACCCGAAGAAGTCGGTGCTCAATGCGTTCAACCAGGCACACGATGTAAAAAACGTGTTCGTGATGGATGGGGCGAGCTTTGTGTCGTCGGCCTGCCAGAACCCGACGCTCACTATGATGGCGATTGCCGTGCGGGCTTGCGCTAATCTGATTGAGCGTTTTCACAAAAGCGAAATCTAGTCCAGATTTCGCGGCGTTGCGTCGAGGAAAAGGGTTAGGGTAAAGTTGCCGGCAGGCCATGAACTACGGAACGCTTCCCTCACGATTCCTGAACGCTGTTGACAATCTGCCGAATCCGCGCGCACAGATGGTGCGGAGGGCGGATGGCTGGGAGTCCATACCTTCGCAGGAATTTCTTAGGCGGGTTGCTGGACTCTCCACCGCGTTCGTGGAACTTGGGGTGAAGCCGGGCGACCGAGTGGGGCTTTTTTCCGCTAATCGGCCGGAGTGGCACACCGCGGACTTTGCAATCAACGGCGCTGGGGCTGTCACCGTTCCGGTGTACTTCAATGAGTCGCCGGACAGGATGACGTACATCCTGAAGCATTGCGGCGCAAAGGTAGTGTTCGTTGTGGGCGCGACTCAGTTGCATAAACTTCTTGCCGTGCGCGCGAGCCTTCCCGAGCTTGAACAAATTATCTTCGCGGATGGTGGCGCCGACACTCCGAGCGAGTGTCTGCGCTACGAAACATTGATTGCGAGCGCGGGTGCGGCGGATGTTTCTGCTTACCGCCTGCGCGCTTCGCAGGTTTTGCCGGGGCAGCTGGCTTCCCTGATTTACACCTCGGGCACCACTGGCGAGCCCAAGGGCGTAATGCTCACGCACAATAATTTTTGCTCCAACGTGCATGATGTTGGTTACGACTTCCAGCTCAATGCTGCTGAGGACGTGGCGCTCTCTTTCCTTCCCCTCGCTCATGTATACGGGCGTACGCTTGATTACATTTATATTTTCGGGGGGGCCGCGCTGGCGTACGTCGAGACGGTCGAGGCAGTGGCGCAGGCGCTTCTGGAAGTCCGACCCACCATTACGGCAGCAGTACCGCGATTCTTCGAGAAGATTTACGCGCGTCTTGTCGAGCAAGGTTCAAAGACCAGCGGTCCCAAGAGAATGATTTTTGATTGGGCCATGCGAGTGGCCGAGATGTCAGCACAGTGGCGCGCCAGCCAGAGCCATCCGAATCTCGCCGTGACGGTCCAGCGGAGGCTGGCCGACGCCCTCGTTTATCGGAAAATCCGCATGGGCATGGGTGGCCGCCTCCGCATTATCAGTTCCGGGGGCGCGCCACTTTCGAAGGATCTAGCTGAGTTTTTCTGGGCCGTGGGAATTCCTATCTATCAGGGATATGGGTTGACGGAAACTTCGCCGATTGTTTCTAGCAACTACCCTGCGAATCGCATGGGCAGTTCGGGCAAACCGATTCCCAACGTTCAGGTCCGTACTGCCGAGGACGGAGAAATCCTGGTTAAGGGCCCTTGCGTCATGCAGGGCTACTACAAAAATCCCGAAGCTACACGGGAAGTGCTCAGCGAAGACGGCTGGTTCAGTACCGGTGACATCGGATACGTGGACAAGGACAACTATCTTTTCATTACGGACCGGAAAAAAGACTTGCTGAAGACGGCGGCGGGAAAATTTGTCGCGCCGCAGCCCATCGAAAACGCGCTGAAGACCAGTCCATACATTCTGAACGCGATGGTGGTGGGTGACCGGCGCAAATTCATCGTAGCGCTACTCGTCCTCAATGCGACAACTGTGGCGGCCAAGGCAGCCGACCAAGGAATTAAATTTGCGTCCAACGAAGAGTTGTCCAGACATCCCTGGGTACACGCACTGATCGATTCCGAAGTTAAACGGCTAACCATCCATCTCGCGCAATATGAGACGATCAAGCGATTCGCGCTGCTGCCTGAAGATTTCACTTTTGACAATGGCAGCCTTACTTTTACGTTGAAGCTCAAGCGCCGCGTCGTGGAGCAGCAGTACGCCTCCGTCATTGAGTCGCTTTACGCCGACGTCGCCGAACCCCGCCCCGTCGCCCAGGATTAATCCAGCGGTCCTTCAATTTGCAGTTTTGAATGCGGAAAAAGTCGCACCCTTTCTCTTGCTTAAGCCATCTAACCCGTTGACCCTCAAATCTTCCTTAGGAGGCATTCTCATGTCCAAAACAGCAGCGGCTACCAGCCGTGCCTTTTCCAGTAGTGTAGGAGTACCAGAAAGCAACCGGCAGGCGCTCATCGCCCTTTTGAACTTGCGCCTTGCCGATAGCACCGATCTGCGCAGTCAAGTTAAGTGGGCCCATTGGAACGTGAAGGGCCTCCACTTCATCCAGCTCCATGAACTTTTCGATTCCGTGGCTCCGCACCTTGAGGATCAGACGGACGCGATTGCCGAGCGCATTACGACTCTTGGTGGAGTAGCGAACGGAACCGTGCGCGAGGCGGCTGCGAAATCCGGGTTGAAGGAGGCTGACCTTGCGGCGATCGACGGCCCGGCGATGTTGAAGTTCCTGGTTCACAATGTGGCGCATCACGCGAATGCGCTGCGCACCGCGGTGAAGGAGTCCGACGATCTTGGCGATGCGATTACGACGGACCTTTTCACTCAGCTAACGCGGGAACTTGACAAGGATCTGTGGTTTCTGGAAGCCCACCTGCAGGCGTAATCGATTGAATGAAAATGGGAGTAAGGATGGCGGCATGCTCGTCATAGCGTGCCGCCAGTTTTTTGTTCGCGCGATTTTGTCTCCAGCGTGTAGAGGACTAGAATGAGCGTGGAGACATTCATGGCAGACGAACTGGTCATCGCGGGGCGCGCCTTCAAATCGCGGTTGATTGTAGGAACGGGGAAGTACCGGAGCTTTCAGGAAATGGCGCGGGCACACGCGGCCAGCGGGGCGGATATGGTGACGGTTGCAGTCCGGCGCGTGAATCTGACGGATAAATCGAAAGAATCGCTGCTGGATTACATCAACCGTGAAAAGATCTTTATCCTGCCGAATACGGCGGCTTGTTACACCGCAGACGAAGCCATTCGAACGGCGCGGCTGGGCCGCGAAGTGGGGCTCTCCAACTGGGTGAAGTTAGAAGTTATCGGCGATCAGCAGACTCTCTTTCCGGACACCGAGCAGCTCATCGAAGCTACCCGAGTGCTAGTCAAAGAAGGATTCGTTGTTCTGCCTTACACGAATGATGATTTGATTGCTGCACGCAAGTTGATTGACGCGGGTGCGGCGGCGGTCATGCCACTCGCGGCGCCCATCGGGTCGGGCCTTGGAGTGCAAAACCCCGCCAACCTTCGCATTCTTCGCGAACGCATCACGGAAGTGCCCATGATCGTGGATGCGGGAGTGGGGACTGCTTCGGACGCGGCAGTGGCGATGGAGCTTGGCGCTGACGGAGTGCTGATGAACACGGCGATTGCCGAGGCGCAGGACGCCGTGTTGATGGCTGAAGCGATGCGCGACGCAGTGAGCGCCGGACGCAAGTCTTATGTCGCGGGCAGAATGCCCAAGCGCCTGTACGCTTCGGCGTCGTCGCCTCTCTCCGGTGTAGTTCGCTAGACACCTTTGCAATGCGACTGCACCACAAATCGGTCGAGGTCTTCGCCGATTATCATCAATTCTATTTGTGGGACAAGGGCATGACGAATCAAGCGCCGGAGGATTACTCGGAGGAGGATGTCGCGCGGCGCATCAAAACCGGGCCCTATGTTGTCGTGGTGCAGCCCGAAAGGAACATGAACGTGCTTGTGGAGATCGAGATTCACGATTCGGAGCCGCCATACGATGCTGCGGCTTGGGATCACATCGCTGAGGCCAGCCTTGAAGTTCCGACGGGACAGCTACAGGTACACGAGTGCACGGGCGGCCCGGTTGCAGACTTCAAAATTGAAAAAGGATGGTATCGAGTGCGGTCATTTCATGGAGGCTTTTCGACAATTGCCGCAGTCGGGACGGATGGGGCGGATTTTTACCGAGTGGTTCTCTGGCCTGCCGCACCGAGGGACGTTGCGGTTGTCAAGCAAGCGGCGAGAGCGACGGGCAGTTAGGGCCGCCGGAACGTTTGTGGCTAATTTGGAGAGGCTTGGGATTTCCCGGCAGGTTTGACGCCAGATTCTCTTATCATTTGTGCGACTTCTCCTTGCATTCGCTCGGTCATCCCGTCGATTTGCTTGCGGAGAAGCGGCATCATGGTCTGCATGGATTCCGCCATCATGGCCGGCATTTCCCGCAGGAGCTTCTGGCCGGTTGGCGTTGAGTAGAAGGCCACGACCGCGTCGATATCACCCTTCGTGAAATGCTTCTGGTACACCGGGACCATCGATTGCAGCATTTCATCCCAAGGGAATCCCTTCATCATGTCGTCCATCATTTTGTTCATGCGCGCTTCGAAGTCGGCGGGAAGCTTGTCTTTGTCCTTCACATATTGGTCGTGAATCATCTGATGCATGGGCTTGGACATCGTTGCCACTGTCTGAACCATCATTTCACGCGCGTGCATCACTTCGAGGTATTTTTGGACGTCTTCCTTGGTGGCCGGGGCGTCGGCGGGGGGTTGCTGGGCAATTCCGGGAAGGCTGAAAGCCATACATGCTAAGAATGCGAGGAGAATACGCTTCATGGGCCCCTCCGCTCAACTGAGGTGAGAGTAAATCAGGGAGGTGGGGTAGGTCATCCCATTTTGTTGCGTGTTGATGGAAGCTTGAACGAGCGGTGAGGCTGAGTTCGAAGGCTTCAGCCGGTCTGCTTAGGGGTAGTTCCCTGACGACAGGACAGCCAGATCGAGGAACTGTACCAAGAATTGTGTCCCTGTCCGCGTGAGCGGGGGGCTTTCCCGTACCAACGTCGTAAGGTCTTTTCCTGATTAAATCTTCTGGAACCATTGAGTTAGAATCCCTTTCATGGCCAAGAATTCGGGCCATTCGTGGAGACAGCCCAGGGCCTGCGTATAGGCTCTGAACAGACGCCATGGCGAATTCTGGCCCCGGACTCATCAATTCCGGCCCTCGGGTGGGTAGGTGGAGGGGTGTGCAGTCCGGGGTTTTCAGAGAAACTCTCACCGCTCTGGCGGTTTTAGCAATCTACATTGTCGCGGCGAAGCTCAGCCTTCGATTAGCGACTGTGAATCCGAGCGCAACGCCAGTGTGGCTACCGACGGGAATCGCCATGGCGACCTTGGTGGCACTCGGAATGCGGTTTTGGCCCGCCATTTTCGTAGGGGCTTTCGTCGCCAATCTCACGACAGCTGGAACAACGCTAACCTCCCTAGGGATTTCCACGGGCAACACGCTAGAAGCCGTCCTGGCGGCGTATTTGGTCACGCGGTTTGCCAATGGACGGCATGCCTTTGAGAGATCGTGGGACATTCTAAGATTCGCGTTGTACGCCGGAATCCTGAGCACCGCAGTGGCGGCCACTTGCGGAGTCACCAGCCTAACGTTGGGCGGGTTCGCTTCGTGGAATCAGTACGGGCTCATCTGGCGTACGTGGTGGCTTGGCGATGTCGCAGGAGCGCTCATTTTTGCCCCATTCCTGCTTCTTTGGTCTTTGAAGCCCTGGCCGAACTGGTCGCGCGCACAACTTTTTGAAGCCGCTGTACTATTTTTCTTCACACTCTTAACGGCGGGCGTCATCTTTGGTCCCATTCTTCATGCGCAGATTAAGAACGATCCCTGGACGTTTGTGTGCATGCCGTTTCTGGTATGGGCGGCTTTCCGCTTTGGCCCGCGCGAAGCGTCAGCGATTATTTGCCTGCTATGCACGGTGGAAGTCGTGGGCACGGTGCACGGTTATGGCCCCTTTGTGCGGGAGTCGACCAATGACTCTTTATTGCTCCTGCAGACCTTCATCAGCCTCAAGGCACTGATGATCCTCATTTTCGGCGCGGAAGTATCGGAGCGGCGGCGTCAGGAGGAGCACGCCCGTATGCTGTCAGTCAGCGATCCGCTTACCGGGCTGGCCAACTACCGACTGTTGGTCGACCGCTTGAGTTCTGAAATCAAGCGCTACACGCGGGACGGCCGCCCGTTTTCAGTACTGCTGCTTGATCTGGACGGCTTAAAGAAGATCAACGACATTCATGGGCATATGGTGGGCAGCCTTGCTCTCTGCCGCATGGCAGAAGTGCTGCACTTGAGCTGCCGGGCGATCGATACGCCGGCACGTTATGGCGGAGATGAGTTCGCGGTCGTCTTGCCGGGCACTTCCGCCGAGGATGTCCGGCGGGTGGCTCAGCGCATTGTGCAACGCCTCACGGAAGATGTTGAAGTTCCGAGGCTCTCTGTGAGCATCGGCATCGCGGAGTATCCGCGAGACGGACAGAGCATTGAGAATATTTTGAGCGCGGCGGACCAAGCGCTCTATAACGAAAAGCACCGATTGAAGGACCGTCCCAAGGTCACGCAATCATCCTGACCGGGCCTCTTCGTTGGCCTACGCGCGAAGCGCAGAAAACCATTCAGGCGACGACTCTCTTTACGCTTGGGCAGCCTTCTTTGCCTGGGCACTGTCGAAGCTCTCGCCATAGATGGCTGGAACTTTAGAGTCCATGCAGCGGAGGTAGGAAGCGAGCTGCCCACGATGATGGATGGTGTGGTGCAGGCCAAACATCAGAAACTTCACTGCAGGCCACTGGAAGATTCCCCGAAAATCGACGATCTTTGTGAGTTGGTCTCCGGTAGCTTTAGTGAGCGCTTCGAAATTCTTTGCGTAGCGCTCTTCATACCACGCGGCAATTTCGGCGGGAGTTTTGACGTTTTCCGGAATCAAGGCGGAGTTAGTGTCGAAGACGCCGTTGATCACGGTTTCGACGAAGCGGTTGTCGGCCGCGGCAATGTGGCGCGCCAACTCGATCGCAGTTCTTGCTGCCGGGTCCGGCTTATAGTCCGTCTTATTGGCGGGAACAGCGGCGAGAACGTTCTTCGTTGTCCGGCTCTCGTTCTTCAACGTTCCCATATAGGTGTCTAGCAGGAATTTTGCTTGATCCGAGGTCATTGTTTCGGCCATGGCTTCCTCCTGAATGCATTTCGCGTTGGTGTGCAGGGGTAAGCGCTCAGCCCACCCCTGGTTAGCAGTGCCAAGTATGATGCAAGAATCACCATTCGGTTTCATTGAATTCGGGCTGGACTAAACCGTTCGAAAGAGGAAGTGCCACAGGATGTCGACAGCGGCGTGCACCAGGGCGGAGGCGAAGATGGAGTTGGTCTTACGCCACGTCCAGCCATAGAAGAAACCGGCGATAGAGGCGAGCAGGACATATCGCCAGTTGGGAAAGCCCATGTTGGTGATGTGCGAGAAGCCGAAAAGGATGGAGGCGATCCACCAGCCGGCGAGGTCGCTATTCGACGCACGGGAGAGCGTATTCTGGAGCAGGCCGCGGAAGAGAAGTTCTTCGGGCCAGGCGGTGAAGAAGAGGATGCCCAGGGAAACTAACGGGAGCGTCTTTAGCTGTGACCACTGAGGCGAAAACTCGATGAAGTGGATCCCCTGGCCAAGCGGAATGGCGATGCAGCTGAAGGCAATCAAGCTCGCCAGAATGAAAAAGCTCCAATGATGGCCCCAGCCGATGGAATAGCCGACGCCGTTGACGCGGCGGAGCAGCAGAAAGCAAGCAAGCGCCAGGTTCACGCAGAGGAGCACGGTGAAAATGTAGGAGAGGCGGCCGCCGGGGTATGGCCAGAGTGAGTGGGATAAAGACCATCCCCAGTGATTGGGGAGCGGCTTAACGGCGAGCCAGATGAACAGGATGATCGCGAAATCCTGCCAGGCGCCGGGAGGCTTGCGCTGCGCGGAGGCGGCGAGAGCAAGTGGAATGAAAACCAGGGCAGCGACTTCGGCGATACGCGTAAATGCGAAAGTGTTCGTCCCTAGGGCATAGATCAGGTAAACAAGGAACAGGGCGGTGCCGAGCAAGTAGCCGCTGCCAGGGCCGAAGCGAGCGGTGAGACGATCTTCCACGCCGCGCGCGGCAAACAACAGCGTCACTAGGAAGAAAAAAGCAAATGTTGTGAGGATTGCGGCGAAGGCCTGGCCGCCATAACCTTGCCAGACAGAGTACAAAACTCCAGTGAGAGTGAGCGCGGCCCAGAGGCCGAGCATGGGGAGCGGGCCGAGTTGGCGAGCGGCGGGCAAGCCTGAATTGTAACTGAAAGAAACGGCAGACCAAATTCAGCCGCGGGCGACGCGTGTCTTTGCCACAAAAGAGTTCGATGCTCGAAGGTTGCTTATTCGTACCGCAGCGTCTTTATAGGATCCACTTGAGTGGCGCGTCGCGCAGGTAGATAGCAGGCTGCCAGCGCAACGACAAAAAGCAGCATCGTGACACTTGCAAACGTGGGAAAATCCGTCGCTGTTACGCCAAAGAGCAGACTGGCCATCAATCGCGTCAGGGCTAATGCTGTTGCAAGTCCCGCGGTGATTCCAATCGTTACCATCACGGCCCCTTGTTTCATGACCAGACCGAGGACATCCCCGCCTTGCGCGCCAAGCACCATGCGTAAACCAAATTCCTTCGTTCGCCGAGCTACGGAATAAGAAACCACCCCGTAGATGCCGACCGTGGCGATGGCAAGCGCAACGACGGAAAACAACGACAGAAGCAGCGTGAGAAACCGTGGCCTCGACTGAGCTCGAGAGAGCACATCCTCCATCAGACGCACATCCGCCAAGGGCAGCGACGGATCGATGGAATTCAATTGCTCGCGGACTACACTTGCCAGCGAGCGCGGGTCTCCGGCCTGGGCCCGCATCACGACATACATGTCCGAATTGCCTGCTGCCGCAGGTTGACGATAGGGCAGATATAGTTCAGTTCCTGGCGGGCGGTCGAGCCCGGCATTCTTCACGTCGTCCACGACGCCGACGATGGTGGACCACTCTTTACTACCGCCCGGGCGAATGCGCCTGCCGATGGGATTCTGCTGGGGCCAGAAGGTCAGCGCCATCGTGTTGTTGATAATGACGACTTCGGGCGAACCTTGTACGTCATGGTCGTCAAACAGGCGTCCATCCATTAGCCGAATGCCCATGGTCGTGAAATAGTTTTTGCTCACGGCCTGGTAAAAATCCACATTCTGAATGGGGCCGCCCTCTCTTTGGACAAATCCCTCGATATCGGTGTCGTTCATATTCGGCGGGCGCAGGGGCGCCAATCCGGAAACCAGGGCAGCGGATTGCACGCCGGGAAGATTCATCAGCCGTTCATCGAGCCGCGTCCAGAAACCCGTGATCTTCCCATTGTCCGTATACGTTCCACTTGGGAGCGACACGTGCATGGTAATCACATTCTCGGGATGGAGGCCGGTATGAACTTCTTGAAGCTTCCAGAAAGCTCGGAGCATCAAGCCACAGCCAATTAGCAGGACTAGAGCCATCGCCAGTTCACCGGCCACCAGAATGCGACGGAAAATCTGCGCTCCAGTTGCGGCGGTCGTGCTCCCGGCCGTGTCCTTCAGCGATTCAGAAATACCGCTCACCAGCAGGGGTGCTAGCGGCGCAAGTCCAAAGAGCACTCCGGTGATCAAGCTGGTTACCAGCGTGAAGAGCAATACGCGCCAGTCCATCGAGATTTCATCGGCGCGCGGAATGCCGCCGGCGTTGGTGAGTTGAACCAGCCGCACGCCGCCAAAAGAAAGCATCACGCCGAGAACGGCGCCGCAGAAAGCCAACAAAATTCCTTCGGTAACAAATTGGCGCGCGAGCCGCACGAGACCAGCGCCGAGCGCGCCGCGAATGGCGATTTCGCGCCGGCGGGCCTCGGCGCGGGCTAGCAGCAGGTTTGCTACATTCACGCTGGCGATGAGCAGAACGAAAGCAACGGCACCGAGCAGCATCAAGAGCGCCGGGCGAACGCTAGAAACGACTTCTGCTTGGAGAAGAAAGCTGACGATCGTATGAGTTTTTGGGTGAAAGCCATGTACCTTCGGGACTTTTTTCTCGCCATAGCTCTGGACGAGTGAAGCTAGCTCTCCCTGGGCTTGCACCGCGGAAACGTCAGGCTTCATCCGGCCCAGCAAATAATAATTGTGGCTACCACGGCCACCCGGATTTGCGGGATCCAATCGCAAAGCGGCCCAGATTTGAGCGGGATCCTGCTCGCCCGGAGGAAACTGAAAGCCCTTGGGCATGACGCCGATGATGGTGCATTTCAGGCCGTCGAGGTACGTGTCACGGCCGACGACGTTGGGATCAGCCGCAAAAACACTTTGCCACGTGCCATAGGAGATGTCGGCCACGACCGGAGCGCCAGGCACGTCGTCTGATGAAGATATCAACCGCCCGGCAACCGGGGCGACGGCCAGGCTCTCCAGCAAGCCTCCGCTCAGGTAAGCAGCTGTAACGCGCACGGGCTGCGTTTTGCCGGCGAGATTCGCACCTCCAGTGACCCAGGCGTCGAGCGATGCCCAGGAATGCGTATCGCGGCGCAAATCCAGAAATTCAGGCCCTGAAGTCCAGAATCGGTGTAGCCCCCCGTTGGGAAAGGTGGGAAATTCGGTATAGACGCGGATCAGTTGTTCGGGATGCGAGTAGGGCAGCGGCTGGAGGAGCACGGCGTTGACCACCGTGAAGATTCCGGTGGTGGCTCCGATGCCGAGCATCAGGCAGAGCACGGCCGCAGTGGTAAAGCCGAGATTCTTGCGCATCATGCGGACGGCAAATTGGAAGTCTTGCCAAAGCGTATCCATAAGACGCCTCCCTATGCGCTAGAGATACGTAGCAAACCTGCTTTGTGTTCCCAGTTGCTGAAGATTGGCTGGCAGCATGCGAAGGCCATCTTACTCGATTCAGGCCATTGAACAACAAGTATGCAAAGGGCTTCTACTTGATTCGTGAGACTCCAATCTCACGTTTCTCCTTTGAGGAAAAGTCGCCACCGTCTATGATTCGCAATCACAATTAGCCGCGTCTGGCCGACGTACTCGCGGGCGCGTCATGTCAAAAATGAAGCGACTTGCTTATATCGACTGGATGAGAGGGCTGGCGTGCGTGCTGATGTTTCAGACGCATTGCTACGACTCGTGGATGAGCCCGGAGGCGAAGAAGTCGTCTTCCCTGATTGGGTGGTCGCGGCTGGGCGGGACGCTGCCGGCGCCGCTATTTATTTTTTTGGCGGGCGTCTCATTTGCGCTTGTGACGGAAAAGCTGCGGGAGAAGGGAATTGCGCGTAACACAATTGCGAAGCAGACGATTCTGCGCGGGGCGGAAATATTTGGAATGGGGCTTTTGTTTCGGGGGCAAGAATTTGCGCTGGGATTTCCTTGGGCGCCGTGGACGGATTTGCTGCGCGTTGACGTACTGAACATTCTCGGGCTTTCCATGATGCTGATGGGGGTGTTGTGCTGGGCCACCGGAGATGGGGCGGTCGCGGCGGCGAGGATTCGCACGCTGGTTGGTGGGATATTTGCTTCGGTGATTGTAGCGATGGCGACGCCGCCGCTTTGGACGACGCATCGGCCGAGTTTTCTGCCCTGGCCGCTGGAGTCATTCATCAATGGAATTCACGTTTTCAATGAGCCACAGGCGTGGCTCTTTCCGCTGTTTCCGTGGTCGGCATTTGCGTTCGCAGGGCTCGCTGCAGGCTTTTGCTTGTTTTCGGATTTTGCGAAGCGCAGGGAAGGGCTGACATTTGTGGCTCTGGGCGGCCTTGGAGTAGCGGCATGCTATTTGTCGACGCTGTTCGATTCATCGCGGGTTCGTTTGTACGCGGTTTACGACTACTGGCACAGCAATCCGGATTTTCTGCTGATGCGCTGTGGCATACTGCTGATCATTCTTTTTCTGGTTTACGCTTGGTGCCGCTGGGGGCTGGCGCAAAAGGGATTCAGCCCGATCATCCAGCTTGGGAACACTTCGCTGCTCGTGTATTGGGTGCACATTGAGTTTGTCTATGGAAGATTCTCCATCCTGCCAAAGGGGCAGTGCACCACGCTGAAAGCTACTGGCGGGCTGATCGTGATTTTCCTGGCGATGCTGATTCTTTCTTTGTTGCGGACAAATTGGAAAAAGTGGCGGACTAAGGCTTTGCAGAAGAGTTCTGCGGGAGTTGCTGAGACCGCGGAATCTTGATGATGACTTCGCCGGGCCGTGCAAGGCCAAGCTCGTCGCGGGCAATCTTTTCGATCTTGTGAGGGTCGGTCTTCAACTCCTTCACTTCCCGTTCCAACTCGGCATTCTCCTTGTTCAGCTGGTCCAGATCCTTGTTCACTTTTTTGATTTCCTGTTGGGTGCGGCGCATGGCCAGATAGCCGTGCGTGCCGAAAATATCGTGCACCACCAGGACGAGCACCAGCAGGCCCAGGAGCGCTGGCCCATACTGGCGCAGGAGCGGCTGAATCTTTTCGTCTGTGCCCTTCTTCTTCAGTTTTGCAGTACCCATTGCGATGCTTCGCGCGTCAACTTCGACGAGGCGGCCGCGCTTTCGGCTTCCACGTAAAGGCGAAGCAGAGGCTCGGTGCCGGAAAGACGTAACAGCATCCACGATCCGTCGTCGAATACAAATTTTGCGCCATCAGTGCGGTCGATGGATACGACTTTCCGGCCAACAAGTGTCGAAGCGTCCACGGCCACCCGCTTGACGGCATTTGCCTTTTGTTCGTCGGAGAGATGAAGATTTTCGCGGACTGGCCAGAATTCACGGCCTAGTCTTTTGTACATGGTGCGGAGTTGCTCGCCGATGGAGGCGCCGCGCGCGGCGATCATTTCCGCCACCAGCAGACAGGCGAGGATGCCGTCTTTTTCGGGGATGTGGCCGCGGATGGTGAGGCCGGCACTTTCTTCGCCGCCCATGGCTATTTTATCGTCGCGGATGAGCTGGCCGATGTATTTGAAGCCCACGGGCGTCTGAAAAATGGTCTGGTCATGAGATTTAGCGACAGCGTCCATCATTTGCGTGGTTGCGACGCTGCGAGCGGCAGGCATTTTCCAGTTGCGGGTTTCGACGAGATAGTCGTAGACGAGCGCAAGAATCAGGTTGGGTTGGATCCAAGTGCCGTCGCTGTCGACGATGCCGAAGCGGTCGGCGTCGCCGTCGGTGGCAAGCCCCACGGTTGCTTTCGAATCGACTACGGCCTTGCGCAGCGGGCCGAGATTTTCTTCGGAGACATCGGGGCCCGTGCCATCGAAGAGGCAATCGCGGTCAGTGCGCATGGCGTGGACTGTGACGCCGTGATCGGTGAGCGTGCGGTCGAGGTAGCCGGCGCCACAGCCGTGGAGCGCGTCGACTACCAGAGAAGGATTGGCTTTGCGCAGCGTATCGAAATGGACGAGTTCTTCAAGGCGCTTCAAATAGTTTTCGCGCAGGTTCACTTTTTCACCGCGCTCGGGGTGGGAGGCACCGTGCGGAAGTGGCGGAACGCCGCCGTTGGCGGTGAGCTGGGACGCGCGCGCTTCGATGTCTTTGGTGACTTCCGGCAACGCGGGACCGGCGTCGGCTGAGGAAAACTTCAGGCCGTGATATTGGGCGGGATTGTGGCTGGCTGTGAAGTTGATGGCGCCGTCGAGTTTGCGGCGCATGATTTCGAACGCGACGGCAGGCGTGGGAGTGAAGGTTTCGCAGAGAAGCGTTTGAATGCCGTGATGCTGCAGGATGTCCACGGCGAGTTGCGAGAACTCTTCGGAGTAAAAGCGCGTGTCGTAGCCCACCAAGATCGTGGGATCTTTCGCTTTGGTTTTTGCATGTTCGGCGATGGCGGTGACAGCCAGGCGGACGTTGGCGAAAGTGAAATCGTCGGCGATGAGGCCGCGCCAGCCAGAGGTGCCAAACTTGATGGGAGAGGTGCTCATGGGGCGGTATTCTAGCGCGGATTTGGCAGTATCTCATCTCTTCGCCGTTTGCCTCCGATTGGGAGTCGGCTTGTAGGAATTTCGGCCTAGCTACTACGATGAGGAACCATCGGCGGCGCGAATTCCCGGGAGGTAGACTCGAAGGTGTATTTGTAATAGTCGAGAGGTAAACGATGAACGCAGGTGGACGAAATCGAGTCGTGCTGGTGACGTGCGGAACACTGACGGAAGGGAGACGGATTGCGCGCCGCGTGGTTTCCAGCAGGCTCGTGGCATGCGTGAATATTATTCTTAGTCCTGTCGAGTCGTTTTATACCTGGAAGGGGAAACTCGAAAAGGCGCGGGAATACTTGCTGGTGATGAAGACGACGGAGAAGCGACTCAGCGAGTTGGAATCCCAAGTGAAGAAGCTGCACAGCTATGACGTGCCGGAATTTATCGTTTTACCTGTCGTCGCGGGATCGAAGAAATATTTGAAGTGGGTAGGACAGTCTGTGAAGTAAGACATTCAGATGCACACAGGTTGTCATATCGCAGTATTTGATTCCGGGAACAATGGGGGGGGCCGGTGGGAATCTTCGACAGGTTGTTTGCCAAACCTGCTGTTTAAGGCGCCGATTCGGAGCCGCGGCCCCAGGCTATTCGTAGCGCAAGGCGACGAGGGGATCGACCCGGGTCGCGCGGCGCGCAGGTATGTAGCACGCGAGCAAAGTGACTCCACCGAGAAGAAAGATGACTGCAACAAACGAGATCGGGTCAGTGACGCTGAGGCCGTAGAGGAGATGCGCGAGAGTTCGCGATAGCGCCAACGCAGCCACCAAGCCGAGCCCAGCTCCGACCATGAATAACTTCAGTCCCTGCGACAACACCATACGCAAAACATCGCTGCGATGAGCGCCTAGGGCAACGCGAATACCAATTTCTTGGGTGCGTTGTGTTACCGCGAAGGAGAGCACAGCATAGATCCCCAGCGTCGCCAAGAGCAAGGCGAGTCCCGCGAAACCGCCAAGCAAAGAGGCCTGGATTCTGCGCGGCGCCAGGTTTTCATCGACCAAGTCTTCGAGCAGCGTCATTCCGGCCACTGGCTGTTCTTTATCCACCGCCCAAATTTCCTGCCGAATCGTTTCGGCGAGATGCATTGGATCGCCGGAGGTTCGTACAGCCAGCCAATCTGGAGAGAAAAACTCCTGCTGCTGATACGGCAAATACATTTCCGGTCTCGCGGGCAGGTCGAGCCCGGCTTGATGGACATCTCCAACGATTCCAGCGATCGTAATCCAAGGCGAAGCTTCTTGATAAGAGCCTTTCTTAAAGCGCTTGCCGACGGGGTCTTCGCCCGGCCAGTAATTCCGGGCCATGGTTTGATTGATGAGAGCGACAAGCGGTGTTTGCGATCCGTCTTGCCTGCCGAAGAGGCGGCCCTCGATGAATTTCATGCCGACAGCGCGAATGTAGTCGGAACTGATGATGCGCGCGTTGGGAACGAGCGTTTGTCCCGGTCCAGGCTGAGGGCGTCCTTCAATGGTGATTCCTGTTGCTCCGCCTGGATTTGTGAGCGGAACCCAGGTTGTATAACCCGCGGCGATGGCTCCGGGAATGCTGTTCACACGCGAAAGAACTTGCGTGTAGAAAGAAGTGCGTTGCACGAAGTCGCCGTATTTCGGGCGTGGCAGGGAAGTGCGCATCACCAGGACGTGATCGGGCCGGAAACCCGGATCGAGATGCGTCAGGTTTTCAAAGCTGCGGATCATCAATGACGCGCCGGTCAGAAGAACAATAGCTAACGCCACCTCGGCCACTACGAGCATGTCGCGCAACCGCTGCCCTCCCGATCCAACTCCGCTTTGACCGCCGCCCTGTTTCAACGAACCGACAAGGTTAAGCCGCGAGATGCGCAGCGCCGGAAGAATGCCGAAAAGTATTCCTGTGGTTACAGAGACAGCGATAGTGAAGAGCAGAACGCGCCGATCGATTCCCGTGCCGACCAATGGGGAGAATCCTTGCGGAATTAAATGGGACAAAAACTGCGTTCCGCTCAGGGACAGAAGCAATCCAGCAGCTCCGGCGAGTAGGGCCAGCAAGATGCTCTCGGTCAACAATTGCGCCACGATCCGACCGCGAGTTGCACCGAGGGCCAGCCGCATGGCCAATTCGCGCTTTCGCCCCGTGGCTCGCGCCAGCAGCATGTTCGCGACATTGGCGCACGCAATCAGGAGCACGAAACAAACCGCCCCCAACAAAACCAGGATTGCGAGGCGAAGATCTCCGGCGAGTTCCTCGCGTAGAGGCACCGCAAAGGCCCCGACCTGCGCGTTGGAGTCTGGAAATTCATCCGCAAGTTTTTGCGCAATGGCAGTGAGATTCGCGTTGGCTCTTTGCAATGAGACGCCGGGCTTCAATCGCGCCACCACCTCCAGGAAATGACTGCCATGGTTGGCCAAGGTCTCTTTCGTGAACTGGGCTGGGACCCACAGTTGTACTTCGCGGTCAGGAAATTGAAAGCCTCGCGGCATGACACCGACCACGTTGTACTTTTTGTTGTTCAACACGATTTCTTTGCCGATGACTGCGGCATCGCCAGCAAATCGGCGGATCCAAAGGCCATGACTCAGGATGACTACACCGGCTGCCCCAGGAACGTCGTCTTCTACTCGGAAGTCACGTCCTAGAGAGGGAGACGCGCCAAGCACGGAGAAAAGATTAGCGGTGACTCCCCGGCCCGTGATTTCCTCGGGTCTTCCGTCACCGGTGAGGTTGAAGGAGCCGCCAAAGGAGGCCGCAGCGACATCCTCGAACACCTCGTTACGAGATCTCCAATCGGCGAAATTCCCTGGCGCCGGCGTATCACGCGGAAACCCGTAGGACGTGGCGTCATCCCAGATCATCACCAGACGACTGGCATCTCGGTAGGGGAGCGGCCGCAGCAATACGGTGTCGGCGATGCTAAAAATCGCAGTATTTGCAGCAATCCCGACGGCGAGAATGGCAGCCGTAAAAAACGCAAAACCTGGGTTCTTAATAAGCGTGCGTAGGGCATAGCGCGCGTCCTGCAGCAGCGTTTCGATCAGATTCACGCGCCGTTCATCGCGGCACTCTTCTTTGAATTGCTCAACGCCGCCGAAATCCTTCAGGGCGGCGTGGCGTGCTTCTTCGAGAGTCATACCAGCTGAAATGTTCTCCCTGACCTGGCGCTCCACATGGAATCGCAATTCCTGATCGAGTTCCCGTTCGACGGTGTTCCGGTGAAATAGACTGCGCAAGTGTTGCGTCATTCTCTGTGTCAAGCGCATCGTGGGGTTCTCCTTCCAGTTAGGCGTCAAAAGCTCGGGCGACCCCAATCAGTCATTCGTAGCGCAGGGAAACCATCGGGTCGACTCTCATGGCGCGGCGCGCGGGGAGATAGCCGGCAGCCAGGGCCACGAATAAGAGCAAAACCGTGAATCCGGCGAGAATCGTGATGTCCAAGCTCACAACACCGAAAATAAAGCTGGCCATTGCGCGGCTGATGGCTACCGCGCAGGGCACGGCAATGAACAAGCCTATTCCCGTGAGTTTCAACGCCTGGCCGAGGATGAGCTTCATCATGTCGCTGCGGTCGGCGCCCAGCGCCAAGCGAATGCCGATTTCGTGGGTTCTCTGTGCGACGCTTTCAGAGAGCACACCGTAAACGCCGATCGATGAAAGCGCCAGCGCAACTAGGCCGAAAATCCCCATCAAGATACCCATGATGCGAACGATGGCGATGGAGTCAGCGACTTCTTCTTCGAGCGTGTTAACGCCGCGTAGTGGGATTGCTGGATCGGTTCGGCGGAGGACATCGCGGACAGCGGAGACGTAGCTAGTCGGATTTGAAGCCGTGCGAAGAAGCAAAGTCATGGAACGCTCTGGAGCCTGCGCGAACGGTCTATAGATGACCGCGCGTGTAGCGGGATTCCACCAATTCTGGCGAACATCGCCGACTACGCCCGCTACCGTAAGCCAAGGCTCGGCAGAGTTCGGCGGTCCGAACTTGATGCGGTGACCGAGAGCGTCTCCCTTTGGCCAGTAGCGCGAGGCCATGCCTCGGCTAACCACTACAACATGCGGCCCGTCGCTATTGTCCGCGTCGGAAAAAACGCGTCCCCTAACCGAAGAGATTTTCAAAGTGTCAAAAAACTCAGGGCTGGCAGTCTGCAAGTCCGCGGATGGCACTTCACTGGCTTTGAGCGCCGCTTGGCCTTCGATGGTGAAGGGAGTGGTCTCGCTGTCGACGTTGCTGGCGGGCGGATTGGTTATAAGAGAGACGTGCTGAACGCCGGAGAGAGCGGCAGTGCCGCGAAGAACTTGCTGATAGAAATTTGTGATTTTCACTTTGTCCGTGTAGGTCTTTTCAGGCAGGGAAATCTCAATTCTCAAAACACTGGCAGGCTCGAATCCTTGATAAACGTTGGCGAGGCGCGCAAAACCCTGAATGGTCAGGCCGGCGCAGACCAATAAGATCAGGGCGAACATGACTTGGACGACCACCAAGGTGCTGCGCACTCTGCGTTTCGTGCGTGTCACAGTGCCCGTTCCAGTTTCCTTAAGGGTCTTGTTGAGTTCCACGCGGCTGGTATCAAGAACTGTGGCGAGGCCTAAAAAGAGTCCCACACTGAGTGCCGCCAAAATGGTGAAAGCCAGGACACTGCTATCCACCCGAATGCCGTCCCAACCGGGCACCCACTTTGTCCATCCCACGGGAATGCTGGTGCGCAGTGCTCGGACGCTAGCGAACGAGGCCGCTATGGCGACTGTTCCTGCGGCAGATGAATACAAAAGAGTTTCTGAGAGAAAAAGCTGTCCGAGCCGGGCGCGTCCGGCACCTAAGGCCGCCCGCAGGGCAATTTCTCTCTGCCGGCCGATCATTCGTGCGAAAACCAGATTCGCCAGGTTCGCGCAGGCGAGAAGAAGTACGAATCCTGCGGCCGCCTGAAGCAGCAGAAAGAGCGGGAGCGTGAATATGTAGAGTTCTTTGCGCAACTGGAGCACCGTCGTCACCCGGCCCGCGTTGGTCTTTGGGAATTCTTGCTGCAGCCGATGAGAAAAATTGGCCAGCACTGCGCCGACCTGAGAAACAGAAATTCCAGGCTTGAGCCGAGCAAGGGCGCTTAGCGAAAGTTGTGCGCGATCCGATTTCTCTGCGGGAGTCAGCGCGAGCGGCACCCAGAGTTCGACGGGCACTGGATAGTCAAAGTTCTTGGGCATGATCCCGACGATGGTGTAAACGCGGCTGTTTAGAGTGATCGTCTTGCCCAATAGCTGAGGATCACCTCCGAAACGCCGCTGCCAGGAACCGTAACTCAAGATGGCAACCTGGTCGGTGCCGGGCCGTTCTTCAGCAGTGGTGAAGACTCTGCCAGCCGCTGGCGGGACCGCGAGTACATCGAAGAAATTCGCTGAGACCCGGCAGCCGAGGATAGGCTGAACGTCTCCCTCAGCACCCAAGCCAAAAGATTGCATGCCGTAAGTTGTCAGCCCTTCAAAGACATCATTCGATGAGCGAAGATCCTCCGCATCGGCCGGGGCGATATATCTGGCGTCGTAGCCTTCGTCGATGCCACGGTCTTCCCAAACGCGGACCAGTGAATCAAGGTCGCGGAAGTTATAAGGGTGAAGGAGCAGGGCATTGACCATGCTGAAGATGGCGGTATTAGCGCCGATACCGAGGGCCAGAGTTAGCACGCACACAGTTGTGAAGCCGGGGCTTCTCCGGAGGGACCGCAGGCCGTAACGGAAATCGACGATGAGCGATTCGATGCGGTTCACGCCGCGCGCTTCGCGGCAGTCTTCCTTGAATTGCTCGACGCCGCCAAATTCGAGCAGGGCAGAGCGTCGCGCGACCTCTGTGGACATGCCGTTGGCGACACTCTGGGCGATCTCCCGCTCCAGATGAAACCGCAATTCTTGATCGGTCTCTCGTTCCGCCGCATCTTTGCTGAACAAATAGCGGAGCCGATTCGAAATACTTCGGAGCCAACGCATATTTAACCTCCGAACGTTACGCCGTTTTCAAGACCAACCCGATTGCCGCAGACAGCCGTTCCCAGTTTGCTTGCTCGCTCAGTAGATATTTTTTCCCAGACTTCGTGAGTGAATAATATTTCGCCCGGCGGTTGTTCTCAGACTCGCCCCACTCGGCTTCAATCCACCCCTGCTGTTCCAATCGGTGCAGGGCGGGGTACAGCGCCCCCTGGTTGACTTGCAGCACATCTTTCGAAACCTGGCGGATTCGCTGTGCGATGGCCCAGCCATGCATGGGTTCAAGCGCGATCGTCTTCAGGATCAGCAGGTCCAGTGTCCCCTGTACGAGATCAGTGGGTTTGCTCATGGAACTCCTATCAGTTACTGAGGGGAGTCTACCTGCTCTCCTGTCAATAAGCAAGGGGAACGAGGGTTTGTTCGAGGTAGCGGGGAGTCGCGTCGTCAAATGGCGGCGCGTCAGACGTACAGCAAAGCCTGGTCGAGGTCGGCGATGATGTCTTCTACGTCTTCGATACCAACGGAGAGGCGCACTAAGCCTTCGGTGATGCCGACGCGGTCTTGAACTTCCTTGGGCATGGAAGCGTGCGTCATCATCGCGGGTAGCGAGATTAAGGTTTCAACGCCGCCGAGGCTTTCGGCGAGCGAGCAGAGCTTGACGTGATTGAGGAATCGACGAGCCGCATCCAGAGAACCCACATCGAACGAGAGCATCGCGCCGGGGCCTTTCTGCTGGCGCCGGGCGACTTCGTGCTGCGGGTGGGAAGCCAAGCCGGGATAAAAGACCTTACGGACTTTAGGATGCGCGTCGAGATGTCGCGCAACGCTGATGCCGTTGGCGTTGTGCTGGAGCATGCGCACTGCCAGAGTTTTGATGCCGCGTGAAACAAGGAAGCAATCCATTGGTGCAAGGCCAGTGCCCGCAGAGCGCTGGATGAAATAGATTTTCTCAGCGTCCTCAGGTCGCGTGAGCACTACCGCTCCACCCGTCGAATCGCTGTGGCCATTCAGATACTTGGTCATGGAATGGACAACAATGTGCGCGCCAAGCTCGATGGGGCGCTGCAAATAAGGGCTCAAAAATGTGTTGTCCACCACAAGCGTGAGATTGCGCTCGTTGGCCAGCTTGGAAATCGCGGCGATGTCTGTGACGCTCATTGTGGGGTTCGCCGGAGTCTCGAGGTAAAGCATTTTCGTATTGGGGCGCAGCGCGTTGCGGACCATATCGGGCACGGCCGTGTCCACAAAGCTGAATTCCAGTCCGAAGTGCACGAGGAGTTGCGTGGAGAGGCGGAACACGCCGCCGTAGACCGCTTCAGACAGGACGACGTGGTCACCAGGCCGCAAAAGGCGGAAAACCGCGTCGATTCCCGCCATACCGGAAGAAAAAACGTATGCGCTGTGGCCGCCTTCCAGTTTGGCAACCGTGCGTTCCAGGGCTTTGCGGTTCGGGTGGTTGGTTCGTGCGTAATCGTAGCCCTTGTTCTTGCCCAATTCCTCGTTGATGTAAGTGGAGGTCTGATAGATCGGTGCGACGATGGCACCCGTGGCGGGATCGGGCTCCTGGCCGACGTGAATGGCATTCGTGGCAAAACCCATTGTGCTCTCCTTGCGACTCCTGTTCGGATCGTGATGCCGTCAGTTTGACGTCTGGCGCTGACCGTTCGGGGTGAATTTCACGACGGAAGTGTCCCCAACTTGCCTGCCAAGCAGTTTCTTGAGAACTTACAGGAGCACTATGGGCGAGTCAAATGGCCATTGCGCGGGGTTTCCACGACCGAGGCACACAGGCGGCAAGTCAGATGTAAGTAGCATCCAACCCCAAGGCAGCGAGACTTGACCCGACGCCTTGTTCCGTAGACGATGGAGTCCGACCATTTATGAAATTTTCGACGAAAATTCTCGCGTGCGTTGGCCTGATCGTGTGTGTGGTAATAGTTCCACGCTTGGCTGGCCAGACTTCAAAGGCATCGGAGTCCAAGCCGCAAGCTCCGCCGCCCACAAGCGAGGTTCAGCAGACGCGACTGACAATCGAAGTCACCGGCGGCGAGAAAAATACACCTGTTGAGAATGCCAGTGTTTACGTGAAATTCGTCGAAGAACATACGATCAAGAAGAACAAGACGCTGGAAATCAATGTGAAAACCAGCCGAGAGGGTGTTGCGCACGTGCCAGACGCACCGATGGGAAGAGCGCTGGTCCAGGTAGTCGCTGAAGGATGGAAGACGTATGGGCATTGGCTCGATATCACCGACCCGAAGCAAGTCATCAAAGTGCACCTCGATAAGCCACCGAAGTGGTACTGAAGGAAAATTTTGCTCACGCGTTGAGAATCAATAAGTTGCAAAAAAAACAAACTAGCCTCCAGGAATATCAACGAACACCCGCGACAAATTAGTTGTTCTGTCAGTCGAAAATACTTTTTGTGTCCTGTGAACGTGTAAAAAAATAATCTTGCACACAAATTGTGCAATCAGGAGAAGAGTATTGAAACGTGAGAAGTTAGCTCCACGCGGAATGTGGATTTCCACAAGCTTATCAACATCTGTGTTGAAATCTTAATGGTGTAGAAATATTTTTCCTTCGGTTCGGCACTTCGCTTGCCCGGCGGGCTCAGCGTAATTTTGACCGGTACGAAATTGGGATGGTAGAGTACCAGCTGGCTTCCCGCGATGACAGAAACCTACGACGGACCATTTTCTCTCCTTCAAATGTTCTGGGGCAGCATCACTGCGCGTCCATTGCGCAGTTTTCTGAGTGTGATTGCCATCGCCATCCAAGTAATTCTGGTACTCATGATCGTGGGTCTCACATCGGGTGTGATTTCCGAATGGGGAAAGCGCGTGGAGGGCGTCGGAGCGGACCTTCTGGTCCAGCCGCCCAATGCCTCGATTTTTTTTGCGTTCTTAAGCGTAGGAATGCAGGAATCGCTCGGTGATCAAATAGCCGCGCTAAGCGGCGTTGATGAGGTTGCGCCAACCGTCATCCTGAATGAACCAAAGAACTTAGTGATGATCTACGGGATCGACTACAAACGCTTCAACGCTTTGAGCAGGGGGTTCCTATTCAGAGATGGAAAGCCTTTCGAAGGCCCGGACGACGTGATCGCCGACGACATCATTGCACAATCGCGTCACTTAAAGGTAGGAAGCCAGGTGACGCTGATGAATCATGTGTTCACGGTCACGGGAATTGTCGCGCATGGGAAAGGCGCGCGGTACTTCATTCCCATCCGAACCGCGCAGGAAATCGCCGTGGCCGAAAAGCGCGTTTCCATGTTTTATGTGAGAAGCAAAGGAGATACGGAAGCCACTCGGGCGCAGATTCTGAAACTGATGCCGGAGAATAGCGTCCGCTCGTTGTCCGAATACATGACGTTAATGAATTCCTCGAACTTGCCGCAACTGCGGCCCTTCACTCGGACCATGGTAGCGTTGGGAATTGTGGTGAGCTTCCTGGTTGTGCTTCTGAACATGCACACCATGGTAATGGAGCGCACGCGCGAGATCGGTATTCTCAAAGCTCTCGGTTTCTCCCGGCTCGATGTCGTCAAAATGTTGTTGGGCGAGACACTCATTTTGGCATCGATGGGAACCGGTTTGGGAATTGCGCTTACCTTCCTGACGCAGGCGATTTTGAAACAGACCAATCCGGGCTTGACCATTCTGATTTCCCCGGCCTGGCTTTTTTCCGCCGCAGCTCTTGCCCTCGTGGGAGCGGCAAGCGGCGCTGTGTACCCGGCTCTCCGGGCTGCCAGCTACGATCCTGTCGTCGCCCTTGCCTACGAGTAACCAGTGTAGGTGCTACCCTTTGCGCGCCTCATTTTCTTGCTGACAAAGAGCCATTCCCGTGGGAAAAATGAGAATGGCCACTTCCCCTGACAAGCACTATCGGGCCCGGATACTCGAGCGTACGGACCTCTCACGCGAGCTTTGGATCATGCGTGTTGACCCCGGCGGGCCGTTCGAATATCGTGCCGGTCAATTCGCCACCCTGGGAGTCGAGCAAAACGGAAGAAGGATCGAGAGGGCGTACTCCATCGTTTCCTCTCCTTACGAAAGCGAGCTGGAATTCTTTGTTGAGCTGGTGCCTCACGGCGATCTGACGCCAGATCTTTTTCGCCTAAATAAGGGAGACACTCTCCTTTGCAGGAAAATCGCCAAAGGACGCTTCACACTGGACTTAACCAGCGGGAGAACCAACCACCTGTTGGTGTCAACGGTGACGGGAATTGCCCCGTTCGTAAGTTACGTTCGAACTGTCTACCGGGATTGGAAGAATGGCGGGAGTCCCATGCCGGGGAACCACAAACTGTTCTGCCTGCACGGAGCCAGCCGTTCCTGGGAATTTGGATACCGCGAGGAACTTGAAGGCTACGCGAAGGAAGCGCCGTGGTTCAAGTATGTGCCCACTGTGAGCAGGCCCTGGGAGGATTCAAACTGGAAGGGCGAGACCGGCCGTGTGGATGATTTAATCCGGAAGTATGCAGACGGGTGGAGTCTACGGCCCGAAGAGACAACAGGATATTTGTGCGGGCATCCGGCGATGGTCGAAAATGTGCGCGGTATCCTGCAAAGAGCCGGATGGAAAAAAGGGACCGTGCTGGAAGAAATTTACTTTCAACCAGGCAAGGGCGAAGCGGCGGCGGCGAGCTAAGCGCGATTCGTCGTTCCCGGGAATCCAACCCAGACAGAATCCAAAGTCTAAGAACTCTTTAATGATTGCCGAGGATTCAGCAGACCAGCGCTAGGCGCCGGAGCTGTGTTCTTCCAGTTGGACGGTAACGTCTTCGATGGTCGATAGCGGGCAGAGGACGTGAACTTTTTCGTTTGGCGCATCGACATCAATCTGTATCCTTCCGCCAATCGTGCGCACGCGGACATGCTCCTTATTATCGTCAACTTCGACGAATTCAGAGTTCGGGTACTTTTTTAGCTCTTTGACCAGAGCATGGAGAATGGGCATGGCCTCGCACGCGTGATCGCTAACGTGGCGCCAGTGCTTCTCAGGAACTAAATGCATGGCCATGGGGACGGCCGCGGCGGGAGCCCACATATGAACGTGGGAACCGCCGGAGCGGAATTCGTCCACGTCGATGCGGATCACGCCTTGGCGCATGGTATAGGCGCCCGCGAGCACGAGAGTTCCGCCGAGCCCGAGAGCTGCTTTCGCGAGTAGCACCATGAGGCCTCCTGCTAGTGATGCGTTGCGGCATTTTGCCGCGAGGACCAAACCCGAGAAACTGGCGGCCTAAAGCCGCCGCTACAAAACCGGTAAAAGCGCCGGCTTAAAGCCGGCCCCTACAAAATCGTTTAGTCCGTGACGTTCTTGGAATCGAGCCAAACGCGGACGGTGTTTTCGTGATCCTTCACGGAAACGAGTTCAGTGTCACCTTGCGTAGATAGAACGTGGAGGGCTGCAACGAGATCCAATTCATCTTTACCGGCCGAGAACAGAGCATCGATGACCTTCATAGGTACCTTGACTTCGACTTCCGACTTCTTGACTTCTCCCTTTTCGTGGACATTCTTGTCCACGACGTGGACGAGCAGGTAGTTGCTCTGCTTGGCTACGCGCACGTCGCAATCGTTGCTTTGCACAGTCACGAATTCGCCGTCTTTGGTGGTGCGAATGGCCTCGACGAGGGTGCGGAGGTCGACGTCATTCATGTGGGCATTGTCAATTTTGACCTTGCCATCGTGAAGGCGGTCCTTGTTGATGGCGGGGAGGACTTTTTCGGCCAGTTCAAGTGGGACGTTGACTCTTACGGTCTCGCCCTTGGCGTCGGAGCTGATGACGCGAACATGCAGCCAGCGGTCTCTTGATGCGGATGTCGTTGATTGGCTTGGGCTGGCGGCGGTGGATTGCGCTAAGGCGCCAAGCGGTGAAAGGACAAGGGCAGTGGCGACAATGAGAGCGGCCTTGGCGAAGAAACGGCTGTTACGGTCGGACATGACTGGATGCCTCCTGGCCGGCAGTGCGCCGGTTCTTGGAGATAGGTACGAGAGTGATGGAAGGAAAGTTTCGTGAAACGGTGCGGAAGTGAGTACGGAGGATGGAAGACGGGTCAGCCGAGACACCCCGACCAGGTCGGGGCAGGCGCCGGCACAGAGCGGAGGAAGAAAGAGGGTGGCTTCTTTGTAACAATTGGTTAACCATAATCGCCACTCCCCTCCCTGTTTTTCAAAAGTGTTCATTTCAAAGGCTTTTAAGTTCTTTAGAAAGAACACTTGTAGAAGTGTTGGTTCTGCGTGGTTTATCGGAGCTTTGAATTTCGATAAGAGTAATCCTTGAGGGCCTGAGGCTATTGAAAGGAGATGGAAGGACCGCGTAGTGGGCGAGCGTAGTTCCGGACTCCTTTCGTCGCTCAGGATAAACAGGGCAAGCACAGCCAGAATGCATGGGAGAGGATAGCATACCTTAATGAATATGCTAAGTGTTCTGGAGCGAAGAGTCGAAAAATGAGGGTTGAACGGTTATTAGGGCGGTTGAATGGTTTCTGTGGATGCGAGACGAATATGAAAAAGTCAACGCCCGCACCCTTTGATGAACCGAACCCCAAAGGGTGCGCCACGCCCACTCTAAGGTTAAGGGCCTGCCACCGGCGACTAACTCTCTGGCTCGTCGGGCTCGGGGAACTCTATCCTTGGCAGACTTGGGTCCTTCGAGGCAGCTAGATCGCGAAGGGCCCGCATAGCTGTTTCGCGAGACTCCATGTCATGGTCAAATCGGTCAGACCAAGCGGCGCTGTGGTCTATCAGGTCTTTGGCTTCCGGCATGGACAGACCGTACAACCCTCTGACAGTTTTGATGGAATCGATCTTACCGAATCCTTTGTCGCGAAGAAAAACCAGGACCGTTTCACGGTCAGCGCCTGCGGCCGCTAGACGGTGAGCGTCTGCGACAACCTCTGGGTCCGGAGGCTTAGGTTGTTCGAGCATTTTTACCTTCCAGCCTCCCTTAGAGTTTTCCTTTGAGCGTGCCAGTAAAACCGCCTGCATTAGCTCCGCCGATCCGGTATTGAGGCTCCATGCGAAAATCGATAACCCGGCTTCCTTAAGTTCATTCAGGACCACTTTTATGCCCTGTCTGGTCTCCGTGAAACCCTGTTTTCTCCGGTTTTCCGGCCCAAAAGACAAGCTCTCCTGAAAGTCCCAAGCGTTGCAAGAGTCTTTGGCAACCACGCCTTAGAACTCCATGATCCGGGTAGGACACTGAACATTGCAACTCTTCGATACTTGTGTAGCCACCTGCCGTAAGCGTTGCTCGCAATGAGCCCCTTGTGAAGTAGTAGAAATGAGTCGGGTTGAGATAGTTCTCCCACCGGGAGCTAAGAACTCGTGCGCGCAGCGATTCCGCGTTAGGCGTAGATATCAAAATCCGTCCATCGGGCTTCAGGAAGTTGCAGAGAGCCACTAGGTCTGTCCAAGGGCTTCGCAAATGTTCGATAGAGTCCCAAAGGCAGATCAGGTCGAACTGGCGGTTGGGGTGTGCGCGTTGCAGGTCGGAAAGATTGGCAAATACCCCATTTGGAACTCTCGAACAGGCTTGCGCGCGCGACGTCGTCCGGTTCGACCCCTACAGCCTGCATTCCGAGGTCGCTTGCCAGGCAACAAAGATTACCCAAGCCGCAACCGTAATCCAGAAGAGACTTGCCCGCTAGTCCGTCGAACTGACGAATAACAAAGCCGAAGACCTGCTTCAGAATGGCCGCGGAAGTGTTCTCCCATATCTCAACGGGGGCATTCTCAGACCGGGGGTAATAGTGCTTCTCGTAGGCAGCGCGGAGTTGCGCTTCATCAAGCGGAGGAGCGGCAAAACGGAGTCTGCACCTAGAATTCGTGCACTCCCAGACTGTAGTATGAAGGAGGTGAAGGCCTTCTCGACTTTCGTCTTGACAGAGCGGACAGGCCGTCACGAGGTTCCCCGTAATACCCTCTAGCCTCATCTGGTTCTGTTGTCGGTCGGTGAGGGTCGTGTTATTCATTCCTGAGCCCCACGCTTTCAAAAAGCGAAAGCATTGATTTCACTGCGTTGGAGCTTGAGCGCCCGCCTGAGATTGAGAACATGATGATAGGGCGTTGGCTACACTTGTTTGAGCCATCAGAACTGGAGCCGAGCAAATAATCCTGGTGAGAAGCAGCTTGTTCGAAGCCCGCACCGAGTTCGAGGCGTTTGTACGACGCGATGATGCCTGAAATCTGCCTTCGACGACTGCGAACACCTCACGGTCTGAGTTGAAGGTACCTTTTTTCGCACCGTTCAGAAGTTTTTGGAAGCGGTCCTGCTGTGCATCGTCAGCAAGAATGGTGCCTTTTCCTTCCAGGTCTCCGAACGCTACCGCGCATTTGTCGTCCGTCAAATCGAAATTCTCGATATCCGTGTAAACCCATCCTGACGTCCTAATGGTCTTACCAAGAAACTGCTGCGGCTTATCCCGAAGCTCGCACAATGAGACGATCCGGGCTTCTGTGCGCCGTTTAGGCCCACCGGAGCAGGATACTAGGAACGAGGCTGAAATCCATGGTACAGCGGCCAATCCACAGTAACGAAACAACCTAGCACCCTCCTCTTCGCCGGCGGTCCTCTTGTGCGCTGGCTTTAGCGGCAGAATCAATGGAGGATACCACTGTCGCATTTCATCAGGGAGTGATAAAAGGAATGCTCGGGGTGGCCTTCTCTCTTATCGAAGGCCACCCCGAATTCATTTTAGGACTTTGCCTCTGCGCCACGCTCCAGCGACTCGAAGGGACGTGGCACTGAGGAGAAACCATTTGAAGGCTAAACGTCGCAGAGGTCGGCGGCTTCGCGGAGTGAGGTGAGCGGGTCGCGTGTAGGGACGAATTCGTGGGCGACGTAGCCTTTGAAGTTGGTGGCGGCGATGCCGCGCATCACGCCATCCCACTGGACTTCCTGGGTGCCGTCGAGTTCGTGGCGGCCGGGAACGCCGCCGGTGTGGAAGTGGGCGATCCAGTCGATATTCTTCTGAATGGTGCGGACCAGGTCGCCTTCCATGATTTGCATGTGATAGATGTCGTAAAGAAGCTTGACGCGCGGCGAATTCACTTCCTGTACCACTTTCAAACCCCAGGTGGAGTGGTCGCACATGTAGTCGTGATGATCGACTTTGCTGTTGAGTAGCTCGATACAGATGTTGACGCCGTGGTCTTCACCGATTTTCTTGACGCGGTTCAGGCCGACGATGGTGTTCTTGGCGCCTTCGTCGTCGGACATGCCGTCGCGATTCCCAGAGAAAGTAATGACGTTGACCACCCCGGCTTTCGCGGCGATGGGAATGTTTTTCCGAAAAGCCTCTTCAATCTTGGCGTGGTTTTCGACGCGGTTCATGGCGTGGGGAATGTCGCCGCCGCCGGCATAACCCATGGCGCAAACCAGACCATAACGAGCGGGGACATCCCATTCGTCGATATTGAGCAGATCAATGGCCTTCAAGCCGATCTCGGCGGAGTAGGCGCAGAGCTTGTCGAGAGGAATCTTCTGATAACACCAGCGAGAGACGGATTGGCGGATGTTGCCTTTGCGCTTCACGGGAGCGCTTCCTTCTGACCATGCGAGGGATCGGATAGAAGCCATAGTGGCTCCCGAGAGAGCAGTCTTGATAGCGGTTCGGCGCGATAGTTTGGACATGTTATTCAGGCAGAGTGTACCGAAGAAACCCCGGTTGAGGGAGAGAAAATTACTTTTTCGAGGACTTAGGGTTTTGCGGGGAGGCCGTCTTGGGAAGCTCAACGCGCCAGATGTCCTTTTCGGCTTGTAGACCGAAAACGCCCACGTGATTGGATTCGGAGGTGCCGACTTGGCCAATCCAGACCACGCGGAAACGGGCCTTCCGCCAGAGACGGCGCACCTCGATCGTCTGTCCTGGGGAAGTAAGGAAGCCTATTCCGTCGAGGCGCGCACCATCCTGGCTAAGATCGACGGTGTAGGCGCTCTGGGAAAAAGGATTGCCTTTGGCGTCGGTGCCTTTGACGATCACGCGAAGAGTTTTGGGAACGCGGGGCTTCTTACGGCTTTTCTTCCAAAAGTCGGAGATGGGCTGCTTGAAGGCCAAGCCGACGCGAATCTCATTTTCCGAATAGCGGTCGACGTAGGCGACGCGGACTTCCTGCTCTTGGCGGCTGGCCTTGTGAATCAGAAACACGGTGTCGCCCAGCTCAAGCTTGGCTTTGAGGGTGATGAGGGCGCCGCTGGAATTAACGAGAATGGTCTGGGTGTCTTCGTGGAAGGCTCCACCTTTGCCGGCGAAACCGTAGATGACGACAGGTACGCGCATGGGAATACGCTCGCTGGAGCGAGGAGTTTTCTTGGCAGGCGTAGCCGGAAAAGGGTTGGCAAAAGTTGCAGAAGATTTTTGCGCTGGCTCGGGCTCGTCGAGGGGGGCAACTTCCATGGCTTCCTGGGGAATGCCTTGCTGGGGGCCATGCGTTCGGCACTTGAATTCCCAAGTCTGTTGAAGGATTTGTTCGAGGGATTCCTCGCGGTTGGAAAGGGTGACCCAGGAGTCGCTGTCTCCCTTAGGGCACCTGAGGCGAATGGCAAAGTTCCGAGGCATTTGTGTCCCCTACGCAATTTCATGATACCTGTGGCTGCGGTAGATGGCCCAAACCCGGTGAAAGGAAGTACGTCGAAAGGTAAACGGGCAGTTCAGCCGTGTAGGTGACCGGCTTGTAGAGCGGCTGTAACCTCTGGCGGGCGGGGAACTCCTATGGGGCGAGCGGGATGAGAGGGCGAGGAAGCTGCCCTCCAAAAATTTACTTTAATGAGGAGATGTTCGAATGATTCGCACAATCAAGTTAGGTTTGGCATTCACGGTCCTGGCAGGGGTGTTTCTGCTGCAGCCATCGCTGCGGGCGCAGGACAGCATGAAACAGGACGACATGAAGCACGAGAAAATGAAAGACGACAAGATGATGGACAACGGCATGCCTAAAACACTGTTCACGGGAAAATTCCATGGCAAGGTCCATTCCACGGAGGGCCGCGCGACGGTGTATCAAGAGGCGGACGGTAAGGTGGTTCTGCGGCTGACCAACTTCAAGACTTCGAACGGGCCGGATGTGCACGTGATCCTGGTGGCGACAAAAGATGCAATGGACGACGCCAATTTCCTCAAAGACAACACGGAAAAGATGGAGCTGGGCAAGCTGAAGGGAAATGAGGGAGATCAGAATTACGAGATTCCCGCAGGGACGGACCTGACAAAATTCCGGACGGTTTCGATCTACTGCGTGCGGTTCAATGCGAATTTTGGCGCGGCGCCGCTGGACAAGTTCTAAGGATTCCGATGGGGGGAATCGGGCAGGTCAGGCTGCCCGATTTTTTCTTGAGAAGAAAAATGAATACGAATAAAGGATCATGGTTGGCACGCAACAAGTGGATTGTCCTTCTGGCGGTGGTTCCCGTTCTGGTGGGAGCGTGGTGGGCGTTCCGGCCGGAAAAGCTGTTCATCAATCAGAAGGTAAACGAGGCGGCGCCGGCGGGGCTGAGTTCGGAGCCGGAAGCGCTGTACACCGGAAAGCTGGAAGGGAAGGTTCATCAGACCAGCGGGCGAGCGACGGTATACAAGAGCGCCGATGGGAGCGAGTATTTGCGGCTATCGGATTTCACAACATCGAGCGGGCCCGACGTGCACGTGCTGCTGGCGCGCGCAGAGGACAAAGCGCTGGAAAGCGAAGTCGTGAAAGAGGACATCGAAAGCGTGGAAATCGGAGTATTAAAGGGAAACCAAGGCGATCAGAATTATGATTTGCCTGCGGCGACGGATTTGAATAAGTATCAAGTTGTGGTGATCTACTGCAAGAGATTTCACGCGATTTTAGGCGTTGCCAGGCTGGAGAGATTCTAGGACAGGGAGTGTAGGCTGCGGCAGGAACGCCGCCATCGGAAGGCAGCGTTCAAAAGCTTGTTATGCGGACGACGAACACAAATGAGGCAGCGCTGATTGCGAGGATTCTGTCGGGCGAGAAAGAACTCTTCCATGAGCTGATCCGGCCTTATGAGCGTATGGTCTACCTGACCTTGTTCTCGATCGTCAAGAACGAGACTGACGCCGAGGATGGCGCTCAGGAGGCCATCATCAGCTCTTATAAGCACCTGGCATCGTTTCGGGGCGACGCCAAGTTCAGTACCTGGCTCACGACCATTGCGATCAATGAAGGCCGGAAACGGCTTCGGAAGGCGAAAGGGGCTGCGGAGGATTCGATCGAGGAACAAGAGGAAGCTCACGAAGGGGATTTCACGCCGGCACCGCTGACGGATTGGCGAGAGATTCCCTTGGAGGCGTTAGAACGTAAGGAGTTGCGAGAAGCGTTGCGAATTGCCGTTGCGGAACTGCCGGACATCTACAGACAAGTGTTCGTGCTGAGAGACATGGAAGAACTGAACATCGAAGAAACGGCTCAGGCGCTGGGAATCAATTCTGGCGCCGTCAAAGTACGCCTGCACCGCGCACGGCTCATGCTGCAGAAACGGCTCGTTCCATACCTGAAAACGGCGGCCCCAGCACCCAGAAGGTTCTTCGGGAGAGCGCTATGAAACTTGACTGCAAACACATGTGGGAGCACATTTCCGACTACATCGACAATACCGTAGATGCTAGACTCCGCGAGGAAATCGAGCTGCACCTGGAACACTGCGAAATCTGCTCAGCGATACTGGATTCCACGCGAAATATTTTGGTTTTGACGGCGGACAACCGCACGTTTGAATTGCCTGTAGGGTACAGCAAGAGACTGCATGAGCGGCTGACGGAAGAAATTGAGAAGTCGGGGAAATAATCGCCCGGGGATTGAATGTGGAGAAAATTTAGCGGTTCCCGAAGAGAAACCGATGAGCGAAAAATTCGGCGACAAGCAAGCACAGAGTTAGGACAGACAGCGTAAATTGAAGCCATTCCGACCTGATCTTTTTCTTCGACACTGGCTGTTGACGCCACGTTGATGCAGGGCGTCGTCGCAGCCTCCAGACCTGCCAAAGAACAACGAGGTTCAAAACCGCGCCCCCCAAAGCAAGTACCATCATGGGAATCCGGATTGGCGCGATGTGTACGCGGTCTGCCAACTTCACGACGCCCGAAGCCGCGGCGAAGGCACCAACTCCTATCAAAAGACGAACGCCGTTGAGCGCGAGAAGAGCGCTGCAGACGCTTTGCAAAGCCGCGAAGAAAAACGCAGACCAATTGATGAGCTTGGAGTTGCCTTGCAAGGCATCTTGGACCGGAGCCTCCGAATCTCTTGGAGAGGGCTCGGGCGCTTCGCTTGTCCGCTGCGTGGTGGGGGAACTCAAGTCGCCGCCTTAGGAATGCGCAAACCACTTCAGGTAGACGGCCGCGAGAGGAGGAAGGGTAAGGACGAGAGAAAAGGGTCGGCCTTGGGCGGGGTGATGGGCCGCTTCCTGGCCACCTTGATTGCCTGTGTTTGAACCGCCGAAGTGCGCTGCGTCCGTGTTCATAATTTCCCGGTAATAGCCGGAGTTGGGGACTCCGAGGCGATAGCCCTCGCGAGGGACCGGCGTGGCATTGATGACGGTGACGATGAGATCTTCGCTCTTTTTTCCTCGGCGGATGAAAGAGAGAACACTGTTATCCGCGTCGTTGGCGTCGATCCACTCGAAGCCATGCCAGTCAAAATCAACTTCATGCAAGGCGGGCTCGGCGGCGTACAAATGGTTCAGATCAGTGACTAGGCGCTGGATACCCCTGTGCGAATCGTATTGAAGGAGATGCCAATCAAGGCTGTGAGCTTCACTCCATTCGTGGCGCTGGGCGAGTTCCTGGCCCATGAAGAGGAGTTTCTTGCCGGGGTGCGCGTATTGATAGGCGTAGAGCAGGCGGAGGTTGGCAAATTGCTGCCACATATCTCCAGGCATTTTGTGAAGTAGAGAATTCTTGCCGTGAACAACTTCGTCGTGGGAGAAGGGGAGCAGAAAGTTTTCGGTAAAGGCGTACAGGAGAGAAAACGTAAGTTTATTGTGCTCGTATTTGCGGTGGACGGGATCGTGGGAAAAATATTTTAACGTGTCGTTCATCCAGCCCATGTTCCATTTAAAGCTAAAGCCAAGTCCGCCGAGATACGTGGGCCGCGATACGGCGGGCCATGAGGTGGATTCTTCGGCGATGGTGACTACGCCCGGGAACTTTCCGTGGGCGACTTCATTCATGCGCTTGATGAAATCGATGGCCTGAAGATTTTCGCGGCCGCCGAACTGGTTGGGAACCCATTCGCCAGGCTTGCGGGAATAATCGAGATAGAGCATGGAGGCGACAGCGTCCACACGCAGGCCGTCGATGTGATACTTGTCCAGCCAGAAGAGAGCGTTGGAAATCAGGTAGTTTTGGACTTCATTGCGGCCGTAATTGTAGACAAGCGTGCCCCAGTCGGGATGCGCACCCTGGCGCGGGTCAGAGTGCTCGTAAAGATGCGTGCCGTCGAACTGCGCAAGCCCGTGAGCGTCGCGCGGGAAATGCGCGGGCGTCCAATCGAGCAACACGCCGACGCCTGCCTGGTGACAGCGATCCACAAATTCCATGAATTCGGCGGGAGTCCCGAAGCGGCTAGTCGCTGCGAAATAGCCAAGCGTCTGGTAGCCCCAGGAGCCGTCGTAAGGATGCTCCATGATGGGGAGGAGTTCGATGTGCGTGTAGCCGAGATCCTTGACGTAGGGGATGAGCTGGTCGCCTAGCTCGCGGTAGCTGAGCCAGCGATCGTGATCTTCGGGGACGCGGCGCCAGGAGCCCAGATGGACTTCATAGATGGAAATCGGTGCCTCGTGCCAGTTTCTTTGAGCACGATGTGCCATCCAGTCTGCATCTTTCCATCGGTGGTGATCGAGCCGCGCGACCACCGAGCCGGTGTTAGGGCGAAGTTCGGAGCGAAAGGCGTACGGATCGGCTTTGAGCGGAATGATATTTTCACTCGGGCCGACAATTTCGTACTTGTAGATGGCTCCTTCGTCTAGTTCTGGGACGAAAATCTCCCAGAGGCCGGAGGAGCCCCGTGCGCGCATGGGATGAACGCGGCCGTCCCACCGATTGAAGTCGCCCACGACACTGACACGTTTTGCGCTCGGAGCCCAAACGGCGAAATGAACGCCGCGAACGCCTTCAAGAGTGATTACATGAGCGCCGAGTTTTTCGTAGGTGTCGTAGTGCCGGCCCTCGCCCATCAGGTAAAGATCAAACTCGCTGAGAACGATGGGAAAAGCATAGGGATCGAAAATCTCGAAGGACTCGCCAGAGTGTGTCCGCCCCTGGATTTTGTAACTGCCTGGTGCGGGCGCGGCGGATTGGTTGGAAGGCCATGTGGCCTCAAAGAAGCCCTCGGGACGAAGTTTAATGGCGTCGGTGACTTTCGCCGGGGGGACCGTGGCGCCTACAATCGCGGGAGGCCGTAAAGAGATGCACGCTTCCGCAGCCCAGGGAAGGAAAAAGCGAACCGTCCAGTTGCCGTCGACGGGATGCGGGCCGAGCAGGGCAAAGGGATCGGAATGGCGAGCAGCCAGAACCGCTTCGATCTGCGCACTGAGGCGCGGATCGCGGGGAGCAATCGGTACGGCCTTCTGCATGGCTGGGCGCTGCTCAGACAAGTCGGTGGTCTCCGCAAAACAGCAAACGAAGGTCGGGAACAAGCTTAGCTGGAATGCTGACCCACGTCCTCTCTGCATTCTAGGTTGTTCAGCGATAAATGCCAATCGACGAGTAGCGGGCTAGAGCGCTGCTGCTTAAAGAGAGGACTTTGCTCGCCACCACGCGTCAAGCCATTTGAGAATGTAACCCTAGCTATCCATGTCGTGCCATTTGATATGTAACCGGAGATCGCTTGTTGTTGTTGTGGCTGTGG
>DATEHF010000026.1:0-48216 GCA_035279725.1 Candidatus Acidiferrum sp.
GCAGGCAGTAGTAGTCGCGCTCGCCACATTGCCGTGGGTTGCGTACTTTCAGGCGCTCGAACGGTCGCCCCGGCTGATCGCATAGCCGAATGTAGATGCTTACCTTTTTGACCCTCATCGGTTTTTATCCTCTGAAGGTCAATACTCATTGGCGGGGGAAAAGCTAAATATGTAACCGCAAAACGTAACCATGCGGCTAAGTTTTTTGTTTTCAGGACTGGCGGAGAGGGGGAGATTCGAACCCCCGGTAGGAGTTTTGGCCCCTACAACGGTTTAGCAAACCGCCGCATTCAGCCGCTCTGCCACCTCTCCGCGGACGGATCGGCCGAAGCAAATCGGCCGAATGGCCAAAGTATATCATCAAACAGGGCCCGCGAACGGGGGCAGTTTCGCGAAAGAAGTTGTTTACAGCTGGCCTTTTTTTGCGTCAAACAGTATGGGTCGGTTGTCTTCGAGAGTCCCACCCTGCCGGGAGAGGGAATTCTTTCCTTTCGGGTGTTTTGAACATAGAATGGTAGGCGGCGGGGCTGGCTGTGTCTCCTAGTTAGTAGGCGGCCAACGCTGGTGGAGTCCGCCGGTTCCTGTAAGTCTCCTGATTTGAAGCCCGAACTGCGAAAGTGGAGCAACCTCCCGCGAAACATTTCGACCCGAATGGGCGTATGTAGGGTAGGAGCAGTCGGAAGGGCATCTCTGTCCCTGCGGAATTGGATCATCTTAGGAATATCAGGAACAAGGCGCGAGACGGAGTCTGGAAGAACGACGGCAGCCAAGCGGAACGAAGGGGAATCGAATGAAGACGTGGCATAAAGTGGCGATCGGCGTGGGCGCTGTGGTGGTGCTCGGCGGGATCGTGCTCTTCAGCGTGAACCAGGCCAACAAAGGCGTGGTGACGGTTCAGACGGCCAAAGTGGCCAACCAAGACAACCTGGTATCGTTGGTGACGGCCTCGGGAGAAATCAAGCCGACGACGTATACCAACGTGACTGCACAGGGATTCGGGAGAATCACGGCGATCCTCGTCAAGGAAGGCGACAAAGTCAAGAAGGGCGATAAGTTGCTCTTGCAGGAAAATGTGCAAGCCAACGCAGACGTGCAGGCGCAGTCCGCGGCAGTAACTTCGGCAGAATCCGGCGTGCAGGCTGCGGAAGCCAGCTATAAGGCAGCGCAATCGGATTTGGTTTCGCAACAAGCAAACTTGGAAAAGGCAAAGCTGGACTATGACCGCGGACAAGGTCTCTACAAGGATGGGCTGATTCCCAAGCAGGATTTTGATCAACGAAAGTCAGCCTATGACGGGGCAGTAGCCACGGTAGAATCGGCGCGCGCGCGCGTGCAGTCTCTGAAAGCGCAATTTGATCAGACGCGTTCGCAGGTGAATCAAGGTCGCGCGGTGCTCGCTCACACGCAGGATATTCTAACCAAGACAACCTACACGTCTCCGATCAACGGAATCGTGAGCTATCTACCGGAGCGCGTAGGCGACTACGTGGTGCCCGGCATTCAAAATTCAAACGGCAGCTTCTTGATGACGCTTTCGGACATGTCGGTGGTGACGGCGGAAGTGAAGGTAGACGAGACGGACATCGTCAACGTCAAAATGGGCCAGGAGGCGGACGTTACGATTGACGCGGTGCCTGGAAAAATTTTCAAGGGCAAGGTGACGGAAATTGGATCGCAGGCGGTGTTGCGGAGCTCGGGGCTCACTACTACACAAACTACGACAAGCACCCAGGAAGCGAAGGATTTCAAAGTTGTCGTCACTTTGGCGAATCCGCCAGAAAATCTGCGGCCGGGCTTGTCCACGACGGCCAAGATCAAGACTGCGGAGCGGAAAAACGTTGTAGCCATTCCGATCCAGGCGCTTGCTGTGCGGACGCGCAAGGATTTGGAAGAAGCGGCCAAGAATGCGAAGAAGCAAGGCAGCTCCAGCGTGACGCTGGCGGCGCCGCCGCCTCCTGCTCCTGGCGATCCCAAGAAGGATGAAGTGCAAGGCGTGTTTCTGGTCAATGCCGGCAAAGCGGTGTTTCTGCCCGTGGAAACCGGCATCGCCGGCGTGACGGATATTGAAATCACCAAAGGATTAAAGCCTGGCGATGAAATTGTGGTCGGCAGTTACAAGGCGTTGCGCACCCTGAAGCCGGAGTCCCAGGTGAAGGTGGACAACAGCGCGCCGAAGAAGCAGGACGACCAGCAGAGCTGACGCGCAGCCAAGGACGAGGGAGATTCGAATGCCTGTCGAGACAGCGGCCACGGATTCATATCGGGAAGATTTGGTCAGTTCCGGCGTTGTGATCAAGACCGAAGCGCTGACCAAGGTCTACGAAATGGGTGCAGAGAAAGTGCACGCGCTGAGTGGCGTGGACGTGGAGATTCGCAAGGGCGAATATGTGGCCATCATGGGCCCCTCCGGATCGGGGAAATCCACCCTGATGAATCTGATTGGCTGCCTGGATTCGCCAAGCGCCGGCAAATACTGGCTGGCCGGACGGTTGGTGAGCGACCTGGATGACGACGAGCTCGCCTACATTCGAAACAAAGAGATTGGGTTCGTGTTTCAGACGTTCAACCTATTGCCAAGGGCGACAGCACTCCATAATGTCGAATTGCCTCTGATCTACAACGGAACACCCTCCGAAGAACGTATCGAGAAGGCAAAAAAGGCGCTCGAACGCGTGGACCTGATGGACCGCATGAACCACAAACCGAATGAGCTTTCCGGCGGCCAAAGGCAGCGCGTAGCGATTGCAAGAGCGCTGGTTAACACTCCATCGATTGTGCTGGCAGACGAGCCCACCGGAAACCTCGATTCAAAAACGGGCGAGGAAATCATGGCACTCTTTGAGAATCTCTACAGGCAGGGAAATACCATCATTCTTGTTACACATGAGAACGACATCGCCCAGCATGCCCACCGCATCATCTTCATCCGCGACGGCAAGATCGCTTCGGACGAAGCGGTCGTGAAGAAGTAAGCAGACAATTCGGCTCTTTAACTCCCTCGAAAACTGAGTAGCGTATCCACTAGGGCGAAAACGTCCGCCTTGCGCTCTGGTGTGCTGGCGTGCCGCGGAGCGCGATCGAATAGAGAGGAAGAGCCGAATGTCAACCGATACGAGCCAGGAAAGGCCCTCGGTAAGCGACGATGTTCTGAAGCTTGCCGCGGAAAAAGCGCGGAGATACGTCAACGGCGTTCGTGAACGCCGCGTTAGCCCTTCCGAAACCGCGTTAGCAGCGCTCGCTGAACTTCACGAGCCTCTTCCCACGTTTTCGACTCCCGCCAGCGACGTAATCAATAGGCTTGATCAGATTGGTTCGGCAGCTACAGAAGCGATGTCAGGGGGACGCTACTTCGGTTTCGTGAACGGCGGAATAGTCCCCGCAGCGATGGCAGCGAACTGGCTGGCGGCGGCGTGGAATCAAAATACATCCCTGCGTTTGATGTCACCCATAGGGGCGGAATTGGAAGAGATAGTTCTCCGCTGGGTCTGCGAAGCGCTTCATTTGCCTTTGGAATGTGCCGGAGGTCTGGTTACTTGCGCCACCATGGCAAGCTTCACGGCGCTGGTGACGGCGCGACAGGCGATCCTGGCGCGCTCGGGATGGGATGTAGCAACCGATGGGATGTTCGGCGCGCCGCCCATCGAAGTCGTCGTAGGCGCCGAAGTTCACGCGTCGGTTCTGAAGGCGTTGAGTCTGGCCGGATTCGGCAGGAAGCGTGTAACTATCGTGGACGCGGATGGCCAGGGACGAATGCGCGCCGATAAGTTGCCCCGGCTCTCGAAGCAAACCATTGTCTGCATCCAAGCGGGAAACGTAAACACGGGAGCGTTCGATCCGGCGTGGGAAATCTGCCAAGCGGCGAAAGAACAAGGCGCATGGGTGCATGTAGATGGGGCGTTCGGATTGTGGGCCCGAATTTCGCCTAAGTACGACCATTTGACGCGTGGATTCGATTTGCCTGATTCATGGGCCACGGACGCGCATAAGTGGCCGAACGTCGGTTATGACAGCGGGTTAGTATTGGTTAGAGATGGCGATGCCCTGCGGGCGTCGATGGGCATATCAGCCGCGTATCTCGAATCTGGTTCTCGCCGCGAGCCCATGCACCACAGCCCAGAATCTTCCAGGCGCGCAAGGGGCGTGGAACTGTGGGCGGCGCTCAAATCGATGGGGAGGGCGGGGTTGCGCGAACTGATCGAGCGGACTTGCGCGCATGCACAGCGATTTGCCGAGGCGCTGAAAGGAGCTGGATTCGAGGTACTCAACGAGGTGGTGATCAACCAGGTGCTGGTGTCCTTTGGCCGGCCCGAAGTGACCCGTGAAGTGATCCGGCGCATTCAGGAGGATGGAACCTGCTGGTGCGGCGGAACGGTCTGGCAAGGAAAGACAGCCATGCGAATCAGCGTCTCTTCGTGGGCGACGACGGAGACAGATGTCGAGCAGAGTCTCCAAGCAATTTTCCGAATCGCCGGTGAATGCCGCGCAAAGTAACGCACACCCGCGCAAGGTGATCGCGCTGAATTTGCAAATAAACTATTGGCTGTGTGCGACGCTGGAATTTTCCAGATCGGCAAAAGTTTGCGCTGTGCTCAGATGCGTTCCGGAGAACCGGTCGTGCCAGGTGAGTTCATCCTCATCCCACATCGCCCACAGGAAGCCCAGGAAAAAAGTCCCCGCCGACAGAATATAACCCGCGCTGCGCAGAAGCATTTGTCTGGGAGTGGGCGATTCCCCGGAGAAACTCACCACCTGCAAGCCTCGCGCCATCATGCCCGGGGTCGTTCCGCCGAAAATGGTGAATAGCGCGAAGTATTGCAGGTAGACAATCGCGAAAGTCGCCGTGTAAACGGCGGCGTTCAGCTTGCTTAGTGTGAATTGCCCTCCGAGAGACCCGAAGAGCATCAGGAAACCGCCATAGGCGAACAACAAACAGCAGAAATCGACAAGAGCTGCGAGGCGCCGGTCATCCATGGAGGCTACGGGGTGAAGTCCGGGCTGAGACTTGCGCTCGTCTTCAACAGATTGCGTCTGCGGATTCGCTTCGGAGTCCGCCGGAAGAGAAACATCAATCACCATTCTTGATTCTTCGATAACACGCCTCTTCGAAGGGCGGCCAATGGCGATAGTAAAGGAAAAATCGTCCTCCACGTGTACCGGAGTATCGGCGACGGCGACCGGAGGATCCGGGATCGATGCACAGACAGGCTCATCAAAGGAAAACCGTGCTTGATCCGCGTTAGGTGTCAACTTGCGTCGCCGGGTGCGATATGCATCAAGACGTTGAACGAGTTCGCCGCGCCAGGCAGCGTCCTGTTCTACCTTTTGGGAGACCTGGGAGCGGGCATCGGAAGGATCGCTTCCGGAAAAACCACGAGCCAAGGAGGCATTCGAGGAGTCCCAGACAGAAGGACCGACCGAAAAGGATGAATCACAAAAATTACAGGCGCGTACGCTTGCCGGCAATACGGCGCCACACTGCGAGCATGTTTTTGTCACCGTTGAGTTTTGCGCTGCGGACGCATCCACTCCGGTGAGGAGGGAACCTATACACCATAGCACAGTGCGGAAATATCAATCAGCCAAACGGTGTGAATGTAACGTAAGAGACAGCAGGGGGTGGTATGACGGAAGCCCGGTGAGCTTCAGGCATCCATTTGTTGGGCCAGCATGTCGCGGCTGAAGGAGATACGTCGCTCAAGGGCGACGGCCGCAAAATAGGCGCAATGCCCGCGTTCCGAATCCGTCCATTCCTGCATGGAAGGAACAAACCGGGCAATCGTGGAGCGCAGGAAATTCAGGAACGAGAAATAAGCTCCGATGGCTTGAACACTATTGCGGTCTTCCGGGCGCTCAGGGCAGAGCTGCAATAGCTGCATGACGCGCTTGAAATCTTCACCAGAAGCCAACCGCTGGATGCCAGTAACGTCCTTCACCTCGGCAGAGAGAGCCTGCTTTGAGGAAGCAGCGATAAGCGAGCGGCAGTAGGAGACGAAGAACTGCAGCAATGCAGCAGCGGAGAACACGAGAATGACGGCGGCCATCATCGGGGCACCATGGCAAGACGGGAGGGTGCGATGCGTGCCTCTTCCGGGATACGCCAAAAGGCATAGGCCCAAGCCAGGGGAAGCAAACAGCCAGAAATCGGGATGAAATAGGGCCAGATATCACTCCTCAGGCCCGGCGAGAGATTCCGAAACGCGTAGCTGGCTGCAAAGACGCTGAAGTACAGTCCAAGAGCGAGAACCAACTGAATCAGGCGCGTGCGTGTTTCACGCAGTTTGAGCATGGCGCCCCAGAGAACGTACGTCAGCACAAGGCCGACAAAGTAGAGGTTTTGCGAAGCCTCCAAAACCAAGTGGCCCATCGCGCGGCTGTCCAAAACGAAATGGCCCATCAGGCCTCTGGAAGACTGCTGAACAATCGCAAAGGAGAACGCCGCCGTGCCGAGAAGGAGCAGTACCGCACCCAGGCGCACATACTGCCCAGCACCCATTTCTTCAAACACACGGGAGTACAGTCCCATGAGGGCGCAGTAGAGGCCGATGGTCAGCAACAGATCCGAGTAGTAGTAGAAATAACCATATTCAGGGGACAAATAACCGTAGGTCAGGAGAATCTTGAAACGGGCAATGTTCACGAAGCAGGCCGCGAACATATAGACATTTAGGGAAAGATAGCGCCGGAACGAACCCTTGGCGATCGAGCACACCACCACGCTTACTTCGAGGAGGGTACATAGGAACCAAACACAGTATTGAAATGAACCAGGCACGTTGAACCCGCCTTACGCCCTGGCCAGTCCCGCAGCAAAACTCAGTCTAGCTCTGCGGATCCCACTACTTCCAAGGCGTTGGTGGTGGTGGTGCGCCACCATTTCTCCATGGCGTTGGCGGTGGTGGTGCTCCGCCGTTCGCCATGACCACGGAGCCATCACTATGGGTGACGACTGCCGTCTTCAAGCTCATTGCCCCAACCAAAACGAGCATGGCGAGCAACACTACCGTGAGTTTGCGTGACATTGTGCCTCCGAGGGTTGAAACAGCCCCGGTGGCATTCTATATGTTAGTACATCAATGTCAAGCAGCTCAGGCTATGAGCCTGTTCCGAATCGATACACACCTTCCCGTCCCATCGTTTCGATAAGCTTTCGCCTACGCTGATAGGTGGGACAGTGTCCGATCCCGAGCAGGATAGGATTTGGACCTGTACGGGTCAACGGTACCGTAGTACCAAAGCTTATAGGACTAGCCTGTCCCTTTTTCCTGCCTCTCCGCTTCTAAATCCAACGGGGATGGCCCGGGGATTGAATTTTTCACACTCCAGCCAGGTCCGTCGATAGTTCGGAACTTGACCGTAGCAACAAACACCCTGCGCATCAGGAGAGTACTGCCAGTACAATTCCTTGACACATCCGCAGCCGAATCCGTAGCATAAAGGGTTGCTTTACGCCGGCGTAGCTCAGTGGTAGAGCGAGGGTCTCATAATCCCTAGGCCGTGGGTTCGATTCCCCCCGCCGGCACCAGTCCTAAGCTATTCAGCGATCCGGATCAGTTGTAGTGATCCACCGCTTTAGCCAGCGATTCCCGTCCATCACAATACTTCCAACGACTGTACCCAAAACGAAGAGAGCCAGGGCCAACCGATTGTCCAAGCCAATAACAGACAGTGATCCATTCGGCGGCAAGAACCAGGCAAGCATCACGGCAGCAATGCCTGCAGCGACAATTCCTCGCTTAGAACCTCCGAGTTTTGCGAGCAGCAAAACGGAGAGCAACAGGGCCAGAAGAGCACTCTTCTCTAGGTTGAGCGTGTAACAAACGCCGCAGATGGCCAGGAGAGCCAAGGCCGCCAGGAAGACTTTTCGGTTGGGAACCTGGCCCGCAGAGGTGGTCTCCGAGCCTTTTGCACCTGCGATAATCATCAGCAACAAAAGAGTAGCGACTATTCCAATCAAGCAGCCCGTGACCAAACCTGCGACGAAACTACTCATGAGTACCCCCGCCCGTGTGTTACAAAATAGTCTCCTACCGCTCTTGCGTCAACCCACCGGTGGTCCCTATTCCGCGGTAGTATGCTCAGATTGCTCACAACCGAATAAAGGCTGAAATGGAGCCCTCATCCAGCATTCTTCGTGAATCGGTCGTCACCGTATTCGTCAACCCCAGGGCGGGCGGCGGCCGGGCACAGCGCTTTCTGCCGCAGTTCCGGAAAATATTCGAATCCTTTCAGGTTCACGCGCAATTTGTAATTACGGACAGCGCCGAAGAACTCGAGTCGGCGGCCCGAAGTGCCCTCTCACAGGGCAGCCGCACGCTTTTTGCAATGGGGGGCGACGGAACGCTCCAGCGCCTGGTAAATGCCGCGTTCGGGACCGATGCTCTGTTGGGCATCCTTCCCATGGGAGGGGGAAATGATTTCGCCGCCGCCCTGGGCTTGCCGGCCGATCCCCTGAAAGCAGGGGAAATCCTGTTGCGAGGTGTCCCTCGTTTTGTCGATCTCGTCAGAGTATGCAGCGCTGAAGGCCGCGCTCGTTTGTATTGCGGAGGTGGCGGCATCGGTCTTGACGCGCAGGCGGCGCTCCATGCCAGCGGCTCCTTTCGTCTGTTTCCGGGACGTTCCCGGTACATCGCATCCGCCTTGCGAGCTCTGGCCGGATTCGTCCCGATTGAAGTCTGTGTGGAGTTTCCTGGAAGCGATGTGCCTCCAGCGTTTGCAAAAGTGTTGCTCGCGGCTGTGCTCAATACGCCGACTTACGGTGCTGGTTTGAAGCTGGCGCCCAGAGCCTTGCTCAATGACACGTTACTCCATGTCGTGATGATCGAGGATATCGGCGCCCTCGGGATTTTGCGGCTTCTGCCTAGACTCGCTGGGAGCGGCGAGCTTCGCACTACTCGAGTAAAGCGGTGGCAAGTGCCTCGGGTGCGTCTGACGTCGACGCCGCCCACGGCATTCCACGGAGACGGAGAGATTTTTGGTTTGACCCCGGTGGATATCGAAGTGGTGCCCCGTGCCGCGAAGATCTTGGCGCCTGCCGAGTCGTAAACCATTGGCACCCGCATCTCCGGGGCGGCCAAAATGTTACTCGATGAAATCCAGAACGAGTCCGGTATAGCGCCGCTGGAAGCCCGCGAATTGACCAAAGTTGGGAGACGTAATGTTGTTAAACACATCGTGAGGATTCTGCCGGTTGGTGATATCGGTGGAATAAGCCCCGAGTCGGAATTTGTGCCTCTTAGAGCGCTCCGTATGCGGGATATGGATAGAGAACTCACGATAGAGTCTAACGTCCAGGGAAAAGTAAAGGGGGAACCGCATGGTATTCGGCGCGCCGACATAGTTCTGTAGAACATCGATGTTTGAATAGGGCAATCCCGAATGCACGTCAGCTACAGGACTGATGACCATCCTCCAGGGAAGACCGAAGAACCCTGACGCTACAATTCGGTGCGGGACGTCGGTGGACAAAATACCCGAAGCATTTGGCCGGATTACTGGAACCTGGAACGGCACGAGAGTATCCGAGATCGGGTTGAGGTCACCGCGGCCGCGGCTCCAAGTGTAGGAAAAGCTCATATCGGCGTGCTCGCCGAGTCGATAGTGGGCGGTTACGTCAGCCTGACGATAGTTAGAAACTCCGGTGTTTTTCAAAGCCAGCAATCCTGTGTTTCCAGTGGTGTTTAGTATCTGATCTAGAAGGAATAGGTCTACCGTGCGGCTCTCAAGGTAACTCGCCCGAAGGTTCAGATTTTTGCGCGCCTGGTGTTCGATCACAGTGTTCCACGTAAATGTACGTGGACTTGACCCTGGGTCGTGTGGCGTCCCCGGTGCAACTGTTGGAGCGCTCGAAAGAAGATAGGAATTAACCAGAACGATGGGTTGGCCAATCAGCGTGCCAGTAGAATCAAAAAAGCTGAGCACACGTTCCTGATTGCTGGTGAAATCCGCCGCTAGTAAAGGGACATGCCCATAGACTTCGGCAGCCCCAGCACGAATAGCGGTTCTCCCACTGTTCAATGAATAGGCTGCACCAACGCGCGGCGCGAAGGCGGCAGCGCGAGCGAGCGACTGACTAGTAAGGCGCGCCCCATAGTTGAGCGTCAGGTGGCTATTCACGGCCCAGTGATCTTGGATAAACTCCGAGGCTTCGGTCTCCGAAGCGTTCAGAAGCCCAGCCCCTTGAAAGTCAATTCGTTCGGACACTGTGCCGTCCTCGGCGCGCAGCTCGATTGGATGAGAGAGGCTGCTTCCGTCATAGCTGCGATAGAGGAAGTCCTCCCCAAACCGGACCTCGTGGCGACCGTGCCAGGATTTTGCTGAAAGCTGATACGCGGGCAAGAATTCCAATTGGTTGGAATTGCGGCGCCAACTATTAAAATAATTGCCGGCCCACCCTTGGGGTGAGATTTCCATCTCCGCGGATCCTTGCCCGTGGGCGTTGCTGTCGAAGCGCGTATAGCGAACCAGGTTGTTCAACAAAGCTCCCGAGACGAATTGATACGAATCCGAGAACCCGGCTGACACTCCGCTTCGTCCGTAACTCGTAGAGGCGCTCTGGGGAATCAGGGCATTGATGTTGGCGAAGTCGAGTTCCAAAGGAAAGGTATTGACGTAAAAGTTCAGCACGTGCGTTGGGGAGACTATGACTTGAAGGTTTGTGAAAGAGGTGACACTTCGCGTCTTGATCTCGTTGAACGGAAACGATAAACCGCGCACTGGCTGCCGACGCAGCTCGTAAGTAACTTCTTCGGTGAAATTCACCTTGTTCTTGATGAGCGGGCCGTCGAAAACAAATCTTGGCGTCCAGTTGGCGAGACCTACGACATGATCATTTTTCCCCCGGAAAGCAGGCACAAAGTCTCGCAATTTGTAGTCCCATGCGCCGCTGGGAGGCCTGGTCTCAATGGTAGTCAGCCCGCCAGTAAAGCCGCCGTATTCGGAGCTTTCAGGCAGGCTGAAAACGGTCATGGATTGAATAATGTCGACCGGGATGGGAATCGAAAAGCTTCCGGAAACTGGATCTACGTTCTCGGCGGAGTCAACTACGAGCATCCCCTGGCTTTCAGCCTGTCCCTTGAAGTTCAATTTGCCCGTAGAGGTACGAACGACACCTGGAATCAAAGACAGAGCTTCCGTGAATTTCTGCGTCGGCAGAGGCAGGCTCTCTAACTGGTCGGTGTTGACCGTCGCAGTAATCGCCACATTCTGAGTGGCAATTTCCACTGCTTCTCCCTGCACTTCGACTTGCTGATTAACCGAGTTGATCTGCAAAACGATGTCTTTGACAAGTGCCTGGCCTGCAGCGAGAGATACCGTGCCGGACCAAGGCTTGAAGCCATCCGCAGTGGCTTCCAGGGTGTAAGTACCGGGTACAAGCTGGGCGAACTCGAAGTGGCCGTCTGCATCGGTCGCCGTAGATTGGGGCGGCATTCCTGATGAGGGCCCGGACAACTTCACAGTGGCGCCGGGAAGAGCGCTGCTGACGCCGTCTCCCGAAACCACAGTGATCTTGCCGGTCATGGAGGCCTTGGAACTGTTTAAATTCGTGTTTTGGGGCGGCCGAGCGACAATCGGACAAGCAAGCAGCAACGCCACCGAAATCGCGAAACCAGCGGAAAGGAATATCCCTTGAGACGTTTTCATGGTCTTTACGAGCAGTCTCTGAAGTCCAATCGTGACGTTTTCCGACAAAACCAATTATCCCTTCCCGACCCACGGTTCGACGCCTAAAAACGTTCGGGCGTTGTGCCATATTCACGCCCGTGTGCCCGAAATGCACACAACCGCACACCATAGGAAAACAGTTCTTACGGAATGGGCCGAGTTGAACTACGGCGTATTCTTATGAAACACCTTGCGGCGGATATCCGGCCAAAATTCCTTCAATTCATTTGACAAGCCGTCATACAGAATCAAGAAAGCAAAAGTCGTTGCGTTTCTCGATGCAGTCCGGTCTGCCGGCACGTGGTAGATATTCGAGATGGCCGCCGCCGCCGCATTTCCGATCGATTCCGAGTAGTTGAAGCGATCGTGTCCCGCATCCGTCCGGGTGACAAAAAGGCGATTAACACCATGGTAGGCTCGGTGCACGAACCGCCCTTTTCCCAATTGGTAGTAGCGTGGATCTTCGTGCAGCAGGCTCGGGAAGATCGCTGTAGTCATGTAGGTCCCAATGCTATTGTCCGCGAAGGAGGCGCCAAAACGCTTCCCGTAGGCAGGCCAGCCTTGGCCCCACTCTTTGGGATCGTTCTTCGCTTGCGCTATCGCCGCAAGCGCTCCATTGAACGGATATGCCGCCCAGTCGAAAACACCGGCGGTTGCCAACCGGAATTTCTGGCCACTCGTGAGCGGCGGCAGATTCTTGGCGTTCTCGACCGTCCCATAATTGGGCAGAACCTCGAAGATGCGATCGTTAATCGTTCCTGTTTCTTTTTCCAACTTACTCTTCCCAACCGTTGGGTCCTGATCCTTTTTTTCCTTGGCGTCCTTGGCGTCTTTTGCATCCGTGGCCTTCGGCTCGGAAGGGGCTGGAATGGGCTGCTGCGGCTCAGCTTGTTGTGCCTTCATCGGCGCAACAGAGACCAGGATTCCCATTAGGAGGAAAAGGGCAGTATGACGCATCATCCCGATTTGTCCGTTCATGGCCGACCCTAATTATCTCCCGGCTGAAGTGACCTTCCGTAACAAAGGGGATGCCACGGCTTCCACAGAGTGAGGTCCCAAGTTAGATTCGCCGCGCACAGAAAGGGTTTTACGTGGGTCCCATCAACTTTTATTCCTTTTTGTATCGTTGATGGTTCCCAAAGTTGCAAGGAATCCCTGGTAGTTTGCAAAGTTTTGTCAGGCGGGTCGCAGAAGATCCGAATTAGCTCTTCTTCTTGTCGATTTTGAGGTTCAGAACGATGTCCTTGCGGTTGTCGAAGCTGGAAACCGTCCGAGTTTGGGACTTGGAGCCTTCCTTTTCGGCATGGAGCTCATAGTCGGCATTGGGATCCAGGCCACTGAAACGGTAGCTCCCTGTGTCATCGGTGTAACTGCTGCGAACTGAATTGGTGCGTAAGTTCTTTAGGAAAACAACGCTTCCGGATATAGGACTGTCGGACTTGTCCTCTACCACGCCGCGCACCGTGCGGAGTTGCGCTTCGCGCTTCTTGTCCTGGGCTGCGCCAACGGTGGCGGCGAGCGCAAGAATCAGTAACAAACCAGAGATGCGCTGCCACACGCTCATCCCCTGCCTCCTGTGGTCAGCTGCATTCGGAACACCATGGTTTCCTCGTTCGCCCCGCTCTTGGCATCAATGGTGCGTATTTGATCCACATAACCCTTGGTGCGGACCACCACCTCATAGTCTGAGCCCTGAGGCACACGGACTGCAAATTCACCGCGCGAATTTGTGTAGGTTTCCCACCGAAATTTCTTCTCGCCCGCCTTCCGAATGCAAAGCTGCACGCCAGGGAACGAAAGCGCTTTTTCCGTAAAGACAGTCCCCCGGACCAAATAATCATTTGCGTGGCTATATTTCTTCTTTACTGGCTTGGTCGGCGGGGCCGTTGAGGCTGTGGAGTCAGGAGCAGAAGCGGGTGGCGGAGGCCCCTGAGACCAAACAGATATCGCGAAAAAAAGTATGGCAAGCGCAGCCGTGCAGAGAATCACGCTCCACTGCGGACGGTGCATGCGATTGCTCCTTGCATGTTAGATGTTCTCGGGAGCACGGGAGGATGCCAGACGGCCTCGAGGGTGCCTGCTATTCCTCGTCGTCTTCTTCGTCTTCCTCGTCGTCATCATCGTCGTCGATGAGGTCGCCATTTTCCCCGGTCTTTTCCTCTTCATCATCGTCGTCTTCTTCGTCCGAGTCATCCGCGATGAGGTTCAGGTGGACTGGATGCGTCTGCGAAACCTCGAGTTCGGATTCGCACTCGGGACAACTCAGGATCTCGCCTTCCTCGACTTCGTCTTCATCGACATCGATTTCGGCGGAACATTCAGGGCAACGAATCACGGCTCCACCCTCCGAACAGTTTTTTCAAAGTGGGGGTACGAGGACCGTGCCCGCCACTGTGCAGCGTATTATATACCGCAGGGTACGAAGTCAACTCCCGTCCATGGCGGCACTGCTTTGAATGCCATTGTACCGTGAGCAGAAGGATCTACGAATGGCCTCTTCCAGAGAATACCCCGAACGCCCGGTAGTTGGCATCGGAGGCGTGGTTATCGATCAGGGCCGTACGCTTTTGATCCGGCGCGGCAGCGAACCCTTGCTGGGCGAATGGTCTATCCCTGGCGGTTCTTTAGAACTCGGCGAGAGCTTGCAGGATGGAGTCGCTCGCGAATTGCTGGAGGAAACCGGAATTGAAGTTCGCGTACTCGACCTGATCGAAGTATTCGACCGAATTTATCTGGAGGATGGCCCGACTGGAGATGGGGTTAAACGAGGGCCGCGATTTCACTTTGTCATCGCAGATTATCTCTGCGAACGACTGAATGGCGAGCCGCGCGCGGGCAGCGACGTTACCGATGTCGCGTTTGCGCGGGAAGATGAACTCCCGCGGTTTCATCTCACAGAGACCGCTGCGCGAGTCCTGAAGAAAGCCTTTGCGATGTCACGCGCGCGGCAGAGCGCAAGGTAGCGGCGGATCACAGGCTCAGGGGGCTTTGGCGATTTCGATGCTTCCGTTGGAGTCCGTGAGCTGAAGTTGGCAACCCCCCGAACCGATTGTGCCGTTCAGCGAATCACCACCGATATTGCCTGTCGAAGTGACCGGCAGATCTGAAGTAATCCGGCCGAAGGAAGTCTTTGCCGTGAGGTTGTATCCCAAGCCTTCCGGAATGCGCACGCGGATGGAAGAGAACGAGGTCTTCAATGAAATGTCGCGGCAACCATTGGCTGGTTTCATGGCAGTCACCGATATCGCCCCGTTTTGATTGTCCACCGTGATGCGCCCGCCGATCGAATCCAGTGTAACTCCGGCAAAGGATGTCTTCACATTGGCGTCACCCTTCACGCTTCTTGCCGTGACCGAACCATTGGTGTTCTCCACTGTCAAACTGCCGCCAATTCGTTCCGTCAACACGCTTCCAAAACTAGTCTTAGCAAACGTTTCTCCGCCAATGTCCGTGAGTGTGATGGCTCCGTTCCCGGTGATAGCGCGAATGCCCTTTGGGATGTTCGAGGCTTCTATGGCGCCAAACGAAGATTTCAGGGTGACGCTTCCGCGCGCGTCACGCACCAAGACCTTTCCGTTGGAGGTTTCAGCATCAAGGGCTCCGCTGATGGTGTCGAGTTCAATGTTGCCGAAGGAATCTCGAATGGTTAGGGAGTTGCCGCCGACTGAGCTGCCCTTGACGCGGCCATTATTTGTGGTGCAGTTCACGCGGCCATGCACATCGGTAAAGGTGACGTTGCCAAAGCTGCTGAAAACATCGGCAGCGCCGCCGACGTTCGAAATCTCGACATTCCCGTTGTTGTCGTGCACTGACAAATCGCCGCGGATATTCCGTGCGTCCACGTTGCCAAAGGAAGTGGTGATATTTGCGGAAGCAGAATCTGTCAGCGTAACCGTGCCATTGCCGCCGGTGATGGTTGCCGCGCCCTGAATATTTCGTGTGGTGATGCTCCCGAAGCGATTCCGAACTTCGAGGGCGCCCTTCACGTCAGACACTTGCACTGAGCCGTTGTTGTCGCCCACGGAGACATTCCCGGCAGCCCCAGCCAGTTCGATGCTGCCAAAAGCATTGTTCCAGCGCCCCGTACCGGCATCCCTGACTGTAAGTGTCCCGTAGCCATTCTCGACATCCGCGGCTCCGCGAATGCCCACAATCTCAACACTGCCGAAACTGTTTCGCACGGTAATGGGTGCGTCGGATGGCATCCCGATGTCATAACTGACGGACCATGAAGAGTGTTTGCTGGAATGAAACCAGCCTTTCTCTTCGTCGGGATAGATCGTCTTGATGCGTACCCCTTCGTTGGTCTGCTGTACTTCGATTTTGATTTTTTGCACGAAGGATTCCGCTTCGTCATGTGAGCTGGCCTGGGCGCGGATGGTAGCCGAAATCTTGACGTCGCGGCCGGACTCAGCGTGCAAGTTGATGCTCCCGAACTTGTGCTCGACGCGAACGGACTGGGCAGCGCCAAGCGAAAGCGTTTGATGAAAATCCCGGGATACTTGTTCCTGGCCGGCGTTTGCGGCAGGCACGGGTCTCGCCGTGAAAAACAGCGCCGCGGAGAGCAATCCCGCAATAGTTGCGAGGCGTGCCAGGCTTCTCCCGAAAATAGATGAATTGCAAATCATTGCTGTCTAGCCTCCAAAACTTCCTCCAGGGTGCGCTGTTTTTCCTGGTACATAGCCAGCAACTGGTAGCGCAGTTGCGCATTCGATGGATTCATTCCCGCCTGCGCGCGCAGCTCGGCAATAGCGCTGTCCAGCACCAGCAGTTTCTCGTGATAACTCGCGAGCAGCGACGTTGCGGGATTCTCCAATTGCGGTTTGGCATTCGCAGCAAGCTTGTCAATCGCATGCTCGTATGCCGATTCCGCGCTCTCCACTTCTTTTAGTGCGCTGGTTTGCAGAAGCGATTTGTCATTTTGCTCTTGGTTCACGCGCTGATGAAAATAGAGCCGGCCTCCGGAGATCGCAAGCGCCAATACAAGAGCGCCCGCCAAGGCTGCCTGCCAAACCGGCGAAAAACTCGGCAGGAACGAAAACCAACTTTTGCGCTCGGCCTGCTGCGCATTTCGCGCCACCTCTTCAGCGAGTGCACGCTCGATCCGCGGCCAAAACGAAGGGCTGTCTGAGTAGTCGCGCAGTTCTTTCGCCGCCACGCCCAGCGACTTCCAGGTGCGAACCTCTTCTTCACACACTGGGCAGGAAGCAGCATGCGCTTCCAGCGCCGCCCATTCGGCGGGAGTCCCATCTTCAAAAATCCGGTCTCGATCGTTGCAGTTAACATTCATCGTCATTCACCGTGTCTCCGCGGCGCTACTGCGCGGCGGTTCCAGCATCTGGCGAAGATTCTTCTTCGCCTGAAAGAGTGTGTTCTTCGAAGCCGTCTCCGTCATTTCCAGCATCTCCGCGATTTCCGCGTGTCGGAAACCCTCAACTTCGTACAGAAGAAAGATCTCGCGCTGGTGCCTGGTCAGTTTCTCTAGCGCTCGTTCCAGTGCCATCCGCAACGTAGGATGTGCCCCCGGTGCGCGCGGCTCCATTCGCGGCGCTTCCTCGGAATCATCGCTGGCGACTTCCTTCTTCCGCATACGGCTGCGCCGAGCGTCGTAACAGGTGTTAATCAGGATCCGGTAGGTCCAGGTAACGAAGCTTGACTGGCCCCGAAAGCCGGCGATGCTCCGCTGCACTTTCAGGAACGTTTCCTGAACCGCGTCCTCGGCATCTACAGAATTGCCAAGAACATTCCGCGCCAGGTTCTTCATTCGGGCGCCATGCATCGCGTAGAGCCGTTCGTAAGCGCGCAGATCGCCGGAGCGGCAGGCAGCAGCCAGCGCAGCATCCTCGCTCGTAGCATCCACGGCGGCCGGACTAGGCCCACCAGCTAGGTGTTCGGAAGGTTCCAGTCGTGTCCCCCGTTCGCGCAGCGTGGAAGAGATTCTAGCCTTCCAAGGCAGCGCAAGTCCCATTGTTCCCATCCCTGGCTCCTGAGGTATAGACGACGGAGCAGGGAGGAATGTCAGGGGCTCGCGGAACGCGAAAGGCTCCTGCAAGAGCCTTATTTTAAGCGGTTTAGTGGGCGGTGCTGACTAGCGCTGGCGCGGGATCCACGGCGAAGTAAATCTTCTTGTGCAAAAGGCTGTTTTCATGGCCGATCACCAGCCGCGTTTCTGGGTCATCTTCCGTGATCAGGAGGCGGAGGTTACGAGCATCTTTGGGCACATCGAACACGAAGTCCGCAACGCAGGACTCGCCGGGACGGAGCGGCTGTGTGAGTGGCGCGGAGTTGCCTGCTAGGCGGGCGAAGGCCGTTTGACCTTTTGGCGAAGGAGTGAATCTTCGTCCAGTGTCGTCGATCAGAAAAATCTTGCGGGCGTTCGGCTTGAGCGGTCCATTCCCGCGATGCGCGGAGATGGTGCGCTCGTCAAACCAGGATTTCACGCGGACCACTACAAATTCTCCCTGAGCGGCGATTTGCTGCATTTCCGGGCCTAGCGCGGCCGCTGTTTGTGCGCCAATCAGCGAATAAGCAATGTGGCAGTCGATCTCGCAAAAATACTTCCACGCGCCGGCGGGCAACACTTCTTCGCTGCTCGCAAAGGAAACGCCGGTCAGAAGAAGGAAATACAAGGCGGCAATCGCAAGTAATGCTCCACGCCCGAGCTTGGCGAAAAATGCCGACCGTCGAACGGCGGCGTACAGCAAAACAAGAAAACAAAGGCCAATCGCGAAAATAGTGCCAAGGAAAAAAAGTACGACGACCGGTGCAAAATGCGGCATGAATTGCGACACGACTATTACTCCTCTCTAACTAGCGCAGTCTGGATTAGTCCAGACTAGACTATCCGGCTATAGCGTCGGGCAATGCCCCCCGAGTACGCTCGCGCAGGCTGAACTCGTTCACGGCTGCTTCTAGGTCCGCGGCGGTAAAGTCCGGCCAGCGTTTTTGCAAGAACACGAATTCCGCAAAAGCGCATTCCCACAAGAGAAAATCGGAGAGCCGCTGTTCGCCGCCCGTTCGAATCAGCAAATCGACTTCCGTGGAGCCCCCGCGATGGACTTCCGCAAGCACATCGCTGAAAGACTCCGGAGATAGTTCGGTGACTTTGTAGAATCGGCAGGCGGCGTGATAAATGGCTTCGCGAGCGGAATAGTCCACGGCGAGCCTCAAGTGGAGTCGCGAGCCCTTGGCCGTAGCTGCCTCTGAATCCGATATGGCTTGGCGAAGGGTGGCGGGCAAACGATCCCGGCGTCCAATAACGCTGAGCCGTACTCCCTCATCGATGCAATGCGTCGTTTCCGTAAGGAGATATTCGTGAAGCAGGCGCAGGATTGCCTGCACCTCCGCGGCGGGACGTTTCCAATTCGCGGAAGACAGCGCGAATAAGGTCAGTGTGTGAATGCCAATGCGAGGTGCGGCTTCAATGATGCGGCGGGCGGACTCTGCCCCCGCGCGATGGCCGGCCGAGCGCGGTAAGCCCCGCGAAGTGGCCCAGCGGCCGTTGCCGTCGGAAATTATCGCAACGTGTAGCCGGGCGGCCGGAGTGGTGGCCCGTTGAACTGCGGGAATTTGAGTTACTGCCAGATGATGCATGAGCATCTTCTTTCTCCGCCGCGGAGGAAGTGCTACAAACTACTCTGCAATACAAAGTGAATAGCTAAAAAATTTTTGCGGGCTTTAGCCTTCCCGTGTCGCGCGAATTAGCGCCTCCATGTGATTCAGGTAACGTTCCAGCGCGCGCCGGCCCGCGGCCACCAGGCGGTACTCCGTCCTTGGCAAGCGCCCGTCGAAGGATTTTGTGCACACGATGTAGTTAGCCTCTTCCAGCTTGCGGGCGTGAACGCTCAGGTTGCCGTCGGTCGTTTTCAGCAGCGCCTTGAGTTCATTGAATGTCAGCGAACGGTTCACCGCCAGCGCGCTCACAATGCCCAATCGAATGTGTTCGTGAATGAGCCGGTCCAGGTCGGCAGGCACAGCTTCCCGCGCCGGATTGCGGATGGCCTCCAAGGGGGCGCCGCGTTCGCGAGACCGCTGCACACGTTCCTGATGCGCTGCAGATGACTTAGCCATGAGAACTCCTGCTAGCCTCCATAATGCCGGGCGATCCACCAACCGAAGCCGATTTGCACGACCCCAAATCCAGCGCCCATGAATGCATCACCCCACGCCGCTGGCGTGAAGAGCGCAGCCCCGCCAATCAACATTAGGCACAAACCCATCACCGGCACAACGCGTACGGAGAACGCTCCACCTGTCACAATGGCGGTCCCGTACAACAAAAGCCAAACGCCCGGCAAGACGGCGAGGTTGCCGGCGTAATAGAGAGCAAATGTCAAAAGGCCGCCAACCACGATTGGCGGCGCAAAACTCAGAACGAACTTGCGCCCAGGTCCAGAGAAAAGAGCGGCGTTGGCGCGATGGGCTTTCGTAGCGGCTGTTGGCGCAGCAATGGCCACGGCGACAAAGGCTTCAATCAGCCAGACGGCCAGCCAGGCACGAGGCGTAGTCTGCCGCGAAGCCGCGAACGCGGCCACCAGTGCCGTAACGCCCATGGCCACCCCGCCCCAGCCGGGCACGGCAGTGAATTCGGCGGCGCTCTCCATGGTTTCGCGGATGTAGCGGAGATGATCGGCGGCGCGAGCGTCGATGGGAATGGGCTCGCGTTGCGGAGAGCGAAGTGGACCGGAAGTCGCCATGGGTAAAGGCTAACACCACCATTCAGGGTTGTCAAGTACTTTATGCTGCAAAGTATGGGTCGAGAAAGTTACGCTTTGCGGGGATAACGGCCTTTCAACGAATTCCACCGTATCGCGAATACGTCGATAAACATCTGGATGCTGTCGTGCAACATGCTCACTTTGGTGGCCGGCGAATGGCCCCAGCGCACCGGAATCTCGACCGCTTTTAGTCCATGGTGCCGCGCTAAATATAGCAATTCCGGGTCGAATCCGAATCGTTCAATGGTTTGTTGCTCGAAGATAATGCTGCACCGTTCGCGTCGAAACGCTTTGAATCCGCACTGCGTATCGACAAATGGAAGCCACAGAATGCTTCTCACAATCTTATTGAAAATGATTCCCGCGAATTCGCGGAAGGGCGACTCGTGCACAGTAATCAAACTGCGATCCATGGCTCGGGAGCCGATCGCTACGTCATACGCTTCCAAAGCCTCAATGAGCTTCCCGGCTTCCTCCATCGGTGCAGAAAGATCCGCGTCCGTGAAAAGTGCGATGCGTCCGCGGGCTTCCTGCATGCCATGGCGAACACTGTAGCCTTTGCCTCGATTGACACCATTCGAAACCACTCGCAGCGTGGGAATCTTGACGCGAAAATACTCCGCCACCGCGGCAGTGCCATCTTTGGATCCGTCGTCCACTACCAGAACTTCCGCATTGTGCCCGGATGTCGAAACGTAGTCCGCAATCCGCTCCAGGGTGGCCGGTAGGCGCAACTCCTCATTGTAGGAGGGGATGATGATGGATAGATCGGGGGCCGGTGGGTTCATCGTCAGGAAGATTCCTGCCAGCCGTAGTAGCCGACAAGCGGTACAAATCGGCAACCTTCCAGCATTTTCGCGAGGAAGTTATTTCCGCGCTTCTCGATGAAACGCAATTCCTGGTGTTCCGTATCCCCCACCGGTAGGATCATCCTCCCGCCTTCGGCAAGCTGAGCAAGGAGCGGCTTCGGAACCGCAGGTGCGGCAGCGGCGACAAGGATCGCATCAAAGGGTGAAAATTCTGGTAGTCCAAGCGTGCCGTCGCCGCAGTGAACGTGTGCGTTTGCGTAGCCCAGCCGGGCCAGCTTGGCGGAAGCGCCGGAAGCCAGCTCCGGCCGCCTCTCGATCGTAAAAATATTCTTAGCCAAACAGGAGAGCACTGCGGCTTGATAACCACAACCCGTGCCGATTTCCAGAACGCGATCGTCCGGTTGCAAATGCAGTGCCACGGTCATAGCCGCCACAATATAAGGCTGAGAGATGGTTTGACCATCGCCGATCGGCAGCGGCAAGTCTTCATAGGCTTGCGAACGATAATCCTCCGGCACAAACTCGTGCCGCGGCACGGCCATCATCGCAGCAAGCACGGCGGCATCGGTGATGCCGCGACGGCGCAACTGTCTTTCGATCATTGCAACGCGCTGCTCCGAGTAATCTCTCTTCTCAAGCATGCGTAACCGCCGCAGCGTGCTTTTCCCACGCTCCCGTCTTCAGGATCTCTTCCATCTGCGCAAGGGTAAAGTCACATTCTTCATCTTGATTGTAGAAGTGGGGCGAGACGCGCACACCGGCTTTGGGGCGGTAGTCGACAAGGATGTCTCTCACGAGGAGTTCCCGGCATACCTCGTAGGCATGCGGGCATTCAATCGAGACAGTGCCCGCGCGGTCCGCCGGGTTCTCCGGAGTGTTCACGCGCCAGCCACGAGACTTGGCATCTTCCATGAGGCGCGCGGTCATGCGCATCGACCTTTCACGTATCGGAATGATACCGACCTTATTGAGAATCTCCAGGCCTGGTTGGCACGCATAGAGAGCGGGAATGTGTGGCGTCCCGTTCAAATAGCGATAGGAGTCTTCTCGCGGGTCGATGGCGCCGGTTTCAAAGGCAAAGGGGTGGCGATGTGCACTCCAACCCGTGAGTGCAGGTCGCAACCTGGCTCGTAAGTCCTCGCGAACATAAAGGTACGCAACGCCCGGCCCACCGCAGAGCCATTTGAGAACTCCGCCCACCGCAAAATCAACGCCTAGCCCGCGGACGTCGAGAGGAATTGTTCCCGTAGCTTGAAACACATCGAGAATTACATGGGCGCCGACGCGATGCGCTCGTTCAATGATGGCGCGCGCGTCGACGATGCAGGAACTCCGGAAGAGAACCTGCGAAATCGGCACCAGCAGCGTCGTTTCGTCGATGGCCGCGAGCAGTTTGTCCAAATCGATGTGAATGTGATCCGGCGTCGGAACGACCTCGACGCGTGCGCCGAGCCGGCGTTGTTCGTGGTAGAAATATTGAATTGAAGGAAACTCCAGCTCGACCATCACGACTTTGTTGCGTGGTCCGCGAAAATCAAAGCAGGATGAGATCACCGCCTGAGTGAGCGTCACATTCTGGTGCAGCGAAATCTCGCCGGGGCCCGCCCCGATCAGCGGCGCGATCTGGTCACCAAGTCCAACCGCCATCTCCCACCAGCCCTCTTCCCATGCGCGCACTCCGCGCTCCGCCCAGGAATCGGCATAGGAACGCAAACCGTCGTAGACGCCTCGCGGCATCGCGCCCAGCGAATTGTTGATCATATAAGTGGTACGGTCGAGGATCGGAAACTCTCCGCGCCACTTCAGAAGTTCATCCATCACGTACTTCCCCGGGACAAGGCTCTTCTCCAAACAAAATAACACACCGTGATGAATGCCAGCCAGGGTGCGCCGGCCTGTAGCGTGATACGGAATCCCGGAACCCACCAGGTCGACGCCAGGACTGCCAATACTCCGCCCAAACCGAGAAGAGACGCCCAGGGCCCGGACGGTCCCAGCTGAAGATATGATTTGCCGATCCGCTTGTGAAAGCGACGGAACGCGAGATGCGTTATCAGGGTTATGATCCAGGCGAATAGCGCCCCAAATGTGCTTAGTCCAATCATGAACACGAATAGTGAATCCTTAAAGTACTCCGACAGAACTAGGGCCGCGGCCATTCCACCCGCCGAGGCCAGTACCGCAATCACCGGCATGCCCTTCCCGCTCAATCGTCCGAGAATGGCTGGAAGATAGCCGCCCCGTGCCAGCGAAAACGCCAGTCGCGCCCCGAAATATAAATTAGCCACTGCGCTGGAAAGGGCGGCTGTCAGCACCACGAAATTCATGATGTGGCTAGCCGCCGGAATACCCACCGTCTGAAAAACACGGACGAAAGGACTTTCAGCGAGTCCGATCTGCGTCCAAGGGACTATGCCTACTACCAAGGCGAGCCCGCCAACGTAAAAGAGCACCAATACGATAAGCGTCCTGCGCAGTGCTTTCGGAACTGCCGCCTTTGGGTCCGCCGCCTCGCCGGCGGTGCTTCCCACAACTTCAATTCCAAAAAAACTGAAGAGCCCCAAGATCACCCCGAGCCCGACGCCTTTCAACCCATTGGGAAGAAAACCGCCATGCGAAGTGAAGTTTGCAAAACCGACTCTTGGGAATCCAACGCCAAGAAGCAGCGCAGCCCCCAGGATCAGGAAGGCAACGATGGTCACCACCTTGATCATGGAGAGCCAGTATTCGAATGTTCCCAGACTTCCGACGTTGGTGCAGTTGACATAGAGAATCACGATCGAGAACAAACCGATCCAAATCCACGAAGGAATTCCTGGGAACCAGAACTTGCAATAAATCGATGCCGCCACGACTTCGCTGCCGACGACCACCATCATGCACAGCCAGTAGGTGAGACGAACCGCGAATCCGGCCCATGGATGCAAGTACATTTCCGCATACAGCCCGAACGAACCTGCCGCGGGATGCGCAGCGGCCATCTCCGCCAAGGCCCACATCATCGTCATTGCAATACATGCTCCCCCCACGAAGCTCAGAACTACTGCCGGGCCCGCCAGTTTTACGGAGATGGCGCTTCCTAAAAAGAGGCCCGTACCGATGGTGCTGCCAAGGCCAATCATGGCAAGTTGCCCAGGCGTCAGTTTGTGTTGCAGCCCCGCTTCGCGTTCAACGGCCGCGGCAGCTACAGGTGCAGCCGGCTCAACGCCGTTCACTTCCTCTTGATTCATGGCGAGGCATCGTAACAGATATTCGTTGACTGTTCGCGGACCTGAACGCTGGGCCAGTGAACGACGAAGCACGACTGTCCCCCAAGACAGTCGCGGCAGAACACGGCGCTTCCTAAAATCTGTGTCGTGGCGCGAACGCGAGTAAAGCAGCCACGGAGGCAGTCATGAAGGCGGTCCTTGCGCTGGTCATTATTTACGTCGGAACTTTTTTCCTGGTCATCCAGGGAGCATCTCAAAACGCCGTGCAAGCGTCGCCGCAAGGTGCGGCCCAGGCTCAGAACGGCGCTGCCTCTCCTCAAGCAAGTTCTTCGATTGACCCGGCCAAAGAAGGGGACATCCGATCGCTGATGGAGTTAGTCGGCGCGCGCGACCTCGTTCAGGACGGCGAGAGCAACGCCATCGAACAGTCCCGGGAAAAATTGCTCGCCACCATCCCCAACAATGACAAAGGCCAGGCGTTTGTGAACGCCTTCGCTGCCAGTTACCAAAAGAAATTCGATGTCGACCAGGTAACGGATCAACTCGTGGCGATTTACGACAAACATTTCACGGATGATGAAATCAAGGGGTTGCTGCAGTTCTACGGCTCTCCGCTTGGTCAAAAGATTGCCGCTGAAATGCCCAAGATCGGTCGTGAAACGCAGGCTGCCGTTCGCGCCGCGGGTGCGAAAGCCGCTAAGGAGTCCTTGGCCGAGGTAAAGCAGCAGAATCCGGATTTCGGACAGTCGGCACACCTCGGAAACGGTCCGGCCCAGGGCCGCTGGCAACAGCGCCGGGGACAGCAAGGCAGGCAGTCACAACCACCCCAGCAACAGACCGCGCAACAGCAAGATCCGCAATAATTCGAATTGCCGTTCAGGAAGCGCTTTCCACTTACGGAAAGCGCTTTTTGATTTTTATGTCGATGCCAAAAGTTCCGTTCTGATCTCGCAACCCGACAATCGAAACATTTCGGTCCACGTTGTATTCCACTTGAATGACTTGCTGCTGTGTCGAGCTTACGTTCGACACATAGGTAATTGTGAGATTCCGCGCGATCTGTTGCTCCACCGTCACACGCGACGCCGCGTTTTGCTGGGAGCCTGTCGAGCCGACTCCCGCCAGACCGGGATCTACGCGAAACCGCGTTATGCCAAACAAGCGCTCCAAGCGCCCGCCCAATTGGCTAGAGATCGCTTCCGAAAGGATTGCTGATGCCCCCGCTGTTCCGCTTTGAGACGTGCCACCACTGCGCGCTGTCGCTTCAGAACTTGTTTGCCCCAACGCCAACAGCGTGATGATGTCGTTGGCCGGAAGTGGCGGATCGGAGCGGTACGCCAGCGTGAGTTTGCTGGCGGGACCGTTGAAATTCAACGTGATCTCATACTGTTGAATCGTCGTGGTTGCTTCCACGTTCAAAACCGGATCAAGGCGGAACGGATTGGCAAAGTTCAAATCTCCCCGGTTAACTCTGTATCGGTTGCCGGCGAAGTATAAATCACCCGACAAGATGTGTATGTGTCCGAGGAGGATGGGATGTTCCCAAGTTCCTCGCACGCGAAGATTCGCGTCTGCCTGTAACTGCGCACCCGGCCATTCCATTCGCGCATCAGGGGCCGACACAGCCTCGACATCAAATTGCAGATTGCGCAGGTACGGCGAGCTAGTAGTTGGACTGGTGATCCCTTCCTTGGCTGACACCAGCATCCCAGCAACCTCGAGTCCTTGCGTCAGCGTGACCCGCTCGATTGTAACTCTCCCGGAGAGCACGCCCGCCGCCGGTGTGCCCGTTAGCCTCAACGAACCTCCCACCAGCCAACTCATGCCTTCGGGATAGCGGATGCGCACTCGGTCGGTGCGAACGCTGAGGTCGTAGCGAAGTGGACTCTCCGCGTAGTTCACGCTTCCGGAAAGATGCAGGGTGCCGCCGCCGGATTCCGCGGTCATACTCTCCAGATATAGACGCGTCGCATCGAACACTATGTCGCCCACGATGGCGCTGAGGCCTGTTGGAAAATCCGCCCCGCGGGCGGAGGCGTTTTCGATGTGTACTCGGCCGGTGATCCGCGGCCGGTCCAGCGACCCTTCGAAAGACGCATTGATTTGCGCTGGCCCGCGCGCGTCTAGATTCGGCACAAAACCGCTGATAAGTCGCAAGTCCAGTGCGCCATTGAGGCGCAGTCCGACGGAGCGGCGGCCCGCAAACTGGACCGAACCTGAAATCTGCAAGTTGGTGTCCGCTCCCCGCAACGTAACTGGGTCGACCTCCAGGCTATTCTTGGTCGAGCGGAAATGAACCGGGCCGGAATTTTCTAACCGCACGTTGGCGTAATTCATCGCCAGACGCGAGAAATTTGCCTCCACGATTATGTTCTGCGGGTCCCTCAGCGAACCGTTTACCGATATATCGCCGTCCGCGTTCGCGTGGCCGCTGAACTCCTTCAGGTGCAACGCAGCGAGTAAAAAGGGATCCAGGTCAATATTTTTGATGGATACTTTTCCGCTTAGCGGATATGGCTCGGCGAGCCCCAGTGTGTAGCCTCCGGAAATCTCTCCAGTGGCCATCGCGGAGCCCAATTCTAAATGCGCGGCCCGTCCATCCGACGTCAGCTTGCCGTCGAAACTGCCCACCACCACCTGGCCAATTTGCAGGTCCACAACACGGAATGAACCTTCGCCCATCGGCGATTTCCATGGGCCGTTGGCTTTCAGCCGGAAAGTTACCTGCCCTCCCACGGAGAAACGCGCCAGCTGCAATTTTTCAACGTTCTCTAGCGGCAGAGCCGCGCCTACGAGTTCCGCAGTAACCGTTTGATCCTGGAAACGGTAGCCAGCCGAGCCGGTAATGATTCCAGCCCCGCGTCCATTTTCTTTTCCGGGCGAGAAGAACCTCAATTCCGCGTCGCCGATGCGCACTTCATCCGATGAAATGTTCAGTTGTCCGCGGAGGCGATTGAATGAAAGTCCATAAACTTTGCCCTCAGCCAGATCGAACAAGCCTGTGACGCGGGGCTCTTCCCGCGTGCCTCGCCCATGAAACTGGCCGGTTAACAGTCCCTTGACCGGGTACTTCAACCCGAGTAACTGCTCGAGATTTTCTGCTGGGAGTTTTTCGAAACTTGCCTCGGCGCTCCAGTCATTCTCTGGAAGGAAACTCCATTTTGTCAGGGAAAGTCTTCCTTCAATATTCGTTTCCATGTTGCTGCTTCGAGCGTGTCCACGCGTGAGGGTAAGTTCCGAAGGTGAATAAGCCAGGTCGCCCTCGAGGAAATCCATGAATACGCGGTCGTATCGCGTGTGTTCTCCGCGGAAGTGCCCCTGAAACGATGGACCGCCGGAAGGACCGACGATCTTCCCGTCCCACCACACGCTTCCCGAGATTTCTTTCGCTGCTTCTGCGGAACGAGGCGCGGCTCCTCGCAGTCCGTTAATAAAGTCCTTGTAAGTCTCAAGCGATTCCGCCTCAAACCGCAAATTCATCATTGAATTGCGCGGGGCAAGAATGCCGTCGATCGTTCCGTGGGAAGATGGTGTTTCGAATTCACCAGAGTCAATCGCCAACGTGCTGGAGTCATAGCGGTAGCGGAACTTCCAGGCTGCGTATACCGGCTGATGATGTGCCGCCAGTTCGTCCGGTTCCTCCCACACAGTATTCACCGAGATTTCGAAGTGCTCGAAACCTCCCGTCCAGGTTTCTACGGTATCCGCGGTTATCTTGGCGTCCCAGCGCAGTTCGTCGATAGGGAAGTCCCGGTGTTCAATTGACGGAAGGACCCCAGAGAGCTTCACGTTTTGGACATGCGTGTCGGCCCTGAATTTCAAACCATCGAACCGCAGATTCACGCGTCCGGTTACACTCCCGCCGAAAGCGCCTGCGTAAAAATCTGGCACTTCGAGGCCACGGTTGTCGATTTGGACGCTACCGCGGCTGGTGAGCCCGCCCGCATGGAAGACTTCATAAGGAAGCGCGATATCACGCCCGGAATAATTTCCGCTGCCCTTGAATTGACCGCCGGCAAAATGGCCTTCTCCGCGTACGTCAACCCGCCCCGTCGGCACCATGGGGTTGCGCAGAGTTTCCCTGAAATCCAGAAGATCAACCCAGCCGCGGTACCGGAAATTCCACTGTGGATTTGCGAACCCATTCATGTCCGCTTGGGCATCAAGGTGCGAGTGCCCCGCGCTGAATACCCCTTGGTCGAGGGTAAACCCTTCGCGCCAAACCGTGAACTTTGCTGTCAGTCCGACCGGCAACGGCATGAAGCGCTTCGAGGTGAACTGCAGGGTCTGCCAATCCAGGTTGCCGAGATACAACGGGTTCTCGAATGTGCCTCCGGCATCCAGGCTGAACCGCAAATCTCCCCCATGCACGGTGATCGGCGTTTTGACGTCGTTGTACAGAAGCCAACCGTCCGCAAGCAGCACACGCCTGATGTTCAATTCAAATAGCGTGTCGCGTAGCGGTTTGTTGGCGGAAACAGGCCGCGGTGGCGAGGGAACGTTTGTCGCGCCGTTCTTTTCCACACGGATATGAACATGGGGCTTCTGGACGACAAGTTCATTCAGGGAGATACGGCGGCCCCAGAACGAAACGATGCGCAGACCGGCTTGCACTTCCTCAGCAGTAAGAAGAGGTTCCGTACCGGCAGGCTCTCTCCCGTGGATCACTAGGTCTTTTATAGTCGCTCGCATGTCCAACCATTGAATGGACAAAGAGCGCAGCTCTACTTTGCCGCCCGTCATCCCCTCTAACCGGCTCACCAGCAACCGGGTTAGCAGCGGGTTGCCCGCACCGCTGCCAAAGAACACAACGATCGCCAAAAGCGCCAGGACCGTCAACACCCACGGCGTGTGAATGATCCAGTTCCAAATCGGGTGTCGGCCCCCGCGCTTCATTTCGCCGCCTCGTTGAGCAACGTTTCAATGTGCAGGCGAGCCTTGCTCTCGATCAGCCATTGATCAGCCTGGTCGTTGATTCCACGTTGCACGAGTGCTTCCTGGATGGAATCCCGCGCAATGTCCAAAGGTGGCGGTTCCTGCCCGCGTGCTTTAGCTAGGGGCACGACGGACTTCTGGTAGAAGTCTTCCACTGTCTTGGGATCGATCTGTACTCCAGGACGAAACCGCGAATCCAGGTAATTGCTCAAATAGAGTTGTGCGGCGGCCATTTCCCGCACGTCAGCATCGCTTAGACCAATCTGTTTTTTCCTGGCTTCGTACTCCGCCGTCGAGGCGAACGATTTTTGCACTCGCTCCACGCTGCGTTCGATCTCCGCTGCGGATGGCTGCGGAAAACGCGAGACATTGGCTTCCGTTCGCACGATCCACTGATCGATCAGCCGGTCGAGAATCTGCGCATCCGTTTCCGATTTTCCATCCAGGAATTGCTGGTATCGGCTGAGCGCCCGGATATCGCTCAATAAGATGATGTCGCTTTCAATTCGCGCGGCAATCCGGTCCACGACTTCCTGCGCTGCAACACTGGCCCCGACATTCGTCGGCAATACTGAGAGCAGAAGAACGCAGATCGTCGGCGCGCGCACTAGAAACTCGACCCCAGATTGAAAAAGATTTGAAAACCGGGGAGCCGCGTGCTTTGTTGGCCCAGCGAACCAACCGTGAAGTTTGTGCAATTGCTCGGGCAAGGAACCGGAATTACAAACGACGGGCGATTGAGCTGGTAGCCGAGATCGATACGAATCGGGCCCACCGGGGTTTTGTACCTCAGGCCCAAGCCGACAGTGTGCGCAAAGTAATTGAGTTCGTTCGTGCAATTTGTAGCGCACACCGGCAAGTTTGTCGGTCCCGCCGGGAGCGTTGGATTTGGCAACGTAAAAGTGGGTGACGGCAGCATGGACCGAAAAGAGATCTGACTTAGCCGGCTGTACACGTTGCCGCCGTCATAGAAAATGGCGCCCCCCAGCGAAGTCCCTACGAAAGGCAGGCGCATCGGAAAACGGAATTCCTGATTAAGGACAAGCATGGCCTGGCCGCCAACCGGGAAACCCGAGCACGCATCGCGTGGCCCCGCTTGGTTGAGAGCGAAGCCACGCAGCGACGTCCCGCCACCCCCAAAGAATCGCTCTGGAAGAGGGATGATCGTTGGCGTTGGCCCGGTAGGGACCGTACCTGGAAGGCATTCTCCTGGAGTCGGCGGCGGGAAACTTAGCGAAACCGTGTCGCGGTAAGGCACTAACAAGCCAAATCGCGTGGAACGTGCGAAACTAAAGCGGCGTTTGATCGGGTAGTAAGTCGAATTTTGGAAGAAAAACCGCATAAAGCTGGCGCTGGAGCCTAGTCTCCTATCCGCGTCGTTGAAATCCGCGCTGTTGAAGCTTCCCTTCGAGGCATCCGCAGGATTGTCGCGTGAATCGCGGAACCAAGTCACTCCAAATCCTGATACCAGCGTTGGCTGGTTGAAGAGTGGAATCTCGTCGCTCAGGATTTTTAGATTTGAAACAAGAACGTGGCGGAAAGTATAGCGATAAAGCAACGTGGTCAGCGGCGTGACTTGATGCGTCAATTGCACTGAACCCTCGTAGCGCTCTTCCGTAAAGGTATTGATGTCGCGGGTTTTCTCTGCAAATGCCGTGGCCTGAAAACTGAAGTGCGGATCGGCAAAGGTGTTCGGCGCCGAATATCCCAACAACGCGCGCCCCTGCAAAGTGCTGCCGCGCAACTTGAAAGATAGCGAGTCCCCCCGACCGGTTAGATTCAGCTTGCTGACTTCAAGAATTCCGCGCGGCGCCGCTTGAATTTGCGATGCCGTCGGGTCAGTCGTGCTGGCCAGCCTCTGCACTTCGAACCCGCCGCCGTAAGCCACCGTGTAGCGTTTGGCTTCCTCCACAAGAACGGCGATGTCCTTTTCTGGATTTGTCCCATTGGGATTCTGCGGCTCGATCGTCACGCGATTGAAGACGCCGAGGTTGTACAGCCGCCTCTGGGATTCCACGACGTCCCCTTCTCTCAGCGGCTCCTTCACCTTGATGTGAACTTCTCGATGGATTACTCCAGGCCGCGTGTGCCGGTACCCGCCGATTAGAATTCGCCGCACCCGTGTTTGGGGACCCTCCTGAATTCGGTACACAAGCCGAACCGCTTCCGCCTGCTGAATCGATGTCTTGGAATCTTTTTCTTTCGCTTCCTTTTTTTCATTTTCCCGCAAAGCCGCTGCGTTTCCCGCAGCCTCTGCCTTTTGGGTCGCCGGCCCGGCCGGTACGCGCTCCGCCGTTGAAGAAAAGCTTGCGTCGGGAAATCCTTCGTTAAAATACAGCGCCAGAATATTGTCCCGGTCAGTGGTCACTCCAAAATCGGAATATGGCTGTCCAGGGGTCGAGCCGACAACGCCGAGGAGCTCCTCTTCCTTGAAGGCACGATTTCCCTCAATCGAAAGCGAAGCCACTCGCGTCTGCTTTCCTTCCTGAACCACGAAACGGATGAACAAGTCGCCTTCTCTGCCTTTGTAGTCGTCTACCGTTTGTTGCTCAATCTTGGCATCGAGAAATCCGTTCGCCTGATAGAGACTGCGCATCGATTGCGCATCGGACTCCACCAGCCTCCGGCTGAATCGCCCCGCTGAACCGAACGCGCCGCCAAAGATTTGCAACCGGCTCTGCAATAAGTCGGTGTCAAAGTATTTGTTTCCGGTGATTTCGATTCCTACTAGTTTGTGCCGGACGCCCCGCTCCACTGCATAAGTGATGGTTTCCTCTGTGGTCTGTCTCGCGGCGCGAGTGGATTTCACTTCATGTGTCTCGGTCTTGTAATCCACGTCGGCGTCGAAGTACCCCTGCCGCTCCAGCCGTTCGAGGGCGTTGCGTTTCCCCTCTTCCAGCAAGTCCACGTCGACGGCGCCTTCTTGATAAATGGGAATGAGTCTTTTTAATTCGCCGTCGGAGAATTTCGCGCCCGTCACCGTTACCTTCACTCGCGGTCCTTCCGTTACCTCCAGCTCGAGAGGAATCGTATTCTTTGCGGCGTCATAGGTGCCGCGTCGCACGGCTGCGCGCGCGCTCAAATGTCCCTTCTTAACAAGATATTTTCTGATGCGATCCGTTCCGCGCTGCACCTTCGCCGAGGTAATCTCGCTTCCGGCCTTCAATTTTAGCCGCGAGAGGATTTCCGCATCGCGGTACTCCGTGCCGTTGGTTAGCTGCATATTTCCGACGCGGACGCGCCTCCCGGGTTTCACGTGCACCACTGTGTCCATCTGCTGCGTTTCCGCGTGCGGCACTGTTTCGGCGGAAACCTCCGCTTTGTACAAGCCTTCCTCGCGCAGCGTCTCTCGCAAGCGTTCCAAGGCCTCGTCGACAACGGCCCGCCGGTACGTTTGTCCGAGAGTGAGCTGCATGGATGCCGCTGCTGACGCCTCGCTCGGCGGAGCGGTAAGACCATCGATGCGCAGTTGGTTAAAGAACAAATTCTCCCGCACCACGAAATCCAATCGCACGCCGTCCGCGACGGGCGTCACCACAGCCCGCAGGTCCGCGTAATCCCCCGTTCGGTAAAGCGTTCGCAGGCTTTCCGCAATTTTTTCCCGCTCCAGAGTTTTCCCGGCTTCCAATGAGATTCCAGTGGGTGAGTCTGACAAAACCTGGCCATCTTCCTTGACGATGCGTACAGCCACAACCCTGGGTTCTTCTTTCGCGACCTCGCCCACGCTGGTGCCTTGCGTCGCCTGGCCGCGCGTCGGCGCGCCTCCCATCAGGAGCGCAAGCGTGACGATTCCTCGCAATCCATTGGCCCAGCCCGATTTCATGATTCCATTCGCTCAGACGAAGGGTAGCACGGCGGCGTTGCCTGTCCCGTCCCCTTTGGCGCTATCATGTAGCTTAACAGGCGCGTCTGCTGCGCCTGCCGGGACCATGCCTTTCGAGAGCGATTCTCTCCAGGAAAAATATTCGCGCCAGATGCTTTTCGCCGGGATCGGACCGGAAGGGCAGCGTCGGCTGCTTGCCTCACGTGCGGCCATCGTTGGTTGCGGTGCTATCGGCGCTGCAGCCGCCAATCTTCTCGTTCGCGCTGGCGTCGGCTACCTCAGAATTATCGACCGCGATTTCGTTGAGCCCTCAAACCTGCAGCGGCAAACCCTCTTTGATGAGTCCGACGCACTCCAGGTGCTCCCCAAGGCGGTCGCTGCCGAACGCAAACTGCGCTCCATCAACTCGTCAGTCGCCGTCGAAGGCATCGTCGCCGATCTCAGCCCCCGCAATGCCGAAACCCTGCTCGACGGCGTCGATCTGCTGCTCGATGGCACCGATAATTTCGAAACTCGCTTCTTGATCAACGATGTCGCGGTGAGACTCAGCCACCCATGGATTTATGCGGCTGCCGTCGCAAGCTATGGCCTGACCATGGCCATTTGTCCCGGCACAACTGCCTGTCTCGCCTGCCTTCTTGAATCCGGCGCCGCTGCCCAAGGCCTCGAGGAGACCTGCGACACCATCGGTGTTCTCGGTCCGATCGTCAATCTGATCGCTTCATTGGAGGTAGCTGAAGCTTTGAAGCTTCTCTCCGGCCATCCCGAAGCACTTCACGGACACTTGCTTTCTTGTGACGTATGGACCGGCCGCTTACAATCCATCGGCGTAGCCCGCCATCCAGAATGCCGCGCTTGCGTTCGCCGCGAGTTCAGCTATCTTGCAGGAGAAGTCCAGCCACGCATCACCATGTGCGGACGTGATTCCGTGCAAATTCACGAGCGTGCCCGGACCCTCGACCTCGGAGTTCTCCAGGCGCGCTTGAAGCCGCTTGTCGAAGACGTCCGTCAGAACGATTTTCTGCTGCGCTTCCGCATTGCCCCTTACGAAATGACTGTCTTTGCCGACGGCCGCGCCATTCTCAAAGGCACCAAGGATCCCAGCGTGGCGCGCTCTCTCTACGCCAGGTATATCGGCGCCTGACCCCTCACTTCTCTTCCACCTCGGAGTTTGTGCTCAGCGCGGCAGGTGCCCAGAGCGCCCAAACGAGCTCCGCATGTTCGAGCGGTCCAGGTTTTCACGCAGATTCATCAAGGTCAGAAAGGTGCTCAAGATTCGCGCCTTCAAATCGTCCGTTAGGTGCAGCCCGCTCGTCGCCACGCGTGCCAGGCGTTCCCCGTGTTCCGTGATGAATTTCATGATTTCCCGCTGGCGGTCTTGTGGTGCATTGCCCAGCGCTGTTTCGCGCCGCATTTCTGAGCAACTTGTTTCCAAAGCAAGAGTGAAGTGCAGCACGCACAGCCGCTGCTCGGCGAGCGCCGGTGGAGCATCGTTCTTGCATCCCGAGATTTGGCAGCCGGTTCCCATAGGCCGATTAACGCTAAAGGTTAGGTTACCTCTCTCGCGGCGAAAATCCAGTGCGCTTCGCGGGGGTGACGCGAATCGTACATGACTTGCCTCAATTTAACTCTCGTGGTTCTCCGTCAGGCATGTTTGAAAAAATTCATGAATACTGTTGACAGGAGTATGCAACGAAGTGTATAAAAATACAGTGGCAAGTTTGCGCTGAACCATGAATACGCATAAGACATTTCGTCACGGTCAGATTCTTCGCCTGGTATCGGACCGCCGCATTGCCAATCAGGAAGAGCTGCGCCGCGGGCTCGCCGCGCAAAAACTGCGCGTCACCCAGGCCACTCTTTCGCGCGACCTGCAAGAGCTACGTCTCATCAAGACCCAGGAGGGCTACAAGCCCGCTACAGCTCTGCCAGAGGAATCCGCTCCCTTGCCCCCGCTTGCACGCGCTCTCGGCGAATTTCTTCTGGATATCCGCCCCGCGGAAAATCTTCTCGTTCTGAAAACGCCTCCCAGCGGCGCACAACCATTGGCGGCTGCTGTCGACGGAGCCAAATTCACCGAAATCGCCGGCACCATCGCCGGTGACGACACGGTCCTCATCATTACGCCCAACAAGAAAGCGCGGAAGTCCCTGCAGGAGAAAATCGAAGCCCTGGTGAAATGAGAAATCCCCGCCAAGTCGCCGTTGTAGGTGTGACCGGCTATACCGGTCTTGAGCTGGCGCGAATTCTTCTGCGTCATCCCGAACTTCAGCCGCCGGTCTTTTATGTTCGTGAGACAAATGGCGCCAAATGTCTCGCCGAACTCTTTCCCCAATTCCGCGGCTGGGGCGAAGCCCCGCTCCGGCCTCTTTCCGTTGACGCCATCACTTCCAGCAACGCGGGCACCGCGTTTCTTGCGACGCCTCACGAGGTCTCTGCCCAGTTGGCGCCGCCTTTGCTCCAGGCCGGTCTCCGCGTCATCGATCTTAGCGGTGCATTTCGTTTCAAAGATGCAGAGATTTTTACTTCTTGGTACAAACTGCCCGCGCCCCACACGGAGTGGCTTGGCGAAGCTGTCTACGGTATTCCCGAACTCTACTCCGACGAAATTGCCAAGGCTCGTTTGATTGCCAATCCCGGCTGTTACGCCACCAGCGTGATCCTTGCGCTGCGGCCTGTTACGCAAGCGGCCTTGCTGGCCCCCGGTGCCGGTGTCGTTTGCGATTGCAAGTCCGGAGCCAGTGGCGCCGGCAAGGACCCTCGCCGGGATCTTCACTTTGTCGAAGTGGATGAGAATTTCAAGGCCTATGGCCTTTTCACCCACCGCCACACGCCCGAAATCCTCGAACACACTGGTCTGAGCGAGTCGCAGGTCATATTCTCGACCCACTTGCTGCCGCTCTCACGCGGCATCCTTTCTACCATCTACGTCACTCTTGCCGAACGGAAAACCGCCCAGGACATTGAATCGCTCTATCGTCAGTTTTATGCGGGCCGCCCCATGGTTCGCATCTGGCCGGCTGGCACCCTGCCGGAGTTGCAACACGTCGCCCACACAAACTTTTGTGACATCGGATTCGCACTGGACAATTCGGGACGGCGCCTGGTCATCGTCTCTTGTCTCGACAATCTCGGAAAAGGCGCCGCAGGCCAGGCCGTTCAGAATTTCAACCGTATGTTAGGAATAGAGGAGCAAATTTCACTTCAATGAGAATCGTAATCAAGTTCGCAGGGGCATTGCTCGAAGACGACGCCACGGTGCGCTCTCTAGCGCGGCAGGTTGCTGCGCTCGCGCAGCAGGGCCACGAAATACTCGTCGTGCATGGTGGCGGCCGCCTCTTCACCGCCACGCTCAAGCGCATGGCCATCGAAAGCAAATTCATCGCTGGCTTGCGCGTCACCGACCGCGAAACGCGCGATGTGGCCGTCATGGTCTTTGCCGGTTTCTTGAATAAGAAATTGGCCGCGGCCATTTCTGTGGAAGGGCAACCCGCCGTGGGTATCTCTGCCGCGGATGCCCGTTGCTTCGTCGCCGAACCCATGGTGCACAATGAAGTGGAAGGCCGCTTGGGCTTCGTCGGTTATCTCACTGGATTGAATGCGCCTTTTATCGAGTCTTTGTGGCACGAAGGGCTTCTCCCCGTTGCGCCCTGCCTCGGCTTGGGCTCAGACAACGAGTTGTACAATATCAACGCCGATCACATGGCAGCCGCTTGTGCGGAATATCTCCACGCGGATCAGTTGATTTATCTCACCGATGTCGCCGGCGTCCTCGATGGAGAAAAAGTTCTTTCCGCCGTCACCTGCGAGGAAGTCGAGCGCTTGGTCCAGTGCCGCGTCGTGTCCGGTGGCATGATTCTCAAGTTGGAAGCTGCCAAGCGCGCCATTGAAGGCGGCGTGCGTGAAGTCCGCATCGTCGGCGGCGCCTCGCCCGACGCTTTGTTGCTGGCTTCACACGCAGTGGAAACGCCGGCTGCTGAAAGAGTCGCATTGATTCCTGGAACCCGCGTCCTCCGCGAACCCTTGTCCGCCGCACAAGCGGCCTATTCGGCGGCGTGATGAAGACTTCGTCCAAAAAAATATCCGCGGTAAAGCATGGTCAGAACGCAAAAGCTGCCTCCGCGCGAACAGCCAAACCCGATGTCCGCCTGCTGGACGCCGAGCAGTTTCTTCTCCCTACCTACAAGCGCCAGCCAGTGATCTTGACCCACGGCCGGGGCGCTTACGTCTTCGACTCTACCGGAAAGAAGTATCTCGATTTTCTTGGCGGCATCGCCGTGAACGCGCTCGGCCACGCGCATCACCGCATCGTAAAAGTAATTCGCCGCGAAGCCGCGCGCGCCATTCACCTCTCGAATCTTTTTCATAACGCTTATCAAGGTCCGCTCGCGCGCAAGCTCGCCTCATGGTCAGGGATGGGCCGCGTCTTTTTCTCCAATAGCGGCACCGAAGCAATCGACGGCGCGATGAAGTTGGCGCGCCTCTACGGGCGTAAGCCTGATGAACCTGCCGGAACGACAGCGAAGAAATACCGGTTTCTCGCCCTCGAGAATTCTTTCCACGGGCGCACTTTCGGCGCGGTTAGCGTTACCTCCACGGAAAAGTATCGCTTGCCCTTTGCGCCCATTGTCCCCGGCGTCGAATTTGCTCGTTTCAATGACGTCGCGGACCTTGAAGCTAAATTTGACGATACCGTTTGCGCCATTCTTATCGAAACCATCCAGGGGGAAGGTGGAATCTATCCCATCAGCGAAACGTTTTGGAATCGTGCCCGCGCCCTGGCCACCCAGCACAACGCCCTCTTGATCGCCGATGAAATTCAATGCGGTCTCGGCCGCACCGGCCGTTACTTTGCTTATCAGAAGTTTTCCGCGAAGCCAGACATTGTTTTGATCGCCAAGCCGCTCGCCGCCGGCCTGCCTCTCGGTGCCATCCTCACCACGGATGAGGTCGCCTCTCGTGTATCGCCTGGCATGCACGGCACCACCTTTGGCGGCGGTCCGCTCGCCTGCGCCACTGCGCTTGAGTTTCTCCAGATTGTCGAAGACGAAAAGCTCCTCGACAATATTCGCGCGCGCGGTGGCGAACTCCGCGAAGGCCTCACCAAGCTTGCTGCAAAATTTGACTTCATTCGCGAAATCCGCGGCGAAGGCCTGATGATCGGCGTCGAACTTTCTGTTGATGGCGGGCCATTCGTCAGCGAAGCGATGCAGCGCGGTCTTCTGATTAATTGCACCCACGATTTTACGTTGCGTCTGCTTCCGCCTTTCCTTATCTCCCGCGCCCAGGTGCGCGAATTTCTCAAACTCATGGAACTTGTTCTGGCAACCACGCCGCAGCAGGCTAACGCCCCGGATTCCGCCAAGTCCGCGGATCCCGCGCGCGTCGCTCACGCGACAGCAAGGTGAAATGAAAAATGACCGCTACTACTCTCGTCGCGCCTATTTCCTTGTCAAATGATCTCCTCACCGGAGCGGAGTGGAGCCCCGTGCATACGCGCGAACTGCTTCAGCTTTCGGCGGACATCAAAGCCCGCCCCGTCCGCTACGCCTCCACGCTCCACGGCAAATTTATTGCGCTGATTTTCGAGAAGCCATCCCTGCGCACGCGTGTCACATTCGACGTTGGCATCCAGAGCATGGGTGGCTCCGTGGTTTTCCTCGACCACACCCAGGCTTCTGCATCTCTCGGTGCTCGCGAATCGATCGCCGACGTCGCGCGCAATCTCGAGCGTTGGGTCCATGGCATCGTCGCCCGCGTTTACCAGCAGCGCGTCCTCGAAGAAATGGCCGCTAATGCCAGCATCCCTGTCATCAACGCGCTGTCCGACAAATTTCATCCCTGCCAGGCCCTTGCGGACTTTTTCACCCTCGAAGAAAGGTTCGGGGCGCTGCGCGGTTTCAAACTCACATACGTCGGCGACGGCAACAACGTTTGCCATTCGTTGATCTATCTTGCCGCGCGCCTTGGTGTTCATCTGCGTGTCGCTACACCCGCTGAGTATGCACCGTTGCCTGAAGTCGTCTCCGACAGCAAGCGCGTGGCTCGCGAAACAAAAGCTAAAATCGAATTGATGGCCGATCCGCGCGAAGCCGCAACCGGCGCTCAAGCCGTCTACACAGATGCGTGGACCAGTATGGGTTTTGAAGCCGAGGGGCAAGTGCGCAACACCGTGTTCCAGCCGTATCAGGTCAACGCCGAGCTGATGTCGCTCGCCGCGCCGGATGCCGTGTTCATGCACTGCCTTCCGGCGCACCGCGGCCTGGAAGTTACTCCGGAAATCCTCGACGGCCCGCAGTCGGTCGTCCTCGATCAATCCGAAAACCGCATGTATGTGCAGAAAGCCATCCTGCATACTCTGTTCTAGTCTGCCGATGCTCATTGTCGCGCAGCGCGAGGTTTTCTTCGTAGGGGCCGCCTGGAGTTTACCCCGACTCTTTTCGGGGAGGCGGGCCTCGTCTTTGTAGGGGCGCAGCATGCTGCGCCCGTGCTTGGCAATATCTAAACGCAAGAGAGGAATCGTGAAAGCACAATTACCCAAACCCAAAAAAGTCGTACTCGCCTATTCCGGCGGCCTGGACACTTCCATCATCATTCCCTGGCTCAAGGAAAACTACGGTTGCGAAGTGATCGCCGTGATCGGCGACGTCGGCCAGCAGGAAGACCTCGAAGCCGCCCGCAAAAAAGCCCTTGCCACCGGTGCTTCTTCTGCTGTCGTCGAAGACCTGCGCGAAGAATTCGTCCGCGACTACATCTGGCCGACCCTCCGTGCCGGCGCCGTTTACGAACATACGTATCTCCTCGGCACTTCCATGGCACGCCCTGTTATCGCCAAGCGCCAAGCGGAAATCGCGCTCAAGCTCGGTGCTGACGGCCTTTCCCACGGCTGCACCGGAAAAGGCAATGACCAGGTGCGTTTCGAATTGGCCTACAAAGCCATCGCGCCCAACGTCCAGATCATCGCACCCTGGCGCGAGTGGGACATCGATTCGCGCGAAGATGCCATCGCTTACGCGCAGAAGCACAACGTTCCTGTCGAGCAAAGCAAAAAAAACATTTACAGCCGCGACCGCAACATCTGGCACCTCAGCCACGAAGGCGGCGAACTGGAAGATCCCGCCAACGCGCCAAACGAAGCCATGTGGCAATGGGTCGTTTCTCCGGAGAAGACTCCAGACAAAGCGGAAGAAGTTGAAATCGGATTCGAATCCGGCACGCCTGCTTCCATCAACGGCGCAAAACTCGGTCCCGTTGACCTGCTCAACAAACTCAACGAAATCGCCGCGAAGCATGGCGTCGGCCGCACCGACCTCGTTGAAAATCGCCTCGTGGGAATGAAATCGCGCGGCGCTTACGAAACTCCGGGCGGCACTCTGCTGATCAAGGCGCATCAGGAGTTGGAGCGTCTTACCGTGGACCGCGAAACAGCGCACTTCCAGCAAGCTCTGGCAAATCGCTACGCCGAACTTGTCTATAACGGCGTGTGGTTCTCCACCCTCCGCGAATCGCTCGACGGCTTCTTCAAAGTCGCCCAGCAATTCGTCACCGGCTCCGTGGGCCTCAAATTGTGGAAAGGCACCCTCAATGTGACGAAGCGCGTTTCGCCTTTCTCGTTGTATCGCGCCGATTTGGCGAGTTTCACCATGGGCCGCTACAACCCCAAAGACGCCGAAGGCTTCATCAATCTTTTCGCACTGCCTGTGACCGTGCGCCCAAAAGCCAAGGCCGAAGGCAGCAAGCAGTAATTCTGTTCCCGTAACGAGCATCGACCAATGACCGAACGCAAAGACGATCGCCTGTGGGGAGGACGCTTCGAGCGCGAACCAAACGCTCGCTTCGCCGCGTTCCAGCGCTCCTTTGCGTTCGATCGTCGTCTTCTGCCATACGAAATTACCGTCGATCGCGCCTGGGCCAAGGCCCTTGAGCCCATCGGCATTTTCACCGCAACCGAAGTGAAGCAAACTCTCGCGGCCCTTGACAAGATCGAAAAACGCGCCAATACCGATCCCGCGTGGCTAGAGAAGACCGGCGCTGATGCGGAAGACGTCCACCACTTCGTCGAAAAAGCTCTCGTCGAAGAACTCGGCCCCCTCGGCTGGAAACTGCACACCGGCCGAAGCCGCAACGAACTCGTCGCCACCGATTTTCGCCTCTTCGTTATCGACGCTGCCGCGCAAATCCGGAATGGCCTGGAAGGCATCCTGAATGCATTCTTGCAGCAGGCCAAAGCCAATCGCAATGTGCCGATGGCGGGCATGACGCACATGCAGCATGCCCAGCCAATTTTGCTGTCCCACTTTTTGCTGGCGCATGCGGAAGCCTTCGCGCGCGACATCACTCGCCTCCAGCATGCCAGGGAAAGTGCGGACGCGTGCCCCATGGGTTCAGGCGCCCTTGCCGGAAATTCGTTTGCCGTGGATCGCAACTCGATTGGTCACGAACTCGGTTTTTCCCGCATCACGGGGAACAGCTTGGATGCCGTCAGCGACCGTGATTTCGCGCTCGATTATCTTTTTGCGCTCACCGGCATCGCCACGCATCTTTCCCGATTGGCGGAAGACTTCGTGCTTTTCTCGTCGCAGGAATTTTCCTACGTCATTCTTCCCGACGAATATTCCACCGGTAGCAGCCTGATGCCCCAGAAAAAAAATCCCGATGCCTGGGAATTGATCCGTGGAAAAACCGGCCGCATCACCGGCGCGCTGCTGAGCCTTCTCACGACACTAAAAGGCTTGCCTACGAGTTATCAGCGCGATTTGCAAGAAGACAAGGAAGCGCTCTTTGCCGCGCACGATCAAACCGCGGACATGATTGTGGTTGCCGCCGGCGCAGTCGCCGCAACGAAATTCAACGCCGAGCGGTTGAAGACTGTGGCTTCCAATCCCGCTCTGCTCGCCACCGAAGCTGCCGACTACTTGGTGCACAAGGGGATTCCTTTCCGTCAAGCGCACGATATTGTCGGCAAGATTTTGCGCGAGGCGGAGAAACAAAACGTGGCCTGGACCGATCTGCCGCTCAAGGCTCTCAAGAAAATATCGCCCGCGTTTGAAGCCGACTTTACCGGCAGCCTGAGTGTGGACGCAGCACTGGCATCGAAAAAAGTTCGCGGCGGCACCGCACCAGAAAGCGTGCACGCCGCCATTGACGATTTGGAAGGCCGCCTCAACAAAAAAGCCAGCAAAACAGGAGCCAAGCCATGAACGCAAGCCAAGCATCAAAACAGCAATTATCCCTCGCCGCGGTTGCGCCCTCTTTCCCGAGCGAGGATCGGAGGTCCCTTCCGGGTTCGGCGCGCTAGTCACACGGACGTTCCGTTGATGAAGCACGCACTCTCGGAAGCCTCCCTGCCCCGCGGGTTTCGCTTCGCCGCGACCGCCTGCGGTCTGAAGAAAACCGGCGCGTTGGACCTTGCCGTCATTTCCAGCGACGTGCCGGCCTCGGCTGCTGCCGTTTTCACGCAAAATCTCGTCGTTGCTGCCCCGGTTCTCATTTCCAAGGAAAATTTGCGGGCATCCAAGGGACGCATGCGCGCCGTCGTCGTAAATGCGGGCAATGCCAACTGCGCCACCGGCGCAGAGGGCCACGCCGCCGCCGTGCGCACGGTCATGGAAGCGGCGAAACGGCTCGGCTGCACGCCGCAGGAATTGTTTGTTTGCTCCACGGGCGTGATCGGAGTGCAACTGCCGCTGGAAAAGATTCTGCGTGCGCTGCCGGTCATCGCACGTTTTCGCCGTCCGTCGGCGCGTTCCTTCGCCGAAACTTCTCTCGCGATTTGCACCACGGACACGCGCCCGAAAACCGCTGCCGCTTCCTTCAAAATGGCCGGTAAGCGCATTCATTTCGTGGGATGCGCCAAAGGCGCGGGGATGATTCATCCGAACATGGCGACGATGCTCGCGTTTATCGCCACGGATGCAGCCATTGCTCCTTCCCTCTTGCAAAAGACGCTCCGCGACGTTACCGGCCGCACGTTCAACGCCATCAGCGTGGATGGAGACACTTCGACAAACGACACTTTGCTGGTTCTCGCCAATGGCGAAGCCGGTGCGCCTGCGATTAAAGCAGGCACCGCGGCGCATCGTGCATTCACCGCCGCTCTTGAAGAAGTCTGCCGCTCCCTCGCCCTTCAGATTGTTGCTGACGGCGAAGGCGCCCAGCGCGTCATCGAAATCGAAGTGCGCAACGCGAAAACCGAAGCCGCTGCAAAGCGCATCGCCGAAACCATAGCGACCTCCCCGCTGGTGAAAACCGCCTTCGCAGGCGGCGACCCGAACTGGGGCCGCATCTTCGCTGCCGCGGGGCGCTCCGGAGTGAAGTTTGACACCGCTCTTGTGGATATCAAGATGGCTGGCATCCCCGTGTTGCGCCGCGGCCAGCCGCTCGATTTCAACGAACGTGCCGCCAGCAACAAACTTCTCGCCGAGCACGTCCCCCTGGTAGTAGACCTGCACGCCGGCAAAGCCACGGCGCGCTACTGGACTTGCGACTTCACAGCGGAATACGTCCGCATCAACGCCTCCTATCGCACCTAGCCGGTCCAGTGTGCGAACCCGTACTAAGGAACAGTAACCGACAAGCTGCTGGCCGTCGGGAGTTCCATTGCCTCACCTCAAAATGGCCCGATAACTTGAACAATAATCGGCCCAACTATCGCCCTCGGGAGAAAACGAGGTGACCTCATGTGGGATGACTTCATCAGCCGGCAAATCCGGCGCACCAACCGCAACCTATTCCTGTTTGGCACGGTAGCGCTTGCGATTCTCGGATTGTGCCTGACAGCAGCCTGGCGAGACACCTACAATTTCATTTTTGGCCCGTTTCCCATTCAATCTTCCGAGCTGGTTTCAATCTCCAATCCCGACGCCCCGAAGCGTTTTTTCCTGAAGGTAGAAGGCGAGGAATCTTTCACAACCGGCATGCAGGAAGTGGATGCCAATAACCACGACAAGATTCGCGCGGAGGTTATCGCGCTGGCCGTAGACAAGCGGCTTTTGCTGGTGAAGGCGCCACTGGACAAGAAAGAAGTTCAATTCACGGGGACACTGACGGCCATCCCGCCCCAGGTCTTCAACGATGTCGTACACGAGTGGGATACCAAGCATCCCGACCAGAAGGGCGTTTTTCTGCCCTTCATGTTGGATGCGACCGGCTTTCGTAAGGGAGACAACCTTTGGGCGGCGGCCGGAGCTTCGGCCCTCGGTATCCTCGGCCTGGTGATGATCGGCATCCCGCTTCGGAGGCAATTGCAGCCGGACAACCACCCTCTCCTTTTGCAATTGGCGAAACATGGCAGCTTGCAGGATGTGCGTATGCGCATCGATTCAGAGATTCGCAGCGAGGGCGGCGGCGAAAAGTTCGGCTCCTTGCAAATCACTACGAATTGGCTGATCAGCGCCGCTGCTTACAAGACGAACGTGATGGCCACGCGCGACATCGTGTGGGCTTATCCCAAGGTGACCAAGCACTATCACAACGGGATCCCCACCGGGAAAACCTACTCGGCTATTGTTCGCGACTCCAAGGGCCAGTCGTTGGAAATCAACGGCAAGAAGGATTCGGTTCCCAAGCTGTTGGAATCCCTGCAGCGCCGCATGCCCTGGGCCGTGATCGGCTATAGCAAAGAACTCGAAGCCCTGTGGCAGAAAGAAAAGCCCAAATTCTTCCAGCTCGTTGAGCAACGCCGCGAAAAGCTAGCGCCCGCGACGCGCTAAGCACCTCTTCATCCGTTGGCCCAATGTAGGGGCGCAGCATGCTGCGCCCCATCTCGGCTACCACCCACGCGTGTCATCCCGAAGCGTAGCGCGCCTCTTGCGTTCCGGGAGACTCTGCGGAACGAGGGATCTGCCTCGGTGCAAGGCGATTCGTTGGCCTAGAACTGCCGCAATTCTACGCTCGCTCGCTGAGTCCTACTTGCATTACGGGAAAAGGATGTATCTTGAATCTGAGCTGTATGACTTGCGCTGGAACTGAAAAACCCGACGGACGAGAAAAAACGTACTTGGCTTTCTGACCATCGCAAGAAATGATACGTTACCAACTCAAGCCACGGGCGCTGGACGACCCTTTCGATATTTGGAGCTACATCGCACAACATAGTCCGGCGGCTGCGGACCGTGTGGAACAAGCGATTTATCTTGCCTGCCAACGCCTCGCTTAAAACTCCTCCGGCCACTTTCGCCCCGCGTGCATTACTGCAAGAATCTCAACCTCTGCTCTGCTGACCCGGTAAGCCACAATGAAGGGAGTTCCTAGGACAACAAGCTCCCGTGTTCCCACGACACGACCTTCCCGGCCGGCCATCGGGTGCTTCGCTAGCATTTCTGTGCTTTTCCAGATTCTATCGGTGGTCCGAGCCGCTGCTCTGCGATTGTCGGTCGCAATGTAGTCATAAGCGCTGACGAGTTGTTCCCTGGCGGGAGTGGTCCAGCGCACGCGCATCGCCATGTGCTACTTGGCTCGCCTCATTCTCGCGATCAGCCGTTTCATTTCGGTCTGCGGCACGAAGTCCCCGGCTTCCGCCGCGCGCAGCCCCTTCTCGATCAGCTTGATGTGATATTCGTTCAGCTCCAGGTATCGTTCCACCGCCTCGTTTAACAGATAGGTCCGGTCTCGCTCCATGGTTTCGGCAAGCGCGTCCAGCGTTTCCACTTTTTCTGCCGGCATCCGGAAACTGATCGTTTTCAGTTCACTCATAATACGCTATCATACGCCGTAATAAGGAGAACGAAAAGCAGAATTCCGCCCACGACGGGCACCGCGCGGGACCCTGTAGTTTTTCAAGGGTGCGGGTCTTGTCTTTCTTCTAGCTTCTAATCTCTAACCTCTAACCTCTAACCTCTAACCTCTAACCTCTGCCTTATTCCCATTTCCAATCCGCGAATTGTTCACGGAGGGCGAGTTTCTTGAATTTGCCGACGGAGGTCCGGGGGATGGCGTCGACAAAGACGAAGGCATCGGGGAGCTGCCACTTCGCGAAGGATTGCGCGAGGAAGACGCGCAACTCCTGCGGCGTGGCCTTAGCGCCGTCTTTCAAGACAATGGCAGCCAACGGCCGCTCCTGCCATTTCGGATGCGGAATGCCGACGACGCAAGCTTCCTTAACGGCCGGATGACCCATCAATGTGTTTTCGAGATCGACGGAGCTGATCCATTCGCCGCCGGACTTCACCAAATCTTTCGCGCGATCCACGATTTTGACGTAGCCGTCTTCATCCATGGTGGCGACATCCCCGGTGCGGAACCAACCGTCTTCACTCCAGCGGTGCGCTTGGTCGGGCGAATCATGGTAGCTAGCGGCGACCCACGGGCCGCGGATTTCGATCTCGCCGGAACTGACGCCATCCCAAGGAACTTCTTCCGATTTCCCTTGCGGGCCTTCCGGACGCATCAAGCGAATTTCCACGAAAGGCGCCGCCCACCCTTGTTTGGCGCGTGTTTCGTATTTCTTGTCTTCCGGCCAATCGCGCATGTGTGCTCGCAAACCGCCCGACGTGCCGACGGGAGTGGTCTCAGTCATGCCCCAAAGATGCTTGATTTGCAGCCCGTAACGATCGAGCTTGCGAATCAGTTCAAGAGGCGGAGCGGTGCCGCCAATCAGGATGCGAATGGGCGACTCGAATTTCCATCGCCCTGGATTTTTCTCCAGGGTGTCCAGCACACCCAACCACACGGTAGGGACGCCGCATGCAATCGTTACCCGTTCGCTGACGAGTAACCCGAGAACGCTCTCCGGATCGACGTTCGGCCCGGGAAGAACGAGCCGCGCGCCGAGCATAGTGCATGCGTAAGGCAAGCCCCACGCGTTGGCGTGAAACATCGGCGCCACTGGGAGCACCGTATCCGCTTCACTAATGCCAAAGACTTCGTTGAGTCCACAACAGAAGGAATGCAGCACCAGAGCACGGTGGGAATAGATGACGCCTTTGGAATTGCCTGTGGTCCCGGAAGTGAAGCACATCGCGGCGCCGTCGTTTTCATCAATCTGCGGATATTTGAAATCATCGCCCGCTTCCGCGAGCAACTCCTCATAGTTTAAATACCCTTCGGGCACGCTGTTGCAACCGTAGGGCACAACGATGACGTGCTCGTGGGAAACAGCTTCGCAGTATTTTTCGAAGAGCGGCACATGCACATCGTCCATCAACAGAAAACGATCGTCGGCCTTCTTGGCGATGGCCGCAATTTCATGAGGATGCAGCCGAAGATTCAAAGTATGCAGAATTCCACCGGCGCACGGCACACCGAAGAAGGCCTCCAGGTGGCCGGAGTGATTCCACATCAGGGAAGCAACGCGGTCGCCGGGCCGCAAACCGAGTTTAGTCAACGCCGCAGCGAGGCGTCGCGCGCGCCGGTAAAATTCGCCATAGCACGATCGCGTGATGGATTTATCCGGCTTGCGGGAAACAATCTCCACCCGCGGGAAAATCTTTCCCGAACGCTCCAGAATCGTGGGCAGCGTTAACGGAAAATCCATCATCGTGCCGCGCATAAAACCTCTCGCGTGGGGGACAAAGTGGCCGAATCGTATCACTAAATGTAGCGCAAAGTGAAAAGCCGCGCTCTCGCAGCGCGGCTCGAATCGCGGCGCGGCCCCGGGACAATTTCAGTTGCAAATGCGGTTAATTTCCGAGAGGATGCAACAGACCGCTGAAGCCACGGTTTCGCGCCTGCGGTGGTCCGTTCTTCCAGGCCACCAGTAATGGAAAGCTGTTTCTTCAGCGCGCTCCGCGACTCGCATTTTAGGTTCCGGACAGAAGGAGTAAGAGGGTGAAGAAGCTCTATATCGGAAATCTTCCGTTTTCCGCGACGGAAGAGCAGCTCAACGAGTGGTTTTCCCAGATCGGTGTAACTCCCTCGGGCGTCAATCTGATTCGCGACCGTTTTACGGGACAGTCGCGCGGGTTCGCTTTCGTTGAAGTAACCAATGACGAAGATGCGGATCGCGCGGTGAATTCTCTGAACGGTCAGAATTTCGGCGGACGAAACCTCGTAGTGAACGAAGCACGTCCCCAGGCAGAGCGCGGAGGCGGCGGTTCCGGCGGGCGCGGAGGATACGGCGGCGG
>DATEHF010000027.1:0-125836 GCA_035279725.1 Candidatus Acidiferrum sp.
TGACGGCACTGCCCCAGGAGCGGAAGCCACACTCGGCTCGATGGAGGGCGTAACCACCCAAGAGGTCCTCACCAGTCCCGGAATCGCCATGGGCACAGTTGCCTACATGTCCCCCGAACAAGCCCGCGGCGAAGAACTCGATGCGCGCACCGATCTTTTCAGCTTCGGCACCGTACTATACGAAATGGCTACTGGCCGTGTCGCTTTCCCGGGACCAACCTCCGCCGTCATCTTCCACGCGATTCTCGAGCGCACTCCGCCCAATCCCAGTGCCGCCAATTCGAATCTCCCCCCGCGCTTTGACGAACTCGTTTCCAAAGCCCTCGAAAAAGATCGCGCCCTGCGTTACCAAAGCGCCGCCGAAATCAGCGCCGACTTGAAGCGCCTCAAGCGCGACACCGACTCGACGCGCGTCACGGCTGCTACTGCCGCGGAAAAGCTAGCTGCTGCCACGCCGCGGAAACGCATGTCCCTTGCGACAAGGATCGCCATCGGCTTTGGTTCGCTGGTGCTCCTCGCTGGCCTAGCTCTATTCGCCCGGCGCGGCCTCCAGGAGATTCAGTTGAAGTCCATGGATTCCGTCGCCGTCTTGCCCATCGTTAATGCAACTGGCGATCCGAACTCTGAATATCTGAGCGAAGGGATTACCCAAGAGCTCGTGAGCACCCTTTCGCAGATTCCCAGCCTGAAGGTCGTTTCGCTCGCATCGGTCTACCGTTACAAGGGCAAGTCCATTGATCCGCCCACGGTAGCCCGCGAGCTGGGCGTCCACACCATTCTCACCGGCCGTATGCTTCAGCGAGGCAACGATCTCTCTATCAGCGCCGAATTTGTCGATGCCGAGCACGACCGTGTCATGTGGAGCAAGCAATACCAATGGAAACTTACCGACGTGCCAAACATACAGACGGAGATCACCGAAGACATCACGCAAAATCTGAAAATGAACCTCACGGGAGCCGACAAATCGCGCCTGGCGCAGCGCTCCACGCAAAACTCGGAAGCCTACCAGTTGTATTTGCAAGGCAGATTCTACTGGAACAGGCGCACCGCCGGTGGAGTGAACAAGGCCATTGATTTCTTCCAGCAGGCCATCGGCAAAGATCCCAACTACGCGCTGGCCTACTCCGGGCTCGCGGACTCTTACTTTTCCCTGGCGCGCAATTCCGCCGTGCTTTCGCCCAAAGAAGCCGGCGCGAAAGCCCGCCAGGCCGCGGAAAAAGCCCTTGAGTTGGATCCCTCCCTTTCCGAAGTTCACGCCTCGATGGGCCTGGTGCTGTTGATCTTTGAATGGGACTTTGCAGGGGCAGAACGCGAATTCCGGCGCGCGATTGATCTCAACACCGGCTACCCTTATGCCCACGTGTGGTACGCGGAACTCTTGTATGGCACCGGCCGCTACGAAGAATCGGTCCTGGAAAACCGCAAGGCCGTGGCTCTCGAGCCCTTCAATTCCAACCTCAAGGTCAATCTAGGATTGTCCTTGATGCATGCGAAGCATCTTCAGCAAGCAGAACAGCAATTCCGCGAAACTCTCGATATGGATCCGAATTACCCGATCGGCCACTACTTCTACGCTGAAGTCCTGATCCTGCAAAAGAGGTTTGATGAGGCTGTAGCGGAAATGGAAAAAACAGTGCAATCTTTGCCGGAATCGTCCTATTACCGTGGCTATCGCGGATACGCTTATGCCAAGGCTGGCAAGACTGGGGAAGCTCGAAAAATCCTCGGAGAACTGATCGAGGAAGCAAACACAAAGTATGTCTCCTGGATGGGAATCGCCGACATCTATGCAGGATTGGGCGAGAAAGATCATTGGTTCGCCGCGATCGAGCTGGCCTTTCAACAGGGCGACACTCGAATGAACACCATCCGGGCACGAACAGAAGTGGATTCGATGTGGGCCACCGATCCCCGCTTCGCCGAGCTCCTGAAAAAGGTCGGCCTTCCGCCGCTGAATTGAAGGCGCTTCCCGAGCATAATTCGAAATTTTCAGGAGGCTGGCGCTCTGCACCGCATTCCAGCTAGAATGCAGCCGTTCGAATCGGGCGTGCGTTCCCTTCCCTGCATGGAGGATCAAAAATGTACAACACCCCGCAGAAGTTGATCGCGGAATTTCTCGGAACCTTTGCCCTCATTTTCTTTGGCGCCGGTTCTATCTGCACGGATCAGTATCTTCACGGCGCGGGCGGTGGCCTCGGCCTTCTCGGCATCGCATTGGCTCACGGTCTCGCGATTGGCATCATGGTTTCCGCCCTCGGCCACATCTCCGGCGGACATTTCAATCCCGCAGTGACCATCGGCTTCTGGGTCACCAGGCGTGTCAATACCGTCGACACAATTCTCTATTGGGCAGCACAGCTTGCCGGCGCTGCGGCCGCCGCGTTCCTGCTGAAGTCTGTCATTCCCGAAGAAACATGGCGCGCCGTTGCTCTCGGCACTCCGGAGCTTGCGCGCGATTTTCCACGCTGGGCAGGGATGGCTCTCGAAGCGATAACGACCTTCTTCCTTGTGCTCACTGTCTTCTCGACGGCCGTCGATGAAAAGGGCGCATTCAAGTCCATCGCCGGTTTCGGCATCGGCCTTTCGATCACCCTTGGCATTCTTGTCGCCGGTCCGCTCACCGGCGCAGCTTTGAACCCGGCACGCGCCTTTGGGCCTGCGCTCGCGGCAACGCATTGGGCCAATCACGGCGTCTACTGGGTCGGCCCACTGGCTGGAGGCTTTGTCGCCGGCCTGCTTTACGACACGCTCTACCTCAAGAAGGCCTAACCAGTCGTAAGTTGTTAGTTTTAAGTCTTAAGTAAGGGAACTCTCGATGCGCAGGGTTCGCTAGAGTTTGCGGGGCCCAGAGTGAAATCGATTGTTCTTCCGTGAGAGTTAGAGCTTAGGACCAACTGCCGGCTTTAGGCATCACCTGGAGGATTCTCAGCGGAAAAGGCCGAAGGGATTCTTGAAGCAAGGGGTTGCGCCTCTTCATTCCGAAACTAAGAACTTACAACTAACGACTTAAAACTCCCCTCCCTCCGTACAGTTAACTAGCGCGCAACCTGCCTGTGCGCTCGGCTTGCCCACCCCCCTAGCGGGTGCTACTGTCGCGTATTAGCTGCTTTCTTGCGGGGTCTACACTATATGTCTGTAAGCATTGATGACTTGCTGCGTCGGGCTGTCGAAAACAAATCGTCCGACTTGCATCTGAAAGTCGGCAACCATCCGTACTTGCGCGTCGACGGCTTGCTCGCTCCGCTCACCGACGTACCTCGCATCACGCCTGAAGAAATGCTCTCCATGGCCTTCAGCATGATGACCAATCGCCAGAAACAAAAGTTCAAGGAAACGGCGGAATTGGACATGGCTTACGGCGTCGCGGGACTAGGCCGCTTCCGCGTCAACGTTTTTCAGCAGCGTGGCAACGTCGGAATGGTTCTCCGCGTCATTCCCACAAAAATTCGCACTACGGAAGAATTGAATCTTCCCGCCGTCATCAACAAGATTTGCGAAGAACAGCGCGGCTTGGTACTGGTCACGGGAACCACTGGTTCGGGTAAGTCCACCACGTTGGCGGCCATGATCGACCGCATCAACGCCAATCGCGCCGACCACCTGATCACCATCGAAGACCCCATCGAGTTTCTGCACCGCGATAAAAAGAGTTTCATCAATCAGCGCGAAGTGGAAGTGGATACCGCAAACTTTTCCACCGCGTTGCGCGCCGCTCTCCGTCAGGACCCGGACGTGATTCTGGTCGGCGAAATGCGCGACCTCGAAACCATTTCCACCGCGCTGCTCGCCGCGGAAACCGGACACATGGTTCTTTCCACTTTGCACACTCTTGACGCCACGGAAACCATTCAGCGTATTATTGCCGTGTTCCCGCCGCCGGAGCAGAAGCAGATTCGCTTGCAGCTTGCTGCCACCTTGAAGGCCGTCGTTTCCCAGCGCCTCGTGCGCCGCGCCGATGACAAGGGTCGCGTCCCCGCTTGCGAAATCATGATCGCCACGGGCTACATCCGCGATTGCATCATCAACGCGGACAAAACGCGCCTGATTCATGACGCCATCGCCGCCGGCACCAGCCAGTACGGCATGCAAACCTTCGATCAATCGCTCTTTGACCTCTACTCGAAACAACTCATCACTCTGGATGAAGCTCTCGCTCGCGCCTCCAATGCCGACGAATTCAAGCTGCGCATCCAGGGCATTCGCTCCGCCGCCGACTCCGCCCGCGAGGAAATGGAGCGCCAAATGGCCGACTTCGAGCGCTTCGCCCGCAAGTAGTTTGGAGTAGGGCCGTCTTGTTGCCTTTAGCGGTGCGGCTTCGCGGCTGCGCTTGCGAACACTCCTCACATGGATAACCAGCAATCACCCGTCACGGAAAGAACTGTCAGCAGCCGCCGGCTCGTTTTGTTCGCGATGCTGGCCATTGCTGCTATTCTGACCACGCTCACCTCAGAATATCCGGCATCGGGTTCGTGGCAACTCCCGGGAATCTGCCTCGCCATGTATGCGATCGCTCTCTTCCTACTGCTTGGCATCCCCACTCCCGGCGTGGGGGGCGGCTTTGCGATTGCGGTTTCTGCGCTACTGGGCGCTGCCTCTGGCGTATTGGCATGCCAACTTTGGGCTTTGTCGCAGGGAGAAGTATCCACAGCATGGGACCGCCAGACAATCTGGACCGGAGCCGCGGCTTCCATAGCGAATCTAGGCCTCCTGATCGCTGCCCTACGGTACATCCTGGCCGCGAAGCAACAGCTCCGATGGTGGCACGTTGTGCTCGGTGCAGCGGTCGCTGTGCCAGCCGCGTGGATCTTGATGTCGAGGATTACCTAAAAAAGGCGTAGCGTAGCTTCCATTAACTGTTTGACGCTTCCTCCTCACTTTCGACTCCCCACTAGTCACTCGCAGGTTTCTCTTCTATGCTTCCTGCATGTTCGCAAAGCCGCGTCAACTCGAAACCGAAGACGAGATGTATGACGTCGCCGTGCGCGCCCTGATGCGTCGAGCCCATTCCGTTCAGGAAATGAAGCGAAAACTCGAGCGAAGGAGCGACAACAAGCTGTTGGTGCAAGTGGTGATGGCGCGTCTAAGAGAAAACGGCATGATCGACGACGCGCGTTATGCCAAACAATTCACCCGCCAGCGCGCCGAAGGCCGGAAACAAGGAAAGTTTCGCGTGGCGCGCGAGCTTCGAGCGCGCGGCGTCCCCGATTCGCACATTGATGCAGCGCTGAAGGAATCCGCCGAGCAAACGGATGAACGCGCGATCGTGCGCCAGCGCATCGAACGCAAACTCCGCTCCTACCGCGGCGAAATCAGCGAAAAGAAAACCGCCTCCATCTACAGCAGCCTCCTCCGCGCCGGCTTCCCCTCCGACGTCGTCCGCCGCGAATTGAAGGCGCTCACCCGCGAAGACATCCCCGAAGTGGAGACCGAATAGGCTCCCTACAAAAGTGTGAATTTTTTCAGATCGCCCTTGCAAATTGGTGGGGGTAGGGGCCTGCCGCTGAAATGGCTCTTATGTCTCCATCCTGTAGTGGCGCAGCATGCTGCGCCAGCGCATCAGAATTTCGCTCGTATGCCTACACCAAAACATTCGCCAGAAACTTCAGCGTCCGCTCCCAAGCCAATGTCGCACTGGCGGGATCGTAGACCTCGGGGCGGAGTTCGTTCATGAACGCATGCTGGGCGTCATAGCGAAAGATCTCGAATCGAGATGGCGATTGCTTGAGCGCGGCCTCGAGTTCGTCCACCTTGGCCGGCGTCCAGTGGCCATCCTTGTTCGCGAAATGGCAAGTCAGCGGAATTTCGATTCTCTTTATTTCAGCGGCGGGAAGGTCGGGAATGCCATAGAAGCACGCGCCCGCGTCCATCTCAGGAACGCGCGCGGCCGCGAGGATGGTCAGCGCGCCGCCCATGCAGAAGCCGCCTACCGCCACTTTCTTGGAGCTTTGCTTTAGGTATTGCACCGCTCCGCGAATATCCTGCTCAGCGGCATCGGGAAAGTTGAGGCCCTTCATCATGTGGCTGGCTTCGTCGGAAACTTTGGCGACTTTGCTGCGATAGAGATCCGGCACGAGCGCCCGGTAGCCCGCTTCGGCAAGCCGGTCGGCAGTCTTCTTGATTTGCTCGTTGAGCCCCCACCATTCCTGGATGCACACAAATCCCGGCGCGCCCGCGCCTGTTTTCGGCGTCGCCAGATAACCCGGGCAAGTCTTTCCATCAGGCCGCTTGAACTGCACCATCTCTCCCATGGAGACCTCCACTCGATGTGGAATGCAGCCGTTATCTTATGCCATGTGCTTTATAATGCCGAGATGGATTCGACGCGGGAAACGAGGCTGACGTGCCCGAGGGCACGCACATGAAAATGACGGGGAACGAGATACGCGAGAAATTTTTGCAGTTTTTTGAGAGCAAAGGGCACAAGCGTGTGCGGAGCTCGTCGCTGGTGCCGCATGGGGACGCTACCCTGCTGTTCACGAATGCGGGAATGAACCAGTTCAAGGACGTTTTCCTAGGCCTTGAAAAGCGGGACTACTCGCGAGCGACGACGGCGCAGAAATGTGTGCGCGCAGGCGGCAAGCACAACGACCTCGAAAATGTCGGCTTCACCAAGCGGCACCACACATTCTTCGAGATGCTCGGAAATTTCTCCTTCGGCGATTATTTCAAGAAGGATGCCATCGCCTACGCATGGGAACTGGTCACATCTCCGCAATGGTTTGGCATCCCGAAGGAAAAGCTTTACGCCACGATTTTCGAGGGATCGAACGATGCTGATGCTATTCCGTTCGATGAAGACGCGAAAAAATGTTGGATCGAACGAGGCGTTCCTCAAGACAGAATCTTTGCTTTGGGCAAAAAAGATAACTTCTGGCAAATGGGTGATACGGGCCCCTGCGGCCCCTGCAGCGAAATGCATTACGACATGGGGGCGATTGCATCGGAGCAGGGGCACTTGGATTGCAAGTTCCCGTGTGATTGCGGACGATATGTTGAAATCTGGAATCTTGTCTTCATGCAGTACAACCGCGAGATTGGATCATACGATGGCGGAAAAACATACACGCTTTCCTTGCTTCCGAAGCCTTCAGTCGACACCGGCATGGGCCTCGAACGCGTTGCCGCCCTCCTCCAGGGCGTCATTTCCAACTACGACACGGATTTTTTCGTCCCCCTAATGAAGCGCGCCGCCGAACTCTGCGGAGTCGACTACGACAAGGAAGTCAGCTCTGAAGCCGGCAAAGGCGGCGCTGCCTCTCTCCGCGTCATCGCTGATCATGCCCGCGCCACAACGTTTCTAATCAGCGACGGCGTTCTACCTTCCAACGAAGGCCGAGGTTACGTTCTCCGCAAAATCATGCGCCGCGCCATTCACCACGGCCGGCTGCTTGGCGCTACCAAGCCATTCCTCCACGAGATGGTTTCTAGCGTCGTATCGTTGATGGTGGGCGCCTACCCCGAACTTGCCGAATCCGAGCAAGTGGTCAAAGACTCGGTTTTGGGCGAGGAAACTCGATTCGTACATACGCTTGAGCTGGGGTCAAAGAAGCTTGACGCGAAGATTGGAGAATTGTCGCCAGAATTGCCTCCAATGGGCTGGCTTCAAGATGACGGCGGCGCCCAACAGGCGATACACACGATGCGCGACGAGGCTGACCGTCAACAGCTAAGAGCGGCTTTGGCCCAAACGAGCGTCGGAGTGTTTCCTGGCGCGACAGCTTTTGAACTTTATGACACCTTTGGGCTACCCATAGATTTCATCGGCGATGTCGTCCGCGACCGCGGATTGAAGCTGGACGAGGAAGGCTTCAATCGTGCGATGGCAGAGCAGAAAACGCGAGCGCGGGCCTCGTGGAAGGGTGGGGCGAAGGAGGCGGCGAATCCGGCTTACGCGAAGTTGGCGGAGACGTTCAAGACAGAGCCGGACTTTTATCATAGCACAAGCGCGAAAGACTGCCGCATCGAAGCGATATTTCGTAGCGCCGGCATCTTGCCGGCAGCCGTTTCCCGGGAAAAAGAGCCGGCTGGCAGCCGGCGCTACGAAATTGTCAGCGAACTGAAGCCCGGCGAGAGCGGCGAGGTTGTTCTGGACCGCACGGTGATTTATGCGGAGTCGGGCGGGCAGATGGCGGACACCGGCGCGTTCTACGACAACTCCGAATCGCAACTGCTCGCCGAAGTGAAGGGCGCGTTTTATCCGGTCGCGGGACTCGTGGCGCACAAAGTGGTGGCGAAAGAGACGCTGCGCGTTGGCGACCGCGTGGCGGTTGTGGCCGATGCGGAGCGGCGTGCCCGCATCATTCGCAATCACACCGGAACGCATCTGGTGAATGCGGCGCTGCGGAATATTCTGGGGACGCATGTGAAGCAGTCCGGCTCGCTGAATGCGCCGGAACGGCTGCGCTTTGACTTTTCGCACTTTGCGCATGTGGATGCGGAAGAGCTGCGCGACATCGAGCAGCAGGTGAACAACGAAATTCGCCTCAACACGCAAATTGAAACGAACGTCACTTCTCTTGAAGAGGCGCTAGCTTCCGGCGCGCTGGCGTTTTTCGGCGACAAATATCCCGAACACAACGTTCGCGTTGTGACCATTCCCGATCCACGCGCGGCCCGCGGGTTCTACTCGAAAGAGCTTTGCGGCGGCACGCACGTCCAGAGCGTCGGCGATATCGGCGTCCTGAAGATCGTCAGCGAAGAATCTGTTGCGGCAGGCGTCCGCCGCATCGAAGCTGTCACCGGCATCGGCGCCCTGGAGCATTTCCAAAAGCAAGCCGACACCCTGCGACAGTTGGCCAGCCAACTCAATGTGGGCGAAGACGGCCTCCTCGCCCAAGTCGAAAAACTCTCCCAGACCGCCAAGCACCTGGAAAAAGAGCTGGAAGCGCAAAAACGTAAGGGTGCCCTCAGCCAGATCGACGAGCTGGCGGGACGCGTGCAACTTGTTAAAGGCATTAAGGTTATAGCCGCCGAAGTGCAAAACATTGACCGCGAAGGACTTAGGCAGTTGGTGGATAGTTTGCGCCAGAAACTGGGTTCCGGCGTGGTAGCCTTAGGTATGCCCGAAGACGGCAAAGTGGCCCTAATCGCCGGCGTCACCAAGGATCTAACGGCTAAAGTCCATGCTGGCAAGCTGATGCAGGCATTGGCCCCCATGGTAGGCGGCAAGGGCGGCGGCAGGCCCGACCTGGCCGAAGCTGGCGGAAAAGACACAGCTGGCCTGAAATTGGCCTTGCAGAGCGTCCCCTCCCTGATTGAGCCCTTGGTATAATCCTTATTAGGGGGAACTTTGGTGTCCCCAAGGCCCGGGTACCTAAACGGCTGCAATGCCGTGCGGTAAACGCTTGATTTAGGCGTATAGTACGGAAGTCGCATTGACCGCTCCGAAGCGGTCTCGAATAATGGTTGCGGTGTGGCTGGAACTCGAATGTCTTGTATGCCTTACCGCAGAGGCGTAATGCAAAAACGAGCGACAAACTGGGGATGGTTGATTCGGGCAACGCTGGCTTTTTGTGCGATTTTCGGCGCTTCGTCTTTCGCGCCACTATTTGCGCAGAATTCCGTGGGGCACATCGCCTCGGTCGTTGACGATGATGGGCGGCGGTTTTTTGTGAACGCCGAACCGGCGCCAGTGAAAGTCAACCTGGCCGCCTCAAAGTCCCGTCCCAACATTTGGATACCCGCCGAAGCTTCTCTTACGGGACACGGCCGCCCGGCCATGGATATGGGCCGTGACGGCGTCGAAAAAATCGTTCGCGAAGCATCGGACCGCCACAGCGTGGATCCGGCGCTGGTCCGCGCGGTGATCGAAACGGAATCAAACTGGAATCCCAGAGCGTATTCGCGCAAGGGCGCCGGCGGCTTGATGCAGCTGATCCCCACGACGGCACAGCGCTATGGCGCTAACGATGTTTTCGACCCGCAACAGAATGTCGACGCCGGTGTTAAACATTTGAAGAGGTTGCTGGAGCGATACAACGGCAACCTGGATCTGGCCTTGGCGGCGTACAATGCAGGAGAGGGCGCGGTTGACCGCGTTCACGGCATCCCCGCCTATCGCGAGACACAGAATTATGTCCAGAAAGTGCAGAACGCCTATTTCCGGCCGGGATCAGGACGCCTTCCTGACGCCTACGTCAATCCCCACGCCATCCACCGCGACGTTACCACGGATGGCCGCATCATATTTACGAACGAATAAAAAGCCAGCGAGTGTGAGCGCTGGACAGTCTTCGGGCCTATTGCAGGCCTCGAAAATATTTAATGTATTTTGGGAGTGAATTCGAGTTTCCAGCTACGATAGAGTCGCGTTTTGGGGGAAGTCGTTAAGATGTTGGGGGTTAGAAAAATTTCGCACAAGATCTTCGCCCGTCTTTCGCCGGTTTTTGCGGCGGCGGGCGCTGTGCTCGTGTTCGCTTCCGCGACGCCGGCAAAGTCGAACGCTGAGGCTTCGCCTACCACCACTACCGCAGTGCGGCGACAGTCAGCGTCAACGCAATTCGGCCGCGCTGAAGAACAGCGCGCCGCGCTGAACAGCAAGCCTGCCGAAAAGAGAACTCTGGCGGATTACAAACAAGTGGTCACCGGCTACCGCCGAGTGGCGATGATTACGCCTAGGGCCCCGGAAGTGCCCGATTCCCTGCTGGCGGTTGCGGAACTTTACACCGAGATGGGCGACCGCTTTGGGCGAACCTACTACCAGTCCGCTGTCGATTCCTACCAATTCCTGGTGCGCGAATATCCGGCGAACAAGTATTGCCAGGACGCCATTCTGCGTGTGGCGAAACTACAGCGCGAGCAGCTTGGCGATTCAGCGCTGGCGAAAAAGACTTATGAAGACTTCCTGAAGAAGTATCCGCGTTCGCCACGCAAGCGCGAAGCGCAGGAAGCGCTGGCGGAATTCGCGCTGCTGCAGAGCAACGACGCGCCTGCGGAAACGAAGCCTGTAGCGAGCAATTCGAATGCTGGTTCAGCGGCCCCAGAAGAAATGCAGGTGAGCGCACCGGTGCACGCTGGCGGAAAAACCGCTAGCCGGTCCAATTCGGGCGAGATTCCGCACGTTCGGCGGATTCGGGCAGCAGCCAATGGCGACGCCACGCGCGTAACCATCGACCTCGAGGATAGCGTGCAATATGCTTCCGGGCGCATCGCGAATCCCGATCGCATCTTTTTTGATTTGCACGCGGCGCGGCTGGCGCCAGAAGTGGCGCGCGGGAATATCCATGTGGACGGCGGTCTGCTAACGGCAGTGCGCGTGGCGCAGAATCACAACGGCGTGGTGCGTGTGGTGCTGGATGTGAATGGCGTTAAGGATTACACCGCTTCGCTGACGAATAATCCCCCGCAATTACTCATTGACCTGTATGGAAATTCCCCCACAGCGGCTCCGGTGCGCACCGCCAAAGTGAAAAAGACGCAGCCGGCGGAAGCGGATGATCCGAATGAGGACGCGGCAGCAAAGAATGAAACGCGCAGTATTCAAAGCGCAGAGGCAAAGAATTCCGCGGAAGACTTTGGTTCGGAGCGTGCGGCTACCAATTCGAAGGGCGCGATCAGCGGCGCGATTAACGGCGGCGCGACCACGCCAGGAACCACGAGCACCTCGGCAATGGGAAACAGTCCTTCAACGGCGGCGCGCAATTCCCTGCCGACAGTGAAGAATGCTAAATCGTCGTCGGTCAGAGCAACGGCAACCAATGCGAAGCCCGATTTGATCCGCGCAGCTAGCGCGCCACAGCCTACGCGCGACGGCCAATCCACCCTGACGCGCACGCTGGGCCTAAAAATTGGAAGAATCGTGATTGACGCGGGCCACGGCGGGCATGATACCGGCACGATTGGCCCAACTGGCTTGATGGAGAAAGATCTCTGCCTGGATGTCGCGCTGCGCCTTGGAAAGATTATTGAGCAGAAGTTACCCGGAGCGGACGTCGTATACACGCGCTCGGACGATACGTTTATTCCGTTGGAAGAGCGGACGCACATCGCGAACCAAGCCAAAGCGGACTTGTTTCTTTCCATCCACGCGAATTCGAGCAGGGATCACGGGGCTCGCGGCATCGAGACGTACTACTTGAACTTGAAGGGCTCGGCGGAAGCGATGGAAGTGGCGGCGAGAGAGAATGCTTCGTCGCAAGAAGGTGTCCACGAACTGCAGGACATGGTGATGAAAATCGCCAAGACCGAGAAGATTGATGAATCCAAGGAGCTTGCCGAGGACGTGCAGGACTCCCTCTCCAAACGGATACAAAAAGCCAGCAAGCCGGTAAAGAATCGCGGCGTGCGGAAGGCGCCCTTCGTGGTGTTGATTGGCGCGGACATGCCGTCGATCCTCACGGAGATTTCCTTCCTGAGCAATCCGGCCGACGAACAACTGTTGAAGAAGCCCGAGAACCGACAGAAAGTCGCTGAGGGACTATATCAGGGCGTTGCCAGCTACCTGGAGAGCATGAATAGCGTCACCATGAACCTGCCAGCCAAGCCCGGCACAGGTCACCCCGCCGCGGCCGCTGTTCAACAATCTCGCAACCAAAACTAGGTTATTGGTGTCTAATAGAAGCCGGGATGCGAAAATCTTCCTTCATCGCAACTATGATTCTGGCGCTCGCCGCTGCGCCCTATTCGTTTGCCCAAAAACAAGTGCTTCCCCATCAATTTGGCAGCTGGGCTTGCCAGCCCGTCGCGGAAAACCCGGAATTCGACAAAATCGCGAACTTCGCCGATTTATCGAAGGAAACCGGATATATCGAGAGTGAGTCCTGCGATTACCTTTCCGGCGCCACAAGAATTCGCGTGGGCCTGCAGAAATATCGTGATCCCAGCAGCGCCTATGAGATGTACACGGCGTTAATCCGTCCGGACATGCACGCGTCAACGCTCGGCAGGACTTCGGCCGTGGACGGCGACAGATTGTTGGCCCTTCTGGGAGGTTTCATTCTTCAACTGCGCCCGACGCGGGCGATTGCGGAAGCGGATTTAGTTGCCCTCGTGAAATCCGTGAGCGGATATGCGGATCAGACGCCCCTGCCGCCGATCCGTGCGCACTTACCGCAAGGGTTCATTGACGGCACACAAAGATATGCGCAGGGTCCTGCGGGATTCCAGAACGCAATTGCCGCGCTCAAGCAAGACGAATTCGCAAACCTGGCGACTGAAGTGGGCTTTAATCTCGATGCAGAAGCAATGTTTGCGCGCTACCGTGAAGGAAAAGACGAGGCAGTTCTTTTGCTGCTGAACTACCAGACGCCGCAGCTAGCGGAGCAGCACTTGAGACACTTGGATCAGGCAATCTCGCCCGCCTCGAAGCAAGGGGGAACGTCAATCCAACGTAAGGGTACCTTGCTCTCGCTGGTGCTGAGGCCATCTTCGCCCGCGTATGGCAATGCCCTGCACAGCGCCGTGAACTACGAGACGGTTATCACACAAAACGAGCCGCACCAGGCGATGACTGATCCGCCGATCCTTACCACCGTTGCAAAAATCTTCATTGCTACTTTCGTGTTCATGGTTATCGCGGTGGTGCTGGGCGTGGCGTTTGGCGGCGTGCGGGTGCTGACGAAGATCTTTTTCCCGGGCAAAGTGTTTGACCGGCCGGAGCAGATGGACGTACTCCAACTCGGGCTTTCCGGAAAACGAATCAATTCCCGCGATTTCTACTGAGTGTAGACCCGAAATAATGGGCCCGGCGAGCCCGTCGCCGGCGAGGTACAATTGACACTGCGGGTTGTGAGGCGCAGATTCGCGCAGGCCCCCAATGGGACTCGCGAAAAGTAACGCATTTCCCTCGTTGGCGTCTAATTTAACCATGGGTACGTCTCGCTTTATGGGTGGAACCGGGCCTGACAGACTGCAGAAATGCGCGCAGGGTGTGGTGTCGGCCATGGGTCTTGGGCTTGGCCCGCAAGGTACTCTTGGCTGGTAGCGTATACGCAGGTGGGGAGAGGCTAAGAATGAAGTTGAAGCTCGGATTTCTGTATGTCCTACCGCTATTTGCCTTGCAAATCGCAGCGCCGGGCTGTAACCGGGCGAATCCCCAAGCTGCTGGTCCTCAACTCCCGCCTCCGCCCCTGGTGAGTGTAGTCAAGGCGCAAACCCAAGACGTGCCGGTTTACCTCGACGAGATCGGAAAGAGCTTCGCTTCCGAGTCGGTTACCGTAACGCCCCAAGTCGGCGGACGCATTACGCAAAGGCAATTCCAGGATGGCGCTGATCTGGCCAAAGGCCAGTTACTTTTTGTGATTGATCCGCGTCTTTATCAAGCGCAGCTCGATTCGGCAAAGGGCGCTCTGGCCCAGGCAAAAGCGGCGCTCGAACTCGCCAAGGTGGAATTCGCGCGCAGCACGGAGCTATTCAACGCGAAGGTCATCGCAAAGCAGGATTACGACACCAAAAAGAGCAGCGTCGAGGTCAATCAGGCACAGGTGGAATCGGCGGAAGCGGCGCTCGAAACCGCCCAGCTCAACCTGGAATATTGCTATATTCACTCGTCCATCGAGGGGCGTGCCGGTGCGCGACTCGTTGACGTCGGAAACGTGGTGCAGGCAAATACCACCGGGTTGTTGCTAATCCAGCGCCTGGATCCAATCTATGCGGACTTCACGATCACTGAGCGCGATCTCCCCAATGTGCAAAAGGAGATGAGTCGCGGGACGCTCAAGACTTCCGTGAGGTTGCCCTCGGACCCGGAAGACCACGTCCACAGCGGTAAGCTCACATTTCTCGATAACACGGTGCAGAACGGCACGGGCACGGTCTTTTTGCGCGCCACCATTTCCAACCCCGATCACCATTTCTGGCCCGGGCAATTTGTCAACGTCCGGCTGGTGCTGGCAACGCAAAAGGGCGCGGTGCTGATCCCCAGCCAAGCCACGCAAATCAGCCAGAAAGGTCCGTTCGTCTACGTAGTGAAACCCGACAGCACCGCAGACCTGCGGCTGGTGACCTTGGGCCAGCGGCAAGGCGATAGCGTCGTGGTTGGCCAGGGTGTAGCCCCGGGAGAGAACGTCATCGTCGCCGGCCAGATGACCGTAACTCCGAATGGCAAGGTACGTGTGGATACCGGCGGCGCTACCCCCGCAGCGGGCACCCCGCCGGGTGCGCCCGCGAAGGCAAAGTAACGAGAACGAACATCAATGAATCTCTCTGAACCATTTATTCGCCGCCCGGTGATGACCGCAGTGCTGACGGTGTCAGCCATCGTTTTTGGCGTACTCGCTTATTTTGCCTTGCCAGTCAATGACCTGCCCGCCGTCGACTATCCCGTCATTCAGGTGAACGTCGGCTATCCCGGCGCAACGCCAGAGACCATGGCGAACAACGTGGCCACTCCGCTCGAGCGTCAGTTCATGCAGATTCCCGGCCTTCAGTTGGTAACCTCCAACAGTGGACAGGGGCACTCGAGTTTTGTCCTGCAGTTCGATCTCTCCAAGAACGTGGATGCCGCGGCAACCGACGTTCAGGCGGCCATTACGCGCGCGACAGCGCAGCTTCCCGTGGATTTACCGAGCCCGCCCACCTTCACCAAGACCAATCCGAACGACCAGCCCATCATGTACGTGGGAATCACCAGCGACAGCGCCACGCAGGGCCAGCTCTTCGACTACGCCAATACGCAAGTCGGCGAGCGCATCAGCATTCTCCCTGGCGTGAGCCAGGTCGCCGTTTATGGCGCTCAGTCCGCCGTTCGCATCAAGGCGGACCCTTCTGCGATGGCCGCGCGCAATTTGACCATCGACGATTTGTCCGCGGCGTTGAAGAACGGAACGAGCTATACCGGCGCTGGCCAATTTGACGGCGAACATCACACCTTTCTGCTCAAGCCCGAAGGACAATTGAGTGAAGCCAGCCAGTACGAGAATTTAATCGTTCGCCAAGGCAACGGCGCTCCGGTCTATTTGAAAGACATCGCCACGGTAAAAAATGGGTTACAGGACGAACGCATCAGCATGCGCTTTTGGTACCGCGGACACGAGGTTCCGGCCGCGACGGTGGTCGTTGCGGTTTTCCGACGCGCGGGATCGAACGCCGTCGAGGTTGCCAAATCCATCCGCGGCCTTCTTCCCACGGTGCAGGCCCAGCTCCCCAGTTCGGTTGGAATCGTCCCCATTTATGACCGTTCGCAAGGCATCGTGAACAGCGTCAAGGATGTTCAGGAGACGCTGTTCATTGCGTTCGCCTTGGTTGTGCTGGTGATTTTCTTTTTTCTAGGCCGCGCGCGCGACACCCTGATCCCGGTGGTGGCGCTGCCGCTCTCGCTGCTGCTCACCTTCGTGGTCATGGACATCCTGGGCTACAGCCTGGACAACCTGTCCCTAATGGCCCTGACGTTGGCTATCGGATTCCTGGTCGATGACGCCATCGTCTTTCTGGAGAATACCGTTCGCCTCATGGAGAGCGGCCTGGGGGCCCTCGAAGCCTCCTTACAGTCCGCCAAGGAAATCAGCTTCACCATTCTGGCCATGACCGTTTCCCTGGCCGCCGTATTCCTTCCGCTTGTTTTTATGGGCGGCCTGGTTGGGCGCATCTTTCGAGAGTTCTCGCTCACCATCATCGTTTCGATTTTTGCCAGCGGCATAGTTTCGCTGACACTTACACCGCTGATGTGCTCCGGCCTGCTCCAGGACCGCGGAGTGCGCGCTAAAAAGAACTGGATCGAGCGCGTCATCGGCGGCGCAGAAAAAAGAGTGCTATCGGTCTACGGGCGTTCGTTATGGTTTTTTCTTCAGTATCGGTGGATTTCCCTGGCGATTTGGGTGGTTTGCCTGGTGGGAACTGTCTACTTTTTCACTGTCGTTCCCAAGGCCTTCCTCCCCGTCGGCGATAGTTCCTTCGCCCTAGGCGTCTTCGTTGCTCAGGAGGGCACGTCCTACCACGAAATGCATGCCCACCAGATGCAGGTGGAGGAGGTCCTCCATACCAATCCCGCCGTGGATATGACCTTCACCATGAGCGGCAACAATTCATTTTTCCCCGCCAACCAAGGCCTGGTCCTCGCGTTTCTGAAGCCTCCCGATAAGCGTCTGCCCATTCAAGCCGTGGCCGGGCAATTGATGGGGCAGTTGAACTCCAAAGTCCCCGGCCTGGTCACATTCTTGAAGCCCCAGCCCGTGTTGCAGATCAGCACCGGAGCCACGGCGCAGCTGCAGGGCCAGTTTGCTTATTCGATTTCAGGAATCGATCCGAACGAGGTCTATGCCAGCGCCGGAACCCTGATGCGCAAGATGTACGAGTTCCCAGGATTCCTCTTCGTCAACTCTGACCTGTTCAACCACACCCCGAATCTGCAGGTCGACATCCTCCGCGAGCAATCCAAGACCTACGGCGTGTCCGAGACGAGGGTTCTCAATCTTCTGCACCAAGCGTACTCGCAGAACTACGTCTATCTCATTAAGAAACCCACCGACCAATACCAGGTAATTCTGGAAGTTGCCGACGATCAGCGTTCCGAGCCCCAGGATCTTCATTTGCTGTACATCAAGAGCGATGACGGCTCGCGCATGGTTCCGCTCAACGCCCTGGCAACTTGGCACCCGATGTTGGGCCCGCAATCCGTCAATCATATCAACCAATTCACGAGCGTCACGCTGTTCTTCAATTTGAAGCCAGGCTATTCCGTCGGGCAGGCAACTGATTTCGTGGAGAAGGCTGCGAAGCAAGTCTTGCCGGCGGGAATTCGCGGCGAGTTCCAGGGCGAAGCGCTTACGTTCCGCGACACAGTATCGAGCCTCACCATCCTCATGTTTCTCGCGGTCTTTGTCATGTACGTGATTTTGGCCATTTTGTACGAGAGCTATTTGCATCCGATCACCGTGCTGTCCTCGTTGCCGGTTGCGCTAGTCGGTGGCCTCCTGACCCTGTGGCTGTTTAACGCCGAGGCTTCTTTATACGCGTTCATCGGCATGTTCATGCTGATGGGCATCGTGAAGAAAAACGGAATCATGATCGTGGACTTCGCGCAACAGCGGGTCGAGCACGGTGCACCAGACGATCAAGCGATTCACGACGCCAGCATGGAGCGCTTCCGTCCCATCATGATGACCACCATGGCCGCGCTGATGGGCGCCCTGCCGATCGCCCTCGGCTACGGGGCGGATGGCGCCTCGCGCCGGCCGCTCGGACTCGTTGTGGTCGGCGGCCTGATTGTGTCGCAGTTCATCACCCTTTTCATAACTCCGGCGATCTATCTCTATCTCGAAGAGTTCCAGGAGAAGGTCCTGGATCGCTTCGCTTTCTTCCGGGCACGACATTCGCAGCCTGCCGGCACGGCCGTCCCGGAACACGCAACCGCGGACTAAGGACTTCCCTCGCGTTTATCATTGGCGTTGTACAGCCGGTGCTAACGTGGGGCGTCAATTTCCGAAAAAAAATAAACTGAATTCTGGCTGAATCTCCAGTAGGATTCAGCCATGACGCCACATATTCTCTCGCGACGTTCGTTTCTCGCCGTTTCTGCGGTGATGCCTTGGGCCCTTACGGCTCGCGCTGCGAAATCCATTCCGACAGGGCTTGAACTTTATTCCGTACGTAACGAATTGAAAAAAGATCCCGAAGGGACTGTACGAGCCGTCGCGCAAATGGGATATCAATGCGTCGAGTTCTACGCGCCCTATTTCGAATGGTCCGAGGCTCAAACCAAGGAGATGCGGAAGCTGCTGGATAATCTCGGCATCCGCTGCTTCTCGACTCACAACGACAGTTCTTATTTGAGCCCGGAGAAAATCAGCCGGGCGCGCGACTTGAACCTGATTCTCGGCAGCAACTATGCGGTTATGTCGTCGTCCAATCCGAAGCCGGGTCTGGATGGTTGGAAGGCCATCGCCGATGCTCTGAACGCGGCCGCCGATCAACTCGAATCATCCGGCCTGAAGGCTGGATACCACAATCACCAACGGGAGTTTACTCCCGTCGAAAATCAGCGCCCCATCGAAATCCTCGCCAAAAACACAAAGCCATCGATCATGCTACAGCTTGATGTTGGCACTTGCGTGGAGGCCGGCTCCGATCCCGTGGCCTGGATTCGCGCAAATCCCGGCAGAATCCGTTCTCTTCATCTCAAGGACTGGTCACCGGAACCGGCAAAGGGCTACTCCGTTCTGTTCGGGGAAGGCGTCGCCCCGTGGCAGAAAATCTTTGAAGCCGCTGAAAGCACAGGTGGCGTCGAGTACTACCTGATCGAGCAGGAAGGCAGCCGATTCGACGAACTCGAAACCGCTCGCCGCTGTTTGCAATCCTTTAGACTCGTCCATCTGGAATAAAGGGTTGACGACCGGAAGGCTTATTCCTCACTCGTTTCCCTGTCCGCACTGTGGCGCGTGATCTTTGTCAAGCTCGGCGGGCCTGGTAACGGGAAGCATAATCTCTTTCGGGGACACCTGTTACTTTTGACAGATACACCACAGTCCCATTCCATGCTCCACTTCTACGGATACTTGCGAGGAGGTGTTGCTATGGAGGCTCACCAGAGTATTCCCTTCTCCTGCCGCAACAATAACCAGATCAGCGACGTTGACCCTCCTATCCCAATTCGGGTTTTCTTGTTGAGCGAACATCGACTTCTGCGCGATGCACTCGCTCGTTCCCTTAGAAGTCAGGCGGACATTTCGTTGGTGGGAGCACCAGAATCGTCGCTCAGCATTACGGCGGAGATGATCGAGTCAACCTGTGATGTGTTGTTGGTGGATCCCGTCAACACAACGGAATTGGATGCTTACGTCCTCCACTTCCTACAGGACGCGTTCCCAGACTTAAGAGTAGTCATGATTGACAGGGAGGCGAAGATCGCCGACGTAATATCCGCAATCCTTCCTGGTTCACGGCCTTCCAAGCACCAGAGCCGCGCGCAAGCTCCAGGCCGAGCGGGGAACCGGGACGTCCCTAAACTAGTGCGCGACAGTGGCCTTTAGTTTCTGCCAACTTCCAAAGCCATATTCACGAGCAACTAGGTATTGAACATCGGCAATTCTAGGTTGGAATGTACCAGCCTCTGGGTCTAGAGAATGCCAGCGAGCAAGTGCGACAGCATCCTCTTGGCGCATCTGATGCAGGAGGTTCCTCGCTTCTCTTTCGATGTCCTTGAGAAATGGTTTTGCGGGCAGAAACCGACGCATTTTTGTTCACCTTTTCGCTGAGATACCGTCTTGTCCCAAGAGGGCGTTAGTATTCGGCGAGGCAAATGGCACGTTGTCCCCCCGATGCCACCATGCGCTTCAGACTCTTTGGGACTGAGTTCGGGACTTATAGACTAGACTGCGATTCCCGCCCAACTGGCAGAATTAACAGGGGGCTCTTAGGGGCTCTCGGACCGAAATCCACATACTCTTCGTTTTAGTGCAACGACGGCTCCGATTTGTCGTAGGTAAGGTTGTTTCAAGTGCGAATCGTGTGCGCGCACGCCACGACCAGGGAATCCGCGAAGGAATAAGGGACGATCTTCGCTGATTTTCATCACTGCTTGTCATTCTACTTATCTAGGGCCTTTTGCTCTCGGTGGCATTTCGTTGTCGTTCTCTTCGTCCTCATTCCGGTCAGTTTAGGAATGGCAGTCGTACAAAACCAATTGCGGCCGCGGAAAAATTCAAACTGATTCTTGAAGGGTTCTGATACCAACTTTATGGTTAGCGAATTAATCAGGACTTAGCCCTGCCCCTTCTAGTAAGGAGTAACTTGGTTTGCGGTTTGCCGGCCATTCGGTGAATGTGAGTTGCGGGAAAAGCGTGTCTGGCGAGACGGGGGACATGGGCAAGTCGTCATAGTTATCGTCATTCATGGAGTGACGGTGGCGCAGGGAACGAATGCTCATAAGGGAAAGGTCGAAGGCGCTGTAAATGATATTTCCCCGAGTGACGTCGCTCTTGTATAGGAGAACTTGGGTGCGGAGATAGCGCACGAATCGATTGCGGGGGCGCACGGGGATGAGCGGGTTATTCCGCGAGTACTGCATCACGGGCATAGCGCAACTTTTCAAGTAAACGACGGTAAGGTTGCCACCTGTGTGCATTTCGTCGCCGGTGGAGTTAAACATGGTCTGCGGCAAATTAGGGCGAGGAAACTGGCGAACGGATTTCACGCAACCCGTCAGCGACAGGTCGCGTACGAGCATATTGATACCATCATCGAGGTTTCGATCGATGTGGTGGATGAACTTGTGATACTTCACGGAAAGAGCCGCGCCAGTTTCACGCGTATAGGCACTTAGCCAGGCTTGTTCTCCCTGAATCGTTTCTGACTGGGACCACAAACGAAGATGTTCACGCTTGCCGTAACTGTTAAAACTCTTCTGCCAAGCCATGTCCTGCAGCTGGCCGGAGAGCAATTGGCGCGACACAGGCATGTTGGAATAGTTGGAAAATGTCAAAAAGGCCCCGCACTGCTTGAAGAAAGCGTTTTTGGAATTGGCATCGGCGGTGCGCCAGCCCGCGGCTGTGAACGCGCCCTCGACCTGATCTCGAGAGCCTACGAAAAGCAAGTTAATTACGTCTGAATGTTTGCCGTGCCGAGTCGTGGTGCGGTCCGGTTGACCTTGCAGGAGTATCTCCACGTCGCCCCGTTCATATTCATCCATAGCAAACGAAACGCGGGGTAGTTCCGGCTGATCGCCAACGTAGAGAGGCAGATTCAACCGAAGGCGCAGGTCAGTGCCCGGTGGCAAGTAAATTTCGGGTTCCGGAAGCACCGTGACGGCTCGATAGACGACCAGAACCGCGTCAGTATACGGATTGAACCTGGGCATATGAATCAGGCCGCTGGTGATGCGGCCTTGCGGCACGTTGGTGGCGCGAATGCCGCAGATAACGCCGTGACGCACAGATTCGCGGGCGTTGTCCACTTCCACGACTTCCGAGGTGAAGTGGAGCACCTGCCCAGCAGAGGTGACCAGATGATCGAACTGGATTTCCACGTACGCAGAATCGTGGATGAAGCCAAGGCCAACTTTGCGAACTTTGGAGATTGTTCCGACGACCTCGAGGCCAGCCGGGAAGACCGGATGGGAATCACACTCCGGCGACTGAATCAGGGCGGCGCGCACGGTCGTGCCGGGTTCGGAACGGTAGGAGGCAACTGGATCGAGCAGACGAATCCAAAACGATTTGCCGGCGATCACATACTCGCAGCTAGCGAAGGCCGGACCGGAGAACGCGAGAAAGAGGAGCAAAAAAGCAAATGCAGCGAGGAAGCCGCGTCGAGCAACGAGCCGCAAGTGGGGAACCGGAGAGTCCTGGGCCAGAAAATCAGGCTTGGTTTTTGCCCCTACCATGCTTGGCTCTTGCAGCTCAATAAACAAGCCGCCCAGGCTCAGATTCCCAACTCGCGAATGCCCCAGCCAACCCCAGTAGACCCAGACACCCTCGGGTGTCTCGACTCGCGAGCTGCGCCTTAGCATTTTTGGGTAGCTCCTTCAGGGTCAGATGGCGGGAGAGGACTCGCCGCGATATTTCAGGGCCGAAGCGAGACTATGCGGCTGATACAGTCGGAACCCAATTGTTAGAAGTAACAGGCTATTCCGTTTGGTCAAAAGTGAGGGATCGGCGAGGACAGGTCAATTCCTGGGAAGTCTCCTTGCCGGACAACTAAACTCTAGCAATGAGCCGGTCACCAGTAGACTGACTGCGGCGAAATCTCGTCTTTCCGGAGCAGCTTCGGAATCGTAGGAACGACTTGGCTGTACACTACCAACTACCGATGCGCACGACGGCCTGCATGGAAATCTTTAGACCTTCCTGCGGATGGATCTCAGCGACGTCTTTCATCCACGAATGCGTGTATTCAATATTGAGGACGCGCCAGGCGAAAGGTCGCGCAACCACCACATCGAACCCGCCACCAACAGCAATGCTGGGCCCGTTCTGGGCGTTCTCGGTCGAATAATCGCTTCGCTTGGGATAGTGCAGAAGTGTACCGTTTCCGTCGTTCCATTCTTTTAGCAATTTTTTGCGCAACGTCAGATCCATGATTTCCTTTGTAACTTTTCTTCCGCCAAACATGAACTGAGCAAAGGGAGAGAATCGGTTAGCAGCCATAGGGGTCCACCTAAACCCGCCACCGTAGAAGAGCGAATCAGCGCTGTAATTGGAGTGGGGCATGTTCATGATCAGGCAACCGCTCACTTCGGTGATGACTTGGAGCTTGGGATTTACTCTCGCGGCGCCCGATCCGCCTCCACCGATGCAGGAGCCGCCCCCAAGGAAAGTTTCGTAGTACGGGAAGGCCGTAAGTTCGATGGTGGCTTCCTTGGGGCGCGGATGGCTGAACTCAACACCCTGCCGTATCCAGGCGTTCTTGACAAATTGGAAAGGTTTCTCACCACTTCCGTTCTTGTAGTCTGCGAAAAGCTGCTTGCGGGTCTCGTAGTTTTCCCCGTAGAGATTGAGGCGGGTATCACGGACCCAAGGAGCCCGGAAAGCCATCATGTTGGCAAACGTCCGGCCAGGATTGAGGAAGCTTCGTACAAGGATGATAATGACGCGATTATTCGTGCGATTCTCGAGGCCCATGATCAGATAGCGATCAGCTGCATCTTCGGCAAGCATGGTGCAAAATCCCAACGTGGGAGTATCAACCAGGGTGATAAAGCCGGGCGAGGCATGCAACATGACGTTGGCAATGGCCGCTTCGCTGGCAGGGCCGATTTTCCATTGCGTGTGCCAGACTGCGCCGTAGGCCAACGAGCGCAACATGCTGACCCAGTATTCGCGGCCGTCGCCCCACAGCACAGACCGATACTTAGGGTCATTTTGCCGTTCAATGAATCCAAAGATAGAGCCCTCAAGGGGATGGCCGACGTACGGGGCCATAAACCTGTCACCATCACTCCAGCCGCGGAGTTCAGAAACGGATTGAGTATAGTTAGCGAACCAATGTCCGTTCAGGGAATCCCGGGTTCCGGCCTGTAGGGTCAGGTCGAACGTGTGCATAATCCCGGTGTACAACAGGGATTCGCCAATGGCAGGTCCCCAGCGGAAGCGCCCGCGGGATTCAGATCGAGATCTCGAATCCTGGAGAATTATCCCGCTGTCTGAGTTGGTAGAAGGCTTGGAGGGCCGGGCATGCGGGAAGGCGACTGGAAAAGGGTTCGTGCCGGGCGAGGCGGGGAAGTGTGCGTCAGGGGCGGACGGCAGAAGGGAGGCCAAGCTAGCCTGATCGATGGCCCGCAACAGATGTGACCGCGCATCAGGATAAAGAATGTCTGGGGGCCCGAAGGGGATATTCGGCGATTCCTGAGCAAGGAGAAGCATCCCAGGCTCGCAGAAGGAAGCAAGCAGCAATACAAGAGACCATTTCAAACTCAGTCGCACTGCAGTCAGCCCTCTAAGGGAGTGATTTATGCAAACTTGATGATGGCGTGCGACTGTGCCACGGTCTGCTAGGAAAAATACCAGTGCCTTCTGACGGATTTCGTCGGAGGGAAAAACGGCAGGTCAGATGCGGTACTCAATTTCCGTCGGGAAGATTCGGATCGATGACAGTTGCGGTGACTACCAAAGCAATGTTGTGATCTCCTAGAACGTGATTGAACGTCGGGAGCTCTTCTTTCAGAAGCTTTTGGAACTCCGCGTTCGCACTTGCTATTTCAGCTTCTATTGACTGAAGTGTATCCATTTCGGTGTCCGTAGGCGCAAAGTCTGCTCCGCCAGCCATGTCGCCTCCGCCCGTGCCCACTTCCGCATTGAGCCAAATCAGATTGAGATAAGGGCGGTAGGGCTCGACAAAGTACTTATCGTCGCTGTTGACGAGGGCGGGAGAAACGAACTTGTATTCAACGCTCTGTAACTTCTGGTCCATCGCTTCGACGGTCTTTAGAAGTTCGGCTTTGCGCTTGGCTTCGGGGCTGTCCGGAGATTGTTCTGCTGCGGGTTCGGGCTCTGTGAAGTCCTCATCCTCTTCGCCCATTGTTTCCGGCTTCTCCTTTTCTTTCTTTTTTGGAGGGCGAAGCAAAGTTGCAATCACCTCAAGTTGTTTCCGCAGGCCTTCGATTTGATTGACGGTGGCGGAAACATTGGTGATGTCATCGCTGATGCGACGGAGCGTCTTCACGGAAGAGCTGATGTCCGCTTCTGAACCGGGGGACTTGGGATCGCGCAGAACCGTGATGGGCTGCGTGTAAGTTTGGCCTTCGAGCTTGAGACGGACTGAGTAAGCTCCTGGGGCAACGATCGGGCCGACTTCGGCAGGCTTAGCGCCCCAGTGTGTGATGGGGCGCGAATCAACGTCACGGAAACGCGGTTCATTCCAAATGTGAGAGTTCTCGGGGGCTACGGTCCGGAGTGCGACCAACCGTGGCGGCTCGTAGCGCAAATCCCATTTAACACGGTTCATGCCGACACGAGGCTTGGTGGCTTTGAGTGTGCGGATCACTTTTCCGTCCGCGTCCAGGATTTCGAAATCTATTGGTTTTTTGTCCTTGGGCACCGATTTCAGCGAGAAGGTCACCAACGCTTGGCCGCCACGCGTAAACCGATAGGCTTTGCGTGGTTCGAATAGGACGGTGGCTGCGTCGGAATGACTCCTGGCAAGCTGCTCGAGCGGAGTAATGTCGTCAAGAATGTAAAGTCCCCGGCCATAGGTCGAAATCACCAGGTCGTGGAATTCTTTTTGCACCACGGCCCAGGTGACTGGGGCATGAGGCAATCCACCGTCCAACGCAGTCCAGTGTGCGCCGTCATCGAGCGAATAGTAGAGCCCATTTCCCGTGCCGGCAAACAACAGGCCTTGGCAGTTCGGATCTTCGGCCACCGTTCGGACGTAGGACAAAGAGTGTTTCGGAAGATTTCCGGTTACCGTTTTCCAGGATTTGCCGAAGTCGGTGGTCTTATAGATGAAGGGATCGCGGTTGTCGACCAGGTGAAGATCGACGCTGATGTAAGCGGTGGCGGGATCAAAGGTCGAAGGCGTAATGCTGGTGACCGTGCCGAGAGGAGGCATTCCTGAAATGTTCTTCGTCACGTTTACCCAAGTTGCCGCGCCGTCTCTTGTGTACCAGACTTGCCCGTCGTTTGTTCCTGCCCAGATCAATCCTTTCTGGATCTTGGATGGCGCAATCGCAAAGACCACTTCTCCGTAAAATTGGCCGAGGTTGTCACCGACGATTCCTCCCGAAGGAACGATGTGAGCGGGATCCTGCGTTGACAGGTCCGGACTGGTGACCGTCCAGCTCTGGCCGGCGTTCGTCGTTTTGAAAATGACCTGGCAGCCGTAATAGACGGTGTTGTGGTCGAAGGGATCGATCGCCAGTGGCGCTGTCCAATGGCAACGGTACTTGATGGAGTTCGGCGGTGAATCCAGAGTGTGCAGCCACGGGCTGACGGAACGCGCATGCTTGTGGCGGGCATCCCAACGTGTGACTTTGTTGCCATAACACGTGGCCCAGACAACATTGGTATCGGCCAAGTCTGGAACGGTGAAGCCGGACTCGCAACCACCCATGCGGTGGTCCCACCCTGTTTCTTGCGAGTCGACAGGCACGCTGGGGCCGCGCATGTTTCCGTCGTCCTGCATGTTGCTATAGAAGTAGTAGGGAACCTGGTTGTCAACATCGACGTGGTACATCTGGCCGATGGGAAGCGTAACGCGATGGAAGCCGCGGCCGTGAACCGTAGTGATGAGCATTCCGGCGTCATCGGTGATTACAAAGCGATCGGGATTGGCGGGATCAACCCAGATATCGTGAGTGTCCCCTCCCCAGTGGACTTCCTGGAAATTCTGTCCTCCGTCAAGAGACTGATGGAACGAACTGTTTGCAATGTAAACTTCATTGTCGTTTCCAGTCGAAACGGCGATGCGAATGTAATAGCCGGCGCGGCCAATCAATGCGCGTTGGAAATTGATGGCCTTCCAGTGTGTCCCGGCGTCATCGGACCTCCAGACCGAGCCTTGGTCCTTGGTTTGGAACAAGGCAAAGACGCGCCGAGAGTTGGTGGGGGCGACGGCAACGTCGATCTTGCCCACAGGAGAATGTGGCAACCCATGCTCTTCGATGCGCGTCCACTTTGTTCCGCCGTCACGCGAAACGTAGATTCCACTGCCCGGGCCGCCGCTCAGTTCCACCCAGGTGTGCATTTCCACTTGCCACATTCCCGCGAATAACGTGCGCGAATTGTGCGGATCCATAGAAAGCCCGGAGCAGCCTACATTTTCTCCGCCAAAGAGCACGCGCTCCCAGTGTTGGCCACCGTCGAGGGTGCGAAAGACGCCGCGTTCCTGTTGGGGCCCGGTGGTGCGTCCGAGAACGCAGGCAAATACGATATCCGGGTTTGTGGGGTGCACGACGATGCGGCCGATTCGGCCGGTCTCCTGCAGCCCCATATTTGTCCAGGTCTTCCCAGCGTCCGTGGACTTATAGATACCATTGCCCATCACGTCGCTGTCGCGAATCACCCAGGCCTCACCTGTTCCCGCCCAAACGACGCTAGGGTCAGAAGGAGCAACGGCCAGAGCGCCGATGGCTGCTGCGGGCTGCTTGTCAAAGACCGGTGACCAGCGATTGCCGCCGTCGGTCGATTTCCAGACGCCGCCGGACGCCGCACCCGCGTAGTATGTGCTCGGATCTCCCGGAATGCCGGCAACCGCCGCAATGCGATTTCCGACTTTCGGGCCGACAAAACGGAATCGCATCTGATCCTCGTCTTCGGTGTCCGGTTGCTGCGCGTTCGCGGAGACCACACAGGCCAAGACTACGATCCAAGCAAAAAAGAATTTCCGGCTGCGGCTGAGCACGACGTGGAACCTCCTGTTGATTTCGCTTCGTAATTGGGCCCAGAAATCGCTCTGGACGGCCGGGGCAAAGGCTATCCGCCGGTCGACTGAGCGTTGCGTATGTTACATCCAGACAGACCGCCCTTAAAAACTCAGTGTGCTTGCTTGACCTTGCCTTGCAAATGAAAAGCAAAGAAGTCGTCCACGCGGTGCCAGGCGTCCAGCAGAACATGCGCACGGGTAAAATAGTGGAACTCGCCGGGATACATCATGTAGGAAAGCAGTTCCCCTTTTCCCTTTTTGAGAGCTTCGTCGATGAGCCAGACGGACTCTAGATACGGGACGTTCACGTCGGACGTGCCGTGAAGCACGAGCAACGGGCGCTCCAGGCGATCGATATGCGAAATCGGTGAGGCATTCGCGTAGACTTTCGGATTCTGTTCCGGCGTCCCGATGCGGCTTGCTGTCCAATCGCCATGATATGGATCGGAATAATACATCACATAATCGACGACACCGGCCACGTCCACGCCCGCGCGAAACAGCTTTGGTTGATCGGTCATCGCAATCAGCGTGAAGAATCCGCCATAGCTCAATCCCCATATACCAATTCGGTCGGAATCTACGTAAGGAAGGGTCTTCAGATAATTGGCGGACATCCATGCGTCTTTGGCATCTTTCCCGCCGACGTCCATGAACACGCCGTTACGCCAATCGCGTCCGTAGCCGATGCTGCCGCGATAGTCCGGAGCGAAAACGACGTAGCCTTGCTGCAACAGATATTGGTGGAAACTGTAGTAAACGGCGTAATTCCGCTGCACGTGCCAGCCGTCGTAGTTTTGATTCACGCCATCACCATGAGTCCAGATGATCGCCGGATGTCTTTTAGTGCGGTCCAGATTCTTCGGCACAAAGAGCCAGCCGGGAACCTGCTGGCCATCAGGTCCGGAATAGTGCACGAACTGCGGTTCTACGAATTTTGAGCGCTCGATCCCGGCAGGCATGGAGTCTGTCAGCCTCACTGGTTGAGCGCCGGCATTGGTGCCGATGGTGAAAAAGTCCGCGCTGTTGCGCGTGTCCGTGTGCTGATAGACCAGGCGCCCGTCCCCATCGGACCAGTGCGGCTCTATGTTCGTGCCAGATCCCGTTGTGATGTACGTGACGGTTGCGTGCGCAGGATCATCGCCGATGTTGGCGATGCCAACGGCGCGGTCGCCGGGGTGGTCTTCCAGGTTCGCGTCGAACGCGATGCGCGTACTGTCGTGCGACCAAGCGGGACGCCAGGCCTCGAAGTGCCCTTTCGTGATTTGGAATGCCTCCCCGCCCGATGCCGGCATCACATAAATATGGTCCCAACCGTCCTGATCGCTGAGGAAGGCGATCCATTTGCCGTTCGGCGAGGGCCACGGCTGTGCCCCCGCTTCGCCCCAGTCCGGAATGCTCCAGAATTTTTCTTCGTCTATTTCATGAATTGTTCGCACCGAACCAGTGGCGGCGTCGGCAAGATAAATGAAGTATTTCTTGAAGTCGCTTGACTGTCCGTCGAAGACCAGGTGGGTCGGGTCAGTCCAGGCCAAACCGCCGTACTCGCCGGGCTTGCTGATGGCGATCGGTTTGCCGCCCGCGAGCCGCAACGCATACATTTGCCCCCGGACATACTCCGACACTCGATAGATGATCTTGGTACCGGAATACGCTGGGGACTCGTCGTGATGGATGATCTTCGAACCGCCGGTGTAGGCAATTGACGCGCCGTCGGGAGACCAAACAAGGCCGCGAATGCTTACGTCATCGTGCGCGACGGTTGACTCCGTTCCATCAGAGAGCCACCGTATGATGAGGTCGCTCCCACGCTGGGTCCCTTCACCCGCCGCGGAGTTGCCCCGCACGAACGCTACCCGCTTGCTGTCCGGCGATGGGACAATATCCGTACCGCGATCCGGCTTGCTCCACACGGGCTTCGGCGCGCCACCTGAAACGGGAACCTGCAACAAATCGCCCTCGTGCGGAAAATACGCCGTATCGCCGTCCTCATTCCAGAATGCGCCTTCCACTTGGCCTTCGGGAAACGAAGTGAGTGCTTGCGGTTCGCCATGGCCGTCCGCATTGGCCACATAAAGATTAGCGACGCCGGCGCGGTCCCAGGTAAAGACAACGTGTTTGCCATCGGGCGACCAAACTGGGTTGGAGGGATGCTTAATCTCAATCAATTGCTCAATCGTGAGCTTTGAGGATTTTGGGCTGCTCTGTGGCGCAGCAGAGGCCGCGAACATCAGTGCCGTCCCGAGAATGAATCCGACTGCGTTATTCCATCTCCACATAAGCACCCTCGCGGTACACAACTAAGAATTGAGTCCCAACACGACACCGGCGGGTGGGCGTGATACTAGTCCCAACCCGCCGGAAAGGAAAGTGCTGGCCTCAAGTAAGGCCAGCACGATTAGAAAGTGAACCGCAAACCGAATCGCGTCACGAATGGATTGATAGCGAGGGAAGGCAACTGGTAGCTCCCTCCGGTCGGAGGACTCCACTGAGCTACCTCCGAAATCGTAGTTTGCGAGTTGGTTACGTTAAAGAAATCGATAGTCGGAGTGAGGTGCCAGCGGTCATTCAGCACAAACTCCCGGGAAAAACGAAGATTGAGTTGGTTGACGCTGGGCAGACGCTGGATCCCCGCTGGTTGAAGGATGACGGTCTCGCTGAATTGGTTTAGCCCCGAATTGGGGTATCCGCCAAAGGTCTCGGTCGGCTGGATTGGGAAGCCGGTGTAGTGCTGGAAGTTGACGCTGGTACCAAATTTCCAAGGGAGCTCATAGGTGCTATCCACCTTGAAGACATAAGTGGAATCGAGATTCAGGTAGTTGTTTTTCCTATTGATGTCATTATTTGGGTCGGTGAAGTTATCGCCGGTGGCTTGGTCCGAAAAACCTCGACCGAAAACTCCTTTTTGCCGCTGGATCGTAAGGCCGCCGAGGACTTGCCACTTATTCGACAAACGTTTCACGGCAGTGAATTCAACGGCATGATAGGAATTGTCGTCAAGCGCGGGAATGTTGGTTACCAAATTGTTGAAGGTGAGCGGGCGCGAGGGAGTGGGATTGAAGTTGAACAAGGTCATGGGTTTGCCCGTTAGGCCGTTGATGATAGGTACGGTGGGCAGTCCGGTCACTGGATCATTCAGCATGGTTATCGGCGTATAGTCCGACTTTTGCACGTCCGTGTTTTCAATGCCATATAGATTCTTCTTGGTCCGGAAATAATAAGTCGCGCCAACACGAAGGTCGCGCCACAATTGCTTCTCGTACCCCGCGCTGATTTCTTCTGAATACGGGCGGCCCATGTTGTGGTTGATTTGCGCCCCGCCGGACGAGTTTATCGGCTTCGCTCCCGCGGGAAGCCATTCGTTTACTTGCGGAATCTTGTCGCCGTTTGTGTCGGTCCACGGGAACGTTAGCGTGACTAGCCCATTCGGGTTCGACAACTCCGCCAACCCTGTTCCTTGCATGATGTAGTAGATACCGTAACCGAAACGCAGCACCGAATTACCTTTCCCCGTGGGATCGAACGCCACGCCTATACGCGGCGAAACGGTGTTCCAATCCACCAAGTCCCCCGACGCTGGGAACGTAAAGCCAGCACTGAAGAGTTGTGGAAAGGTAAGGTTTGCATCCGTGGTTTGCGCTGGGAAATACGTCGTAAATCGGTCATAGCGTATCCCGAGGTTCAGGGTGATGTGGCGCTTTAGAGTCCAAGTATCCTGCAGGTAGAAGCTGGTATCCCGAAAATAGTTTTTTTGGGTCGTCGGGGTGTTGTAGGCCACAACTTGGAAGGGCGTCGAGAAAGCCTGCGCCCCACCATTGTACTGAGCGTTGATGCCTTGACTGACTTTGTTAATGTAGGAGTTGTAGCTCTTCCCCCATTCGAAACCAAATTGGAAATTGTGATTGCCGCCCCAATTCGCCTTATACCAGGAGCCGCCAGCAGACCATTTCAGCACCCACGCCGGATTTTGAAATTCGTTGGGTGCGGCGCCGGTCTCAGTTGAGAATCCAATGTCTTGCTTGTTCAGACCTGTCGAGTTGGACTGATAGCTTAGGGGAAAGAAGATCTTGTTCCATCCAACTCGAAAATCGAGCAAAAAGTTATTCGTAACCTGGCTGGTCCACAAGCCTTGCAAGATGTAGGCGGGTTCAATCTGTTTCCAACTGGCGTCCGCAGTAACAAACTGGTACGCGGTATCACGGCGGAAGAAACGATTCTGCTCGTTATACAGCCAGATGAAGCTGAACTTATTCTTCGAATTAACCTGCAAGTCGCTGCGCAGATCGGTGTTGGTCTGATGATTGATATCCTTCACGGCTGCACCCGACTGGTCCTTCACCGCCAGAATCCTTTGATTCAGGTCGTAACGGCGATAAGAGCCGAAGAGCCACCACTTGTTCTTCCAAAGTGGTCCCCCAAGGCTGGCCGAAGTGTCCCTGGTCATGTCGAATGGCGAGCCCGTGTCAACTGGCGTGCCTTGGAACACCGGCTGCTTTACTCCAGCCTGAGTGGCTGCAGTCAAATAGTAAGCTGCAGCCAGCCCATGCCACTCGTTCGAGCCAGACTTGGTGACCATGTTCATGTACACCCCGCCAATGGGAACGGAAGCGGGAGCATTGTCTGCGACGACCTGAAACTCATCGAATGAATCATGGTTGGTATAGAACTGCGTGTAACCTCCATTGGCGCCAGGCCAGTTCAAATCCAAGCCGTTGTAGCTGTAAATCTGCTCTGCTTGCGTGCTCCCGTGTACCTGCATGGCAGATTGCTGGTAGCTATTGTTGCCCGCTACGTCGAATGTGCTCGAGGTAACTCCGGGCATCTGGGCGACCGTAGACCATGGATCACGGCCACTCGGAATGTCTTGCAATAGACTCTGATCAAACGTGGTCGAGGTCTGGTTGTTTTGCAAATCGACCACTGGTTCGCCTTCGACTTTCACGACCTGCGTCACTTCGCCGACTTGCAACTTCGCATTGATCGTCGCGGTGAACCCTGCCGTGAGTACGATCCCTGTTTGACTATAAGTGCTGAACCCAGCCGAGGTGACCGTCAGTTCATAGGTGCCAGGCGGAAGCAAGTCGAACAAGTAGCTGCCGTCGCCTGCGGCCTGACTGCTGCGCGGGACCAAGAGCGCAGTGCTCTTCACCGAAACCGTCGCAGTCGGCACGGCCGCTCCGGAAGCGTCTGTTACCGTGCCTGCAATTTTGCCGGTGGTTGAAACCTGTGCGCGCAGAATCCCAGGTGCGATGAGGATGCACAAAGCGATTACAAAACCGAAAAAGACCGAAGCCAAACCTGAACGAAGACGGGAAGCGACTGGATAGGACATGAGGCACCCCACACTTAGAGTAGCTACCCGAAAAGCTCATTTTCCCCACCCCTGAGGAATTGAATGAAATGAGGATGACAGGCAGCGGACAAAATCATGCATATTGTATACAGTGAGTCGGGCATGTCAACGTCAGAATCCGAATGGATCGAATCGGCTTTCAGAATGAACCGTCGTCGAGAGTACTAAAGTCTTTGCAAATGCCTCAAAAACAGAACCTTCAATTTCGAAGGTGTTGCAGGCCGCTGTCGATTGGAATCTTCTCGAGCAAAATCCTGCTAGAGGGATTCGCATTGGCGACCGTGCGCCAAAGACGGAGAGGCTCTATCTCAATCCGAAGGAAGTAAGACGATTGCTTACTTCCCTTTCCGAACCCCGTCGTACTCTCGTGCTCGTTTCAGTGCTGACAGGCATGCGAATCGGCGAAATTCTCGCACTGCGATGGAAGGCCCTCGATTTAGATCGCGGTGTTATCCAAGTGAGGGAGACAGTGTCGGAAGGTAAGTTCGGTTCGCCCAAGACGAAAAGCAGTAGACGAGATATTCCGATCAGCCAGCCTGTGCGTGACGCGTTTCGAACACAGCTTCCCGGCTGTCGGCAAAAGAGTCCAGGGGATCTCGTCTTCACAACCCGCAACCAGACGCCGCTCAACCCGAAGAACCTACTTCGCCGTGTTCTGCGACCGGCATGCAAAGCGCTGGGGCTACCTTTGATCGCCTGGCACAGCTTCAGACACACGCATGCAACGCAGCTCGGCGAGGTGGGTGAATCACTCCGAACAGCCCAGTCACTTCTCGGCCATCCGGACCTTGAAACAATACTAAATGTCTACACGCACGCCATCCCAGATGCACAACGGCGTGCAGTCGACAAAGTTGCCGAGGTTTTGTTCACTAATGTTCACAAGATTTCAGCGGCTACAGAAAATCAGAAGGTCAACTGATTGATGTCGCGGGACTTGCATTTTTTGAGCGGTGGAGCCGAGAGTGGGAGTTGAACCCACGACCTGCCGATTACTCGAGAAATGCCAAGTAGTTGATTCTACTAGCTCTTTCTTGCGTCTTGCATAAGGGTTTTACGTGGTACCTGGGGCTTGCTGTTCCCTTCCTGTTCCCGAACGTTTCGGAACACCGAAGGATAGCCTCGGCTGCGAGATTCCACACATTATAAAAGGGCGCCCCTTTTGGAGTAGGTTTTGAGTGCTTGGCTCATTCCCTACAGAAAGGAACACCCTCTATGACTAGCACTAAATATATCGGCTTGGACGTGCATAAGGAAAGCATTTCGATCGCAGTTCTGAATTCTGCCGGCAGGGTGGTGATGGAATGCGTCATCGAGACCAAAGCGAGCACCCTTTTGCAGTTTATCCACGGGCTGGGTGGAGATGTGCACCTCACGTTTGAAGAAGGCACTTGGGCTGGCTGGTTGTACGATCTGCTGAAGCCGCACGTGACGGAACTCGTAGTGTGTAATCCGCGAAAGAATGCCTTGCTGAAAGAAGGCAGCAAGAGCGACCGCATCGACGCACGCAAGCTGGCCGAACTGTTGTACATGAGCAAGCTCAGTTCGGTGTATCACGGAGAACATGGCCTGCGCATGTTGAAGGAATTGTCCCGTAGTTATTTGACGATCAGCAAGGATCTCGGGCGGGTGATGAATCGACTCAAGGCCTTGTATCGGGGCTGGGCCATTCCCTGTGCCGGGACGCAAGTCTACGCACCGCATTACCGTTCGGAGTGGCTCGCCAAGATTCACGAAGCAGGCGTGCGCCGGCGGGCAGAACTTTACTACCAACAACTCGACGCCCTGCGGCTGGTGCGCCAACAAGCCCGGAAAGAACTGTTGGCCGAGGCTAGGAAGCACTGTGCGACGAAGTTGCTACGCCAGATTCCTGGTATTGGTCCGCTTCGGGCGGCTCACTTGGTGGCGTTGCTGCAGACGCCCCATCGGTTTCGCACCAAGCGGCAACTGTGGACCTACAGCGGGCTGGGGTTGGAGACCCACGACATCGCGCAGTACCGCGTCGTGGAGGGACAGCTACAACGCTCGAAGAAACCCGTCACCCTGCGCGGTCTCAATGACAATCACAACCACGACCTCAAAGATATTTTCAAGGGTGCGGCTATGAGAGCCAGCACCGCGGCTGGACCGTTCCGCGATTTTTACGAGAGTTTGCTCGCCAAAGGGAGGCGACCAACCATGGCTCGTCTCACCTTGGCGAGGAAGATTGCCGCGATCACGTTGATCGTCTGGAAGAAGGAGGTACGTTTCGACGCCAACTATTTGAAACAACAAGCAGCTTGAGCGTCTCTGACAGAGAGTCCGTTCCACCTGGGAACTATTCCTGGCGGTAGCTGTCGGGTTCTTGAGACGCTTGGTTCGAGGGAGAGTATCCACCGGAGATGTCAGGCCACCGTGTCGAAACACGAAAAGTCTCCGACTTCACCCTATGCCCCCTTGGATAACCAAAGAAAGTCATAGGCCACGAGTCTCCAATAGGACCATGAGTTGCCGCTTATCACGGCGGACAACCGTCAGACTTGTTTGTTTCAAGAAACGAAGGCGCCGTCACGACAGTGCAATGGAACCACAGGCGGAAAGAAGAATCTCACCGTTTCGTGCGACGAAACGAAGCAACGACTCCCTGAGGAAGACCACTCGCCGATCACGAGTGCATGTTCAAACGATTGGGCTGAATGCCGAAACAAAAAGTGTCGGCACCGAGCCGACGGTGAGACATGTCTATTGACATTCCCTTTTATAGGACATCTCCGGTAAGCGTTAATCAGATGTGGATTACTTCCGAATTGTCCGTCATCCTATCGGATAAGCTTCAGCAAAATTACAACGGCGAGCGCTGGCGTGACAGGGTGACTTTCTGATGTAATCTCTTGATCGATGCCAAGCAATTGAACTAATTGATGGGAAGGCTTGCATGCATACTGCGTATCTGTTCACGAACTTACCAGGCGTGTGGCGAGGCCACTTCGGCGAGTAGCCAACTATTCGGCCAAGTAGCTACGTGCAATAACTTCCGGATTGCCCGCCCGCGGTCGCCCGCGGTCGTTGACTTGCCGTTGCATTAGAACCTAAGATGAGCGGCAGATGGAGTACCCTGATTCGCTGGTCGGAAGGACAGTCTCCCATTACCGGATCACCGAAAGGCTCGGCGGCGGCGGGATGGGTGTGGTTTATAAGGCGGAGGATACCCGACTCCGACGGTATGTAGCCCTCAAATTCCTCCCCGAACACGTATCCAAGGATCCCTCGGCCTTGGCGCGATTCCAGCGCGAGGCCCAGGCGGCATCGTCTTTAAATCATCCCAATATCTGCACGGTATACGACATTGGCGAGCAAGACGGCAGAGCATTCATCGCCATGGAGAGCCTGGATGGGCAAACGCTGAAACACGTCATCATGGGCCAACCCATGAAGGTGGAACGCATACTGGAGATTGCCATCGAAGTCGCGGATGCGCTGGACGCGGCACACAGCGAAGGAATTGTGCATCGCGACATGAAGCCGGCAAACATCTTCGTTACCAAGCGTGGGCACGTAAAGATTCTCGATTTCGGTCTTGCAAAGATGGCCCGCGCCAAAACCGTTGGGAGCGGGATAGGCGGTTCGGTAACTTTGGCCACCGGGGGATCGGACTCGGAGAACTTGACGAGCCCGGGCGGCGCCCTTGGAACAGTCTCCTACATGTCTCCGGAGCAAGTTCTCGGCAGGACGCTGGACGCGCGCACCGATCTGTTTTCCTTTGGCGTGGTCATGTACGAGATGGCTACCGGCTTCCTCCCCTTTAAAGGGGATAGTTCGGGAGCGATTTTTGACGCCATCTTGCACAAGACTCCGGTGGGGCTGGTGCGGTTGAACAGCGAGATCCCCGCGGAGATGGAACACATTGTCGGGCGGGCACTCGAGAAAGACCGCAACCTGCGCTATCAGCATGCCTCGGACCTGCGGGCAGAGCTGCAACGCCTCAAGCGTCAAACGGACTCCAGCAGTTCGATTTCTCCAACGGAGCGTGAATTGCTGGCCCACAGCGCCCCGAGCCGCTGGGTGAAGTTTGCCGTGGCGGGAGCTGCCGCCGTGCTGCTTGTGGTATTGGGGCTAAGCGTTGGCAGAGTACGCGAACTTATCTTCGGCTCTTCCACTTCCCCGCGAATTGAATCGATGGCTGTTTTGCCGTTTATCAACGTAAGCAATGACCCCAAGACGGAATATCTAAGCGACGGCATCACGGAAAGTCTGATCGACAGCCTCTCGCAACTCCCAAACTTTGCCGTGATGTCACGGAACACGGTGTTTCGTTATAAGGGGCTGCCGACCGATCCGCAGAAAGTGGGGCAGGAATTGCACGTCCAAGCCATCCTGACGGGGAGGCTTATCCAAACGGGAGACGAGCTGTTGATTAGCGTAAACCTCGAAGACGTACAGAACGGCAGACAAATCTGGGGGGAGCAGTACGACCGCAAGTTTTCCAACCTGACCTCAGTGCAACGCGAGATTGCGGCGGATATTTACGGGCGGCTGCGACCGGCACTGGTCGGCAACGAAAAGAGGCTGCTCTCCAGGCGCGCCACAGAGAACACGGAAGCCTACCAACTCTACTTGCAGGGACTCTTCTATTGGAACAAGGGAGCGGCGGGGGACTTCAAGACGGCATCCGACTTCTTCACGGAGGCGGTTCAGAAAGATCCCCGGTACGCGCTGGCGTACGCGGGCCTTGCCGACACCTACAGTCTTATGGGGGACTATGGCTATCTGGCGCCCTCCGAAGCGTGGCCCAGGGCCAAGACCGCAGCGATGCAAGCGCTAGATATCGATGGCACGCTTGCGGAGGCACATACCTCCCTCGCACTCGTCAAAGAACATTTTGAATGGGACTGGCCGGGCGCGGAACAGGAGTTTCGGAGAGGGATCGAGCTGAATCCCAACTCCGCGAATGCGCATCACTGGTTTGGAGAGTACCTAAGCAGCATGGGCCAGTTTGAGGAAGGCCTGCGGGAAACTAGAAAGGCGGAGGAACTTGATCCGCTGTCGCGCCTGATTAATACAACCATTGGGTGGCAACTTTATATTGCGGGACAGAACCAGCAGGCTATCGAGCAATTGCGAAAAGTGCTGGATATCGACCCCAAGTTTGCCCCGGCAAGGCGCCTTCTTGAGGGCGTCTACGCGCAGATGGGCAAGTACAAGGAAGCGGTGGCGGAGCGAGAAAAAATGCTATCGCTGTTCGGAGGTTCCGAACTGGCGGCTTCGGTGGAAGAAGACTTTTCGAGGGCCGGCTACCGGGGCGTTCTGGAAAGCTGGGTCGATGGCTTGACGGAAGTTTCCAAGCATGGACACGTTTCCTCCTACAGCATCGGAGAGGCGTACATGCGCATGGGCGAAAAAGAGAAGGCCATCAAGTGGCTGCAAGAAGCCTACGATGAACACGACACGGAATTGGTTTCGCTAGGCGTGGAACCAGTGTTTAATCCCCTGCGATCGGACGCGCGATTCCGCGAAATCCTCGGACGTATCAAACTCACACACTAAGAAAACGTGCGAGTCAAATCCCTGAAGTTGTGGCGCAACCACAGATAGAGGGATGCCGCTATCGCAAGGGATAGTTCTTCTCGCCAGGGCGCAAGCCGTCCACGCGAACGACCTTTACTCCCGGATGGACATTACGCGAATCGACGAAAGCAATTGCTCCCGGCATGGCGGAAACCAATTCGTATTGCAGGTCATTGGAATAGACAATTTTTGGCGGGGACGTGACTTCCGCCCGGAAAATCTTGGCCACCCAGTATTGCTTGAACTGAGCTTCCGTCATCTGATAAATGACGCGCAAAACGACGTCGCGCTCACGGGCAACGGGAGCTCGGATTAGCAAGACCACCGGCAGTTTTGAATTCCAATATTGACGTTCCCCCAAAAACACCTTGCGCACTTCCGCAAGGCTCAAGTCAGCCACGGGCGTTTCTTCGTTCACGACCACCGCCACATCGTCTTCGCGGGGAGTTTGCGCCAAGCTCGAGTCATGAAGAGGCATCCACAGGAGGAATGTTGCTGCGAGAATTAGACTGACGTGTTTGAGCGTGCGTGTCATGTGGTTCACTCGCTCAGAAAGTGAAAGCTGTCTGGAAAAACAGCCCGTTGATTGTAGGCAGCGCTGGATTAATGCCTTGTGCCGGGTGGCTTGCCGAGTAGCGGTATTCGGACTTGAATGCGGCAAAATTCGAAATGTCGTAACGCAATCCAAAGATCGACTCCACTTGAGGCTGATAGGTGAACACCTGCTCGCTCAACGGCATATGCGTATATTCGAAACGGTAATACGGTTTTAAGGTTCTTTCAAACCACGGCAGCCGGTAGCCGAATTGAACATACGAGGCGTCGCTGTTGGACACGGCATTTGTCACGATGTTGCGGTGGTTCACGTTGTCGAACTCCGCCAGGAACTCGCGAGCGCCTTTAGTCCAGACGAGGTAGCCCGTGCCGATCCATTCACTGTAATTCAAACCGCTCGGAAGGGTGATCTTATCGCGGTAGAACGAACCTCCTAGCTCCAGCCCGTACGCTTTCGCGGGCCGCGCAAACAACTTGGCTACCCAGGCGCGATTGTTGTTGGTGTCCCCCGCATCCCCGGGCCGCGAAATGATATCCCCGCGGCCGTTCCCAATTCCAACGTTGTAGCCCAGGCCGAGCCCTCCGGAGGGAATGTTGCCTTCTGCGAGCACCCCCACGAAATGCAAGGGGGTGAAGGTTCCTCCCACCTTGACGAAGAATGGGCGATCGATGGTCGTTTGCAACCACGCTCCGTGATGATAGGCAGTGTTCCAATAGCCGATGGGCGTGTGGAACCGGCCGAAGGATATCTTGAAGTAGTCGTTGTAGTCATAGCGGATGAAGGACCGTTCCATCTCGATTGTGTAATCTGTGGGATGCGCGTTGACCGTGATTTCCCCAAAGTAGCTGATCTTTCGAGAGAGGGCGGAGGCAATGTGCAAGTCAAACTGGCCCAGGTTGAACCCGCTGGTCGTGCCTTTTTGATCAGTGGCAGAGAAGTCGGCGTCGGCAAAACCGCGAATTTGCAGCGAGGGATAATGAGTTTCCAATTGTTGCATGGCTTCTTGCGGCATTTGCCCTGTGTGTTCGTGCATTTGTGGGGCTTGCCGGGCAGTCTCCGCGGAAGGCGCAGGACTGACCGGCGCTGCTGCAGGCGGTGCGGGTGCACCTGCCGTTGCCGCTGAGGCCGCCTTCAACTCGGCAACCTGTTTTTCGAGCAGTTCGACACGGGCCAGCAGAGCCTTGATCTGCTCGGTTTGATCCGACACTGGGGTGTCTTGTCCGCGGGCAAGGCCCGCCGCGAATAACAGCACCAGAATGACGAACAAAGGCCTGCGCATATTCTGCTCTCCCTTGCTACGTTGAACTTTGGGCCTGTCAGCGGAGTCAAAGATGGAGGGCTATTCCAACACCCCCATCCGCCCGGTTTGTGTGAGCGATTCCTGTCAGGATTTGCCACCGCGGAGCGGTCCGTATTCTATGCACTGAAGGCGAAATGTCAAAGGTTCCTTTGTTGTTCTCCGTTGGGTCGTAACAATGCTGCGGTCATTGACTGCATCGGGCGAGAAAACTACAATGACGGGCCATAGAGCAGATCTTTGTCTCCCTGAAGCAGATTGATCCGTCTTCTTTTGACTGGTGTGGGAGGCCCCGATGATTGACGATTTGTATGACTTAATCGGGGGTAATCGTAAGGTCTCTGCTGCCACGGAATCCTTCTACGATAAAGTCTTGGCAGATGATAGCCTACGCCCCTTTTTCAAACGAACCGATATGGCGCATCTCCGCGCACGACTGAGCATGTTCGTTTCCATGCTTCTCGGCGGTCATGTCGTGTATACAGGCAAAGATATCCATGAGGCTCATGCACGCGCCAGAGACCACGGGCTGACCGACACGCACTTCGATGTGTTTCTCACGCACTTTCGCGAAGCTCTGGAAGAAGTGGGGGTCAATGCGAAGGAGGCGGAGAAGGTCGTAAAACTTCTAGAAGGTAGACGAGACGCCGTCCTGAATCCTAGAATCACTGAGTAGCTCGCTTAGGTCCCGATCTTAAGAGGCAATAATTGTCCTCGCTCGGTGCGCCGCGAGTGTCGAGATACCCCTTCGGTGTAAATGATTCCCCATTCCTGCAAGCGCGCAACGAGTTCGGCTGAGACACCGGCCTCACGGAACTGTTGAGCCGCTTCCCAGACCTTCCCACCACTGATCTCCCCCGTAGCTGTGGGGTGTAGTGCAAGAGGCCGGCGGTATCCCAGACACAGGCAGGTACCTGACAATCGAGTATTGCAGGTTTTTTGTCCATCGACGCGGAAAGTAGCGATGCGGTTAGCGCCCGATGTACCTCGATCGGCACGGAGGGCATTATACGCCAAGTCCTGCTTAACGCGCAGCGTTTATCGGACATGTCGGTACTAGGATCAACTTGTCCGATTTCCCGACTTCTGGCCCGGAATGACTTCCGGTTAGTGGGCGCCGCCATGCACGGCAACTTGGGCCGATGCCACATGATTCTTTTCCTTGTGTGGCCGGGCTTGGTGTGCGAGACTACGCGCAATGAGATCCAGTTACTCAGGTCGAGATCCTCGATCGCTCATTTCCATAACGGTGTATCTGCGGCTGACGAGGATGGATGTCTGTTGCGGTCCGCCTCCCTCGCTGTAATTCATTTCATTAGTAGCGCACCCAACGTCACAACAGGAGAAGTGTAAATGGAAGAGAATTCCGTTCTCTGGGAGGAGACCATTCAGCCGGGAGCGGCATGGTCGCACGTGCTGAGGCGTGGAACAGCGCTGCGCCTTATGGATGTGGAAGGCGGAGCGAATGTTGGTGCAATTTTCTATAACTTCGAGTGTCCGGTGGAAAGATACAACATGCCGGACACGCTGAAGGCGCAGCATATCGCGCGGCTAACAACGGGTTTCGTCTTGTATTCCGACATGGGACGCATTCTATGTTCCATTGTTGAAGACAAGGTTGGCTGGCACGACCCCATCGGCGGAACCTCCAATAGCAAGCTGGTGGAAAAAAAATATGGACCTTCGCGCTATCAGGAACAACGTAATGACTATCACAAGAATGGGCACGACAGTTTCCTGATCGAGATGGCCAAATGGGGGCTCGATGCGCGCGACCTCACGGCGAATGTAAATTTCTTCAGCCGGGTTGATGTCGCAGAGGATGGCAGCATGAGCTTTGCCGCGGGCAACTCGAAGGCTGGCGATTTTGTTGAGCTTCGTGCGGAGATGAACGTCCTCGTGATACTGAACACCTGCCAACATCCGCTCGATCCGAATTTGCGATATGAGCCAAAACCCGTGAAAGTGTCGATCGGGAGAGTTCCGGCGCCGAGTACGGACGATTTTTGCAGGATTTCGCGGAAAGAAAATGGACGGGGCTTCACGCTGACGGAAAGATATTTTCTATGAGGAATTAAGAACTATGAACGGAATCAATTTAGTTGCAAGCAAGCTTGATCCGGCAAAGGCCGTCTATAGCCATGAGATTCTCGCTGGAGAGCCTTGGATCCATCCAGTGAAGAAAGGGCAGTATTTGCGCATCGTTGATCTTCACGGAAACCAGGCCGTAGATACTCTCTTTTACAACGAACATGATTACTCCGACCGTTACAGCGCGCAAGACACCATCCAGCAACAAGGCAACATTTATCTGACGACCGGCACGAAATTGATTTCGACCGCCGGCACAGGGCTGCTGACGATCGTGGCGGACACGTGCGGCCGGCACGACACACTAGGTGGGGCCTGCGCCACCGAAAGCAACATGGTCCGATACGCCCTCGAAAAACGGCACATGCACGCTTGCCGCAACAGCTTTATGAAAGCGGTCATTGAGTGGGGCTATGGCATGAGCAAGCGCGACATCGCCAACAACATCAATTTCTTCATGAACGTGCCAGTGACGAAGGAGGGCAAGCTCACGTTTGAAGATGGCATTTCCGATCCCGGAAAATACGTCGAGATGCGTGCGGAAACCGATGTCCTCGTTTTGATTAGCAATTGTCCACAGTTGAACAATCCTTGCAATGCTTACAACCCGACTCCCGTCCAGGTCCTGATCTGGAATAGGACCGAGGCGTGATGTTTGAGAAAGTTCTGATTGCCAATCGCGGCGCGATTGCATGCCGCATTATTCGAACACTTCGCAAGATGGGCGTGCGCTCGGTTGCCGCGTATTCCGAAGCCGACCGCCATTCGATGCATGTGGAGCAGGCGGACGAAGCGGTGTGCATCGGTCCGCCATCGCCTGCGCACAGCTATCTCTCCGTACCCGCCTTGCTGGAGGCCGCGCGGAAATCACGAGCGGAGGCTATTCATCCGGGTTACGGTTTCCTGAGTGAAAATGCGGGTTTCGCAGAGGCTTGTGCAGCAGATGGAGTTGTGTTTATAGGACCGACTCCCCAGCAAATGAGGGACTTTGGATTGAAACATGTAGCGCGCAGGATTGCCGCCGAGAACAGTGTGCCGCTCCTGCCGGGTAGCGAACTGCTCGAAGACCTGCGAGCCGCGATCAAAGCCGCTGAACGCATCGGTTATCCGGTGATGCTGAAGAGTACGGCCGGCGGAGGCGGGATCGGCATTCGATTGTGCGGGTCAGGGGAAGAATTACGCGAGGCGTTTGATGCGGTCTCGAGGTTGAGCCAAGCGAATTTTGGAGGCGGCGGAGTATACCTGGAAAAATTCGTCTCGCAAGCTCGACACATTGAGGTGCAAATTTTTGGGGACGGCCGCGGCTCGGTGGCCGCACTTGGAGAACGCGATTGCTCCGTGCAGCGGCGAAACCAGAAGGTTATCGAGGAGACGCCGGCACCTGGCCTGGGGAGCGAAGTCAGGGAGCAACTTATCGGTGCGGCAATCCGATTGGGCAAGGCGGTGAAATACCAGTCGGCAGGGACCGTGGAGTTTATCTACGATAACGAGACAAATGATTCTTATTTCCTGGAGGTCAACACTCGGCTGCAAGTCGAGCATGGTGTCACCGAGGAAGTGACTGGCGTGGACCTGGTTGAGTGGATGGTTCGGCAAGCAGCGGGACAGGACCTCAGGCTTGGGGAATTCAATGTACGGCGTGACGGATGCTCCATCGAGGCGCGAGTGTACGCCGAAGACGCCGCAAAGAATTTTCAACCAAGCGTGGGCAAACTTTCGCATGTCAAATGGCCTGAGGAAGTGCGCGTGGAAACCTGGGTGGAGGCCGGAACCGAGGTGACGCCGTTTTACGACCCCATGCTGGCGAAAATAATTGTGCACGCGGCAAGCCGAGGAGCCGCATTCCACAAGCTCCGTGTTGCCTTGCGTCACTCCGAACTGTGGGGATTGGAGACGAACCTATCGTACTTGCGGCAGATCTGTGAAGCTCCGGCTCTGACTCGGGGAGGTGTCACGACCTCGTTCCTGCGCGATCTCGCTTACCTCCCTCTAAATATTGATGTGATCGAGCCGGGCACGCAAACGACCATTCAGGATTTCCCGGGCCGCCTGGAGTACTGGCATGTTGGCGTGCCTCCTTCGGGTCCGATGGATTCGCTGGCATTTCGCTTCGCGAACCGTCTCGTGGGCAATGCCGGCGATGCCGCCGGACTTGAGATGACACTTACTGGACCGACCTTGCGTTTTTCCTGCGACGCGACGGTTGCGCTAGCGGGGGCGGATTTCGGCGCGCGGCTAGATGGCCAACCGATTCCCCTATGGCAAGCGACACTCGTTCGCAGAGGCGCAGTGCTTGAGTTGGGAGCAGCGCAAGGAGCGGGAACACGCGCTTATTTTGCGGTTGCTGGAGGGATTGAAGCTCCCCCGTATCTGGGCAGCCGCTCAACCTTCATTCTCGGAAAATTCGGCGGTCAAGCCGGCCGCACACTTCGCGCGGGAGACGTGCTACACGTAGGCGCCTCTGAAAAAAGTTTACGAGAAGCAGCTAAATTGGCGGAACAGTTGATTCCGCAGTATGGAAACGAGTGGGAGATTGGGGTGCTATACGGCCCCCATGGCGCTCCGGATTTCTTTACTCCAGAAGACATCGAAACATTTTTCACCACAGCGTGGAAGGTTCATTACAACTCTGACCGCACGGGTGTGCGACTCATCGGTCCAAAGCCGCGATGGGCACGCAGGGATGGTGGAGAAGCCGGCCTGCATCCTTCTAACATTCACGACAACGCTTACGCGGTCGGGACCATCGACTTCACCGGCGATATGCCCGTGATTCTGGGACCTGACGGCCCGAGTCTGGGCGGCTTCGTGTGTCCGGCAACCATCGTCGACGGCGAGCTTTGGAAAATCGGGCAACTGAAGGCTGGTGACGTCGTGCGGTTTCGCGCACTGTCATTGGAGCAGGCGTTGGAGTTGAGCCGCGCGCAAGAATTGAACATAGAAACGCTCTCCGGAAAGATGGCAGCACTGCCGGAGACTCGTTTCCGTGAAGATCCTGTCCTGCGGCGTTTGGAATCCGACGGCGCACCGGCGGTGGTCTGCCGCGCCGATGGCGACAGGTACTTGCTTGTAGAGTACGGACCGAACGTGTTGGATCTGAATCTGCGCCTCCGCGTTCACGCTCTGGAACAACAACTGCGCGAACTGAAGCTCCCTGGGATCATCGATATCACTCCGGGAGTGCGCTCACTGCACGTGCACTACGATTCCCGCCTGCGCCGTGAGGCTCTTCTCGATGCCCTGGAGGTTTGCGAGCGCCGCATTCCGGACCTGGACGACATTACAGTGAAATCGCGCGTGGTTCATCTGCCGCTGTCCTGGGACGATCCGGCAACTCAGCTGGCCATCCGAAAATACATGCAGAGCGTGCGGCCAGACGCACCATGGTGTCCCAGCAATATCGAGTTTATTCGGCGCATCAACGGCCTCACTTCCATCGATGAGGTCCACCGCATCGTGTTTGGCGCCAGCTACTTAGTGCTGGGGCTGGGCGACGTCTACTTGGGAGCGCCAGTAGCCACGCCAGTCGATCCCCGCCATCGTCTTGTTACTACGAAATACAATCCGGCGCGAACCTGGACGCCTGAAAATGCCGTGGGAATTGGCGGCGCTTACTTGTGTGTTTACGGCATGGAAGGACCGGGTGGCTATCAATTCGTGGGCCGGACCGTACAGATGTGGAACACGTTTCGATCCACGGCCGAGTTTGCGCCAGGGACACCATGGTTGCTGCGGTTCTTCGACCAAGTTCGGTTTTTCCCAGTAAGCGCGGACGAGCTGCTGAATATCCGCGAAGCTTTTCCGCGCGGACGGTATACGCTGCGCATCGAGGAATCGGAATTCCGCTTGCGCGAATATCATGCGTTCTTGAAATCGATCGACACAGATGCCTCCGAATTCAAAGCACGCCAGCAACAAGCCTTTGAGGCAGAACGCGAGCGCTGGGGCGCCGCTGGGCAGGCTGACTTCGCTGAGCCTGCGGAAGCGCTCAGCGCATCTCGAAACGAATTGGAGACTCCTAAGGGCTGCAAGCCGGTACGCTCTCCGATTGGTGCAAGTGTCTGGACGATCGGAGTGGAAATGGGGCAAAGGGTGGAAGCAGGCCAGAAGCTTCTAGTGCTCGAAGCAATGAAAACGGAGATCGCGGTGGTGGCACCGAGTGCAGGTACTGTAGAGAGGCTGCATTGCGCACCCGGGTCGCTGGTTTCCTCAGGACAGATATTGCTGGCGTTTCGTCCGGAGGGGGCCCCATGAAGATTTCGGAGAGGGTCGCGGCAATTTATGACCGTTTGGATGGAGCCCCACTCAACCCGGTTTGGATTTCCCTTGTGCCGCGTGAGCGTGCGCTGGCGCGAGCACACGAAATCGAAAACTCGCCACCATCCGCTCTCGCCGGAATGACCTTCGCAGTGAAAGACAACATCGATGTTGCTGGGATGCCGACAACCGCGGGCTGTCCGGCATATGCCTATACACCGGCTTCCAGCGCGACGGTGGTGCAGCGACTTGAGGGCGCGGGAGCGATTCTTATCGGCAAAACCAACATGGACCAATTCGCCACCGGATTGGTAGGGACGCGCTCGCCGTTCGGAGCTTGCTCGAGCGTGTACGACGAACGATATATTTCCGGTGGATCAAGCTCCGGTTCAGCTCTCGCCGTGGCGAAGGGTCTTGTCACATTTGCGCTTGGCACGGATACGGCGGGTTCGGGCCGCGTGCCAGCGGCCTTCAACAATTTGATTGGCCTAAAACCGACCCGGGGACTGCTGAGCACTGCAGGGGTGGTTCCAGCCTGCCTCACGCTCGATTGCGTCTCCATCTTGGCATCGAATTGTCTCGACGCTCACAAAGTCTGGAGCGCGGCCAAAGGCTTTGATCCACGCGATCCATTCTCGCGCGAGCCTCGCATCGGTGAAGATGCCGCGCCCTGGTTGAATGCCTCTCTTCACTTTGCCGTGCCCCGAACTGAGCAACTCGAGTTCTTTGGCGACGAAGAAGCAAAAGCGCTGTATGCAAAAGCGGTGAGCAGAATGGAGCAAATCGGCGGCCAAAGAGTCGAGATTGATTTTTCGGCCTTTCGCACCGTAGCCGAATTACTCTACGAAGGGCCGTGGGTGGCTGAACGCCTCGCAGCCATCCAATCCTTTGTGCAAAATCATTCCACTGAGATGAACCCGGTCGTGCGTGGCATTATTGCCGGCGGGAATCGATTCACCGCTGTCGATACGTTCCAGGCCGAGTATCGCTTGCTGGATTTGCGCCGTGAGGCCGCAAAACAGTGGTCCGCAATGGATGTTCTTGTCTTGCCCACCACGGGAACAATTTACACCCATGAGCAAGTGGCCGCAGACCCCCTCAAGATGAATACAAATCTTGGCTACTATACGAATTTTGTGAACCTGATGGACCTTGCGGCTGTCGCATCTCCGGCAGGATTTCGTTCGAATGGCCTGCCCTTTGGAATTTCTTTCATAGGACCGGCTTTTTCGGACGAAGCTTTGCTTGCGCTCGCGCATCGCTACATGGGCGAACAGGCTCCACTGCTTGAAAGAACGCCCGGGTGCGTGAATTTGGCCGTTGTTGGGGCACATCTCAGCGGTCAACCACTGAATTCGGAGCTAACCCGGCACGGCGCGCGCCTGAATAAGACCTGCCGAACCGCACCGGGTTACCGGCTTTATGCCCTGCCAGGTAGCAAGCCAGCCAAGCCCGGCTTGGCGCGCGATGACGAATTCCAAGGGCCGGGAATTGAAGTGGAAGTTTGGACAATACCGCAGGACCAGTTTGGCAGTTTCACGGCGGAAGTCCCCAAGCCTTTCGGCATCGGCAACGTCACGCTAGATTCCGGCGAGTCTGTCAAAAGCTTTATCTGTGAGCCTTACGCGCTAGCCAGCTCCACTGAAATTACACAGTTCGGAGGGTGGCGTGCCTACCTGGCATCATTCAAAAAGTGAATCCTGGAGATAGAAATAATGACTGGGGTGTGGCCGCCCGGCGGGACTAAAATTCCTCAGCATATGATCACCTCCAGTCCCTGCCTGGAATACATGCTGTGGACGATTGAATGATAGCGCGTATTCTTTGTCTCTTCTTGTTGCTTACGACTTCCGCGGCCGCTCAGAAACCGACGTTTACGGTTGGGTGGTCCATCTACGCAGGATGGACGCCGTACCACTACTTGGTAAAGTCCGGAATCCTCAAGAAATGGGCGGACAAATACGGCGTCACCATTAAAGTGCAGCGGTTCGATTATGCTCCATCGCTTGACGCCTTCGTCTCTCGCAACATCGATGCCTGCGCCATGACCAACATGGAAGCACTGGATATGCCCGCCGCTTCGGGCGTCCCCACCACGGTGCTGATCATCGGAGATTATTCGAATGGGAACGACGCGCTGCTGGTGAGAAATGGCTTGCAGATTAAAGACCTTGCCGGCAAAAAGCTGCTGCTGGTGGAGAAAACTGTCTCGGAGTACCTGTTAGACCGCGCCTTTACTCTGAGCGGACAGACCGGCGAGATCAAGCAGGTACGGAAAATCAACACTTCGGATTCGGACATTCAGTCGGCATTCATCAGCGATTCTAGTGCTTCTGCCGTGGTCACGTGGAAACCGATGCTCTCGCAGTTGTTGAAGCAGAAGGGCGTGACTTCCCTGTTTAATTCTTCGCAAATACCAGGCGAAATTCTGGACCTCACGGTAGTGCGCACGGACGTGCTGGAACGTGCCGACGGCTCCGGACAGAAATTCGCGAAAGCGCTGGCAGGCGCCTGGTACGAAATGATGGGACTGATGTCGCCGCAAGGCCCCGCGGCAGACAAGGTGCTGACGGCTGTTGCTGAAGGATCAACGGATTCCCTGGCCTCTTACAAAGAGCAACTCAGCACAACGAGGATGTTCTACGAACCCCAGTCCGCGGTGGAATTCGGCAGTTCCCCAGTGCTCAAGCAGAAAATGGCTCTGGTAAGGCAATTTTGTTTTGACCACGGCCTGCTGGGAGAGAAGACCGGCACGCCAGGTGACGTAGCGATTCGCTACCCGGACGGTTCGGTACAGGGAAAGCCAGATCGCGTCCGTTTGCGATTCGAGAACCAATTCATGGAGATGGCGGCGCAGGGCAAACTCTAAAAAAAATGCGCGGTGGATTCCAACTCGTCCATGCCAAACCCGGCCGTACGGCGACGATACTGCTCTCGTGGTTCTTGTTTGCGCTGGGAATCGGGCTCTACGTTCACGCCGCCCAGAAGCGCCATCAGGAAAATGCCGAGGACCGCGTGGTCCCCACCATTCCGCATATGCTTCACAGCACCTACGAAGCGGCTTTCAAACCGGCAGAAGACGACGAATCGACCGTCGGGGATAATGCAAACCTGCCGCAGCGCTTTCTTGCGAGCATGCTTTGGAAGGACACCAAGGCCAGCGCACGGCGCTTTTTGTACAGTTTGCTGCTGCTGATTCCGGCCGTCTTTCTCGGCCTGCACATGGGCCTGTTTCCTTACGTGGGAGTATTTTTCTCCCGGTTTGTGCTCTTCTTCGACAAGATCATTGCCCTTTCTCTTTTGCCGATTCTGTTCATCGCGTTCGGCATTGATGAGCTATCCAAGATCATGCTGATCGTCATCGGCGTGACCCCGACCATCATCCTGGATACTTTTAACCTGACGCGCAGCGTACCGCAAGAGCAGGTCGTGAAAGCTTTCACGCTGGGGGCGGGAGATTTCGACGTAGCCTACCGTGTCATCCTCCGGCAGATTGCGCCGCGCGTGCTGAATAGTATTCGGCTGAACCTGAAGGCCGTCATGCTGTTCCTCTTTGCGGGGGAAATGATCGCTTCCACTGACGGTCTGGCTTATCGCATTGCTTTGCTGCGCCGCCACATGGGAATGGACGTGATCATCCCTTACGTGCTGTGGGTGGCGTTGCTGCTTTTCCTGGTGGACGTAGCGATGCGGCTCATCAACCGCAAGCTTCACCCCTGGTTCCGAGAGGCCTAGCAAATATGGCGCTGATTCAATTCGAAAATGTTTCCGTGAACTATGGTGCGCCGCCGCACCCGGTGTTAAGCAACATCGATCTGAAAATCGAAGAGGGCGAGTTTGTTTGCCTGCTGGGCCAGACGGGTTGCGGAAAATCAACCTTACTGCGGCTCGTGCTCGGCTCGGAACGACCTGTCGCAGGCCGCGTCCTGATTGCCGGCATCGAACACAACCAGCCGGACCCAACCTGTGGCTACGTGCCACAAAAATATTCTCTCTTTCCGGACAAGACCGTGATGGGCAACATCACTTTTGGGCCGGAAGTCAGTGAATTCAACCTGGTCACGCGCCTGACCCCGCGCTATTTCCGCCAGCGACGGGAGTTTCGCCAGCAGGCCATGCAGTATATCCGCCGGATCGGTTTGCGAGACGCGGATGCCCGCAAATACCCCGACCAACTTTCGGGCGGCATGCAGCAGCGGGTCGCCATTGCGCAGGCCCTGGTCAATCGGCCTAGGATCTTGCTCTTAGATGAAGCCTTTAGTGCGCTTGACCCCGGGACGCGCAGGGACATGCAAGTTTTGATTCGCCAATTGTGGCGCGGAACTGGCGTAACACTGCTGTTTGTAACTCATAACACGCACGAAGCGGTTCAGATGGGAACAAGAGTCATTGTACTGGTCCGGGAAACACCGAATCACGGGTCGCGTGTTGCCATGGACCTTGCGATTCCCAGTTCTTGCCCTGCGGATGAGGCCTCCCGGCTAGTGGCACGGCTGGACAGCGCCGCCGGAAGCACGCGCGAACCCGAGGAGTTCACGCCCGGTATCGGCGCTTCCGACGCACACGACCTGGCTGCCTCCAGAAATCTACTGCCGAACGAGATCTAGCCAAAGTGTGGTTCTTCAGCGAGCACATTGCCTAATCTTTGAAGCAAAGTACCGGGGGAATCTCCCTTAGCACACGCGCCACATCGGTCGCAGCGGGGCAAGTTGTCCCGATGTGCTCAGAATTCGTACCGCAGTGCAAACTGCATTACCCGCGGTTCCATAGCGCCTTGGAATTCTCCAAAGGTACCCGGCGAGGTCAGGCTCAGGCTCGGGTTCGTGAAGTTAACATTATTAAAAACGTTGAAGGCCTCGGCGCGGAATTGAATTCGCTGGCTCTCCCAAGGCAACTTAAACAGCTTTGTTACGGCCATATCTGTGTTGAAAAAAGAAGGAAGGCGAACAGCGGCGCGCTTGCCGGTGTGACCCGGCAGCTCGTCGGCAAAGGAGTTCGAAGTGCTGGTATTCGCGAAGAGACTGGGGTTGCCATTCTGGTTGATATGAACACCCGGTTTGACGGGCCCGGTAACGATCGCAAGAGAGCTCAGCCAATAGTTAGCGTTGTACTCCAGTCCTCCCGCCACGGTAGTTGGCAACCCGGTGCGGAAGCGGGTCAAACCGGAGGCCTGCCAGCCGCCAACGATCATGTCCAGCCAACGCGGGGCATCCTGAAGAAGAGGTTTGCCGCGACCGACCGGCAGCTCAAACAGCGCATTGCCGGAGATGTTGTGCCGCATGTCGAAATCCGAGGAGCCGCGGAATTCCTTGGTGTTGTAGATGTTTTGAATAGCGGCCCCTTGCTCCCCGGATCCTGATTCCGCAGCGGAGCCGTCATCGACCGAGTGTGACCAGGTGTAGTTGAAATCAAAGGAAAGGCCGCCGCTGAATCTCCTTCGCAGGGAAACTGTAAGACCATGATAAGCCGCGGTGCCTGAATTCATCCATGTGGGCAGTGAACTGCCCTGGAGGGGAAAGAAGGTAAAGCATCCAGTGACCGTGAGGCACTGCCCCGGATTGTAAGAACTTGTCACGTTCCGATCGAGGGCATGGAGACAGTCGAGATAACTGCCCCCGTAATCTTGGTACACACACATGAAATAGTTGGCAGAGGCGCTTCCCGGAACGTCGACATTCGCGAGCGTGGGCCACATGTCCTCTACGAATGGAAGCTTTGGCACCAAGCTTGGATTGGCTTTTACTTGGGCTGGGGTCAGACCAGAATCAAATAGTTTCCTTACGATGTTCGCATTTTGTTCCCAAGTGACTCCCGATTTTGGATCTTTAAAATACTCCAAGGGAGTGTACACATCGCCTTCCATCAACAGCCGGTGAGAGAGGCGCCCTGCATAGCCGATTTCCAGAGTCATCTTGCCAGGAATCTCGCGAGCGAAGCTGGCAGTGAAAACGTAGGCGTACGGGGGCTTCAGGTTCGGGGAAATGCCTTCGAAATCGCCGATAATTGCCGCAATGTCTGGGGGAGTATAAGGAAATGTTTCCTGCGGGGGAGCCGGCAAAGTGGGCGAAGAACCGGCGTATCTCGGGCTGGTGCTGAAGCTGTAGGAATCAGGGAAATTCGCTTTGTAGGCGAGGCCGATCGAGCCGAATTGATCGTACTGCGTGATGAGATCGCTGCCGAATCGATCATAGACCATGCTGGCACCGACTCGGAACGCTCCACCAGTCCCGAACATCTTTCCGAGCCAGCCGCCGTGGCTCGAAGGAGAGTAGGCAAGGCCAAAACGCGGCGCGAAGTTCAGATTGGAAGGTTTCCACCACGTCGGTTTGCCATTGACGGGGCCATCCAGGGCCCACTGCAGTCTGGCGTTTGGCAATGCGTTCTGTGGCACACCTTGGCTTTGTCCCACGTTGCGTTCCGCAAAATACTGATTGAGTGGGATGGTGGGCATCACCTGGTATCCGTTTGCTTCGTAAGGCGGCCGGAAGTTCTCCCACCGCAAGCCAAAACTCAAGGTCAACTCGCGCGACATGCGATAGGTATCACCCACATATAGGCCGTAATCATGTTCGATAAACCTGCGAGCCTGCACCGTACCCTGCGACAAGGGAGTTCCACCCTTGGAAAACAAATCGGTATGAAAATCGTCGTTCACCAAACCGAGTATCGCGCCCATGCCATTGGTAACGGAAACGGGATCTGCCAGCCCCGTGTTTGGCCCGAAGCGCGCCGGACTTAACGACATGTAGTTTGTGAGCGCGTTATCAATGTCCGCTCCGAGTCCGATCAGTTCTGTGGCGCCGTACCCATAGCGGGCGAATGAATTGGCAAACGAGCGCGTGTTGTTGTGAATGATGCGAGCGGAAAATCCTGAAGTAATCGTGTGCGTCCCTTTTGTCCAGGCGATGTCCTCATTTGGATTCAAGGTTGGCAGGCGCTGCGAGAGGGGCCGGGCGTAAGGATTTTGCAGTGGATCGAGACTCGTCTGGAAGAGAGCAGGGCCCGTCACCCCAGACTGAGCTTGGCCAAACCGCGTGTAACTGAGATTCAGCACGCTGACAAGGTTGGGCCGCAAGACGGTCGTGTACTGTGCCGCGAAGCCCTTGCTATTGTCGCGAAGGGTGGAGGCCGGCGCTTGCCCTGGGAACTGGGCAAGAATCTGGTCATCGGTATTGTCAGCAAGGGTGCCACGGATACTGACAGTATGTTTGCCGGCACGGTCCAGGTGAAGATCAATCTTTCCCACAATGGCGTGATCGCTGCGATGACTCGGCGCGTTAAATCGGAATCCACTGAAATTTAACCCGCCATCTTCTCCGAAAGATGGCGCGTTGCCGCTCGGATATTTGTTCAAGACAGGCAGCATGCTGGCATTGACTCCCTGGCCGAGGGGATCCACCGCTTGAATGTCGCTCGCCGTAATCGATTGCACGAAAATCTTGTCGTTTACTGGATCACAGGTGCCTCCGGGTCCTGTTGGGTTATTGCACATCCTGTATTTAAAGATTCCCTGACGCAGAGAGTCGGATGGCACGGCGCGAACCTGTGCGACTCCGCTGGCATCTTGGCGTTGCTCGTAGTTGAAGAAGAAAAATGCCCGGTCTTTGACCATTTTACCGCCCGTGGACGCACCGAACTGGTTTCGCACCAGCGGCTGCCGGGAAACACCAGCTTGATTGTTGAACCAGGTATTCGCCGCGGTAGCGGAAGTCCGGTTGTATTCGTACAACGAGCCGTGAAGGTTATTCGTTCCGCTTTTCGTTACCAGTGCCACCTGCCCTCCGGAGGAGCGCCCCATGTTGGCGCCCTGCCCGGCCACGGTAACTCGGAATTCCTCGACGGAATCAAGAGGAATCGGAAGCACCGCATTAAACCCGGAATTTATATTTGCCCCGTTGGCATTTGATCCCTGATATCCCCCCAGGCCCGTGGTCGTGTTTTGCGCGATCAATCCAGAGTTCTGGTTGTTATTTACATCGGCGCCGTCCAGGGTGACGTTGTTCTGGTCACGGCGTGCTCCAAGCACCTCCCCGTTCGAAGTCACGCCAGGCTGTACACTGAGCAACTCCACCACATTGCGTGTCTGTAAAGGGATTTGCCGCACCTGCATTTCGCTAAAAGGGTTGCCGAGACTCGCGTCAGTAGTATTTATCTGCGAGACCTCCGCCTGCACATTCACCACCTCTCCAGTGGCGCCTACCACCATCACCAAATCGAGGGTGCTTGGAGTATTCACCAAGAGTGTGATATTACTGCGCGACATTTTGGCAAACCCGGTTTTTTCCGCAGTTAGCTTGTAGGTTCCAGGGACTGCCTGCGGGAAATTGTAGACTCCGTTGGCATCCGTAACGCTTGTGCGCACGGAGCCGTTTTCCATGCCAGTCATGGTCACAGCCGCTTCCGCAATTACTCCACCCGAAGAGTCGGTGATGACTCCTCTTAGCGAAGTTGTGGACTGCGCGTACGAGCTATACGTACCGAGGAATACAAATAGAAGCGCCAGTAAGATCTTCTTTATCATTCCGACTCCTTAAATTAGGACCAGTGCGGAGAAACATTAGTGGTGACATTAAGGACGGCGCACGCGACGCTGTCAAAATCAAACATTCGATTGAATCAATGGGAATTCTCAATCGTTGTCTGCTATTGGCAGTACGATGGAAGAGTCAATCGCGGCCAAAGAGTGATATCAGGTCAGCAGTCGAAGAATACGGAGAGATTGGTTCGTTATCATTGCACAAGCGCCAGACGATCAGCTATCGGCACACTATCTCGAATACGCATGGGTGAGAGTGTGCCCTTCTCCACCACTACTGCTCCGGAGACCGCCGCTTCTCGAACCTTGCTCCAGTAAACTGGATAACTAAAGGCTTTGAGAGAAATTCATCCGACTTTAAATGAGATCCAAGCTATCCAGAAACGGGGTTCGAGGAAGTTAGCGAGATTGGTAACGGGAAGTCTTAGTGCTGTATCGGAAGCGCGAATAGGCAAAATGCGAACACGACCACGGCGGGATTGCGCGCTTTCGATACAGCGACTTGAAGGAAGCCGCTCGGGGTTGCGGCGGACGCGGGTGTTATGCAAAGTTTTTTCTTACTTTTTTGCGACTGGATGTTCCCTAGTAAGTAGAGGGACTCAGCGAGATTTTTACGACGATGCGACTCGCTACGGTTTCTTGTAGGTCAGGCGGCAAACATTGTTATTGAGCTTTTCCATTTTCGAGGCATCTTAATGGTGTGGGACTTGACTGTTTCACAGAACTTCGACCGCTATTTGCAGCGCTAAGGGTGACGGGTGCATGAAAGACACAGATCACCATATCCGTCACCGTCGCGGTCACCTTGGCGATCAAGTAAGGGCCAAGCGGACAAGCGGTTGCGTGTTGCGCGACGATCAATTTGGCCGCGCGCAAAACACCGAGTTGGGCTGGAGCGACCCCACTTTTGCACACGGTTCCGTGCCCAAAGTGAGTCGTGGGTCGCTCCAGCCCAACAAGAAACTTCTTTCGGTGCGCGCGGCGAGAATGTGGCGAAGCAGCTGAAGAAGGTAGGAATTACGCACTTCAGCTTCGTCTTCAGCATCTTCTTCAGTTTGGGATGTGCATAAGTTTCGGGAAAACTAGGAAATAAACGACTTGAGAATGAGAAAAGTGACACAGAGAAAAACACCAGATTGGGCGGGAGCGACCCCACCCTTTGACGCACGGTGCGTCACGCTTGCCGTGTGGTCGCTCCCGCCCTCTCAGGAACTTCGGGGCCGCGTTTTGCGCGGTTGCATGCACAGAACTGAGAATTTGTCAGACAAGGCGTCTGACACCTTGTATGAAAACGAAAGGAGAAGCCCTTTGTCTATATTGAAGCCACCACCAAAACAGCCCAAAGCAGTCACCATCCAAGCTCGTGTCGAAGAATCGGTAAAGACTCAGCTGGAGCTCTATGCTGAGTTCATCGATGCTTCGCCGTCTTACGTGATCACCGAAGCCCTGAAGCTGCTCTTCCGCAAAGATGACGACTTCAGACGCTGGACAGACCATCACGCAAACAACCACAACAACGAGAAACCCAAAGGAGATGTTCTTGCGAAGGCCGTTTAGCAACCATGAAACTCCATCCAACCCAATTCGGTGTGCGCGGGAGTACAGCGTCTCCAAGACAGCATGTCCCGCGCCATGCAGTAAGCCACTCGCAATGCCAGTCGAATGGAACGTCAGGAAACCGCAAGGGAGATGAGAGTTCCCCGCACACGCCCGGTGCAATCCAAATGTTCGAATCATCCCTCACTGAGGCCGCGAACGCGGCCACAGGGGGAGAGAGAAAGGAGAATGGGCAACTTCTCAGCGTCCACGACGTAGCTGACCTTCTGCAGGTGCCAGTCTCTTGGGTATACGGGCACACGCGGGACAGGTGTCCGGACCGCATACCTGGATTCCGTCTAGGAAAGTATTGGCGCTTTGATGAGGCGGACGTACTCGCGTGGATTCAACGTCGACGGCTAGTAGTGCGCCGAAACTCTTGCGTCTCAGAGTACAATGGCACACGGTGAGGAAAAGGGCGCGCGAATCGGAAAGGAGTTCACGATTCGCACGCGTTTCCAAGAAGGACATGTTTTTCTAAGGCGCGGCAAGAGAAGAAAGGTCTGGACAGCTCGCTGGAGAGAAGACGTAATTGCACCCGATGGTACAGTGAAGCGGATTCTTCGCTTCGCAGTGCTCGGGACAGCCAGTGAGATCAAGGGCAAGAAGGAGGCTAGGGATCTCCTTCAGGCCAAACTCAGGCCAATCAATCAAGGCCGTCAACGTCCACAATCGACCATGACTCTGGAGCAATTCATTAACGAGATGTGGAGGCCAGGCGTAATACCCACGCTACGGCCAGGATCGTCTCGCTACTACGAAGTGCAGCTCCGGTGCCACATCCTTCCTACATTCGGTCCAAGGAGGCTTTGCGACATCACGCGGGTGGATGTCCAAACCTTTTTGGCCGACAAACGAAAGAACGGCTTTTCTGGTTCGAGCGCGCACGGTATGCGGACTGCAATTTCGAAGGTATTGCAGGCCGCTGTTGATTGGAATCTTCTTGAGCAAAACCCTGCAAGAGGGATTCGCATTGGCGACCGTGCACCAAAGACAGAGAGGCTGTATCTCAATCCGAAGGAAGTAGGGCGATTACTTACTTCTCTTTCCGAACCGTGTCGTACTCTGGTGCTCGTTGCAGTTCTGACAGGCATGCGAATCGGCGAAATTCTTGCACTGCGATGGAAAGCCCTTGATTTAGATCGTGGTGTTATCCAAGTGCGAGAGACAGTCTCGGAAGGCAAGTTTGGTTCGCCAAAGACAAAAAGTAGTAGACGAGGTATTCCGATCAGCCGGCCTGTGTGTGACGCGTTTCAAACACAGCTTGCGCGTTCTCGGCAAAGAGGTCCGGAGGATCTCGTCTTCACAACCCGCAACCAGACGCCGCTCAATCCGAAGAACCTACTTCGCCGTGTTCTGCGACCAACGTGCAAAACCCTGGGGCTACCCTTGATCTCCTGGCATAGCTTCAGACACACGCATGCTACGCAGCTCGCCGAGGTAGGTGAATCACTCCGAACAGCCCAGTCACTTCTCGGCCATTCGGACCTTGAAACAACACTAAATGTCTACACGCACGCCATCCCAGATGCACAACGGCGTGCAGTCGACAAAGTTGCCGAGGTGTTGTTCACTAATGTTCACAAGATTTCAGCGGCTACAGAAAATGAGAAGGTCAACTAATTGATTTCGCGGGAGTTGAAAAAACGGTGGAGCCGAGAGTGGGAGTTGAACCCACGACCTGCCGATTACGAATCGGCTGCTCTACCACTGAGCTACCTCGGCCCGTACTATTCACAATAGCATTCGCTGAAAATTACTGTCAATTCATCCGCGAAATTGGCGTTCTTTTAACGAGAGAACGGATACATGGCCCACCCGATCCCCACTCCAATCAGCAAGAAAAGGAACAGCGACCACACAATGTACTTCACCCGGTCGATTGGCCGTCGCCGGCTCAAGAAGCCGAACGCAATCGAAATCAGAAGGGCGAACAGCAGCATGGATTGCAGATGATCGAGCTTGAATCTCATGGCAGCGTTCATGCTTTGCGACCTCGCGCGGCTTCGTAAGCATGCAGCGCCGCCAGCAAGTTCAACACGCCGGCTGTGGCGAGAAACCGGGTCCCGTAGTCGCCGCCGGCGTGCGAGACGTCCGCTCCGTTGGTCTCCAGCGACCTGGCCGCCAGATAGAACGTTCCCGTTCCCAAATCAGCCAAGAAGCCCAAAGTGTCGAACGCATCATTCCCGCTCGAGCTAAATACGTTGCCGCGCATTCCCGCTCCGAGAAACACGAGCAAGCCCACCGTAACAAAACACATCACCGCCCGTCCCCACATCTTCAGCAACGCATGACCCAGCCCCGGAACCAACCATCCGGCCACGCCGATGAAGAAGGCGATGGCCTCGCGCCTCGAATCCTGCGCCGGAGCCGTTGTCGCCGCTGCTGTATCGTCTGCCATTCAGCTTCCCTCTGCACTGATTATGCCAGTAACGCCAGAATTTCCTTTTGCATCGCCCCAGTCACCCGGGCCTCGGCATCGCCGACGTATACGTTCACTTCGCTGCGTATTCCGAATTCCGGCAGATAAATCCCCGGCTCAATCGAGTTGCAGGTGTGCGGGATCAAGTGCCTCACGTCGTGAGTTTCCAGCCCGTCCATATTGACGCCGTTGCCGTGAACCTTCTCTCCGATGCTGTGGCCAGTGCGATGGAAAAAGTATTTTCCATAGCCCGCTTTTTCGATCACCCGGCGCGCCGCTTTGTCCACCTGCCATCCCTGCAGCGGCTTCCCGGCCTCGATATATTTGCGAATCAAATCGGTCGCCGCGTCGCGCGCCTCGCGCACTACGCCAAAAACCCTCGTATATTTCTCTGGCACTTTGGCGCCTAGGTACCCCATCCAGGTGATGTCGTAGTAGACGCTCCCGAGCGCTTTCTTCTTTCCCCAGACGTCCATCAAGAGCAAGTCCCCCTCGCGAATTGGCGATGCCGACTCCGCCGTTGGCCCATAGTGCGGATCGCTGGCATGCGCGTTGACGGCAATATCCGGCCCTTCTTCCGCCCAGATTCCCGCGGCTTCAAATTCCTTCAATATCCAGTTCTTTATATCGAATTCCGTCAGCGTCTTCTTCTCGCGCACGCTTTTTGCGGCCAGAAGAAAAGCATCACGAACAATGCGGTCGATGGCCACTCCCGCGGATAGGTGCGATTCCAGCTGCTCTGTGCTCCAGCACGCTTCGTATTTCTGCACCAGATCCGCTGAGCTGATCACCTTCGGCCCCGAGCTACGCACCATCTCAATCGTCCCCGCATCCACCATCGACACATAAGGGATCGCGTTCTTCGGCGAATATTGCATCGCCACCTTCTTCGCGCGCCCAAACATTTTCTTGAGGTTCTTTCGCAGCTCTTCCTGTGCCGAGTAATACAGCGTCTCTCCGGGCAACGCCGCCAGCGATTGCGTCTCAATCTTGTGCACCAATTTCTTGGGCGTTCCCTTTGCCGGAACAAAATAGAACCACCGCCTCGTCCTCATTCCGGGCTGCAAACCTAAAATGTTCTGCGCGATGGGATCGCGTCCGCGAAAATCATAGAAGAGCCAGCCATCAATCTTGGCGGCCCGCAAGTCACTCTGGATTCCTTGAATATCGGCGCTCATTCGGGAATCGGCTCCATCACTCAAACAACGTTCAGCTGTTACGCTTCTTGCACCAGCAGCGCGAGGATCTGCTGCCGGGTCACACCGCGGATTTCGATGCGCTTCGTGCGGCTTCTCTCACCGCTAAGAATTCTAACAGCCGCCCTGGGTGTTTTCAAAAGCTCCGCCAGGTATTCCACCAGCGCCTCGTTCGCGCGGTCTTCCAGAGCAGGCGCACGCAGCCGCACTTTCAACGCCCCTCCCATTTCACCAGCGATCTCATCCTTGCTCGCTCGCGGTTGTACTCGCACAAGAAAACTCACCGAGCCTTCCCGGTCTTGGACCTCCAGCATCCATCTCCCTCACGGTGCGTTACTTCACTTCTCTAGATCCAAAAAGCGCCGTGCCCACGCGCACTTCCGTCGCGCCTTCTTCAATCGCCACTTCAAAATCGTGCGACATTCCCATCGACAGCACCGGGAGTTCGCTTTTGAGTTTTCCTGAAAGCTCGTCGCGCAGTTCTCTCAACCGCCGGAAATACGGCCTAACTCTCTCCGCATCTTCCACAAGAGGCGGAATACACATCAATCCGGCAAGCTGCAACCGAGGCAACTCAGCAACTCTTTGCGCCAATAGGGGGAGTTCGCTGATTTCCACCCCGCTCTTTGCCTCCTCAGGAGCGATATGCACTTCGATCAGCACGCGCAGTTTGCTTGTGATACTTGCTTCCGCTCGTGCCCGGTCCAACCGCTGCGCGATAGCAAAATCATCCACTGAATCCACACAGTGAAAAATCCTCGCCGCCCGCGCCGTCTTGTTGCTTTGCAGATGCCCGATCAAGTGCCAAGTCGCCACCAGCCCTTCCGTTCCTGCGCGCTTCCCTTCCCACTCCTGCACGCGATTCTCGCCAAAGTGGCGAATCCCTGCTTCATACGCTTCGAGAATAGCGCTTTCCGGATGCGTCTTTGACACCCCAATCAACGTGATCTCCTCGGCACGCCGACCCGCACGCGCCGCCGCGGCGACAATTCTCTCCTGAATTCGCTCTAAATTTTCACGCACGGAAGTTGTCGTCATGTCCGAATTCGAATCCTAGCACGCACGGCATTGCAGCGCAGAGTCTCTGCGGTTAGACTGGCTTTTGGCCGCCGTAAGCCCCGCGGTCCCCAGGAAAAATGAGCTTCCCCGGAAAACTTATCGCCGTCGAAGGCATCGATGGAAGCGGCAAACGCACGCAAGTCGAATTGCTGACACTCACCCTCAAGGCGCGTGGTCACGATGTCTATTCCACCGGCTTCCCACAATACGATTCGTGGTTCGGCAAAATGGTCGGCCAATTCCTGAACGGGGATCTCGGCCCATTGGAAACGGTCGATCCGCACTTCACTGCTCTGCTCTACGCCGGCGACCGCTTCGAAGCCAAATGTAAACTCGAAGCCGCCTTGTACAACGGCCAAATTGTTCTTGTGGACCGCTATATCGGTTCCAACCTCGCCCACCAAACTGCTCGCGTCTCCCCGGGGAAGCGCTCCGAATTCCTTGAATGGATCGAGCATCTCGAGTACGGCATCTACGGCCTTCCGCGGGAAAACCTCATCCTTTATCTGCGCGTGCCCCCGCAGGAAGCGCAGCGGCTCGTCGAACGTAAGTCGGCGCGCAGCTACACCTCCGCCCAAAAAGATTTGCTCGAAGCTAGTCTGCATCACCTTGAAGACGCCGCCGAAATGTACGACTCCCTCTCCCGCAGCACGCCTTGGGCTACCATCCAATGCTTCGACGCCGCAGCGAAAGCCATTCGCGAACCGGAGGAGATCGCGATGGACGTTCTCGCCTCCGTCGAAGGCATCCTTTCCTCTGCTTCCGCAGGCGGGGAGCGCTAGCGCATGGGCCTCTCCGAATTTCTCGGCAACGAACGCATCGTCACAGCCCTGCGCGGCGCTCTGCGCAGCCACCGTGTCCCACACGCATTGCTCTTCACCGGCCCGCGCGGCGTTGGAAAGTTCACCCTCGCACGCATGTTCGCCCAAGCCGCAAATTGCGAGCGCCTCACAGACGACTTCTGCGGCGAGTGCGCCACGTGCCAGCGCATATCGCTGCTCGCTGACCCTCAAGCGCTGATCGAGCAAGGCCTCGTCGAGCGTGGCGAAAGTGCCGACGCCGCGACCGTCGAGCGCGTGCCTCTCATCCTGCAGTCCCATCCCGACGTTTGGGCGCTGGTGCCCGATCCAGTCCGCTTGAAGAGTCCGGTAGCGCGGCCGATGCTGCGCGTCGGCCAGTTGCGCGCCGTGCAGCGCGCCGCCTACTTTCAACCAATGGGCCGCCGCCGCGTTTTCATACTCGACGGCGCGGAGACCATGCACTCCAATGTCTCCAATGTCTTCCTGAAAATTCTCGAAGAGCCTCCCGGCTCGGCGACGCTCATCCTCACCGCGCCATCTCCCTACGCACTGCTGACAACCATTGTCTCGCGCTGCCTGCAATTTCATTTCGCGCCACTGCCGCAAGCGGCCGTCGAAAAAATCCTCAAAGAAAAAACCGACCGCAAACCCGCGGAAATCAAGCTGGCCGCGCAGCTCGCTGAAGGCAGCCCCGGCCTCGCCATCGAAATGGATGTCAGCGCCGCCGCCGACCGCCGCCGGAGCGCGTTGCAAATCCTTCAACGAGCCGCGCAGGGCCAGGGTTTCGGCCAACTCTTCACGGCCACCGCGGCTCTCGCCAAAGACCGCGATTCCTCTTTCGAGGATCAGATCGGCATTTTCTACGGCTTGCTCACCGATCTCCTCGAACTTACGTCCAAAGTGAAAGCGCCACTCTTGCGCAATGCTCCGCTCGCCAAGGAACTGGATTCTCTCAGTAAGTCCGTGGATTCCGCTTGGGTTCTTCGCGCGATCGCCGGCTTTGACGAACTTTATTTCGGCGCGCGTCGCAATTTGAACCGCCAATTGGGCCTCGACGCCATGGCCGCCTCTCTTGCACCTTCGTCTTCGCGCGCTTTCACGCCCCTCGCCTGATCAAAACTGGCAAATATTCGCCATTCAAGAATTAAATCGCTACACTGTAACCCACAGCCAACCGCACGCATCATAGTGTGCAGATACTCCAACCCCGAAGTTCAGAAGGAGCTGTCATGGTGAACCGCCGCATGTTTCGTCCGGGTTTTCCGGACGTCAAGGAGCCGAGCGCACCCCGCCCTCAGCACAACGGCCCCATTCCCAGCAAAAAGCCCGCGCCGCCGGAAACAACGCACGCCGAGAACTTTTACTGGGTCAAGCAGATGCAGTCCCACACCGCGATGGCCGTCGTTCTAGACAATGGCGAGATTCTTCGCGGCACGGTCGAGTGGTACGACCGCGATTGCATCAAGCTCACCCGCCAGGGCAGTCCGAACCTGCTCATCTTTAAGCGCGTGATCAAATACGTCCACAAAGATGGCGAAGAATCAGCCCAAGGTGGCGACGAGTAAGCTTTCTACCCGTTAAGGGAATGTCCGGCCTTTGCTCCGAACGTGAGCAAAGCCTTTGCGGCCAGCGACCCATCCTCGTTGAGAATTTCGCATTCGGTCACGACAAAATTTCTACCGGCGCGCAACACGCGTGCGTCCGCCTTGATGCGTCCGCCCGGCACCGGCTCCAGATAGTTGATGCTCAGCTCCACGGTGGCGATTTCAGTCCCCTTGGGCACGACAGTATAAGCCGCGATCGCCGCCGTGGTGTCTGCCAAAGCTACCAGAATTCCGCCGTGCACTACGCCATGAATCTGCTTATGTTTCGGCCGCACATCCAGGCAGAAGATCGCCCGACCCTCGTGTACGCTCTCCACGTCAAATCCAAGCAGCTCCGTCGACTGGCTCTCTTTCATCCGCTGTCGCACCAGCTCCGTGATGCGCTTCTCTTCTCTCGACATTTTCTTCGGCATTGTGTTTTATGACCGTCAGGAGGCGGTTACGCCCCCATCCAACGCAATCGCCGCACCCGTAAGCCAAGACGACTCCTCCGAAGCCAGAAACACCGCCATCTCCGCCACATCTTCGGGCCGCCCCAGCCGCCCCAGCGGAATCGTCGCCAGCCGCGCTTTCAACTTCGCCTGCCCTTCTTCCGTTTCATTGAACACGCCTTTCACCAAGTCCGTCTCCACCACCGAGGGACAAATGCAATTTACGCGAATCTTTTCGTGCGCGTGATCCAATGCCATGGACTTCGTCAACATCGTCACCGCACCCTTCGAAGCCGAATACGCCGCCCGGTCCTTCACGGCAAAAAGCCCCAGCACGGAACCAATATTGACAATCGCTCCCCCGCCGCATTTCCGAAATTCCGGCAGCACCGCCCGCGACATCAGAAACGGCCCCTTCACATTCACCGTCATCATGCGGTCCCACTCTTCCTCGCTGATCCCCTCGACCGTCGAAACATGCAGCGTCCCCGCATTGTTCACCAGAACATTTAACCGCCCAAATCGCTCCACCGTCCCCTTCACGGCGCGTTCCACCTCCCGCGTCCGCGTGACATCGCATTCCATAGCCAATCCCGCCCCGCCCGCTTTCTGCACTTCGCCAATCACTTCGCGCAGCTTCTCAAGCCGCCGGCCTGCCACGCACACGCTCGCGCCTTCCCGCGCAAACGCTAGCGCAATCGCTCGCCCAATGCCCGTCCCACCACCCGTAATCAGTGCCACCTTGGCCGAAAGTCGTGTCACGGTTTTCCCCGTTTCCGCGTCTAATAGGGACGTCGCACCGCCGCCCTACGTCTAGCGCAGTGCGCGCGACTCTAGCATCCAGCTTGCCTAACCCGCAAGCCATCGCAGACGAAACTGTTGTATCGTTACGGCTCGCACGGGAGACCTTGAGGACGCAGGCCAAGATTCTCATCGTAGAGCGTGATGAGAGTTTTGTCATTCTGAGCGCATCCGATGAGGATGCGCGAAGAACCTCAACTTAAGATTTGCGACAGAGACTTTAATTCACGAGAAATTGTGGAGACTCGAAAACACATCCCATGCGCATCGGTATAACCTGTTACCCCACCTACGGCGGCTCCGGCGTCGTCGCCACGGAACTCGGCATGGAACTCGCCGCTCGCGGGCACGACATCCATTTCATCAGCTACGCGCCGCCCATTCGTATGATCGCTGACGGCCAACGCATCCATTTCCACGAAGTCGAAGTCGTTTCCTACCCGCTCTTCGACCATCCGCCCTACACCCTGGCCCTCGCCACAAAAATGCTCGAAGTCTTCGAATCCGAATCGCTCGACTTGCTGCACGTCCACTACGCCATTCCTCATTCCGTCAGCGCCATGCTCGCCCGCTCTATGGCCGCTCCGCGCCGCCTCCCATTCGTCACCACTCTCCACGGCACGGACATCACCCTCGTCGGCAGCAACCGCAGCTATCTCCCCATCACCAGATTCTCCATCGAGCAAAGCGATGGCGTCACCGCCATCTCGAGCTACCTGCTCAAGCAAACGCTCAAAGAGTTCGACATCAAGCGCCCCATCGAAGTCATCCCCAATTTCGTGAACTGCGAGCTCTACAATCGCACCGCCGACAAGGGTCTTGGCGCGCAATGGGCTCCCGACGGCGAACCCATTCTCATGCACCTTTCGAATTTCCGTCCCGTCAAGCGCCTCACCGACGCCGTCGAAATCTTCTCCATCGTCCGCGCCAAAATGCCCGCCAAACTCGTCCTCATCGGCGACGGTCCAGATCGCGGCGCCGCCGAATACTTAGTCCGCAAGAAAAAGCTCCAGAAAGACGTCTTCTTCCTCGGCAAGCAGGACGCCGTTTACGAAAAACTAGCCGCCGCCGATTTATTCCTGATGCCTTCCCAACTCGAATCCTTTGGCCTCGCCGCCCTCGAGGCCATGGCCTGCGAAGTTCCCGTCATCGCCACAAACGTCGGCGGCGTCCCCGAAGTCGTCGAACATGGGGTGGACGGATTCTTGGTCGAACCCGGCGATGTGAAGGAAGCCGCCCGCCACGCCATCGAAATCCTGTCCCGCTCCGACCGCGGCCGCGAAATGGGCAAAATCGCCCGCATCAACGCCAAGAAAAAATTCTGCGCCAATGATGTCATCCCCGCCTACGAGTCCTACTACAAACGCGTCCTCAGCGAATCCTGATCTACTCCGAAGCGGTGCTTTTTGTAGAGGCCGCCTTCTGAGGCGGGCTCTTTTTCTTTTGGTACACTCTTGAACACGCCAAAAAGGAGCACCACGTGATTTCTTCAAAGCCTCTGATCATCCTCATCGCCGGCCCCTATCGCTCCGGCACCAACGACGATCCCCAGCTGATCGCCAAAAATCTGGAAAGACTCGAATCGCAGGCTCTCCCGATCTACCGAGCCGGCCACATCCCCATGATCGGTGAGTGGGTCGCCCTGCCCATCATGAAGCAAGCAGGCTCGAAGTCCCTGGGAGACAATATTGCCGCCGAGTTTCTCTACCCCGTCGCCAGCCGTCTTCTCCAGTGTTGCGACGCCGTTCTCCGCATCGAGGGCGAATCCAAGGGCGCCGACCAGGACGTTCGGATCGCGCGCCAGCGCGGCCTCCCGGTTTTCCATAGCATTTCCGAGATCCCGGTCATCCCTGCCCTTCAGTCGGAGCCCTCATGAGCATAGCCGACCGCGTCCGTGTCCATTCCGTCGAGACTCTCTCCGACAACTGGTACGTCCTGAAGAAGGCCACCTTTGATTTTCTTCGCAGCGACGGAACCTGGCAGCGGCAATCTCGCGAATCCTACGATCGCGGCAACGGCGCCGCCATCCTGCTCTACAACCGCGCCCGTCGCACAGTCATCCTCACCCAGCAATTCCGCTACCCCGTATTCGTCAACGGGCACGACGACCTCTTGATCGAAGCCCCCGCCGGTCTGCTGGACGAATCTTCTCCCGAAGAAAGCATCCGCAAGGAAGCCATGGAAGAAACCGGCTACGTAATCCACCACGTAACCAAAATCTTCGAAGCCTTCATGAGCCCCGGCTCCGTCACCGAAAAGCTCTATTTCTTTATTGCGGAATATGAATCAGACGCAAAACGCGAAACCGGCGGCGGCCTCATCTCCGAAGGAGAAGACATCGCCACCCTGGAGTTAGACCTAGACGTAGCCCTTCAAATGATCCTCACCGGCGAAATCAAAGACGGCAAAACCATCATGCTCCTCCAATACGCCAAGCTCTACCTTTTGCCCTCCCAGACGTAGCCGTCGCCGCCGCCTTGGTGGGGGTTTAGACTCAGCACAAGCACGATGTAAACTGGCCCGAGCACTAGCCTATAACCAGCGTTTCCTTTGACAAATTTCTTACGACCCGATACACTCTTTTCAGTAGGAACTGCGCCTCGGCTCTCGCCGGGGCGTTTCTGTTTTGTACCGCTGGTTTACCTGTGTAGAGGCGCGCTTCAGCGCGTCCTGCTTTTCATCCGCAAATTCCAAAACTGAACTTAAAGGAGACTTTTATGTTCTCTCTTCGTCCACAGGACCCCAAATCGTTGTGTCGTTTCACCTTTGCCGATGGCCGTCAATGCCGCTCTCTTCGTTCCGTCGATCATCCTGACTTCTGCTTTGACCGCGGCCGCAAAGACTCCCAGGCCCCCGCCGCGGATCCGTCCGAGCGTCAGCCGACAAATCATCCATGTCCTAACTCCTTTAGCTGCAACACTTAGAAAAAAGTCTGCAAATGTTGATTCTAAACCGCTTACACAAACCCTGAATCCGACTAAGTCCCGTACCTGCAACACCTGCAAAAAAACAGGGGGAGGGTACCCAGCCGAAGCTAACAATTACCTGTAGCGTTTCGCAATGAAATGCTTATCCTCATCGTCCGGAGGAATTGCTCGCCCATGCAACGCCGCTTTTTCCTGCAGATCTCTCTTGGCGCTCTTGCCGCCTCTGCCCTTCCTCAGTCCCTGCGAGCTGTCGAGATCGCCAAGCTGCGTGAGCTTGCCGCCACCAAAGGACTCTATTTCGGCGCCGCAGTTTCCGACCGGCAGCTCAAGCGTCCCGAGTTCGTCCCGCTCCTTACGGAACAGTGCTCCATCCTCGTCGCCGAGAATCAGATGAAATGGCGCGCTACCCATCCCGAACAGGATCGCTACGATTTCGCCGCCGCAGATCTCTTCATGGACTTTGCAGAATCCCATCGTATCCCTGCCCGCGGCCACAACCTCTGCTGGCACGAGCACAATCCCGATTGGCTCGAAGCCGCAGCGACTCCAGAAAATGCCGTGTCGCTGCTGCGCTCTCACATCCAGACGGTGGCCGGCCGCTACAAGGGTCGCATCCATTCCTGGGATGTCGTGAACGAAGCCATTCACCCCGAACACAACAATCACGATGGCATGGTCAACTCCGTCTGGCTTAAGAATATCGGTGAAGACTACGTCGAAATCGCTTTCCGCGCCGCTGCCGAAGCCGATCCCTCGGCGCTCCTCACTTACAACGACTTCGACATCGAAACGGACGCCCCAGAGCAGGAGCGCAAGCGCGAAGCCATCGTCGCCATGCTCCACCGCTTTCACAAGAAACGCGTGCCCATCCATGCCATCGGCGTTCAGGCGCATCTCCGCCCCAAAGGCGACCCGCTCACTTGGAATGGCCTGAACAAATTTTTGAAGGAAGCGAAGAAGCTAAAGCTGCAAGTATTTGTGACAGAGTTGGATGTGGATGATCAGGAATTTCCCGCGGACATTATCGAACGAGATCGTCTCGTAGCCGAAACGTATCGCAGCTTCTTAGAAAATATTCTTCGCCAAAAATCCGTGAAAGCCGTTCTTACCTGGTGTCTGTCTGACCGCGACTCCTGGCTTCAGAGCTTCCGTCCCCGCAAAGACGGCCTACCTCAGCGCCCTTTACCTTTCGACGCCGACCTGAATCCCAAGCCAGCTTTCTTCGCGCTGCGCGATGCGATCTCCTCTCGCAAATAGCGCTACCGGCGCCGGTACACGACCACATCATCGCCGTACGCTCCGCTCGGCGTGTAGGCGACGGTCCGCCGGCCAAGGAATTCCAGCATCGGCGCATGCTGCGCTGGTAGCGCATGGTTCGCCAGGAAGATGCCGCCGTGGTTCATCATATGCGCGATGCTGCCCATCGCCAGCACCTGCTGAAACAAGTCGTAGTAAACCAGCACGTTGGTCGCGACCACCAGGTCGAATCCCTGCCCTTCAGGAAGATCCAAGGTTTGCGTCACAACATTCATGTCGTACGCACGCATCTGCGCCGCGTATCTCGGTCGGATCGCCACCGCGCGCATTGTCACGTCAATGACGGACGCAGGCACAGGCAGCGGCTTCACGGGAGTGCCCAGAATGTCTCCGAATTTCTGCCAGTACGCCACAGCTTCTACGCTCCACTCCGCAGAAACGAGCCGCGGCAGTTGCACTGTATAAGGTTGGCCCGCACGCCCGCGCTCGGCCATTCGGGCAACGTGCGTGTTCACTCCAGCGTTCAAATCCGCCGTCACCACGGAAATTTCATCGGCTTTGCCTAGTCCCAGGCGGGCCACTGCTTCCAGCATGGCGAACGGCTGTATGGTTTGTATCGGGTAAAAATCGTAGCCGTCGCGCTTGTCCGTAAAATCCAGTCCCGGCCCAATCACCAGGATCCGGTGCATTGATCCCGGCTGTATCGCTCCTTTCCGCAACATAGTTTTGAGCGTGTCTTCCAGCGCGTAGTTCGGCAGTAGCGAAGTATCGGCGGACAATCCTCGCTCTTGAAAAAGTGTTCCGCGCGCCAGCAGCTTCGCCGCCGGATCGCTTGCGGCCTCGGATTCCTTCAGCTTTTCCTGATAGGAACGCTGTTCGGCAACCAGTCGCCGCAGATTTTCCTGGAGTTTTGTTTCGACAGATTCCTTCGCAATGCCCTTGCGCGCCAAAAACTCATTCACGAATCGCAACCGCTCGTTGCGCGCACCATTCGGCAGAGCCGCAGCCAGCGCGCGCACGCGCGCACGAGCCGCCGCCGTCAATTCTCCGGTATCCGACGATGCGCTCTCCGCATTCTCGAGCCGCGGAAGATTGGTATACGATGCACCGTAAAGAATCAAATTGCTGATGGAATCTTCCACGCCCTGGTCCACGCGAGCCCGCACTTCCGCATCCCGCTTGTGCACCCATTCGTCCCACGCAGCGGAATTCATGACGTCGATGGTGCTGAGTCCCGCATCCGCAAACAGCTTCAGGGTCTCCGCCGCTTCTTCAAACCGGAGAAACCGCACCACCTGCTCTGTAGCTGAATGAATTGCAAGTGAAAATGAGGCGAGGACCAAACAGGCAAGCATCAAGCGCCAAGCTTTGACAGACGCTAAGAATTCCCGAGCAACCCGCATCGTTGCCCGCATCTTAGGTCCAAGCTATGACTGAGTCAATTCAATATCGCCATTAATCGCCATTATATCGCCATTATCGCCATTTATCGCCATTCAATATCGCCCTAAGTTTTCTCGGCGGCGTTCATCCAGCCGATCAATCCACAAATGCCGAAGCCAATCGCATTCAACGTGCCGTGAATTCGCTCCATGCGCCCGAGCTCCACAAAAGACTGCAACGGATATTCACCGAGCGCCCAGCTCGCCGCCAAAATCATGCCAGCAGCAATGCAACCACCGGAGAGCATCAACAGCACTCGCGCAAGCGGATTTACTTGGCCGAGTGCGACGCGAACCATTCCCGCCGCGAGTCCAACTTGTCCCACAACGATGAGAATTACAGCGGCCAGTTTCACTTTCGGCCCGACCAAAAACGCTAACCCAAGCAAACCCGGCCCAATGACTACGCCAGTCAGCGCCGCGCTGAGCGGCTTGCTCCATCGTGTTTCCCGGAGCCGCTCATAAGTCAATCCGGCTAGCACTGCGGATAAGAATCCCGCGAAATGAAAATGAACCGCGGTGAGCAAAACGATGGGTTCTTGAAATCCAACCGGATTCAGGCCTAGCCGCGAAGCCACAAGCCAGCTTCCGCCCACAATCAGGTACGCCTCACCCGCGGCAAAACAGAATTGGGAGAAAGAGTTTGCGCGATAGTGCCAGAGCCTCCGCAAACCGCGCGCTGCGAAAAAAGCACAGACGAGCAACCATGCGCCTGCGGCTGACGCCGCGAAAATTTCGGCGGGAAGGAAAAAAGAAAGGGTCGCCAACGCCGCGGCTGCGAAAATAATCCATCTCACAGATGGGCTCTGCGCACCCGGCCGATTGGATTCACTTAGTGATGGAATCAGAGAATTCGCGAGGGGAACCACAATCCAAGGGGCAAGTAAAAACAAAAGCTCGATCACACCGAGTTGCGGCCATCCGCTCCAGGTCCCGGCGACCAACACGAACCACACGATGGCGCCGAGAACGACGACCAGGTAGAGCGATCTTCGCGTAGCGGAAACATCGCGCATCGCCGAGCCTTTCAGGAAAGATGCGCGAAGGCCGCCGCGCTGTAAGTGATCGTCAGGAACAATGCTGCCGAAGTGAACGCCAGGTCGCCAAGGCGGTTGGTTCGGCGCAGCGACGCATCGTAGTACAAAAGTTGAACCGGGGCGCGGAACAACCAGAAGAGTGCTATCGCCGCAGCTAGAAATCGGCCTAGCCCGCGGCCGCTAGCAAGTTCCGGGGCAAAACCAAAAGTCACCACCGCGAACAAAAGGACCACCCCAACGATATAAACGGAATGCACGACGAAAATCTGCCGGATAATCGGCGCAACGCGCGACAAATTCTCTCTATAGTTCAGTTTCTTAGGGATGAAAAGGTTCGCGGATGCAATCGCTATCTGCACAAATCCTGCCAGCCAGAGGAACGGAAGAATGGAAAGCATGATTACCTCCTTACTTCTTGCTCGGCGCGGTTCAGCTTTGCCGCATCGGCGTGCCAGCCAGATTGTCCCTGCTACGCGGAATGAATCTGAGCATGACGAGCGCAAGAGCGGTCAGCGCGACTACGAACCCAATCAACGCGTACTTGAGTTGCGTGGCCATCTCAAAGATCAAGCTCTTGTCCGGCCAGAATTCCGGCTTGTAGTCGAGCACGAAGATCAGAGGGACAAGCACGAGCGTGACGTTTGAAAAAGCGAGCCAAAAGTTCGCTCGCTCCTTCGTGCCGCACAATTCAATCAACAAACTTCGCAAAGGTGCCTTCACATAAGCCACAAGCCCGATGGACAAGAACGCGGCCAGCCCCGTATCGGACAAAAAAGCCATGGTCAGACTCATTGCCGTTCACCTCCTTGCAGTCTTTACACGCGCTTGGAAATCTCACTCGCCGGGCAACTCGCCGCCGCGCACTCGCGATTCTCAGCAATCCAGCGATAGCCTTTACGCAAAATCTCCATCATGCCGGGAATTCTCGAAATCCAAACCAGCGGACGCCCCCACCAGATTTCCCGCGCCAGCGCCACCGCCGCATCGGCGCCGCCGTATTGGCTTCCGTCGCTCAGCAGAAATCTCATCTCAAAAAGCAGTTGTTCCCGGGACATTCCCAGCAACTCACCAACGCGCGGATCCTGCAACGGCGCCAGAGCCATCCCGCGCCGCTCTAGAATCGGCGCAATCCACCGCGCGGTTTGCACGCAAAACTTGCACTCCGCGTCAAAAAACAGCCACCCCCGCGCGTGCCGCCCTTTGCCATCCGTGTATTCACTCACCAACGAAATCATGGTTTCTTATCCTGCTGCTTTCGTCTTACTCGAACCAAGCAGCGTGATTACTTTCCCTCGCAGCTTCACAACGCCCTTCAGCGCAATGGTCGGCATGCGAATGATCTCTTCGAACAATCCGGTCATCGCCGTCAGAAACTCCAGCATCGTTTCCAGCCGTTCCCGCGTGTAAGCGTCGCCCTGCGGATTGGACTTGATCTCACGCACGCATTCAGCGAGCACATTCAACGTGGGATCGATCTCGCGGCGCTTGCGCTCCTCGGAAACGATGCGGAAGATCTCCCACACGTCCTTGATGGATTCAAAATGATCGCGCCGGTCCCCCAACACATGCACCACGCGCACGATGCGCCACCCCTGCAGCTCCCGCAAACTGGTGCTCACATTCGACCGTGCCACGGCAAGAGTCTCGGATATTTCATCGGCCGGCAACGGCAGCGGCGAAAGAAACAGCAGGGCGTGGATCTGCGCCACCGTGCGGTTAATGCCCCACCGGGTACCCATCTCTCCCCAATGCAAAATGAACTTCTGGGCCACCGGAGTTAAGCTGCTTTTGGCTGGTTCAGTCATTTTGGTCTTCCCTGCTGCGGACTTTGTTGCCGCGCTTGTTCTGTCTGTTAGTTCTGTCATTACAGAATATACAGTTGTTTCCGCGATTTGTCAAGCCCTTTTTACCTGGCCTTTTTCTGGCCTTCCCAGCCTCCGCCGCGGCTGCTAGCTTTTTAAAGAGAGTCCTCAACAGGTGAAGGAGAGGCGCTTGCGGCAAATGCCTGAGCACACGAAGAGCCAAGCCGCCCGGTTCGTCGCCCTCCTTGCCTGTCTATTCTGCGGACTTGTGGCCGCCTTCGCTGCGCAGGAACCCGCTGAAGACGCCTCACTCTCTGCCGCAGTCTGCCCTATCGTTTATCAACTGGATCAAACCCCGGCGTCGCGCGGTTATCGGTACAGTTTCTTTGGGAACGGCTTCTTCATTAACGAAGAGGGGTACATTCTGACGGTCGCCCATGTTCTGGAAACGTTTCGCGACGGCGGCCAACCCTATGTTCTGGTGAGCCGCCCGGATAGTCCGCCTCAGCTTCTGCGCGCCGAAGTGATTGCGGTGGACAAAGAACATGACGTCGCCATTCTTCGTGCGACACCGAATCCATTCGCGGGCAAGCACAAAGTCGCTTTTCTGCCGCTGGCGTCTGACCCGGCCGTTCTTGGTCAGCATGTCTTAGCGTTGTCGCTACACCCCCAGAGACCTCAGAATGCTAAGTCTTTCCAAGCACCTCAGGAGGAGCGCGCTTCTAGCGAAGTCCTGTCCTATGAATCTACAAAGCTGGAGAAGTCCGCACCCGCAACTGACGTCTTCCTTCTCAGCCATCCTGTAACGCTTGGCCAAAGTGGCTCACCTGTCCTCGCGCAGGATTCCCAAGCCGTTGTCGGGCTGATCGAGGGTCGCTGGCTCAGATCAAGCGGGCTTTCCGTTGCTGCCTCGCGGTCGGCCTCTGTTCCCGGTGCGGCGATCCCCATTCGCTACGCGATTGCTCTCCTGCAACACCAGTCCATTGCCTGGCACACATCTCAACTCCGGGCCTCCTCCTCGCCCTCACGCTGAAACAGATTCCCTATCAGTTCCGACCTATGGAAGATTCCTTCGCGCTTCATGTAAAATCGCCGACGGCGGAGACTACCAAATGACAACTGCTGAATTTCGCCGTCTGGCCTTGAGCTTGCCCGAAACGGAAGAACGGGCGCACATGGATCATCCGGATTTTCGGGTGGCTGGAAAAATTTTCGCTACCCTCGGCTACCCCGACAAAAACCATGGCATGGTCAAACTGACGCCCATCGAGCAAGAAATGTTTGTGAAAGCTCAACCAAGCGCTTTCAATCCCTGTGCCGGCGCGTGGGGACGCCGAGGCTGCACGAATGTGCGCCTCAAGGGAGTGAGAAAGCCTACGCTGCGCCGTGCTCTGGAAGCTGCCTGGCGGTTGGCAGCTCCGAAGCAGGTGCAACAATTGGCCAATCCCAAAAAGTAGGCATTATTTGAAGCTGAAAAACTATCACCGTCGTGATTCAGGCGGAATCAAATTGTTGGCGCGGTAGTAGACGACCAACTGGCCGAAGTGTTCGGTGCTGTGCTCGATGGCGCTGATCCAAATATAGGAATTGTGGACCACATGCCTTCCGGTTTCCCACCCAAAGGGTGTCGTTTTGTCCAGCCCTGCGTCACCCTGCTGCCTGATCACCGCCGCGCCATCCGCGACAGCCTGCTCAATCAGCTTCACCACGTCGGCCTTCGTCTTGTAAGCGTCGCGCGAGGGGTTGTGTATGTCTTTACCGAAGTCAGGGCCGACGGTTGATCCGGAGGCGCGGCTGATGAGGTCATAGTCGACGGCAGCGACGTGTAGAAGATTCTCGGCAAAGGTGCGCTCGTCTTTCTGTACCTTGAAATCATACTTGTCTTCAGGAAAGTCTTTGGCCATCGCGATTAGCTTGTTGCCGATCTGATTCCACCACTCGAGCGTCTCCTCCGCTCGGGAACGCGCGGAACCCGCTGGTTGATTCTGCGATTGGCCTTGGGCGCAGAGGGTGGTACCGGAATGGGCAAGCAGAGTCACGACAAGTAATGCAAGCAAAGACCGTTTCATCTTTATTCTCTCCTTTGGATTGATTCGCTCTCTAAAACTCACCAATGCATCGTTCTTGGCCGCTCAGGGAGTGGTGGTTACGCCTTAATGCGACACAAGGTCATTCCTCACTACTTGGCCATCCTTCATCACAAAGCGAACGCGCTCGAGCTCGGTAATATCGGCGAGCGGATCTCCACTGACGGCGACCAGATCGGCAAATTTCGCGGCTTCAATAGCGCCAACGCGATCCTGCCAGCCCAGCATTTCCGCGGCGTTGGTCGTGATTGCACGAATGACATCGAGCGAAGGCATTCCGGCCTCATGCAAGACGGGAAACCTCGATGCGCTTGCTTGGCCGCGCGTTTTTCCCGGATAGAACCAGCACATGTCCGACCCGGCCGCGAACTTCACTCCCGACTTCAAGATCCGCTGAACCAAAGCGCCGTATCGTTGGCGCCCGCGCTCAATGCCACTGGTGTACTCGGAACGAAAGGATGGAGACATCACGATGCTCGCGTCCAAGATCTTCGGAAGAAAACCACCATAGAATGTTGGCGTCAAATCGAAGAAGATGCCTTTGTCGCGCATCTGCTTTAGTTGCTCGTCGTTTACACCGTTGCCATGCTCGATGGAGTCGGCGCCTGCATCGATTGCAATTTGGATGTTAGGAGGGCTGAAAGCATGGACGGCGACTTTCAGGTGTTGGCGGTGAGCCTCTTCGACAATGGCTGTCATTTCCGCCTGGCTAATGTCGTCCTCTATGGAAACCTTGATGACGTCGACGTTGTAGAAGACATTCTCGCGCACCGCCTGCCGGGCTTGGTCGACGTTTGCTATTTGATGAAATTCCTGGTCCACAATGGCAAAGGCAAACGCGGGATTGAGAGTCTGGACATAATTACCCGGCGCTATAAGCTTACGCGCGGCGGCCAAAATTCTCGGACCGGGGACGTTGCCTGCATTGACGGCGTCCCGCAGAGCAACGTCGCCATCAATGCCAGAGTGCCCGAGATTGCGCACCGTCGTGAAACCACTCTCCAGGTCTTCGCGCGCCAACCTCGCGCCCAGTAACACACGCTCGCTGGGGGGCATGGTGATGGCCAGCAGGAGCCCCGGAACAAATAAGCCATTGGAACGGCGTCCGATTTCGGCTTCGGCAGGCACAATTACGTCGAGAAGCAGGTGGGTGTGGCTGTCAATCAGCCCGGGCAGCAAGGTAGCAGTGCCCAGGTCAATGCTCTGGACCCCGGCTGGCGCGTGGGCCTGTACCTGTGAGGGAGAGCCAACCTCTTTGATCTTGCCACCTTCCACCAGCACGGCTGCTGGCGAAAGCACATTCCCGGTCCGTGGATCGAGCAGCCGGCCCGCTTTGACTAGAGTGATGGAAGCGGGCGTTTGCCCCGCGAGGTGTGCCGCCGAAAATAGAGCGAAAAACGACGACGCCAGCAGCATGAAAATTCGTGTTTGTTTCATCAGCGCACTCTCGTTAATTTCGTTTAAACCAATAGATTTTGATTTGTGTGCTCTCCGGCCAGGAGCTACTCGTGTCTCAGCGCGACCAGAGGATCGACGCGCGTGGCGCGCCGCGCCGGAATGTAACAAGCAAGCAGAGCGACACCAATGAGAAGAACGGCGACACAGGCAAAGGTCAGGGGATCCGTCGGCGACACGCTGTAGAGCAGTCCCGTCATCAGTCGTGAGACGACCACAGCGCCAGCGAGTCCAACTGCAGCGCCGGTAATGGCGAGCCTTAGTCCTTGACGAAGGACCATCCGCAGGATGCTCCGCCTTTCCGCGCCAAGGGCGATACGAATCCCGATTTCATGCGTGCGCTCGCTGACCAGGTATGAGATCACACCGTAAATTCCGAGGCCAGCTAGCAGCAAGGCGGTCAGAGCGAACAGCGCAACGATTTCCATCGAGAATCGGCGTTCGGCGAGAGATGCGGATACCGTTTCGCTAAGCATCTGCGCATCGGAAAGGGGAAGTGTCGGATCGACGGACTGCACTTGATTGCGTATTTCTCCTGAAATGGCGGCGGCATCCAGATTTCCGCGCAGAAATATCGCCAGGCGTTTTTCCCCGGTCTGATACAAGTCCAGATAGACTTTGGGGATGCCCGCTTCCGCGAGCGATTCTGTCCTGGCGTTAGCAATTAGTCCGACAACGGTGATCCAAGGTGATTCCGCAGCGGTTCTGCGGAAACGTTTGCCGATGGGATTTTGGTTTGGCCAGTAAATTCGTGCGAAGGCTTCATTGATCACCGCGACTTGCGGGACTTTATCGTTGTCTGATTCTTCGAACAAGCGGCCGCGCAGCAAGGGTATTTTCAGCAAATGAAAATACTCGGGCGTAACGCTGGAACGCTCAACGACGGAAGGCTCGTCGCCCGGAACATCGCGCCCCTCGACGGTGAACAAGAACTGGCCCTCGGAGATCCGCTTTAGATCTCGCAGACTTTCGTCTAGTGGAATAGAAGCGGTATCTCCGAGGGCTGCTTCTTCGACTCCCGGGAGAGTCTTGGTGCGGCGGGCTAGTTCGCGAAAGAATGGAGCCTGTTGAGCTGTAGTTCTATACATGTCAGTGCTGGGGTCATTGGGCTCGGGGAGCCTGGTGCGGACGGCCATGACTCTCTGCGGACTGAATCCGAGGGGCACATTTAGCAAGTCCCAGAAACTGCGCAGCAGAAGACCGGCGGCAACCATCAGCACCAATGAGAGAGCGAATTCGATTACCACCAGAGTGCGGCGGGTTCTCGCTTGGTCCCCGGAGCCGGTTGAACCGCGCCCTTCCTGTTTGAGCATGTGAGTCAGGTCGAGCCGATCCGCCTGTAGAGCGGGAACCAAGCCAAAAATCACGCCAGTGACAACCGAGGCGCCAAGAGCGAAGAACAAAACGGGCATGTTCATCGAAATTTCATTGAGCCGCGGCAGGCTAGCAGGAAGGAGGCGCAGCAAAAATCCTTTGGTGCAAAAAAGAATTGTCAGACCGGCAATTCCACCGAGCAGGGAGAGAAGCACGCTCTCGGTCAGCAGCTGCGAAATCAGGCGCTCTCGTGCGGCCCCAAGCGCCTGGCGAAGAGCCATTTCGCGGCCTCTGGCACTAGCCCGAGCCAAGAGCAGATTCGCCACATTGACACAGCCAATCAGCAGGACTAATCCCACGGCGCCAAGAAGCAGAATCAGCGATTGTCGAGTATCGCCGACTACCCTTTCTTTGAGTGGCAGCAAGCGCACGGTCCAGGCGCTCTGCTTGGGATAATCTTCCGGGTATTCCTTTTGCAAGGCGGCGACGAGCGCGTCCAGTCGGCTCTGCGCTTCCGCAATCGTCAATCCGGGCTTCAGCCGGGCGACGGCGGTCGGGAGGTTTCTCCTGCTCCGAGGCGGATGGTCCGGCATTGGCGGGCCGTAAAAACTAGTCGCGATCCAAGCTTCTATATTTCTTTCTTCCGTGGTTCGCCCCGGCGCGTCAAAACCAGGTGGCATGACGCCGACGATCTGGTACAAATCGGTGTCGAGACGGATGCTGCGGTCCAAAATACGCGGGTCGCCTCCGAACGCGCGCTTCCACAGGCCGTCGCTGATGAGGACTTCCAGCAGAAGGCCCGGCGAGTGATCCTCGGGATCAAAGGCGCGGCCCAATTGCGGTTTGACACCCAGCAGTGAAAAATAATTCGGTGCGACGATTAACAAGCGGACCCGCGCAGGCTGCGAAGAACCAGTGAGATTATTTTCGTCGAACCAGGTCGGCGAAACGTATTCGAAAATTCCGGAGCGCTGAAGATCCTGCCATTCCGACTCGGACATTCCTACATCCTTGGCGCCCACGCCGGGAAGATCATCCTCGACACTGACAAGCTGCTCTGGTCGCGCATAAGGAAGGGGATGCAACAACGTGGCATCGACAACACTGAAAATGGCGGTGGTGGCTCCCATGCCCAAGGCAATGGTCAGAATTGGTACCGCGGTGAAGCCGGGAGACTTGCAAAGCATCCGCACGGCGTAGCGGATGTCCTGCCAGCGGTGGTCCCACCAGAGCCAGCGGCCGGATTCGTAAAAGCGCTCTTCGGCTTGCATTACGTTGCCGAAGGAACGACGTGCGGTTGCGCGAGCATCCTCTTCACTTAGCCCACGCTCGCGCAAGCGCTCAATCTCAAGCTGGAGATGGGCGTCGATTTCGGAGGTGAAGTCGTCGAGTTTGCGCTTGCGATCGAACATGGCATCAACTTTCGGCTCCCTCTGCTCCCAGAATTCGCGCGATGGCCCCGGTCAGACGCTTCCACTTGTTGGTTTCTTTGAGGAGTTGTTTGCGGCCGGCGGCGGTCAGTGTGTAGAAGCGGGCCTTGCGGTTGTTAGAAGAAACTCCCCACTTGGCGGAGATCCAGCCGCGCTCCTCGAGACGCTGAAGCGCGGGATAGAGAGCGCCGTGCTCGACGAGCAGCTCTCTTCCTGACGTATCCTGGATGGCTCGGGCGATTCCCTGGCCATGCTGCGATCCGAAGATGAGCGTGCGGAGAATCAGCAGATCCAGCGTTCCCTGAAGTAATTCCAATCGTTCCGCGTTTTCTTGGGTAGACATATAACCCGACGCTACGCGCGTTCGGGTAAGATGTCAACCTGAAAAATCTGCCTTCGCGAGATTGGGGTCGGATGCTCCAAAGGCGAGTCGGCAGGAGTGCCGCGATGCCCCGAAGAGGGCTACCCGGCCCTCCCTCGTCTTATTTGTTCTTGGGGCCCAAGTGACCATTTGCCACTCGCAACGTCTATTTCTCCAACGAGTGGTCGTGTGTCTGCCAAGGGGGAGCGCATGAGAAATCTCGTTCGGGATCTGACCTTTGGGTTCCGTCTGTTGGGCAAAAATCTGGGGTTCACGTCCGTGGCCCTGCTCGCTCTGGTACTAGGTATCGGAGCGAATACCGCCATCTTCAGCGTCGTCTACGCGACTCTGCTCTCTCCCATGCCTTACCCCCATCCCGACCAATTGGTCATGGTCTGGTCGAAAATCAACGGAAACCGCAACGGGGTTTCGGCGGGCGACTTTCTCGATTGGAAGAGGCAAAGCACGGTTTTTCAATCCATCTGCGCGTGGACGGGAGGTAGCTACACGCTTTCCGCATCGGATCATCCCGAGCAGGTCCAGATTCGGCTGACGACGCCGGGATTCAACGACATGGTGGGTACGCCATTCATGCTCGGCCGAGATTTTTTACCGGAAGAGGGCCAGGTGGGCCGAGACCGGGTGCTAGTGATGACGCACAAGCTCTGGGCGGAACGATTCGGGAGCGATCGCGACATTATCGGAAAACCAGTGCGCATGAATGACGAACTCTACACGGTCGTTGGTGTGCTGGCCCCCGGGCAACCCGACCGATTGGAAGTGCAGATCTTTGTCCCCCTGGCGTTCAAGCCGGAACAGATCAATCACGATTTTCATTTTATTTTAGTGATGGGGAGACTGAAGCCGGGTGTCACGCTGCAACAAGCCAACGCGGATATGGATTCCGTCACGCGGCACATCGCTGAAGTGTATCCGAAATCAAATAAGGGCTGGGGAGCTATGGTGGAACCTTTGCAGAACGATTTCATCAGCAAGGACACCATCAAGAATTTGTGGCTGCTGATGGGGGCGGTGGGATTTATCCTTCTGATCGCTTGCGTGAATGTGGCCAATCTTTTGCTCGCGAAAGGCACGGTGCGGCAGAAAGAAATTGCAGTGCGGGCGGCGATGGGCGCCACTCGCTGGCAACTCTTCAGGCAGTTCCTAACGGAGAGTGTCGCGTTGTCCTTGATTGGCGGAATCCTGGGAGTAGGCCTCGCGTGGGGATTGCTGAAAGTCATCATAGCAGGCATGCCGCCGTTTACGTTGCCATCGGAAGCAGATTTTCGATTGAATTTGCCGGTGCTGTTCTTCAGCCTTGCGGCGTCGCTCGTATGCGGCATTTTATTTGGATGCGCGCCCGCATGGCAAACGGCGAAATTGAATCTGAGTGACACGTTGAAAGAAACCGGTCGGTCGGCTTCCAGTTCTGTTGGCCGGCAGAGTTTGCGGCGCACACTGGTGGTCATTGAATTTGCCTTGGCGCTTACTCTACTGGCTGGCGCGGGGCTGGTGATTCACAGCTTCTGGAAATTGAGCCGCGTAGATCTGGGATTCCGGCAGGATCACATCCTCACATTTTTTTTGCCAGTGAAGAACGACCGTTTCACGAATCCTGAACAGATCAACGCGTTCTATCGTCAACTGCTGGATAAAGTCGGAGCAGTACCGGGAATCACCGCCGCCAGCGCGTCCACGGGCATGCCAATCATTGGCACGAATTTCGGAATGCCATTCAATCTGGCAGGACAGACCGTGGACGATCCTTCCTCGCGTCCGGGTGCGGGCTTCAATATGGTGACTCCAGAATACTTTCGGACGTTTGGAATTCAAATGGTGCGGGGACGGGAGTTAACCGAACAAGATCAGGCGGGAGGCCTTGCAGTAGCCGTGGTGAATGAAACTTTTGTGAAGAAATACTTGCCGAAGGTTGACCCCTTGACGCAGAGACTGGTCGTTGAGCAGTTAATCCCGGGCGTGACCAAGCTGGGGCCTCCAATCGAGTGGCAGATCGTGGGCGTTTATCGCAACGTGCACAACGGCGGAGTGCGGGGCGATGGGTTTCCGGAAATCGATGTGCCCTTCTGGCAATCTCCCTGGCCGCAGGCGGGGCTGGCGGTTCGAACGTTCGGCGATCCCGCCGGGATGGCAAAGAGCATCACGGCGGTGTTGCACACCGTGGATCCCGATCTTCCGATGGATCAGGTAAAAACGATGGATCAGCTGGTTCACGAGTCACTTGCCAATGACCGATTTTCCACAGCGCTCTTTGCAGGTTTTGCCGGTGTGGCACTCCTTCTGGCAGCCATCGGCATCTATGGCGTGATGTCGTTTGCGGTGGCGCAGCGCACGCACGAGATTGGATTGCGTATAGCGCTGGGCGCAGGTCCGCAACAGGTGCTTGGTCTAGTGCTCCGAGAAGGGATGTTGCTGGCGCTGGTCGGCTTGGTGGTGGGCCTGGGTGGAACGTATTTTGTCGGCCGGTTGATGAAAACCGTTTTGTATCAAGTGAATGCGATTGATCCTGCCGCCATCAGCGCGGTGACCGCGGTGCTTCTGCTATCGGCCTTGCTGGCGTGCTACATCCCGGCGCGGCGTGCTACGCAAGTCGACCCTATGGTCGCACTGCGCGACGAATGAAATCTGTGTGGTTCACTCACGCGCTAAGCCTGTAGCCTAGAAGACTTCAGTCCAGTCGCCAGGGCGAACGTTCCGGCCAGCGCCTTAAGGCGTCCGTGGCCCAGGCAGTGGTCTTATCCGCATGGCACGTCGTGCAGGGATTCGGGATCTTGTACTTGTCCGTCATCGCGGGCGTGATGAAGGCAAACGTGTGGGAGCGCACTTTCACATCCGCGATTGTCGTCGCAATTTTTGGCATGTGGCAGGCGATACAACTGCTTCCAGTCGATCCCTTCTTGTGATGCGTATGCTCTTCCATTGTGGCCGTGCGCGGACCATTGAGGGAAAGTGGTCCGTGGCAGTCAAGACATAGTTGGTCGGCTGGCTTCTTCAATTGCGCATAGTTTTCCGTGCCGTGAACGTCATGGCAGCTAAAGCAGGTGACTCCGCGACGGTACATCACGCTCTGAATGAAATCATTCCCTTGCATGCGGTTTTTATGAGCCGTGCCGTCAGCGTAGTGCGTGAACGTTGCTTGGCCCAATGCATGCTCTTCAAGCTGCCAAAAGTCCTGCAACCTTAAACCAACACTGTACCCAACAGGCCAATCGTAATACTTGCCTTCAATGGGAATCGTTAGAGGCCGTCCTTGCGAATGGCACTGGATACAACTGTCACTCGCTTGAACGTAATTCATGCGTGCCGGATTCAGAGTGTTTCCGCGAGAGGGATGCTCCGCATGTTCGCTCCCCGGACCGTGGCACTTTTCACAGCCTACGTTCCACTCAGCGACTTGTTTCGTGTGGATGTCGTAGCCGACGGAGTGGCACCCATCGCATGTGGGGCCTGTGGGGCGCTGCATATTGTCTGGAGGATAAAACGGCTCCCACCAATCCGTGCCCTTGGCCACAAAATAGGGCCGCCAGACGCGATGCGTAATATCCCACTGTGCGGGTTCCGGAAAGTAGTCGTCTCCGTGCTTCGTAAAGTAACGTTGTTTCCAAAGGCTGCCGTAAACGAGTGCGACATCCTCTTTCTTGAATTTCGCGATGGCATTCGTCGAAAGGTCAGGAATGATTGCTTCGGGATGCTCACGCGGGTCCCGGACGATGTTCGCCATTGGTGTTTTCTTCCAGCGCTCGTAAATTTCCTCGTGGCATTTCTTGCAGGATTGCGAACCAACGTAATGCGCAGTACGCGTGGTAGATGCTTGTTGCTTCTCCTCTTCAGTGGTTAGCTGCCGCAAGTTACGAATGAAAAGAACGAGCTTCCAACTGTCATCGCTTTGCTCGTCGTGCGGCCTGGCCCAGCCGGGCATGCCTGTCAGCCGCACGCCGTTGCGAATGATGTAGCGGAGCTGGCCGTCCGTGAGGTTCTGCGTGCGCGGCAACCGCAGATCCGGGACTTTCGGATATAAGTTGCGGCCAATGTCCGTTTGCCCAGCACCGTCCGGGCCGTGACACGCGGCACAGCGCGCAATGAAATTCTCTCTCGCTTCGCCCAAGATCGCAGGCGTAGATTTCCAGGGATTTTTTTCTAGGCGTGCGTTGGTTGGGATGGCAAAGTTTCTCGCCGCTCTGGCGAGGAGCTTTTCGATTGCAGAGGGCTCTACGGCGGTGCTGAACCCGCGGCTAACCAATAGGCCAGCGTAAAGCATCGCGGCTAATATCGCGGCGCCAACCAGAATCCGAATCCATGAAGTCCGTTTCATGTGTGCCCTTATACCCTGAAATTCCCCTCAGCTGGCAGTTTCCATGCTCAAAAATAAACGCTGGATTAAAGGCGAAGGCATCACTGCAAGTATGGAACTGGAATATTACAGATTGGCAGTGTCGGGTGGAAGTTACCAACCTGCTCAGGAAACTAAAGAATTCTAGTTTGAATCTAACTATAAGGGAAACGATGTAGGACCTCTCACTCAAAGGAGGAATCATGAGGAAGCATCTTCAGTCCATGTTCGTTGTCCTGGCGCTTGCCGCATCTCCCGCCATCGCCCCGTTCGCCTCGGCCTCCCAGCCGCCACAACCACAGCGCAGTGAGGCGAAATACCAAGAAAAACTGATTAAGGAAGTGCGCCACGAACTCCGCCTTCTGCCGTATTACACGGTTTTTGACAACATGGCTTTCAAGGTGGAAGGGGACAAGGTAATTCTGGAAGGTCAGGTCGTGCGCCCTACGCTGAAATCCGACGCGGGAGCTGCTGTGAAAAGCATTGAAGGGGTGGCTTCGGTGGTGAACAACATCGAGGTTCTTCCCTTGTCACCGATGGATGACCAATTGCGCCGCGCGGTGTACCGCGCCGTCTATGGCGAGCCGGCCTTGTCGCGCTACGGCTTTCAGGCGATTCCATCGATCCACATCATTGTAAAAAACGGGAACGTCACTCTTGAAGGCGTGGTTGACAACGAAACCGACAAGAATCTGGCTAATCTTCGCGCCAATGCAGTGCCGAATGTTTTCTCCGTGAAGAACAACCTGAATGTCGGTGGGTAGCGACAAGTAGGTCACATTGGGGCAGAGGGCTGTGATATACCTCTGACGAACCGAAGCTACATGTGTGCGAAAAAAGGAGATTCTCAATGTCCGCAGGCCCAATCTGGCGATTCTTGTGTTGCGCCTTAGTTCTTTCCTCCTGCTCAATGGCTTCTCGCGCGCAGAACACGGAGGCTAAGGCTCCGCCGGTGATCGATGTGCACGTCCACGCCATGGACGGATTTCCGGGCTTGCCGCCCATGTGCCCTAATACTTCTAAGTTCACCGCTTCCGATCCTAAAGGGAAGGAAGAGCCATTCGGTTGGGTGAAGGAGCCCTGCACTCCGGCACTCTACCCGTCCGCGCCGGGCGAATATATGAAAGATGTTCTCGCGGAGATGGAGCGCCTCAACGTCACGGCGGTTGTCTTTGGCGATCCAAAGAGCGTGCAGAAGTGGAAGGACGCGGGAGCTGCAAGAATCATCCCGGGCACATCCTTTCAAAACGGGATGGCTCCCGGCCAGCGCATCGCCATCGAAGAGTTGCGAAAAGATTTTACGAGCGATGGCTTCAAAGTGATGGGCGAGATTGGCCTGCAATACGAGGGCATCTCGCCCAGCGATCCCTCTGTCGAGTCTTACTTCGCTCTCGCCGAGGAATTGGACATTCCCGTAGCCATCCATATGGGCACAGGCGGCTCAGGACGGGCAAACGTGGCGATGCCAAAGTTCCGCGGCTCGATGGGGAATCCGCTGCTGCTTGAGGAGCTTCTGGCGCGGCACCCGAAGCTGCGCGTTCAGGTGATGCACGCCGGGTATCCCATGATCGACAATATGCTCACGCTGCTGCAGGCGAATTCCCACGTTTACGTGGACGTTGCGGGGCTCATCTGGAGCTATCCCATCAAGGAAGTCAATCGTTATATCGAGCGGCTCGTGGATGCCGGATTCGAGGACCGCGTAATGTTCGGAACCGACCAACTGCTCTGGCCCAAGCTGATGGCCTACTCGATCAGCATCATTCAGAACGCCGATTACCTGACAACCCAGCAGAAACGCGACATCCTGTACAACAACGCCGCGCGCTTTTTGAGGCTAGATACGGCCCAGAGCAAGTGAGCTCCTATTGTTTTGGGATATTTCCACTTGTCCGGTTTGCTTGTCAGGAGTTTGGCCTCGCTTTGGGTTATTCGCGCCGTCGTACAACTATGGTAGAAGAGTGAGATGAATGCAGCACGCTACTGGAAGACAGCCCTCCCACATTATTTGAAGATTTCGCTTCTAAACTCCGCAATTGGTTGGGCACCTCCATTGGTTATCACTCTAATCTCTGCGATCTGGGCGGGTCTCACTACACATCGCGTGGTGGTCAATCGCGCTGGGGTGGAATTGTCCTTGGTCTTCGGCGGTTTGTTCTTCGGCCTTACTCTCCTCACGGCCGTGGGTGACGACATCCGCCGAAATTGGGGAGCGCAAGAACCCCTTGTCGCCTGGAACCCTCTTCTAATGTGGAAGACTTTCCTTTACCTAGGCGCACTGCTGTTCTTCGTCGCAGCTTTTCTCTCCTATCATCAAGGAGCGTGGCTGAGTGTGTTATTCATCGCGTTCGCTATCGGCTCAGGTATCGCAGCAAAGAGATGCTTCCAGACGTCTGTCCACAGAAGTTGAGAATTCCCGTTCCGACTGCCTTGATGCCCGTACCACTACCCCTTCTCGCAAAATCATTAATTGGGCGCTTCAAGGAAACTACTTCGGTGGCCAGGTGATCTGGCCGCCGCGGCGGTAGGCCATATTTGCGATGTGGCCGGCGCGCGCTGCGGACACTCCGGTTTCGACGGGCGCGTTTGGTTCTTTGCGGCTTCGGACACAGTCGAAGAAGTTTTGCATGTGGTCGATGGTGCCATCGCGAAAACTGTCGGCCTTCACGACGGGATTCTCCTTCCCCGACACGCCTTCGTGATAAACGCCGAACCCGCTTCGGTTGAGTTTCAATGTCGCTTCCGTGCCGCGGAATTCAAGCCCGCCATCGTCGATCGAGGAGGCCATCATCCCCTCATACACCACATCGAATCCGGGATAGCGAAGCGCGGCCTGAATGGTGTCGGGGCAATCCCATTGGTCGAAGATCAACTTATCGGCAAGGATTTGCGCCTCTTTGGGCTGATCGGACTTCATGGCCCAATGGGCGACGTCGATCCAATGCGTGAAGAGATCGGTCATCGCTCCACCGCCAGAGTTCCAAAACCAGCGCCAACGATAGAATCTCTCTTCACTGAACGGCTGATCGGGAGCTCCACCGAGCCATTGCTTCCAATCCAGCGCCTGGACATCGATTGCTTTGCGCTCCCTCCACGCCAGATAGTTTTGCCACCAATAAGTCCTGACCTGCGGGACGCGGCCGAGGCTGCCACCCTGAATGAGGTCCACGGCGTCGCGAAAGTGGCTCCAACTGCGCTGCTGCATGCCGCATTGCAGGATTTGTTTGCTGGAGCGGACCGCCTTCGTTAGCGTCGCGCCCTCCTCGAGAGTGTGGGTAACCGGCTTTTCAAGATAGACGTCCATTCCGGCGGCGATGGCGTCGACAGCCATGCGCACATGCCAATGGTCGGGGGAAGCGATAATGACAGCGTCCAGCTTCTGCTGGAGAAGTTCGCGATAATCCGCGTGGACGGTCGCCGTGCCCTTGGATCGTTCTTTGGTTGCGTCGCGCCGTGGCCCGTAGACGTCGCTCACAGCGGCGATTTGGTAGTTGCCGGCTTTGTCAGCGGCGCTGAGCAGGTCATTCATGCGGCCGCCCGCGCCGATGACTCCCACTCGCAAAGTGTCGTTGGCGCCCAAGACTCGGGTTGAGGCAAGAGCGGTCAGCCCGCCTGCGATGAGAAAAGTGCGACGATCGAGTTGGTATTTCATGGGGAGCATCTTAGCGGGTCAGGACCGACGAGGAAAGTGCCGAGTGTGAATCTAGGGCGAGGCCGCCGTTCTCGCTCAGGGTTCATTTGATGGCCAATCTTGTTTTGCCAATTCAGCGCGGGAATCTTGTTCCCCTTGGCCTGGTCCAATTGACGCGGCTGCTTTTCACCTCGTATAGTCAAAGATTACTCTGAACGATTTCCACTCATAGAGAACGGGCACGGCCGGAGCAAAGAGAAGAACGGGTCTAAAGACCCGCCACTACAAGGGAGAACCGCATCGAATGGGCCGGGAGATAGCAAAAGCCTACGAACCGCAACTGATCGAGCCGCGATGGGCGGACTTCTGGGTGAAGGAAGAGCTGTTCAAAGCGGATGCGAATGCGCCGGGACCGGTGTTTGCGATCGTGATTCCGCCGCCCAATGTGACAGGGTCGCTGCACATTGGGCACATGCTGGACCACACGGAGATCGACATCTTGACGCGCTGGCACCGTATGCGCGGATACAACACGCTGTATTTGCCGGGGACGGACCACGCTTCGATTTCGACGCAGCGGGTGGTCGTGAAGCAATTAGCGGAACAAGGGATCAATTACCGCGACCTTGGGCGTGAAGAATTCCTGAAGAGAGTTTGGAAGTGGAAGGAAGAGTCGGGGAGCATCATCACCCGGCAGATGAAGCAGATTGGGGAGAGTTGCGACTGGTCGCGGGAGAAGTTTACCTTGTCACCAGAATTGTCGGCTGTGGTTACCGAGGTGTTCGTGCGGCTGCACGAAGAAGGGCTAATTTACCGGGAGAATCGGCTGCTGCACTGGTGTCCGGTGTGTCTGACGGTGCTGAGTGATTTGGAAGTGCTGCACGAGGAGCGGCAGGGGCATCTATGGCACATCAAGTATCCGGTAGCAGGGACGAAAGAATTTATTGTTGTGGCGACCACGCGGCCAGAGACGATGCTGGGCGACACGGCGGTGGCGGTGAATCCGGAAGACGAACGGTACGCGCATCTGGTTGGCAAGAAAGCGCTGCTACCATTGATGAACCGTGAGATTCCGATTATTGCGGACGCGCTGGTGGACCGCGAGTTTGGCACGGGTGCGGTGAAGATTACGCCTGCGCACGATCCAAACGACTTTGAGGTGGGGCGACGGCACAAGCTGGCAGAAATCGATGTGATGACCGACGACGGCAAGATGAACGCGGCGGCAGGCCGATATGCGGGTTTGGACCGATTCGAGGCACGGAAAAAGATTGTTGAGGATTTGAAGGCCCTGGGGCTGCTCGAAAAAATTACCGAGCACACCAATGCCGTCGGTTTGTGCGAGCGCAGCAAAACGATTGTCGAGCCACGGGCGTCGACGCAGTGGTTCTGCAGGATGAAGCCGCTGGCGGAGCCGGCCATCGCGGTGGTGGAGAGCGGCGAAATCCAAATCATTCCGGACAACCGCCGCGAGGAATACTTCAACTGGATGCGAAATATCCGCGACTGGACGCTGTCACGGCAACTCTGGTGGGGGCACCGGATTCCGGCTTGGCATTGCGGTAATTGCAAGGAAATCATTGTGGCCCGGGAAGCGCCTACTAAATGCTCTAAATGCGGGTCAGCAAAGCTGGGGCAGGATCCGGACGTCCTGGACACGTGGTTCAGCTCGGGATTGTGGCCGTTTTCCACGCTGGGCTGGCCCGCGCAGACGCCGGATTTCAAAACGTACTACCCGACGAGCTTGCTGATCACCGGCTACGAGATTCTGTTTTTCTGGGTGGCGCGGATGATCATGCTGGGAATGCATTTCACAGGGAAAATTCCCTTCCGCACCGTTTACCTCCACTCCATCGTCCGCACACAGGACGGGGAGAAGATGTCGAAGTCCAAAGGCACGGGAATTGATCCGATCGATGTCAACCGCCGATACGGAACCGACGCGATGCGCTTCACACTGGCGATTACTGCTTCGGTGGGCGACGTCATCTGGACGGAGGATCGCGTTCAGAGCTCGCGGAACTTCGTAAACAAAATCTGGAATGCGGCGCGGTTTTTGTTCGTGAATTTCGAGAAATTTGAACAGCTGGGAGGAAGAATAGACGGCGTAGCGATTCCTGCGGTGCGCGACAATGCCCCGTATGGCTCGGGAGACGGCACGGAACTGATTGACCTCTGGATCTTCTCGCGGCTCGGAAAGGCGATCGTACAAAATAATGAAGCACTAGCAACTTATAACTTCCAAGAGGCCGCGCAGAGCGTTTACCACTTCTTTTGGGGTGATTTTTGCGATTGGTATATCGAGTGGGTCAAGCCGCGGCTGCTAGACACGGATTTAGCTAGAGCAACGGTCGCGTGGCGAAATCTGTTTGCTGTTTTCGAACGGGCGTTACGGCTGCTCCATCCATTCATGCCTTTCCTGACCGAAGAATTGTGGCAGCAACTGCCGCAGCGAGCGGGAATTCGTTCCATTGCACTGGACAGTTTTCCAGAAGCTAAGTCAAACAGGATTGATCCAGTCGCAGAGAAAAGGCTTTGGTTATTGCAACGCGTGATCACGTCGGTGCGCACCGGGCGGGCGGACAACAGGCTTGACCCTAAGAAAAAAATTGCAGCCGAGCTCTCGAGCCAAGATGCGGAAGTCAGAAGGCTTGTTCAGGAGAACTTAGAGACGATTAGGCGACTAGCAGCCCTTTCGAGTTTACGCGTGACTTCGGAGCATCTGAGCGGGAAAGGATATTTTCACCAAGCTACGGATTTTGACCTTCATATTCCTTTTGAGGAGATCGTCGATCCACAAGTTGAAATTGCACGGTTGAAGAAAGACATCGAAGGACTCCAGAAGGCCGTTTCCTCGAAGGAAAAACAGCTTGGGGATGAGACATTTCGGAGCCGTGCACCGGAGAAAATTATTAAAGGACTGGAAGCGACGCTCGCCGAGCAGCGTATTGAACTGCTAAAACTGCAGGATCGCCTATCGCGGCTTGAATAAAATTCATAGTTCCCGGGGTTCCCATGGACTGGAATTCACCCTACATTGATGATCTAGTGAAGCGAGCGCTAGAAGAAGATCTGGGCTCAGGAGACGCGACGACAGCAGCGGTGGTACCGCCGCGAGCTTCGGTAAGAGCTCACCTACTAACGAGACAGACGCTCGTTTGCGCAGGCTTGCCGATGGCCGAAAGAGTCTTCCGCTCGCTCGATCCGGAGGTCCATGTTACCTACCCCCATAACGACGGGTCGTTTGTGGAGCCGGGCGCGAAGATCGTGAAAATCGAAGGAAATGCCCGAGCGATTCTTGCTGGCGAACGGACAGCGCTGAATTTTCTAGCGCATCTTTGCGGAATTGCCACGCTGACGCGGCGTTTTGTTGAGCAACTGGCGGGAACGAAAACGCGGATTCGGGATACGAGAAAAACGACACCGGGTTTGCGGGTGTTAGAAAAATATGCAGTGAAGACGGGCGGGGGCACTAACCACCGCATCGGCCTCTATGACGCCATTCTGTTGAAAGAGAATCACATCACTGTGGCTGGAGGGATCAAGGCGGCGCTGGACAAAGCCCATACCTATACATCGCCGAAAGTGCCAGCGCCGCGGGCAGCTAGCGCTTACGATGCGGCCGGGCTCGACCCGGAGGTCGTCGGACCGGGGCCCTTGCCGGTGCAGATTGAAGTTCGCGACCAGAAGGAATTGCGGGAAGCGCTCGAGGCCGGAGCGGAAGCGGTCCTTCTGGACAATATGACTCCGGAACGCGCGGCGGAATGCGTGAAAATCGCGCGCGGAATTCGTCGGGAGTGCGTGATCGAAATATCCGGGGGGATCACGCTCGACAACGCGCGCGAGTACGCGGAGGCCGGAGCAGACTTTCTCTCTTCGGGAATGCTTACGCATTCGGCGCCTGCCGCGAACCTCAGCCTGCTTGTGGACGGCTTCGAGGAAACGTAAGCTTAGGCGGCGCCCAGGGGCGCGGCGAAATCCAAATGGCTCAGGAATCCTTACCGGGCACGACCGACCGGCGGCTGGCAGGATTGCTTACATTGCTGGCAGAAAACGCCACTATCGTGATCAGCGGCGCGCGCATCGCAAAAGAAATCGGCGTCTCACGATCAACAGTGTGGCGGTGGGTCGAACGGCTGCGTGGACTCGGCGTGAAAGTGAAAGGCCAGCCTGCCACGGGATACTTCCTGGAGCAAGTGCCGGATATTCTGACCCCAGACATATTGAAGCGACGACTGAAAGGCAGCCTTTTCGGCAAACGCATCTTTCATTTTTTCAAGACGGATTCAACGAATCGTGTCGCGCTGGAATTGGGACATGCGGGCGAGCCAGAAGGCGCGGTTGTGCTGGCGGAAGAGCAGACTGCTGGACGCGGCCGAGCGGGACGTAGCTGGCATTCCGAACGCGCAGCGGGCATTTATGTGACGGTGCTTCTGCGGCCCAAGCTAGCGCCGGTGCAGGCGCCCTTGTTGACAATGATGGCGGGGCTCTCGGCGCATTCCGCGGTTCAGGCCGTGACGGGACTAGCGGTGGACCTGAAGTGGCCTAACGATCTGCTCATTCGCGCGAAAAAGGTGGGGGGGATTCTGACAGAGATGCACGCGGAACCTAACCAGGTGCGCTTCGTGATCGTGGGCATCGGGCTAAACGTGAATCAGGATAAGTTTCCCGGAGAGCTTGGGAGCATAGCGACTTCCCTGCGCGCGGAAACCTGCAAAGCGCAATCGCGCATGGAATTGTTGGTACGGTTGCTGCGCGAATTCGAGAGCGATTACAATCGTTTCCTGCGCGAAGGCGTGGCCAGCGTGATTGCACGATTTGAGTCAATTTCGAGTTACGCCAAGGGCAAACGCGTACGCGTCACGAACGGAACGGAGACCTATACAGGCATAACCGCGGGACTTGCGCCGGAGGGGTTGCTGCAAGTGGAACGGGAAGATGGACGAGTCACCGCGGTGATTTCAGGCGACGTCACGGAGGCACGCTAGATGTTGCTGACCATTGACGTGGGGAACACCAACTCAGTGCTGGGCGTTTTTCGCGGCGAAGAACTGATCGCGAATTGGCGGCTGACGACGGCGCGCGAGCAGACTGTCGACGAATACGGCGTGCTCACTAGGAACTTGTTTACGCTGGCGGGGCTAGATTGGGGCGCGATCACCGGTGTGGCGATCAGTTCAGTGGTGCCGCCGGTGAACCGGACGTTTGCCGAAATGTCGCGCATTTATTTTGGCAAGAAGGCGCTGTTTGTGGAAATGGGCGTGAAGACCGGGATGGCCGTGCTAGTGGATAACCCGTCAGAAGTGGGCGCGGACCGAATCGTGAATGGTGTGGCGGCGTTTCACGAGTTCGGCGGGCCGTGCATCGTGGTGGACTTTGGGACAGCGATTACGTTTGACGCGATCTCGGCAAAGGGAGAATATCTTGGCGGAGTCATCGCACCGGGGCTGGGCATTGCGTCGGAGGCGCTGTTTGCGCGTGCCGCGCGTTTGCCGCGCGTGGAGATCAGAGATCCGGGGAAAGTCATTGGAACAAACACCGTCACGCATATGCAGGCAGGCTTGTATTATGGCGCGGTGGACATGGTCGATGGCATGCTCACACGCATGAAAAAAGAACTTGGGGAAGATGCGAAAGTAATTGCGACCGGTGGGCAGGCCAGGCTCGTCTCAAAGGGCTCGAAACACATTCAGCACACAGATGAATTCCTAACTTTGAAGGGCCTGCGATTGATCTGGGAGAAGAACCAGTCGACGGAACACGGCAAAGGCGCGGCGGCGGGACCGCAAGGAAGACCCACACCTAAGCTGTGAGCACTCGAGGCGGCGTCGGATTGGGATCGAGCTAGAAAGTCAGCCAGCGTACCCACCAATAAAATGGACGGTTGGAACTACTTCAATTATTTTACAGAAATAGAAGAATACTTCTGGAAGAAACGCGGGGCACATCTACTGGTGTCGCCACTAGACTGGGCGATTATGGAGGCGTGGCAGAAAGCCGGGGTACCGTTAGAGGCGGCGCTGAAGGGGATCGACAAAGCGTTTGAGAGCTATCAGAGGTCGCGGCGGGGAGCGGGCAAGGCGCTGAAGAATCTGGCGTATTGTACAGACGCGGTGCTGGAGGCTGCGGAAGAGCAATTGGAAGCAGCTGCGGGGAGCACTCCGAAAGCGGCGCGCGCATCGGCCAGCGAAGCGTTCTCGCGTGATGAGCTGAAAGCGTATTTTACCAAAAACGTGGCGCAGTTGAAGCGAGCAGTTGGGAAGAACTCGCCTCAACAGATAGAGATGGCAGGCCGTTTGAATGAAATCGCCGAGTCCCTGGAGGCCAGTTCCCCGCTGTTGGATACTCCGGGGACGCTTGACCTGGAAGATTTAGAGCGCCGGCTGACGATTCTGGATGAGAAGATACATGCGCTGCTGATGAGCCATGCGGCGGAAGAACTGATGCTGAAGATCCGGCGTGAAGTGGACGGGCAAATGGCGATGTATCGGCGGAAAATGAGGGCCGAGCAACTGGCAATGGTCGAGAAGCAGTACATGCAGAAACGGTTGCTGGAAGAGTTTGGATTGCCGCGACTTAGTCTCTTCTACCTGTCGTAACTTTTGCGAGCAAAATCGGTTGGGCTCGAAAATACGCCGACGTACAATCATTTCGCGCGCATCGCAACGAATTCTATTAGAATAGGACAATAATATGCCTGATGAGTTAAGATTGTCGATTGAGAAGCTGATTTATGGCGGTGATGGCTTGGCGCATGCCGATGGAAACACGGTTTTCGTGCCTTATGTTCTGCCCGGGGAAGAGGTGCGCGCAAACGCGAAATCGAGAAAAAAGAAACTAATCTGGACGGAATTGGTGGAGGTCACAAGTCCGGCGAAGGAACGTGGCAAAGCAAAGTGTCCACATTTCCAAAAATGTGGCGGATGCCACTACCAGCACATACCGTCGGCGGAGCAGCTAAGACTCAAAAAGGAGATTTTGCGCGAGACCCTTTCGCGGCTTGGCGGCGTTTCGTGGGACGGCGCGATCGTCGAGCATTCTGCGGAACCGTTTGGTTATCGCAACCGCGCGCAATGGGCGGTACGAAGCGGGATGCCTCGGGCATTGGGATATTTTCTTCCGGAGAGTTCGGTGATCGTGCCCATCGATGAGTGCCCTGTGCTTTCTCCTCGCCTCGCGCATACCTTCGCGCAATTGCAAGACATGGCCCGCTCCGGAAGATTGCCGGAAGGTATCCAGGAGATTGAAGCGTTTGCGGACTCAGCGGATGAAAAGATTGCGCTTAATGTGGCGTTCGACAAATTTCCCAAGCCTGCGCCTGAGCTTGCTGCTGCTTTCCAAAATGCTTTGCCGGAGATCGAGAGTCTGTTGCTGTTGGACCAAAAGAAGAACCGGTTTGAGTTGACGGGACCGGGTTATTTGACGCATGAAGCCGGCGGGTGCAAATTTCGGGTCAGCCACCTTTCGTTTTTTCAAGTGAATCGTTTCTTGATCGAGGATTTACTGAAAACTGTGACAGCGAATGCGCAGGGAGAGCTGGCACTCGATTTGTATTCGGGGGTCGGTTTCTTCACTTTGCCGCTGGCGAAGGCGTTTCAAAAAGTTGTTAGCGTAGATGCTAATCTTGCGGCGACGCGCGATTTGTACGCGAACGCGGAGATTGCCGGCGTTACAATCGTGTCGCACAACGAACACGCAGAAGAGTTTCTGAAGAGGACGGATGAAAAGCCGGACTTCGTGGTCCTCGATCCCCCAAGGGCAGGATTGGGCGCGGAAGCCGCCGAGAAGCTCGCGGAACTGGGCGCCAAGGAAATTGTTTATCTTTCCTGCGATCCCTCCACACTGGCTCGCGATTTGGCAGTATTAACAGGCTCGCCCCGGAAACCAAAGGAAATTAACGGGCCCAGCATCCGGTATGAAATCACGGAGATGCATTTGTTCGACCTGTTCCCGCAGACTTTTCATATCGAAACCCTTGTAAGGTTGCGAAGAGCGCCATGAGGCTGCGCGAAACTCCTCGTCGTTCTTCCTTTTATGTGGCGCTTTCACGGCCATAGTCATTCTCATTCTCACTGGAATCTTCATGCGGGAGACCAAGTGGCAGTCTTGACGGAAGCCAAGCTGCCGCAAGTCTTCAGGAATGAGGGTGCATTTGACCGGCGATTATCTGGCACAGCAGAACATCGATTTGGTGGCTACGTTAAGAGCGCCACAACTAATCGAACGTACGGGGCCGCCAACCGCAACGATTGCGACGGCTGTAGCCCGAGCACGAAGGCGATTGCGCGACGAAATCGATGAACTCTTTAGAGGCACACCACAAGTCGCGGGCGTGTTGCGGGCGATGCTCCTGGGTGACCGGAGTTTTGTCGACCGGACCGAAGCTGAGAATTTTCAGAAGACGGGAGTTTTTCATGTCCTCGTCGTCGCCGGTTTGCACGTTGGGGCAATCGCTTTCGCGCTTTACTGGGTGGGGAGGAAACTGCGCCTCTCGAGACTATGGACGATGCTCTTCACACTCTCGCTGCTCGGCGCCTATGTGGCCGTCGTCGAACAGCGCGCCCCTGTCTTGCGGGCCGCTCTGATGGCGGCGATTGTGGTCCTGGGCGGCTTTTTCTTCCGCCGGTTGGAACTGCTCAATTCTGCGGCAATTGCAGCCCTGATTCTGCTCACGGCAAGTCCTCTCGCTTTGCGCGATTCCAGCTTTCAACTGACGTTTGTAGCTATTGGGTGTATCGCCGCGATAGCGCTGCCGTGGTTAGCAAAAACAGTTCAGCCTTATGTGCGTGCACTGCGAGGCTGGCGTGATGCTGGTCGCGAGCCGCGCGCGGTTCAGTTCAGGATTGATCTGCGCTCGGTGGCGCAGTTGCTCACGTCGCTCTCACCCAACTGGATTGGCAACCGGGCTGGCGACATTGTAGTTGGTGGATTGTCTTTCACACTTCGCGTATGGGAGCTGCTGGTGCTGACGGTTGCGCTGCAAGTTGGAATGTTGCCGCTGATGGCTCGCGATTTTCATCGCATCCCGTTGTCTGCTCCACTGGTAAATTTGGCTGCCGTTCCACTGACGGGGATCGTCGTACCTATTGGTTTTCTGACACTGGCCTGCGCGTTAATCTTCCCCGCCGCAGGCAAACTTCTCGCGGCCCCGCTCTCCTGGCTCACTGGCCTGCTTTTGCACGCAGTTCAGTGGTTTCCCCGCATCTGTGGTCACGTGGGTTTCAAAGGCTCGATGTAGTTGCGCTGACGCACGCGCATCAGGATCACCTAGGCGGGTTCACGGCGATCCTAGAAAATTTTCGCGTTGGGCAACCCTGGATCGGGCGTGAAGTATCTTCCCTTGCCCTCTCAAAGCTAGAGGAACTAGCGCGCGAGCGAAAAACACCAATCGAACACGAGCTTCGCGGCAAATCGTTTCACTGGGACGGCATCGATGGTGACTTCTTGTGGCCTGAGATTCCTCCAGAAGAGATCGGGCCATCCGCAAAGAACAACGATTCGCTGGTGTTGCGGCTGCACTTCGGCGACCGCACCATCCGATTGCCGGGAGACTCTGAAAACAAGTGGAGCACGAAATCCTTTCGGAAAACGGTTCGGAAACAATGCGTTCGGACGTACTGAAGGTCGGCCATCATGGCAGCAAGAACTCCACCACAGCGGAATTTCTAGCTGCGGTGCAGGCACGTGTCGGAATTATCTCCGCTGGAGAAGATAATCCTTACGGCCATACCAGTCCGGAATTGCTCGAACGATTGGAGAATGCGGGCGTGTTCATCTTAAGGACGGACCGAAACGGCGCCGTACAAGTGCTAACGGATGGCTCGCGACTGAAGATCAACTGCTTCGTTGCGTGCCCAAGCGCCTCAAACGCGGCAGTATCAATGCAAGCGCAAGCGCCAAATCACCAGCAAGACCAAAAGGAGAAATAAGAAGCCGACGGAGGCTTGCCATTCGTGGTTTTTTTTGTATTGGTCGAATGAAAAGGAGCCGACTGGGTCTGCGAGAAGTTTCGCAGCAGTCAGACGCGGAATAAAAAGCGGGACGGCACGAGCGTACTCTTCAAAAGAAGTCCCGTGCCGCAATTGGAGTTCATTTGCTTCCCGCCTCATCACCATCGAATAAAACACCGCAAAGTAAACAATGAGGACTAGTGCGGACTTCCACGAATTTGTGGCTACGCCTGCGCCTAGTGCGAGGATGGCGCTGCCGAGATAGAGCGGGTTGCGAGTGTAAGCGTAAGGACCGGTGACGATGAGGACTTCTTGCTTATGAAGGTAACCGGCAGCGTACGCACGGACCGCCAAACCAATAATTCCCGCTAAAGCTCCCAACAGAATGCTCCGGGGAGTTGGCCGGGAAAAATAGAGGACTGCAACAGCGAGGGGATAGCCGAGGCGCACGCGCCAGCGGACGAAGAAATTATCGGCGGTGCTCATGGGTGGGCCTCTACTTGCCGTCGGACGGCGTCGAAGACGGAGTCGACGTCGATTTCCAGAAGGGATGGATCGGCTTGCTGGCCTCGTTTGTAGGTGGTCACGGCGTTCTGGCGGCGAAGAACCACGTCTTTGACGGCGGTGGTGTTGGGGCGGTCGCCCATCCGATAAGGACCATTTCGCGCGGGATCCGTTGGACCAAAAATGGCAACGGCGGGCGTCCCGAGCGCGACGGCCAGATGCAGCGGTCCGGTGTCACCACCAACGATGCAGGCCGCGTTGCGCAGTAGAGCCATGAGTTGCTCGAGCGAGCCATTGTATGCGATGGGGTCCGCCTCGCCACTGGCTGATTTGACGGCCGAGATCAGTTCTTCCTCCCCGGGACCGTAGTTCACAACGCAGCGCAACCCGAGCGAGCCGCGGATTTTCTGGCAGAGAGCGCCGTAACGATCCGGGGGCCAGCATTTTGAAAGCCAGCCCCCAGCCGGGCTCAATACGACATAACGTTCAATCGCGAAACCTCGCAGGAGCTGCAAAACAAATACTTCCTGGATCGACGGCACCGCTAGAGCCACAGGCGCCAGGCCGTTTCGCGCGCCCGCACGCTCAGAGAGTTCGCCATTTTGATCGACGATGTGCGCGTGCGTAGATCGAACGCGATCCGTGTAGAGGATCGGCACCCCGAATTCACGAACGGTTTGCGAGGAGAATCCGATCCTCTGAGATACTCCGCCGAGGAAGGGGAGCATCGCGGACTTCCATAGTCCTTGATAATCAATCGCGGCCGTAAAATGCTTTTCGCGAATACGGCCAATGATTTCGCGTAAGGAGGCGTACGAGCGAGTTTCTGTCTCCCAGATTTCGGTGACCAGTTCACTGCTCTCCACCAGCGCTTTCCAGCGAGGATGGGTCAGCCATGCGATTTCAGCTCTCGGAAACGATTTGCGCAAACCTGCGACGGCGGGAAAAGTGTGGACGATATCTCCAAGGGAGCCGAGGCGCACGACCAGGAAGCGCGTTTCAGTCATGCGGGGCCTTGCGAACGGACTCTAGCAATTCCCGAGTAGAGTGATCTTTGGGGTCGCCGACGATGGCGACGCGAATACCCAGCCGAGCGGCGACGGCGCGTTCCGGCACAGTTTCTGCCGTATAGTCAGTTCCTTTGGCGTGGACATCAGGACACAATTCTTCCAGAAGCGCTTCGACGTTTGGCTCCGCAAACAACACCACGTAGTCGACGCAGCGAAGTGCGGCAACGAGTTGCGCTCGGGCGTTTTCATCGAGGATGGGACGGCCGGGCCCCTTTAGATGACAAACGCTGGAATCGGCATTCACGCCGACGACGAGAATTTCGCCTTCGAGGCGAGATCCTTCGAGATAGCGAATGTGTCCGACGTGCAGCCCATCGAAGCAGCCGTTGGCAAACACGATGCTCCGGCCCTGGTGCTTATGTTCGGAGACTCTTTCGCGCAGTGTATCGCGCGCTAAAATTTTGGATGTGGCCTCGCGCATGACCTAGGAAGCAGCTCCGGATGCCTGAACACGAATCGCGTCGAGGAGCTCCTGGCGCGAGATTGTGGCGGTCCCGCGTTTCATGACCACTAGGCCTCCGGCGATATTTGCGATGTGCGCGCCTTCAAGAGGCGAAGCTCCGCAAGCGAGCGCAAGCGTGTATGCGGCGAGAACGGTGTCACCTGCGCCGGTGACGTCTACCGCTTGATCGCTGCCGTGAACGGGGATTTGCGCAATGCGATCACCCGGCTCAAATAGTGCTGCACCGTGCCTACCGCGTGTGACCAGGAGCGATTGTAACCTCATCCCGGAAAGAGTAGCGCTGCCTGTGCGGGTCAGTTCGCCAATATTTTGGCCGATATTCGTATGATGCTCAGCCTCAAGTTCGGCCTCGTTTGGTGTCGCGGACGTGATCCCCGCTCTCTCGTAGCGATGCAAATGGTAGCGCGCGTCGAGGGTCACTAAGAGAGAACTCTTTCGCTTCGCGGAGGCCTGCTGCACCATCTCTGGCGTCGCAATCCCGAAACCATAGTCGGAAACTGCAAGGGCGTCGGCTTTGCGAAGATTCGCGGAAAGCCGCTGATGGAGTTTTTTTCGAACCGCGTCAGGCAGAGGTGTTTTCGGTTCGTAATCGACGCGCAGAACCTGCTGTCCCACGGTATGTGCCCATCCGGCGAGAAAGCGGCTCTTGGTCGGCGTGGTCCAGCCTTTCACACGAAGGATGCCGGACACACTGACTCGCTGGTGACGGAAATAAGCGATGAGTGCGTTTCCCGCCTCGTCATCACCCACAGCAGTGACGAGCAAAACGCGGGCACCCAGAGACGCCAGGTTGTTGGCAGCGTTAGCTCCGCCGCCGGGAACAATCTGCGTCTCGCGATGTTTGAGGATCAGGACCGGCGCTTCGCGCGAGACACGGGAGATTTCTCCATATTGAAATTCATCGGCGACAAAATCGCCAAGGAGAACGACTGTTTTCGTATTGAACTGCTCGACGCACTCACGGAGTGCGAGAAGGTCGACAGAAGTTGAGGCTGGCCTTTGTGCGCTCGCTCGCTTCATTGTTGTTGCCTCAGAATCCAGTCTGCTGCTTGCGCGAGATCATCGGCGACAAAATCGGGCTGCGCGGGCCACTTCGCCGCGTGCCACGCGAGTTCGCCTTCACCGTAGCCGGTGCGCACGAGGATGCTGCGCGCGGCGGCATTGCGCGCCAACTCGACGTCGCTGTAGCGATCTCCAACCACGAAAGAGCGACGCAAATCGAGTGCATGCTCCTGCGCGGCTTGCTCCAGCATCCCTGTTTTTGGCTTGCGGCAGTTACAGTTTTCGGCAGAGACGTGCGGACAATAGTAAATTGCATCGATCTTTGCGCCTGAACTGGCAAGTTCTTGCATCATCAATTCGTTCACTTCGTGTACTAAAGATTCCGGGAAGTAGCCACGGCCAACGCCCGACTGATTGGTGACGACGATAACAGGCAATTCCGCCCCATTGAGCCGGTGAATGCCAGCTGCGGCAAAGGGAAACATACGAAAACGGCTGGCATGATTCAAGTAGCCTACTTCTTCAGCGATAGTGCCGTCACGGTCAAGAAAAACGGCTGGTCGCGGCAAGGCTTTTTCAGGCACGCTGCACCTGAATCGAGGACAACCAGGACGCGGCCGCACCTCCCACCATTTCGGGTGTGACTGCAGTCATGCATCGGTGATCAGTCGGACAGCGGCGCAGAAAACACGGGCTGCAATAGGGTCTCTGCTGAACGATGCTGCATCGAGGCGTGACGGGGGCGGTGCCAAATGGATCGGTCGGACCAAACACCGCAACAGTTGGCAAGCCTACAGCAGCAGCGACGTGCATCGCTCCAGAATCGTTGCCGATGAAAAGATGGCACTGCGATAGCAGCGCCGGCAGTTCGGCAATCGCGGTTTTCCCCGTGAGATCAACCGGCGCCCGACGCATTTCGGCAGAGATGGCAGCTGAGACGGCGGTTTCGGCAGCAGTCCCAATGAGGATGACATCGGCATCCGTCTCGGATTGCAGCCGATTCGCCACCTCGGCAAATCGAGATGGCGGCCAGCATTTTGCCGATCCGTAGGATGCACCGGCCCCTATAGCAATCTTCATCGCGCCCTGGCGAACACCGGCTTTGCGAAGAAACTCATGGACGTTCTGACGCTTCTCTTCTGGAACGTGGAGACCAATGAACGACTCGTCCGGAACGGAATCCAGCCATCCGGCTCGGCGCAGCAGTTCCAAATAATAAAACTTTTCGTGCGCAGGAACTTCTCCGGGCTTGAGGACCGGCACCGCCCTGGTCAGGAGAAGGCTGCGGCCGTCGCGCGCGTAGCCGATCCGTTCAGGAATCTTCGCCCGCCAAGCCAGCCATGCCGCATCAAAAGCATTTTGGAGCAGTAAAGCAACGTCGAACTTCTGTGCTCGAAGTTCTGCGGCCAGCCGCTCTCGGCCAGAGAATCCTGGGTGCAAACTCTTCGGATCGTACGGTATGAGTTGGTTGCAAATCTCTTGATCGCGGTAAATATCTGCGACGTAGGGCCGCGCCACAATCGCAATCTCCGCGTCTGGGAATCGCTGGCGCACCGCGCGCAGCGCTGGAAGCGCCATGATGGCATCCCCGACCCAGTTCGTCCCTCGGACTAAGATCTTCACGCTGCTGCTCCTGCACCCGTAGCTAGCGTTTGGTCGAGGACATTTCTAAAATCCGACTCGGGAGTCACGACCAAATCGATCACCGCGACATACAACAGCGCCTCGTCAAACTTAGTGCCACTCAGATTCTGCGCATCCTTCTCGGTCGTCACAAAAGCGTTTGCGCCTGCCTGCTTCCCAGCTTGCTTGATCGCGGCGATATCCCGATCTTTGTAGCGATGATGATCGCGAAAGACGGCTTGACCACAAATCTTGAGCCCCCAGTTTCCGAGGTCATGGAAGAACGCGTCGGGATTTCCCAAACCGCAGAACGCGAAGAAAGGACCGGCACCGATTTCGCCAGCACTGAGAAGACTGAGGTCACCACCGAAACGCCGGAAGCCAAGCAGCCGAGTGGAAGCAGCGAAAACCGGAAATTGCTGAAGTTTTCCAATCGCTTCGAGGGTCCCCGATGCTGTGTCGGCGCGAGTAAAGATAATCAGATTTGCCCGACTCATCGCCGTGAGAGGCTCTCGAAGCCGGCCGGCCGGAAGCAACGCTTCTCCGCCGAGCGGCCGGGAGGCGTCCATCAAGAGAATGTCGAGGTCGCGGGCAAGCTGGAGATGTTGAAAGCCGTCATCTAAAAGAAAGACGTCGATGGGCTGCCGCGATTCGAGCCGGTGACCTTGGTCAAAGCGGTTGCCCCCTACTCCAAACGTCACGCGACCATGAAGGCGAACTTTCATCAACTCGATTTCGTCACTAGTGCCATCGGTCCCGAGATAGCCCCGGCTCAGAATCGCGACGCGCTTCCCTTCCGCCAGAAACTTTTCAGCAAGCCAGATGACCATGGGGGTCTTGCCAGTCCCTCCGACGGTGAGATTGCCAACGCTGATGACTGTTCCTTTCAGCCGCTTTTGCTTCAGCCAGCCGCGCGCATACAGCCAGACGCGGGCGTGAACGACGGCCCCATACAGCAACGAGAGCGGCCAGAGGAGCTTCCGCAGCAGTGGCGAACCGTTCATCGCCCGACGCCGTCCAGACGCATCGCAATTTCCGCCATCGCCCGATCCGTAGCTCCGCGTGAGTCGGCCACCAACTGGCGCGCCGTCTCACCCATTTTTCTCATGCGCTCCTGGTCGCGAAATAATTCAATCCAGGCGACACCGGCGTCTTCCGGGCTCTCCACCTGAATCGCGGCCCCCGCGGAAATGAAGCGCGATGCAATTTCAAAAAAGTTTTCCATCGATTGGCCGAACACGGGAATTTTTCCGAAAGCTGCCGGCTCTAAGATATTATGGCCGCCGGAAGAGACCAGCGAACCACCCACGAACGCCCCATCCGCCAAGGCATAAAGCGAAGCCAATTCACCAATGCTGTCAATTAATAGAACAGTGACATCGTCAGAGATCGTGGAGTTATTGGAAGGCGGAACGGCTTGCGATTGTGACGGCCCTGGAATCGGCAATTTTGACCGCCGGATGAACTTGCGGTGCGACTCATCGATAAACTCTGCAGCGGAATCAAAGCACTCCGGTTTGCGTGGCGCAAGTACAAGCAGTGCCCTGGGATATTCCCCTTGCAATGTTCCAAAGGCGATGAGCGCATGCGGCTCTTCACTCGCGACAACGCTCCCTGCAACAATGACCGGTGACCGGCCGCTGCGTTTCAATTCGGCCGCCAGCCAGTTCGACAAAGGCGTGGGGGCGGGAAGTTCCAGGTCGTATTTCAGATTTCCGCTGACATGAACGCGGTCTGCTGGCGCGCCCAGGGATCGCACCCGCTCGGCATCCTTCTCGCTCTGCATGAGGAAGGCGCTGGCGCTGCACAACGCGTTTCGAAAGAGAGGCCGCAAGAAGAACCCAAAAACGTCAAGGAAGCGCTGATAGCGCGCGAAGGAACGATCCGAAATGCGCCCACTCACGAACAGCACGGGAATTTTGCGGCTTCCCGCCTCCCGCAGAAAGTTAGGCCAAATCTCCGTTTCCAGCACCAGCACTAATGACGGCCGAACCGAATTGAGCGCGCGACGAACGCAGAAGGCCCAATCCAGTGGAAAATAGATGACGCCATCAGCGAACGGCATACGTTCGCGAGCCAGCGCTTGCCCGGTTTGAGTAGTCGTGGAGATAATGAGCGGCCGATTGGGATAGGCTTCTTTCAACCTCCGCGCAAGGGTAATGCCGGAAAGCGCTTCGCCAACGCTCACAGCGTGGATCCAAATCGCGCCGCTGGAATTCGTGGGTAGATTGGCAAGCCCCGGAAAAGAGAATCCCAGGCGCTGGCCGAGGTTCGAGAGATACTTCCCGTTGCGCAACCCCTGCACCAGCCAATAGGGCACCAGCAAAAGAGCCGCGAGGCCCATGAGAAAGCTATAAATGAAATACACTAAGCGTGGCTCCGGTCTGTTCGCGCTCGGCCATCATCGTCGGCACGACGCAGGGCAACCCTGCACAACCCCCAGGAATCGAAGGCCTCAAGATGAGAAAAGTCTATTATAACCCGATGCGAAAACTAACCCTCATCATCGTATTCAATTCTGTCTCGCTGATCCTCGCCCTATCCGGAGCTTCCCAGCAGCCCGCCTCATTAAAAACGACTTCCCTGGAATCGCACGAGGGGATGACTATTACGGCGCAGCCATGGACTACCCCCGCACAATATAAAGAGAAGTTTCCGAAGAAGTCGCCTTTCGCTTCCGGAATGATCGCTATCCAGGTCGTATTTCGAAATGACTCCGATGACAGTATGAAGATCAACTTGGAGCGTATCCAATTGAACGTAGCGCTTTCGGAAGAAGCCCACCAGGCATTGTATCCCCTCTCGCCGGAACAAGGGGCCGACGTAATCACTCGGCCCGGCACCAGAGATCTGACCAAAAAGAGAATACCCATGGGCGGTCCTAAAATCGGCAAAGACAAGAAATGGACCGAAATGGAACAGTCCTTGCGGGATGCCGGTGTGCATGCGAGCATCGTTGCGCCCCACAGCTCCGTGCAAGGGCTTCTCTATTTCGACCTGCGAAATCAATTCGATCTGCTCAATACGGCTCATCTCTATGTTCCCGAAATCGTGGCCATCGAAAAGAATCACGGCCTCATGTATTTTGAGATTGACCTCAGCCGGTCTGCCGAACGCTGAACCAGCGCAACCGGAGCAATTTGCGCATGTTTGCGCCCATCGCCGCCGTCGGCTAACATGACTTGTGCAAACTTTCTCCAACCACCGCGGACAAATGCTCGCCCTCCTCGATGAACTCAATCCCCAACAACGGCTGGCGGTCGAAACGACCGAAGGACCAGTGCTGATCCTGGCCGGCGCGGGCACCGGGAAGACGCGGGCCATTACATTTCGCATGGCCAACTTAATTGCCAACGACATCCCTGCCGAAGCTATCTTGGCGGTTACATTTACAAACAAAGCAGCCGAAGAGATGCGCAACCGGGTCTCCAGCCTGCTTTTGCGGGCGGGCATTCCTCCCGCTCAGCCCTGGCTTTCGACGTTTCACTCGCTTTGCGCGCGGCTCTTGCGGCGCGAAGCGGCGGCCGCCGGCCTGCCGCGCGATTTTGCGATTTACGATGACGACGACCAGCTTGCCGCTGTCAAGCTGTCCATGAACAAGCTGCAGATCGATTCCGAGGAGCTGACACCGCGGAACGTACTGAGCCGGATTAGTTACGCGAAGAATCACGGCCAGACCGCAGAGCAATTGCGTGCCGAAGCGTTTGATCAAAACGGCCGCCGCACCGCCGATATCTTTGCGGCCTATGAAAAACTCCTGCACGACAGCAAGGCCCTTGATTTCGATGACCTTCTGCTCCGCTCTGCCCGCCTCCTGCGTGAATCCACGGCGACGCGCGAGAAGTGGCAAGCGCGCTTTCAATACATCCACGTGGACGAATATCAGGACACCAACCGCGTTCAATATGAGTTGATGCGGCTGCTGACCGGGCCAAAGCAAAATGTTTGTGTTGTGGGAGATGAAGATCAATCCATCTACCGATGGCGCGGCGCGGACGTATCCATCCTGCTGAGCTTTTCGCGGGATTTTCCCGCCGCCCGGATTGTCAAGCTGGAGCGCAATTATCGTTCGACACAAAATATTCTCGATGCCGCCGGTGCTGTGGTCGCGAACAATCCCGAGCGGCTTGGAAAATCACTAAGCGCCGAGAAAGGCGCAGGCGGAAATCTGAGGTACTTCGAAGGGCGGGATGCGCAAGCTGAAGCGGAATTTGTCGCCGGCGAGCTCGAGCGCATTCTCAACGACGATTCCGACTTGACGTGCGCGGTGGAATACCGCACCAATTTCCAATCGCGCGCATTTGAAGAAGTATTCCGCCGCCGGGGACTGCGCTACAAACTCGTAGGTGGCTTCAGCTTCTACAATCGCGCGGAAGTGAAAGATGCGCTCGCCTACGTGCGTCTAGCCATGCACCCCGAGGATGACATTTCGCTACTTCGCGTGCTGAATGTGCCCCCGCGCGGCATCGGCAAAACCACGGTGGACACTCTCCGCGAGTCCGCGCGCGTCGATGAAACACCACTTTGGTCCGCCATTGAAAAATTCATTTCCGGAGCGTCCCCTGGCCGCGCGGTCACTCCTTTGCGCGCATTTCAAGAGCTTATCCGCAAATTGCAGGAAGCTCTTGCCACCAAGGAACCTCCGGCCTTTCTGCACGCCGTTCTCGAAGAATCCGGCTATATGGGCATGCTAAAGGACCGCAACACTCCAGAAGATGTCGCGCGATTGGAGAACTTGGAAGAACTAGCGCGGGCGCTCGCCGAAGGCATGGAAGCAGGAGAGTCCTTCACAGATTTTCTGGATGCCGCCGCGCTAGTGAGCGATGCCGATCAATTTGAAGGAAAGCCCGGCGTAACCCTAATCACTCTGCACAGCACAAAGGGCCTCGAGTTCGATCACGTCTTTCTGACGGGCATGGAAGAAGGCATCTGTCCTCACAGCCGATCGATTACCGAAGACAAGGGAATAGAAGAAGAGCGACGTCTCGTTTACGTCGGGATGACTCGCGCACGGCAATCGCTCACGCTTACGCGCGCCGTTTATCGACGCGTCTTCGGCAACGAGCAACAGTTACGCGCTTCCCTGCCTTCGCGTTTTCTAGCGGAAATTCCTGGCCAATTGGTGGAAACGGCCCGCGGTTCGATGGCGGGAATTGGAGAGACGCGCCGCTACGAGCCCGACCCGGAGTATTCGTATTCACCCGAAGAATTCCTGCGCCGTGTGCGTGGCGGACCAAAGCAGGCCGCACCCGCCCCGCGCCGCCAGGCGCCTGCTCAAAGTTCCTTCGGCCGCCCCGCCAAGCGAGGCGGAGACGCCAATCCCATGCTCGGGCGAAAAGTCCGTCACCCCAGCTTCGGCGTTGGAACCATCGTCGGCGTTGAAGGCGACGATGAGGACCGCCGCCTTTCCGTGAGTTTTCCTGGACGCGGCACGAAGAAATTCATCGAGCGGTACGCGCAGCTCGAACAGGCTTGAATTTGTCAGTCACCGTTGAACATTGGCGTACGGGTGCTGGCCCGACCGGTTGCGTGATAGCGCATCTCGGGGTACATTGAGGCGCGCTTATTCCCTGAAAGCTTGCTAGACATTTTGCGATTTCGGTTGCCCGAATACGATTGGAGAGCGTGAGTGCCGTCATCCCTGTTCCGCCGCAAAAACATCGATCAACTCATTTCCGATTGTGAAGGCGCGGAACTCCGGCTGAAAAAGTCCCTCGGATGGGTCAGTCTCACATCGCTCGGCATTGGCGCCGTCATCGGTTCCGGCATCTTCACTATAGTCGGCACTGCGATTGCCGGCCAAAAGTTTCAAACCTCCTCGATCTTGAACGCTCCTCTGCTCCAGTATATCGTCCACCACAACGCGTCGTTCGGCCGCCCGGGTGCTGGCCCAGCCATTGCATTCTCTTTCGTTCTTGTTGCTATCGCATGCGGCTTCGCATCGGTCTGCTATGCCGAGCTCGCCGCCATGATTCCGATTGCGGGCAGCGCATACACGTACACCTACGCTACGATGGGCGAACTCATTGCCTGGATCATCGGATGGGATTTGATCCTTGAGTACGCGGTCAGCAATATGGCTGTGAGTGTCGGCTTCTCCGCGCATCTCGTCGGTCTGCTCGATTGGTTCGGCTTGCACCCCAATCCACGATGGATTTCTCCCGCGTATCTTCCCAGCGGCCTCCCTGATCTTCAGGGAAACATGATTTACGGCCCGGGCTGGCACTTTGGCTTCAACTGGCCTGCCTTCATCATCGTGATGCTTCTCACTGTGATTCTTGTCCGTGGCATTCGCGAGTCCGCGGAAACCAACAACATTATGGTGTTGGTCAAAATCGTCGCGATCCTCGCTTTCATCACGTTCGCTTCGCGGTTTATTCATACTTCGAACTGGCATCCCTTCTCGCCAAACGGCTGGCCCGGCATCTTGACCGGCGGTTCGATCGTTTTCTTTACCTATATCGGCTTCGATTCCGTCTCCACGGCTGCCGAAGAATGCAAGAGCCCTCAGCGCGACCTCCCTCGCGGTATTATCGCCACGCTCATTGTCTGCACCATCCTTTACATCGGCGTAGTCGTCGTCCTCACCGGGCTTGTCCGCTGGGAGACTCTTCTTGACGATGCGGCTCCGGTGGTCAATACGTTGAAGAAACTCAACATCTCCAGTTTGCGCCTTGTCGTTCTCATTGGCGCTCTTATGGGCATGATCTCTTCCCTGCTCGTCTTTCAAATCGGCCAGGCCCGCGTTTGGTTTGCAATGTCGCGTGACGGCCTCTTTCCAAAGATCTTCAGCCGCGTCCATCGCAAGTATTTGACGCCCGATTTCTCCACTTGGGTCGCCGGCTTTGTCGTGGGGATTCCCGCTGGACTTCTCGATATCGGCACCTTCGCGGACCTCTCCAATATCGGCACTCTGTTTGCTTTTGCTCTCGTCGCGGTTGGAGTTCTCATTCTCCGGTACCGTGAACCCGAACGGCACCGTGCCTTCCGAGCCCCCGGCGGTCCGCTGGCTCCGATTCTCACCATTCTTACGTGCTTGCTGCTCATGGCCGGCCTGCCTATCATGAATTGGCTGCGATTTTTTGGCTGGCTGATAATCGGACTTGTGATTTATTTCTTTTACAGCCGGAAGCGAAGTACGCTCAATCCACATCCGGCCAAGTAGAACGAGGCTATCGCGTGCTGTCACGCACGGTCCGCGTCCGAAATCTTGTTTTGCACGGCGCGTTGTTTGCCATCGCCATGCCGATTTGCCTTCTTGCGCCGTCGCAATGCCTGGCGTGGGGGAGGAGCGGGCACAGGCTTGTCGTAAACAAGGCGATCGACACCTTGCCACAGGACATTCGCCCGTTTTTCGAAGCCAACCTGGCCTTGCTGTCGCAGCATGTAACCGATCCTCTCGATGCCATCACCAAGTCCCCTGCCGAGAAACACAACCATTTCATTCTTCTCGACAAATATGGACGTTTCCCCTTTGAAGCTCTCCCGCGGGATTACAAAGGGGCCTTGACCAAATTCGGTAAGCCGAAGCTGGAAGCCAATGGCCTGTTACCCTGGCAAATTGGCGTGTATAGCGAAAAATTGACGGTAGCGATGAAAGCCGGGAGGTGGGACGAAGCCCGGCTAAACGCGGCCATCCTGGCCAACTATGTCGCGGAAGCTCACGATCCTTTCAACACCACCGATAATTTCGACGGGCACCTGAGCGCGCAACCGGGAGTAAACGAGCGCTTCGGTACCACCCTAATCGACCGCTTCTCCTCGTTTTTTCCTATGCGTCCCAATGACGCCATTTTCATCAGTGACCCTACGGATCGCGCATTCGAGGCTTGCCTCAGTTCCCATAGCTGGCTGGAGACCATTCTTCTCGCCGACCGCAACGCGCGTCGCGGGGAGAATTCCTTCACCGATGAGTATTACGACCGTTTTTACAATCAAGCCGCAGCAATTCTGATTCGCCAACTTTCCGACGCCGCAACTGATGTGGGCTCGTTTTGGTACACCGCGTGGAAAAACGCTGGCAGCCCTCCTTTGCCGCATTGACCCTTCTAGAATGATGTCCGCTCCACTGTCTACCCGGATTGCTTCCCTTCCCAAGGCGGAGCTGCATCTCCATCTGGAGGGCTCCATTCAGCCTCCGACCGTCTGCGCGCTGACGTCCCGTCACGGCGTCGTTATGACCGAGGAGGATGTTCGGCAGCGTTACGCTTACCGCGACTTTCCTGAATTCATCGAGGCCTTCAAGTGGGTCACGACATTTTTGCGGGACCCTGAAGACTACGCGCTGATCGCCCGCGACCTTGCCGAACACTTGCTCACTCAAAACGTGGTCTATACGGAAGTTACCCTCTCCATCGGTGTGATGCTGCTGCGCAAGCAGCGCCCGGAAGCAAACTTCGAAGCTCTCTTTCGGGCCACAGAGCCGTTCGAAAGCCGTGGGCTACGGTTTCGTTGGATCTTCGACGCGGCTCGCCAGTTCGGCGTGAACGCCGCAATGGACGTCGTCAATTCCGCGGAACGCTGCCATTCCGAAGCAATCGTTGCCTTCGGCATCGGCGGCGACGAGTTCAGTATTGCAACTGAGGAATTTCGCCCCGTCTACGATCGCGCCGGAGAAATCGGCCTGCACAGGCTGATGCACGCCGGCGAAGTCGGCGGCCCAGAGAAGATTCGCGAGGCCATCGAGTTGCTAGGCGCCGAACGCATTGGCCATGGTATCGCCGCAATCAATGATCCGAAATTGATGGATCTGCTCGCGAACCGAAAAATCCCTCTCGAAATCTGTCCCGAGAGCAACATGAAGACCGCCGCCCTCGCCAAGCAGCTCCGCCGCGAGGACGCGAGAATCGAGGATCATCCGCTACCCAAACTCTTTCGCCACGGAATCCCCGTGGTCCTCTCCACCGACGATCCCGCCATGTTTCACACCACTCTCCAGGAAGAGTACGCCAATGCCGCGCGCATGGGGCTGCAAGAAAACGAGCTTGCTCGTATTGTCGAGATGGGTTTCGAGCACGCCTTTGCACCGGCCCGCGAGTCGCGCGGAGCGTGAAGCTGTCTGAGGCAATGTTATACTGGCGGCATGAAAGCACACGTCTGGGTAATGCCAAAACGTACCGTACTTGATCCCCAGGGACAGACGATTCAACACGCCCTTTCCGGACTCGGGTATTCCGGGGTGTGCGACGTCCGCCAGGGCAAGTTTTTCGTGTTAAGTCTCGATGGCTGGAATCGCGAAGAGGCTCAGAAGCAAGTCGAGCACATCTCCAAAGAAGTGCTTACCAACACCGTCATCGAAGAATACCGCTTTGAGATCGTGGACTAATCTGTCTCACTCATGAAAATTCTTGCGAATATTTCAAACAGTTTCGCCTCATACTACGCTGCTCTATTTTTGGTCGGCATTCTAGCCACTACCCCGTTTTCGGGGTGCAGCCGCGGACGGCATACGTCCGATTCGCGGCTGGGCCAGATCGACGACATGCTGGACGCCCAGCTCCCAGCCGGCAGCAGCAGGTCGAAGGTATCGTTTTACCTGAGTTCACAGGGATTTCCGGTCGAAGCTACCAACGATCCCCACACATTGGTCGCCACGGTTCATCACGTGGACACAGAAACGCTCCGGCCCGCAACTGCTCGCGTCACTTTTCACTTTGATGCCAGAGACGACCTCACCACGTACGAGCTTGCTTTCGCGCCAAGCTCTGGCGCTCAGCCATAATCTGATTCGAGACATCTTCAAGGGAAATCGACATGGCACGACCTTCACCATGCTACGCTGCTAGAAACTCTCCGAGGAGACGCCCCGCATGTGCGGAATAGTTGGCTATATCGGGCCCAAGAAAGTTGTGCCCGTAATCATTGAAGGCCTGCGGAAGCTCGAATATCGTGGCTACGATTCCGCGGGCATCGCGGTCGTGCCGGAATCCGGCAAGCTGGAAATCCGGCGCGCACCGGGCAAACTCCGCAAACTCGAAGAGGTCATTGCCAAGTCGCCGCTCGAAGGCACCTACGGTATCGGCCATACGCGCTGGGCCACCCACGGCCGTCCCACGGAAGAAAACGCACATCCGCATCGCGACTGCACGGGCCAAATCGTCGTGGTTCACAACGGTATTATCGAGAATTACCTCGAGCTGAAAGAAAAACTGCAGAAAGAAGGCCACAAGTTCGTCACTGAAACCGATACGGAGATCGTGGCGCACCTCGTGGAAAAGAATTCGCAAGGCGGCGTTCCTCTTGAAGAGGCGGTGCGCAAGTCATTAAAGGAATTGCGTGGAATCTATGCGTTGGTTTTTCTCTCCGCGAATGATCCGCAAAAGATTGTCGCGGCACGCCTTGGGCCGCCTTCCGTGATCGGGCTTGGCGATGGAGAATACTTCGTCGCGAGTGACATCCCTGCCCTGCTGCAGCACACGCGCGAAATGTTTTTTCTCGCCGACGGCGATATCGCCGTTCTCACCGCCAAAGGTGTTCGCGTCATGGACCACGACGGCCGTCCCGTCGAGCGCCCGGCACACCACGTGGCCTGGGACCCCATCATGGCGGAAAAGGGCGGCTACAAGCACTTCATGCAGAAGGAAATCTTCGAGCAGCCGCGTGCCGTCCGCGACACCCTGCTCGGACGCATCTCGCAGGACACCGGGAAAGTATTCCTCGACGAGATGTCCATCACCGAAAAACAGTTTCGCGAATTCCAGCAGGTTCGTATCGTCGCCTGCGGAACAAGCTGGCACGCCGGATTGGCTGCCAAATTCATGATCGAGCGTCTTGCACGTCTCCCGGTTGAAGTCGACTACGGAAGTGAGTTCCGCTACCGCGACCCGATTATCGATTCGAATACGCTGACCGTCTGTATCAGTCAATCCGGTGAAACCGCGGACACTCTTGCCGCTCAGCGTGAAGCGAAATCCAAGGGTTCTCCGTCATTGGCAATCTGCAACGTGATCGGTTCCATGATCACACGCGAAGCTAACGGCACGATTCCCACGCACGCGGGTCCGGAGATTGGCGTTGCCTCCACTAAAGCATTCACTTCGCAACTGACGGCGCTGCTTCTGCTCGCTTCCTATCTTGGTCAGGTTCGCGGCAAGCTCAACGACAGCGCAGCCCGAACGCTCATGCAGGAATTCACGCGCATCCCCCACAAAATCGAAACCGTCCTGCAAGCGGATGAGTCCGGCTTCTACGAAGATCTGGGGCGACAATTCTTTCGTTACACCGATTTTCTCTATCTCGGCAGGGGCATTCACTATCCCATCGCTCTCGAAGGCGCGCTCAAACTCAAGGAAATCTCCTACATTCATGCCGAAGGCTATCCCGCAGGCGAAATGAAGCACGGCCCCAACGCGCTGATCGATGAAAATCTGCCGGTCGTGGTCTTGGCTACCCGCGATGAATCCGATCCCGAAGCCATGACCCGTTACGAGAAGAGCGTCTCTAACATCAAGGAAGTCAAAGCGCGCGACGGCATTGTTATTTCCATCGTCACCAACGGGGATCATCTGGCACGCGAAGCCTCCGATCACATCATCGAGCTTCCGCCCGCCCCAGAATTGCTCGTGCCTCTGCTGGAGATTATCCCGCTCCAGTTGCTCGCCTATCACATTGCCGTGCGCCGCGGCTGCGACGTCGATCAACCGCGCAACCTCGCCAAGTCCGTTACCGTGGAGTAGCCGGCCCCATTTCCGGTAAAATAGGCGCATGTGTCGACATTTTGGAGTGCGAGAGCGTAGCTCCCGCTTTTCTGACCGCCCCAATCGTTTCAGCCCCATTTACTCTCCGATTCTTTCTTTTTTTCACGGTGGGTCCCGCTCTTGTACTGGCTTCCGTTTCACTATTCTTTTTCTGAGCATGCTGCTGACTGCATTTTCTTCATCAGCACAAACGCCTGATCCTGCTGGCTCCGCGCCATTGCGCGAAGTCCACGCGGAAGGCGAGAAGTTTCTGACGGAGGCTCAGGTCATTGCCATAACTGGTCTGGTCCAGGGCGCACAAATCGGCAAGGGTGATTTGCAAACCGCCGCCGACAAACTCGTCCAAAGCGGGCTTTTCGCGAAAGTGAGCTACAACTTCCAGACAAAGATGGCCGGTGTGCTGGTGACTTACCATGTGGAGGAATCGCCGCGAATCCCAGTCTACTTTGACAATATTCCGTGGTTCCCCGATTCAGCGCTGGACGATGCTATCCGGGCCAAGTTTCCTTTTTTTGATGGCACCCTCCCCGAAGCCGGCGCCGCAGTCGATGAAGCTCTTGACACCATGAAGGAATTGCTCGCTTCGCGTGGTGTGCAAGGCTCGCTGGAACATACCGTCATCACGAATCCGAATGGTGAAGGCAACGTGCAAGAATTCCACATCGAAGGCGCTGCCCTCCAAATCGCCAGCCTGGAATTCAGCGATCCCTCCCTAAAGGACTCAAAAGCGGTTCAGCAGCACTTTTCTGAAATTCTGGGAAAGCCTTATTCACGAATGACCATCGACCTCTTTCTCTCTGAAGCCATCAAGCCTATCTATCTGCAAAAGGGCTTTTTGCGCGCCAAGCTGGGTCCTGCAGAAGTGCGGTTGACTGGTGATCCCAATAAGAAGATGCCGTCGCAAATTCCAGTGTATGTTCCGGTAGCGACCGGTGAGGTTTATCACTGGAAGGAAGTCACCTGGGCGGGAAACACTCTGGTATCGGAGTTCACACTGAGTGGACTGCTGGAGATCAAAAAAGGAGAAGTTGCCGACGGCATGCACATCGAGGCCGGCTGGGATCGCGTCCGCGAAGAGTACGCCCATCGCGGTTACCTCGAAGCCAAACTCAATCCTGCTCCCTCCTACGACGATCAAGCTCACACCGTCTCCTACGCGGTAAGCGTTCAAGAAGGTCCACAATTCCACTTTGGCAAAATGGTTCTCACGGGAATTTCCCCCGCGGCTGAGAGAAAGCTGCAGGCTGCATGGCCCTTCCCTGCCGGAGCCGTTTTCGACAAAGCAAAGTTCGAGGAACTTCTGACAAAACTTCAACTGCACCAGGAACAGGTTTTTGGTGAATTGCCGCTGCACTACGAAAATATCGGCCATTGGCTACAAACCGATGCTGCCAGAGGCACGGTGGACGTGCTTCTGGATTTCAAGTGACCCCGGATGCCCGCCGATGTGCAACATCGGCGGCACTCTGAGATATACTCAGCACTGTGATGGAAGAACTCATTCAGATTCGGCATCCAGAGAACGCCACACTATCGGCGGAAGAAAAAGAAAGTCTCCTTCTCACGCGGCTCGCTGAACTTCCCTCTCTGATCGTCGCCCTTTCCGGTGGCGCTGATTCAGCCTACCTGGCCTGGGCTGCACATGAATCTCTCGGCACCCGCGCTCTCTCCGTTACAGCCCTCTCTCCGAGCTATTCGGCCCACGATCGCGCAGTCGTCGAAGGATTTATTAAGCAGCGAAGCCTGCGCCACGAATTCATCGAAACTCACGAGATGGAGAATCCCTCCTACCGCGCGAACGCCAGCGACCGCTGCTATTTCTGCAAAGACGAATTGTTTTCCGCGCTAGATAATCTGGCCCGTGCGCGCGGTTTCGCCGCCGTCGCCTACGGTGTCAACGCCGATGACACTCTCGACTTTCGCCCAGGGCATCGCGCCGCCACCGAGCATCAAGTTCTGGCCCCGCTGCTTGACGCCGGCATGAGCAAAGCTGAGATTCGAGACCTCTCGCACCGCGCCGGTTTGCCTACTTGGGATCGTCCCGCGTCCGCTTGCCTCGCTTCGCGCTTGCCTTATGGCACGGAAGTGACAGCGGAGCGCCTTGGACTCGTCGAGCGCGGCGAAGCTGCTCTGCGCGAACTCGGATTTCGCCAATTCCGCGTGCGCCTCCATGACAAACTTGCCCGCGTGGAAATCTCTCCGGAAGAAATGATTCACGCCCTCTCTCCAGAAATGGCCGCTGCCATCGCCGATCGCTTGAAAGCAGCGGGTTTCACGTACGTAGCCCTGGACCTCGAAGGATACCGGCAGGGCTCACTCAACGAAACTCTTTCGCCCGGCAGCCAGCGTTCCGCGAAGGCTGCTCGGGGAACATAATTCCCGGCTTTTGCGTAACTAATAATGCGACGGCTCCGCGCAAGTCTCGGTACCGTCACGGAGGATGAATGGCTCTGCGCCGCAAACTGTGCCTGCCGCTCGCTTTTTTTTCGGCCATCGGTTTTCTGACTGGCTGTGAGAGCGGGCCCGCCGTCAACGGCAGTTTTGAGCGCAGTTACACCGTGTCTGGTCCCATCCGTCTGGAATTGACCAGCGCTTCCGGCGACGTGGACATTACCGGCAGCGCCGACGGGAAGGTGCACGTTCATGGAGACGTTCGCGCTTCGGGATACGGCTCGGATACTCCGCAGAAGCGCCTCGACGATACGATTTCGAATCCTCCTGTCGAGCAGCGAGGCGACACCATCCGAATCGGCAAGGAAGTGTCCCGCATGCGCAATGTCAGCATCGCCTACAAGATTCAGGTGCCGCGGGACACGGAGGTGAATGCCACTGTTGCGTCCGGAGCTCAGACAATTCGCGGAGTGCGCGGCCCAGTCAAAGTGCAAGCCGCTTCCGGATCCATCCGCGTTGAAAAAATCGAGCGCGACGCGCAACTCTCCACCGCCAGCGGGGCAATCTCCGCAACAGACATTGGAAGTGAGGTGCGCGTGAAATCCGCCTCGGGAACCGTGACGGTCGCGAACACGCGCGGCGATGTAATCGTGGACGCACTTGCCGGGACCATTCGCATCTCTCATCCCGGCGGCCGCATCGAAGCGGATACCGCCAGCGGCGAAGTTAACATCGAAGGTGCGACAAGTGACGTAAAAGCGCATGCCGCCTCCGGGCGCGTCTCCGTCAAAGGGAACCCCGGCGCCGACAGTTACTGGGAACTGAAAACTATGTCCGGGACCATACAACTTGGTGTACCTGCTTCCGCGAATCTCCATCTCTCGGCGGAAGCAACTTCCGGCGAAATTCGCACCGACATTCCCATCGTCGTGGAAGAACAAAACAAGCACTCTCTCCGAGCTCACATGGGCAGCGGCGGCGGACGCGTGGACGTGCATACTGTCTCCGGCGAAATTCGCTTGACCGGCACGAATTGAATTCGCGCCTTGTGGAAGCCCGCTGTTCTGATGTTCTGCAGAAATGTTCCAAGAAATAGCGACATTTCCTGCCGATACCTTTAGAATCCGCAATATGGTTTCCCCGGCTCTCTCCGAATTTGCGGTTCCTCTCCTCCTACTAACGGCGCTGGCTTCGCCCGTCAGCGGTCGAGTCCCCGCTCAGAACGAAGCATCGCAAAACCAAACGGCGAAATCCTCTGCCAAACAGTCTGTGCCTGAAGAACAATTGCAGCAGGCCATCCACATCTCCGGAGACGACCGGGCCGCGCTCGTCCGCAATCTGGAGGCCTTCCTTAAGGAATATCCCGATACGCGCCAGCGCCCTCAGATCTACCGGGCTCTTGTCGAAGCCAACTTGCAGTTGAAAGACGACGCTCGCGCCGCCGAATACGCCGAGCGAATCATCGCGCTTAATCCAGACGATATCTCAATGACAATTTTGACGATTCAGTTGCTCGAGCGAGGCGGCGATGAAGCGGCGCTCCGGCGTGCAACAAACTATGCCTCGCGGGTGCTCGAGTTCGTCGAGCGCAACTCTGCCGTCGCCAAATCCCCTAAGATTTCCGAGGCGGAATGGGCCCTGGAAAACAAGAACGATCGCATGAACGTTCTGGCGATGCGTGGAAGACTCGAGCTGAAGTTAAAAGACTTGAGTGCAGCTCAGAGAGACTTTGAAGCCAGTTACGCAATCCTGCCGGGTGCGACGGCCGCGGAGCAGTTAGGCGAGATTGCTGAATTGAGAAAGGACTTGAGTACTGCCATCCAACGGTACGCGCGCGCTTTTGCGCTCGCGGAGGCCGCGACTGGCACATCCAGCCGCCGCGAGATTCGCCAAAAAATAGGCAACGTCTGGCGGCTCGCCCACGGCTCGGATGATGGGCTGGGCGAATATTTGCTGCGAACTTACGATGAAATTTCAAAGGCTTCCCTTGCTCCCGAGCCAAGGAAAAACGCCGACCCACGTGAGCCTGCTGATTTCATATTGCGTAAAGCTCCCGATGGCACGGCGTACCCGCTCAAGGACACAAAGGGAAGAGTTCTCGTTGTCAATTTCTGGGCCACCTGGTGTGGCCCCTGTCACGCGCTTGAACCTCTGTTTTCCCGGGTGTCCGGTGAATTTCTGTCGAATACGGATGTGCTCTTTCTTGCCGCCAACTGTGACGAGGATGAATCACTAGTGAAGACTTATTTGGAATCGGATAAGTTCCCCATGCCCGTCGCATTTGCCGACGGCCTGGACCGCTTCTTCGCTGTAAATTCTTTTCCGACCGTGCTGGTAATTGATCGCGCTGGAAAAGTAGCCTACCGCTCGGATGGTTTCTCTCCGGATACTTTTGAGTCGGATTTGACCACAGCTGTCCGCAGCGCGCTTGCCCCACTCAGTGCTACATCTCCGTCAGCGAAAGCCACTCCCTGAGAAGGCAAATTTCTAAAACGCCGTCGACGAACTTTGCGGGTAGCTCTCTGCAACTTCTCGCGCGGCCAGAATTGTATTGACGTGGATTCGAGTAGTGTCTTCCACGCGCCGCGCGTATCCACCGGCGAGGGTCGTGACCACAGGAATTTCGCGCCGTCGCGCCTCTTCAAAGACGCTGCGGTCTCGGCGTTTCAACCCTTCTTTCGTGAGAGACAATCCTCCGAGCTGATCCTCGCAGTAGGGATCGGCGCCGCCAACATAAAAAAGAATATCCGGCCGGAATTCGTCGAGCGACTTCTGCACCGCAGGAATCAGCGCAGCCATATATTCGTCATCGCCGGCTCGATCGTCCATGTTGAGGTCTATGTTCGATGGCGGCTTGTGCGCCGGATAGTTGTTTTCCTGGTGAATCGAAATCGTGAACACCGTGAGATCATTTCGAAAGATCGCTGCAGTTCCGTTTCCGTGATGTACATCCGTATCCACAACAATCGCCTTTTTCACTGCGCCATCCGCTTGCAGTTTTCGGATTCCTACAGCCACATCGTGAATCGCGCAAAATCCTTCGCCGTGCCCCGGATAGGCGTGATGGAATCCCCCGCTCAGATTCGAGCCAAAACCATTGCGAAGAGCGCATTGTCCAGCAAGAATCGTTCCCCCAGCAGCGAGCCACACCGCCTCGACCAGCTCCTTCGAATATGGCACTTCCAGTTTCATCACTTCGCTGGCAGTCAGCGTGCCTGTCTTCAGTTTACGCACCCAGTCCGCGGTGTGCACACGCAGTAAATCTTCGTCGCTCGCAGGCTCGGGGCGCAAAAAATCTTTTGAAGTGGCAATGCCTTCGCGGAGCAGCATTTCGTAGATAAGCCGGAATTTGTGTGATGGGAAAACGTGCGGACCAAGGTTCAAATCATAACGTTCGTGATAAACCAGTTTGAACGGGAGCATAGCGCTTGGCGCGGTTAGTTCTCACGTTCGAGGATGAAATCCGGAAGCGTGGCGAGGGCCCGTGCAAATTCAGAATCGGAGTGGCCATTCAAGCACTCCTTGGCGCGCTGTGCGTAGTCTTGTGCTAAAGCGCGGGCGCGGTCGAGTGCTCCGGATTCATGAACCAGCGCAACCAGCGTTTCCGGCCGCACCGAATGAAATTCCTGCTCATCCAGGACGCGCGCGACCATTTCACGCGCCTCGCGATGGCCATTTTCCATCGCGTAGATGAGCGGCAATGTGACCTTGCCTTCTTTCAAATCGCTGAGGACCGGTTTGCCAAGCTGTTCGGCGGACGCGGTAAAATCCAGCAAATCATCGACAAGCTGAAAGGCCAGGCCCGCGTATCTCCCGTAATCGGCGAGCGCTTGTTCTTCTCTGCCTTCGAGACCACCAAGCACAGCACCAAGACGCGCGCAGCCGCTGAATAGGCATGCAGTTTTGTAAGTAGCCAGCCGTAGCGCATCCTCTTCCGTCACATCGATGCGCCCGATTTTGGCGAGCTGAATCAGTTCGCCTTCCACCATTTTTTGCGTGAGGTCGATCAGGATGTCGAGAATCCGAAAATTGCGCTCTTCCAGGGCCATCTGAAAGGACTGCATGTACAACCAGTCACCGGTGAGCACGCTGCGATGATTGCCCCACTTGGAATTAGCGGATGGACGTCCGCGGCGCGTGTCGGCACTGTCGATGACGTCGTCATGAATCAGCGTCGCGCTGTGCAGAAGTTCTACGACGGCGGCAAGGCGGATGGCGCTGCGATCCTTACGGCCGGCATAGCTTGCGGAGAGAAGCAGCAGCGCGGGACGCATGCGCTTCCCACCACCGCCCAGCAGGTATTCTGTGATTTCCGAGACTGGCGGGAATGCGGCATCACTTTGCCGCGCAAGCTCTTCTTCGACCAGGATTAGATCGTCGCGAACGAGATCGAAAATCTCTTTAGCCGTTAAAAGAGCGATGGTTCTTCTCCAAAGCTATTCTTTTCTCGAAGACTGGAGGCCGCAAGGCTCGCCGGCTGGGCGAGCCCAAAGAAGCGCCGGAAATTCCCTGTCGTGGCTGCGGCAATTTCTTCCGGCGAACAGTTTCTCACAGTCGCGAGCGTGCGCGCTACCTCCGCGACGTAGGCTGGCTCGTTGCGCTTGCCGCGCCAGGGTTGCGGCGCCAGGTACGGCGAGTCCGTTTCGATCAAAATGTTCTCCAGCGGCAGAGCTTTCGCAACGTCGCGAATGTTCTGCGTTTTCGGATAGGTTGAATTTCCTGCAAAAGAAATCATAAAGCCCATTTCAATGCCGCGCCGCGCATCCTCGAGCGTGCTGGTGAAGCAGTGCAAAATTCCGCCGAGACCGGTTGGCCGCCAATGTTCTTCGATCATGCTTAGGCAATCGGACCAGGCATCGCGGCAATGAATGATGATGGGCAACTTCGCATGGTGCGCCAACGCCATCTGGTCACGGAAAACTTTGTGTTGTACGTCGCGCGGAGAATGATCGTAAAAATAGTCGAGCCCAATCTCGCCCCAGGCGATGACTTTGGGATGTTTCGCCAGCCGAGCCAGTTCATCCAGATGCTGCTGCGTGACTTCCTTAGCTTCGTGCGGATGAATCCCGACGGTGGTGTAAATCCAATCGTGTTGTTCGGCATAGGGTAGTGCGGCATCGAGTTTTTCCGGGCCCGGGCCTGTGCCGATGGCAAGCAGCGTCGAAACTCCCGCGGCGCGCGCACGGTCAAGCATAGCTTCGCGGTCCTCCGCGAATTGCGGAAAGTCGATGTGCGCGTGTGAATCAATCAGTTCCATGGGGATGCGATTGTTTTTTGTAGCACAGGCACTCTTGCCTGTGCGCTTTCTTCAAAAATAGGGCATCAGCCTGCACAGCCAGGAGTGGCTGTGCTAGAAAAACTTACTTTAACCGGGCGCCGACTTCGACGTCTTCGTCGGGAAAGCCGGCTAGGACTGGGCGGCCTTCGGGGCCCACCGAGGCGGCTACGATCATGCCGTTGGATTCGACGCCGCGGAGCTTTCGTGGCGCGAGGTTGACGACGACGGCGACTTTGCGGCCGATCAGTTTTTCTGGTTCGTAGAATTGGGCGATGCCAGCGCAAATCTGGCGAATCTCGGTGCCGATATCGACGGTGAGCTTCAGCAATTTGTCAGCCCCTACGATGCGTTCAGCGGTTTTGATCTGGCCGACGCGCATCTCGACTCTGGCAAAGTCTTCGATGCCGATCTTTTCGGGCGCGGCTTGCGGCGCAACGGCAGCAGCGGCGCTTCCAGACGTGGGCGCGCTTGCGGCCGTCGGCGTGGTAACGGGCGATGGTTGCTTCTGTGCTTCGTTTTCCATGGATTCCATCCTCTCGATTGCTTCTGCTTTTTCGATTCGCGGAAAAGTTGCTTGCGATTTACCGAGCGGCGTACCGGCGGCAAGCTGTCCCCATCGCAATCCATCCAAGGCGACAGCAGCAAGCTGTCCCGGCTGGCCGAGCAGCGACCAAACTTTAGTGGTGCTCTCCGGCAAGACGGGATGTGTCAATGCCGTAACGATGCGCAAAACTTCCGCAGTGGTCCAAAGAATCGTGGCGCGGCGCTGCTGATCGGCTTCGCTATCACCAAGCGACCACGGATGCTCCGTCGTCAGGTATTTATCGGTTGCGGCAATGAGCGCCCAGATTTCTTCCAAAGCAAGAGAAAAGCCCAGCTTGTCATATTGCTCCAGAACTTCCCCGATCGCCTCTTGCGCTTTGGTAGCCAACGCGGTGTCCTGTGGCCGAAGAACAGCAGGCTTGGGAATTTTGCCCGCGCTATTTTTCTCGATCATTGCTGCAGTCCGGCTAGCGAGATTTCCGAGGCCGTTGGCGAGATCGCTGTTGTAGCGCTGAACTAGCGCGTCGTAGCTGAAATTACCGTCCTGGCCGAAAACGGTTTCGCGCAGTAGATAGTAGCGAAGCGCGTCCATGCCGAGGACATTTACGATAGGCCGGGGGCGAACGACGTTGCCGAGCGACTTGCTCATCTTGGCGCTGTCCATCAGCAGCCAGCCGTGGGCCCAAACTTGTTTCGGCAAAGGAAGGCCTGCCGCCATCAAGAAGGCGGGCCAGTATACGGCGTGGAAACGGATGATTTCTTTGCCGACGAGATGGAGGTCGGCGGGCCAGAATCCAGTTTTCTCATGCTGCGGCCCGCCGACGGCGCTGAGATAGGCGGTGAGAGCGTCAAACCAGACGTAGAAAACGTGTGGCTCTTCGCCGGGAACGGGAATGCCCCAGCGAATTGATGTGCGCGTAATACTGAGATCGCGCAGGCCGCCTTCGACGAAGCTGAGAACTTCGTTGCGCCGGGCTTCGGGCTGAATAAAATCAGGATGCTTGGCGTACCAATCCAGAAGCGGCTTCTGGAAGGCGGAGAGCTTGAAGTAGAAATTGGCTTCGGTGACGGTTTCCGTGGGACGGCTGCAATCGGGGCAGTTTTCGCCGGGTTTTACGTCGACGTAGGCATTGTCGTAGATGCAGTATTGGCCCGTATAGTGGCCGGGGTAGACGAAACCATTGTCGCGGCATTGCTTGAAAAGCCATTGCACCGTGTGCGCGTGTTTCAGGTCAGTGGTGCGGATAAACTCGTCGCCCTGAACACCAAGTTCGTCCCAGAGGGCACGCCACTCGGCGGCCATTTTCGCAACGAATTCCGACTCGGGAACGCCGGCTTTTTTTGCGGAGCGTTCCACGTTGACGCCGTGTTCGTCAGTGCCAGTGGTCATGACTACGTCGTAGCCGCGCATGCGCTTGTAGCGGCGGATGGTGTCGCACACGATGGTGGAGTAGGTGTGGCCGATATGCGGCAAGCCGTTCGTGTAGTAGATCGGCGTGGTCAGGTAGTATTTTGGTTTTCCGGGCATTTTAAAAGTTTTCAGTTCTTAGTTGTAAGTCATAAGTAAGAAAAACCTGGCGGCGTAAAGCCGCCCCTACAAACCCCTTGTCATGAATACATTTTGCCAAGCTCGGGCGCAGTCCGCCGCGGCGGACGCCCCTAAAAAGCAACAATCATGCACGCGCCTCGTAGGCGCGGAGGGCTTCGCTGATCACGCGCTGGAGAGGGACATTTTTTTCGACGGCGAGTTTGCGGCAGTCGTCGTATTCGGGTGCGACGTGCAAGATGCTGCCGTTCACCCGGGAAATCTTGATGCGCACGTCACCGAAGTTTGTGGCTACGCTGACAAATTCGCGCGGCAAAGTGCGGCGCTGCGCGCGATAGGTGCGCGCGCCAAACGTCGTAGTCTCGGAGAAAATGAGCGACATCAACGTGTTGGCATCTTGGGGCTTGCACAAAACCGTAAGCAGCGTGCCGGGGCGATTCTTTTTCATCTGGACAGGCGTGGTGTAAACGTCTAGCGCGCCTGCGGCCAGAGCCTTTTCAAGGAAGTAGCCATAGATTTGCGGATTCATGTCGTCGAGATTTGCCTCAATGACGGCGATTTCTTCGTCGAAGCCGGCAACGGTTTTTTCCGCGGCTTCCCCGATCATGATACGGACAACGTTGGGCTGGCCTTCGAGATCGGCGGTGCCTGCGCCGTAACCGATGGCGGTGACGCTCATCGGCGGCTGCGGGCCAAAAGAATCACAGAGCGTCGCGACAATCGCGGCACCAGTAGGGGTGACGAGTTCCATTTGCACGCCGTTGGAGTACGTGGGCCTGCCTTGCAGCAAGTTCGCGGTGGCCGGCGCGGGGACGGGCAAGACTCCGTGGGCCATTTTTGCGGTGCCGCCGCCGACGTTTAATGCTGAGGAGGCGAATTTCTCTATGCCTAGAACGTGAAAGCCGATGCAGGCGCCAACAATGTCCACGATGGCATCAACGGCGCCAACTTCGTGAAAATGGATCTTTTCAAGCGGCACATCGTGAACACGGGCTTCGGCTTCGCCAAGCTTCACGAAGATTTCGGCGGCACGGTGACGTACGTCGGGAGCGAGTTGCGATTTCTGCAAGATTTCGAGTATCGCGCTGAGCGAGCGGTGCTTCGATTGACCTTCGGTTTTGACCTTAACGTGCGTGGCCGCCATGCCGTTTTTCCAGACTTTTTCGGCTGTGAGTTCCCATCCAGTGACCTGCAGGCCGCGGAGCTCGGCGCGGAGATGTTCCACGTCACACCCAGCGTCAAGCAAAGCGCCAAGCGTCATGTCGCCACTGATGCCCGAAAAGCAGTCGAAATAGGCTAGTTTCATGGGATGCCGCCGCGGGAACTACCAGCCGTGTTGAAGTCCCTTTGGAGATCACTTGATAGTATCGGCGCAGTCAAAGTGTGTCAAACATGCAAGACCAC
>DATEHF010000028.1:0-15185 GCA_035279725.1 Candidatus Acidiferrum sp.
GACCAGCCCCCGCAGTTTGCGCAGTGGACCATACGACGTTTGGACCTTGAACTGCTCCCGTTTTCTGTTATGCGCAGAGCGGGTGCGCGGTGCTCGTCAACAGGTCGCTCAGGAAAGTTCTAAAATCGTCCCCTTGGGCGCGCCACTCTTCTTGGGGGTCCGGCCCGGAGACTGGGTTACACAATGTACCGGCTACATGGGTAACACTTTTGGGCCGAATGGATTTTCGAGTGGTTCGAGCACTCGAGTCTCCAGATCGAACGGTTTCAATCGGCACGAGGAGACTGCTTCCACGACGGCAAACGGCGGCGAATACACCGGCCGAGGGCTGAAATCGCCAGCAGGCCAGCCAGCTGATGCTCAGAGGAAGTAGCGCTGGCTGTTCACTACTCCAACCGAGTGGCAGGAACAACAAGAGGAGCAGCGCCACAGATACCACACCGGATTTCCTTGTGCTGCTCACAATCCAAGTCTACGGTGAGTGCCGCGCCAGATTCGAGATTGGCGTGCAGGGCGCGCTCGAGAACGAAGAACGACGCTGCACGAAGCAACGTTTAAGGCTTGACGCAGAGCCACCAACACGACGGCGTTGATCGCGAGCTCGAGCGGTACAGCATCATCATTTGAGTCACCGGCAGGCTAAAGCTTGGCCAAAGTGGCCGAGGATTTCTCAAGCTCGGCGGCTTTGTGTGAGATGAGTTCCAGACCGTGATCGTGGGCTTGTGCAGCAAGCAAAGCGAGGTGCGCGCGGGCAGCGGCTGGGTCCGAGCGAAGCTCGATTTCGCCGAGCGCGAGGCGCGCATCGCATTCGATGCCGTAATAACCTAGCCGACTGGCAGTGAAGATAACGCTCTTAAGTTTCCGGCGTGGATCAGATAAATCCGGCTTCGATTTTGTTCGGGCGGCAAGCTCGGCTGTTTCGATGCGCGCTTCCTGTATGAGGATAGGCAGCTTCAGGGAGGGGTCGCTGCTCGTGGCGCTCAGCGCCAACGCGTCAGAAATCACCTGGCGGGCATCCGTCAGCTTGCCCTGGTGAAGCAGGATGCGCGCCAAATCCGTCCCCGCACTGGCTTCACTTAACTCAAGGTCTCCGGAGCGGAATTCAGCGAGCGACTCTCTGAGGGCCACCTCCGCTTCGGAAAACTTCCCTTCTTCGAGAGACACATCGGACAGTTCGGCTTGAATTTCGGCCACTTGTCCTCTGTTTCCCAATTGTTGCCGGAGCGCAAGCGCTTGTTGATAGCTCTTCCTCGCTCCCGGCAAATCATCCTGAGCCAGACGGATATCCCCGAGAACTTCGCGAATCTGGGCGATTTCGACCGGCTGGGCGCTTGACGAGACCGCGAGAGCCTCGCGCGCATAGCGGAGCGCGCCGGTGACGTCGCCTTCATACAAGCGGACGGCTGCGATGCTGTGGAGCTCATATGCAGCGCCGTTCGGTTCGGTCAGCTCGACTTGCCGTTGAGCTTGCTGGTAGTGCTCCTCGGCTTTGCGGAGTTCGCCCCGAAGCATGAAGGTGTCGGCCAGATTACCGAAGGCGGTGGCCTCGTTGAGCGTATCGCCACATTGTTTCCATCCCTCCGCCGCCTGCCGAAACAACTTCTCCGCCTGAGCAATTTGACCCTGATTCTCGTAAGTGATCGCCATGTTGTTGAGTACAACGCCGATTTTCTCATGCTCGCCTAATTCGTTGAAGATTGCGAGCGCGTGCTGGTACGTTTCGCGCGCCCCGTTGAGATCTCCTTCCGCTCCGCGACGATCGCCCATGGCTCGCAGTGCGTCGGCGGCAGAGAGGCGATTGCCAGCAGCCATGAAGATGTCGTAGGCCTCCTGACAGTGAACCTCAGATCCCTGTGGATGAACTCCATAGATCAGGTTGATGCATTGCTTCAGGCGGAACTGCGCATAAAGCAGTTTTTGCCCGCGGGAGGCCGCTTCAGCAACGGCTTTATCGAAAAATGGCTGCGCAGTCGAAGTGTCCGTCGCAAGCTGGCCCTGCCAGAAATCGATTCGTGGGTCTTCAGAGGCAGGAGGCGGAAGCTGGCGAAGCTGTTTGAGGATGGCCAGTGCTTCTTCGCGACGCCCTGCGGCCCTCAGCACAACAATGAACTGCTCGGCATAATCCACGCTATCCGGGTAGAGCGTGTAGAGGGCGCGATAAGCAGCGGCAGCCTTGTCTAATTGTTTCAAGTTCTGAAAGTAGGCTCCTTCGACTTGCAGTTTGTCAGTTTCTGGAAGGCCGGCGGAAAGTTGATAAGCGGTCTTAATTTCACTGGAAGCCTTTTGATCGTAGCCGAGGGCGCCCCAGGCTTGACACAGCATGAGGTGCACCAACGGAAAGCGAGGTGCGAGCTTCTCCGCTTGGAGCAAGAGGTCCCTTGCGGCGGCGACGTCCGCTTCGCGTAGTTTTTGGAGGCCGAGCGAATAGAAGCGATTGGCATCCGGATCGGACGGAAGCGAAGAAACCACGCCGACCTCTTCTGACTCTGAAATCATCGGCAGGCCTAAACGCTCGCGAAGGGCGACGCCGACTTTTGCGACGAGCCCGAAAAATTGGTTTTCCGTACCGGACTCCGCGCCCTCGTACAAAATTTCGCCCGTCTGTGCATCCTGCAAACGAAAATCGACGCGAACGCTGCCGTCCTGCGGTTCACCAAGCGCAGCAAAGGATCCAAGGACGAGAAGGTCGCTGTCGAGAGCTTTGCCAATGCGCGAAGCGGTTTGCCGGCTGAGGGAATCCGTCTCCGACCAGGGCGAGCCTACGCGAAACTGCGCGACACTTTCTCCGGGGATGACGCGCAATTTGCCGCCGGCGCCGAGTTCGGTGCGCAACATTTCCGGAAGCGCGGTGGACAGCCATGCGTCGCTGCTTCGACCGGAAGCATTTTGAAAGCCAAGAACGGCAATGGAATGGCGAAGCGTCCCAACGTCAACCGTGGCCCGCGTGGGTGAAACAGGAGGTACCGCGACGCGGTTGCGAAGAACAAAAAATGCAGTGATCGCCATCACGACCGCGACCATGGCCACGCCAAAGACCGCAATCCAGGGGCGACTTCGGAGATTTGATGGAGTTGCGTTCGGAGTGGGATCCTGATGTTCAGCAGCGGGCACATGCAGAAGCGTGGGAATTTCAACTTCGCCGCTAACAGGGGAATCCTCGACGGTTACCGGTGCGATGAAACGGTAGCCGCGCTTGGAAACAGTCTCGATAAATCGTGGATTGTCCGCGTCATCGTCGAGCGCGGCGCGCAGGCGCTTGAGCGCGGCGTTCAGGCTGCCGTCGAAATCGACATAAGTTCCTGTGGGCCACAACTCCTGGCGCAATTCTTCTCGCGTGATAACTTGACCGGGGCGACTGAGCAGCATTGTGAGAATGCGGAAGGGCTGCTCCTGAAGGCGAATGCGCACACCCTTGCGGGTGAGCTGAGCATTCTGCAAATCTGCCTCAAATAACCCAAACCGAAATAGCCGTGAGGTTGCGCGGAAGTTCATCAAGCCTCGCGGAAGCCTGTGATTTTGCGGGGAGTATATCACGAGAGCGCAGAACAGGTCAGGAAGAGTCGAAAGGGCGTGTGTTTTCAGGAGATTAGCAAGTCGCAAGAGTGTCGGAGGCTCGTCCTTTGACGATTCAGAGTTCTTCCGGTATTTGTCGCACCTGAAATTTCAAACTAATTTTGAGGAGGCGCGACCAATGAAAATTCGAATGGACTACAGGGTCGCAAAACTTGTGGGCCGGGCCTTATTGCTGGTGGCTTGCGGCGCTTTCGCGGCGGGCGCGGCTTACAGCCAAAACGGAGGCGACTCGGGAAGCAACGGGACATGCACGGCCACTCAGCTGCGACTCAGGATTGCGACGGGCGGCGACGACTTGCGAGGCGGCCAAGATAATTTAAACATCGTGGTTTATTTCACAACCGGTAGCTACCAAATCGCGCCGAACGTCAATCACAACCAGAACTGGCCCAACAACAGCGTCAACATCGTGGACATCCCGCTGAACCGGCCGGTTCTACCAAACGAAATTCGGGCCCTCCGGCTGGTTCACATAGCCGATGGGGGCTTCAATATCAGAAACATTCCGGAGTTGGCCACGCCAGCCGCGCCGATTGCCATAGCGCAAGCGTTTCAGTCACCAGATAACTGGAACATGGCCGACCTAGAAGTCGCGGCGATCGGCAATGGCGTAGGTGCGCCAGGGCGAGGTGCGCGAATTGCAAATTACGGATTCCATCGTTTCACCGGAAGTAATCCAGACCTAATCGTTGGCACGCACGTGCCACCCGATATCTGCGGCTCCGGTGGACCCAACGGCAGTTCCGGCGGCACAGGGTCAGTTTCTTCCGTCGGGTCGGCAGGTAATGCTGGAGGCAAGAGCCAAGTTTCTGGCGGCGGCAACTCCAGCGGTGGCTCTGGAATGCTGTTGTCTCCCGGCGCGCAGAAAACGATGCTCCGCACACAAGCAAACGCGCCCGGCGGTAACGGCGGCAAATCTGCCCTCATTCCCGCGGTGCAGCGTCCTCCTATCAACGGAAATCTCGGCGATGGCAATCGGGCGGCCGGCACTTCGGCGTCGTCTGTTGGTGACGGCGGAAAGAAAGCGGATGACCTAAGCCCGCAGCCCTATCCACCGAAGGGAAAGGGAAACGCGAGCATGGATGGGAACCGCTTGCGGGGCGGAAATCCTCGGATCGACCCCAAAGCGCTCGCGCACCCTCGACTGAGGTTTCAGGCAAAGAGCGGGCCACGAATTACAAACACGTCGGCGGCGCAGGCGCATGCCGCGATGATGGCGCTCCTGGGCAAGCAGCGCAGTGCTGCAGATGCCGAAGTGACTCGGATCGGACTCGCCTTTCGCGCGCAAGGCCAAGGGACACTTGGCGGCCAATCACAAACGATGTCGGCAACGCCGCAGACTCAACCGCCTCAGACAGGTGCGGCTAACGCTGGCAAGACCTCCCCTGCGAATCGCGCAGCCGCGCCTCAAGTCAGAACGATTCAACGAGCTCCGGCAGGAACTCTCAGCCCGGCGCAGACTTCAAGCTCAACGATCAGCTCCATAGGCCGGCTTTCCAACATCGATCTCACGGCACTGAGCTGCACCAATAACCCGACAATGAGAATTATGAACGTGAGCGGTTCTTATCATCCCGCGACGTTCACGCCTATAGAACAACCCGTGGACTATAACTTCTATACGATTACCGGGTGTTCCTTCGGCAATAACGGACCCAACGCCAAGGTCTACATCTACACGGGAAGCACTTTCCGCGAAGACTTCAACGTGCAGGAGTGGCATGACACGTGGATCAAGCTCAACCTGGACGCAAATCTCACGGGCCTGCTGGACCAGGACAACTTAACGCTCGTCGTGCAACGTGATGATGGCCAACAAACCAGCAAGGGCGGATTCAAATTTTATGCCGCTCGTGAGAGCAAGCGGCTGGCAGCATTCCCGCAGCAGTACTTTTCACTATACAAATTCACCTTGAACGACGTGTCTGATTTGCGAGTTGGCTTCTCCTCTCCCGTTAACCCCGCAGGCAACTTCCCGAACAACACTGTCGAGGTAACGTGGTGGGATCCAGACCTGCAGGCTGTCCAAAACAACAAGTTCGTGACCGCGCAGAACACGCCCCCTTCCGGTACAGACATCTACGACTTCAGTCATCTGGCCGCAGGGTTTGAAGTAACGTCGGCCTCGATTAACTCGCCGGATCCAAACTCTTACTGCAGCGGCTCTGGAATGTCTCTGGTCGCTGCGTCGGGAAATTTCGGCGGGCAATTCAATGGCGCACAGATCTGGATCACATGGCAAGGCTGGAACTGCAACTGGAATAAACAGAATTGTGATATCTGGGGCTGTACCGACATATTTGAATACCCCATAACGGACTACGGACTGGACGTCTTGGTTGAAGGCCCGCGTGGCGTGGACCCGTGGACCGGCCTTCCCACAAAGCCATAACGGCATGCGCTGGTTCAAAGGGCTTTCAGAGATTGATATACAACGCTCGGACGGAAAAGTGGCGGGTGCTTTTCTGTATTGAGACTGCCAAATCAGGGAGAACGATGATGTCTGCGAAAAAGGCGGGATGGATTGCACTTCTGATCGCAGTGGCTAGCATTGCTCCGATGCTCATAGCGCAGCAGGTGCAGAAAGCGCTGACGAATGCGGACGTCATTTCGATGGTGAAAGTGGGCATGCCGACGCAGCCGATCCTCGATTTGATTCACTGCCGGCAGCCTGCGTTCGATCTCTCCAACAAGGCAAAGGTCGATTTGTACGGGGCTGGTGGAGCAGAACGCACAAGTGACATGAAGCAAATTTGGGACGCGATGATGAACGCGACGATCGCGAAGGAAACGAACGGTCGAGGCGGAGAAGATGCTGGCGAGTGTTCGCAGTCATCGCCGGCACAGGGTGCGGCCGCGCCTTCTGCATCTGCCGACGCGACCGCGAGCAATCCGGCGGTGCCGACGTCGCACTGGAAAATGCCGTCGGTGGCGATTCTGCAGGGCGGAACTCCGCAGGAGTTACCGCTCGAAAAAACGCAGCTGGCGCAGACGAAGACGAAACCGACATCCACGAACAGTCTGGTTGGGGATTCCGCCGTGACGCAGGGCATTCAAGCAGGAGTTAACGACGTGACGTTGAGCGCGGCGTCCCACATGAACAACGGTGTCGGAGGCTCCGCCGTGCAGCAGGCTGGAGGAATTTTCTCGGGCATGCTGGCGCGGCGCCAGCCCGAGGTGACGTATGTGTGGGGTGTGCCGGGCCCGGCGTCGTCGAACGTGCTGCAGACGGCGATGCCGAAGTTTGCGGTGAACTTCGCAAAAGCACCGGGAGTGAATCCGGGTGATTTCGCGCCGGCGATTGTGAAGCTAACGCCCGCGCAGAACACGTGCCGGTTGGTTGGCGCAACGCGAGGCAAAGAGGACGCGCGTTCGCACGATGCGGCGGACTGGGAAATTTATTCGTCGTTCGTCGAGGACCGCGTCGCGGTGAATCTGCAAAAAACCGCGGCAGGCGAATACCAGATTTCCCCGCAGGCGGCGCTTTTGCCCGGCGAATATGCGGTTGTGTTGCGGCCGATTTCGAAGGACAAGAAATTTTCCGGTGGAGACGTAGCGCGCGCGCAAGGCGATGGGTTGATATTCAACGCGGCGTGGTCGTTTCAGGTGGCCGACAACGCACAGTAAGCAGAAACGCGGCGATGCAAGGGGGCGCGAATGAGCGTCCGAAAATGTGCGGGCAAAATTGCGGTGCTGGCGCTCCTTGCCGGCCTGTTCGATGCGGGCGCTCCTGCAACTGGAGTGCAGTTAAAACCCGGGCAATACGCGATGACCGTCACGTATGAAGTGCAGGAGCAGAGGCAGAACGAGTTGCGAACGGCGGCGCGGTGCATTACCACAGCGGATTTGGACGATCCTGAGAAGGTGTTTGACGAGCGCACGTCGGCGGTACAGAACCGTGATGTCTGTCCGGTGAAGAACCTGAAGAGTGCAGGCGCGAAGATTTCCTATGACGCGGAGTGCGCGAATCGCACGGTACACGTTGAGGGCAGTCTGAGCGAAACGGGATTCTCGGTGGTGAGAACGGTGACGCCGAAGGCCAGCCCAGGAGTTCAACTGAAATTCATCGTGGCTGGAAAACGGACAGGCGACTGCGGGCCGAAATAAACATGCGGGAAGACTTGAAGGCGTAACCAGTGACGAAGAATCTGGAGGAAAAGCAAATGGCGACTTGTGTGAAATGCGGGGCACCAATGGCGGATGACAGCGCGTTCTGCGGCGCTTGCGGGCAGCGCGCAGCGACGGCGGCACAAAGCGGGCCGGCTCTGACGGCTGCCGCAGTCGCGAACGGCAGTACCACTTCGAACGGAACGGAACTAACGATGAATCTAGCGGCGGCTCTGTCGTATGCCCTGGGACTGATTACGGGGATTTTGTTCCTCGTGCTAGATCCCTATAAGAGCAACCGATTTGTGCGCTTTCACGCGATGCAATCGATCCTCTTCAGCGCGGCCTGCGTTGTTTTCGCGATTGTCTGGAGCATCGTTGTGGGAATTCTCGTGAACATTGCCGGATTTTGGGTGCTCACAGTGGACGTTCCGTTGCGACTTCTGATTGGCCTGGGGATTTTTGTGCTGTGGCTCTACTTGATGTTTCAAGCGTACAGCCAGCGCGAATACAAGCTCCCATGGATTGGAGATATAGCGGCGAAGCAGCTCAAGTAGTGCGCCAATTACGGCCATTTTACGGGATCGGTTTTTCGAGGAGGCGCGTATGAACCGTCCGTGGAAGAGCGCAGTGTGGCTGCTGACTACAGCGCTCATGATGAGTTTGGCCTGGTTATCGGCGTGTTCAAAAAAGAGCGCAACAGGCAGCTCCGAGGGCGGCGCCCCCACCGCTGGGACGCCCGCTCAGTTCTACACGCCGCGAGGAGCGGTGTACGACGTGAAATACACGGCCAACACGGTGCGAATCGATCTCCCCACTGTGCAGAAAACGCTCAAAAGCGTGAGCAGCGACGGGCAGTTGTTTCTATTCGAGGGCACGGACCCGCAGATTCGCGGACTGGCCGCCGGGAAAGTGTTGTTCCTCGAACACATCGGCGTGCTGCGCGTGACCGGCGTAGCGAATAAGGGCTCGGAAGTAGTCGTCGCGACAGCGCCCGCAGGCCTTACCGATTTCATCCAGGACGGCAAAATCCAGTTCTCGATGCCTGTTGACTTCAGGCAGATGCGATCGCAACTGGCGCCAAAACCGAAGTGGCCAAGTTTTTCGCCAAGACTGGGAGGCTGGCTTGGTCCGCTTGAGCCAGTGTACGCGAGTGGCGGAACGCCGGGTTTGATCGGGTTGAGCACCAGCGGGGAAGCCAATGGTTGGAACTATACGGTATCAGGGGCAGCAGGAGGGAGCGGCCTCACTCTCTCGCTGGACGCAGGCAAGAACCTCGCTGGAATGACGGTCAAAATCAGCGCGCAGGGCGATTTAAGCAATGTCAACACGGGATTCACAGCTGTTATCCAGGGCGGGAAGATGACGGATTTCGAGTACCAAACCCCTGTGCAAGGGAAGTTGCATGTCACATGGGCCGTGCTGACCAATGGTCCGAACAGCGGAATTGGTGAGGCGCGGCTGCAACTGCCGCCATTGGCGAAGGACGTCATCGACGTTTACGGGCTTCCCTTACTGTTCAAAGTCGATGAAGCGTTGATTTTCAAACCGGGATTCGGCGGGAACAAAGATGCGGCTCAAGGCGGCTTCGACGTCACGTTTGACGGCAACGGCGGACTGAACATCCAAGGCGCACAAAAGAGTTCAGAAGGAAAAATGGAGGCGCAGCCTTCGCTGGAAAAGACGACGGCCGAATCTCTGGCGGCGCATGGGGTTGTGCTGGCCATTAATGCGCCGAAGATTTCTGTCTCGCTTGGGACGGAGAGTATCAAGGAGGCCATTCAGTCGGTAGTGCCAAGCGCACTTCTCGACAAGGGGGCTGACCTGCTCAAGGGCGCGCTCAACAGCCTGGGACTAAGCGGCGCAGTGACGGCGGCCCCGGATGACTTTTTCAACGTTCAAGGAAGCGCGTACGTTCAACTGGTTACGGAGTTCGACTATGCAGGCTCAGGACCGCTGAGCCTGGTGCCTTGCTCGATGACTCATTTGAACTTTTACGGGCAAGCCGGAGCAGGTGCGCAACTGCTAACGCTCCAGGCGCAGTCCCCCAGTGTCAACTTCGACGAGACAAAACTCACTTTCCGCGAGCCCGATATTGATGCGTGTGGACAGAAGTAGGCTGCGGAGGCAGGCGATGAATTTGAATTGCAAACAATGTGGGGCAGCGCTGACGGAATGCGATGCCTTTTGCACCAAGTGCGCAGCGCCGAGAAGCAATACGGCAGAGACGGTCGCGGCGGGGCGATTTTGTACGACGTGCGGCACGACTTTGTCGGCTGGGACAAAGTTCTGTACTAAATGTGGAGCGACAGTGGACGCCACGCCAGTTGGTGCGGCGACAGCGAGCGGCGGTTCGGCGCGAAACGTTGGAGCGCCAATTTCCAGCAGCGCGGCAACAGGAACGATCGCGCCGACCGCTTCTGAAGCGCCAGCGGGCAAGTCAACCGCAGGAATTCCGAAGGCGGCCATAGTTGTCGTGGGAGCTGTGGCAGTGGTGTTGATTGTCGTGGTCGTGGCAGGAGCCATACGCGCAGCGCATCGCGCGCGCCAGGAAGTGGCGAATGCCGAGGCTGCCAAACAACTTCAAAAGAGTTTCGCGGACTTCGCCGCTGCCGCAAGTGCTCAACCACAAAAGCCTAAAACCAATCCGGCAGGCAATGCCAACAATGACTTGGCTGACGTTGTCGCTGCAGCAAACGCCCTGGCGCAAAAGGCACAGCAACAGGGCGGGGTCCCCGGCGATGCGATTCCAGGAATCGGTGGCGTTTCATCTGGTTCTGCTTCGACCGGTGGTTCTACTGGCAGCCCTAATCTTGCACCTGGCTCGCCTTCCGCCATTGCCGCCGAGTCAGCTGCAGCAAACGCTGCGCTGATTCCTCCGCCGCTTCCCAAGCCATCCCCGATTGTGCCTGTCGCCGCAAGCGGAAATCAGGCGCATGACTGGGCTTTGGAATATGAACGGACGGTTGGAGGGCCGGAGGCAGATCTCGTCGTAAGAACCGGCGACATCAACAATCTCGGATTCGGCTGGCCAAAAGGATTCGATCCGTTCTCCGGCAAGTCAACGCCCGCCCACCCGTGGCCGGATTCTAATCACATACCCCCGCAAGCGCCGCCGGGAACCGACCGAATTATGTTGGGCACTAGTGTGATGCCCGTGCACATGGTCATACAGCACGTGGCAGGTCAGGCAGACCGAATCGTAGCTGATTCGATAGTAAAGCAGGGACTCCCAAGCGACGGGTATAGCGGCTCTCTCGGAGATTGCTTCTTGATGCGGGATTTCGAAGCGCAAATCGAAGACGCGCATGCGCCGATAGTTATAGCGTCCGAAGAAGAAGGGCAGAAACAAGCGAGACTGTACTGGGCGCCTAAATGCACACGGGAGCGCGAACTCAGCATGCCGACGCCAATCGTATTGCCCGTCGGCAGCTTCCGGTTTGAGATTCACAGCGTTGTATTCCAGATCTTCGCGGATGATTTTCAGCCTATGCCGATGCACTCGCATTTTCAAGTGAGTTTGAACGGCACACGAATTCCAAATTTCGAATACGCCATAAATTCACTGGATCAGAGCGGCCCCATCGGGAAACTGCTAACGCTGGAGCTCTTGCCGGAGTACTGGCCGCTCGTTGAATCGGGAACAGTCAAACTGTTGATTGACGACCCGACAACCCACGTGCCAGACGGCTACGCCATCGATTTCGTGCGTATTTTGATCAATCCGTACAAATTCAAATATCAAGTATCGCTCACAGCGCACGTCACCGACGCCGACAAGCACACGCCCATCGCCGCAGCCACGGTAACGGCTGCGCTGCAATCGGCGGCGACGGACAAATCGGGGAAATGTGAACTCGCGGGAATGCCTGCGGGCCTCGTGATTGCCACCGCGAACGCTCCAGGATACGACGAAAATTCGGTGCCCGTGGATCTCGTGGCCGGGCAAAACGGAAATGCAGAAATCCAGTTGCATCGCCATCAGGAAAGCACCGCGGCTCTGGAGCAATCCATCGCGCAGACGGGCACGGCGACGATTTACGGAATCCATTTCGACACCGATTCTTCGAAGATTCGCGGAGACAGCATGGCAGCACTCGATGCTGTGCTCGGGCTGGTCAAAGACCACCCTGGCTCGCGATGGATCATTGCGGGCCACACCGACAACCAGGGCAACGCCAGCCTCAACCAGCCTCTTTCCGAGGCTCGCGCCAAATCGGTGGTCACCTGGCTGAAGGAACACGGCGCGGATTTGAGTAGCCTTGTGCCGCAGGGTTTCGGAGCCACGCGTCCTGTTGCCGATAACGCCACGGCAAATGGCAGAGCGTTGAACCGGCGCGTCGAAGTCGCCCTGGCAAAGTGAGCAACAGGAAGCTTTTCGGAGGGTGATTATGAAATTCAAATTGTCGTTGATTGTCGCGGGTTTATTGGCTCTTGCGATGGGCAGCACGCGTGCCACGTATGCTGCGCCGCCGAAGGATGCGTGTTCGTTACTCACGCCGGCGCAGGTGAACGCCGCTCTGGGTGTTGCGCCCGCCTCTGGCAAGGGCACCTTAGACCAGTCGCTGTGTGAATGGTCTCAGGGCAACACCATGGTGCATGACAAAGGAATCTTCCTTTTGATCCTCGGGTCGATTGGCACGCTGACTCCAGCGCAACGGTTCGACGCCATCAAAATGCCCCTGCCGGTTAAAGGAATCATCAAGACTCCAGTTAGCGGCCTTGGCGATGACGCGGTTTATGGGCAGACGGGGTCGGGCGCCCCGGAGCTGACGGTCAAGAAAGGCAAGGTCGTGTTTCAGATCAAGGTCGTCGGTTTTCCGGTGGACGAGATCAAGGCTAAGGAAAAGGCGCTTGCGCTGGATGTTCTCGCGAAACTCTGACGTTTCCCGCGCACTGCGAGGCGATTCCCAATCTTCGATACGGAGGATGATGAGATGAATTCAAAACTCAGGCTTGTGTCGATTACTGCGGCCCTTTTGCTATCCATCGAAGGCGGTGCGCAAGTGGCATACGTTAACGCGCGGCCGGAGCGAATGGCGCAGACTCAGCGAAACAAAAGCGCCCTGAGCAGAACCGACAAGAACAAAACGGCTCCGGCGGCTGGCTGTTCGCTGCTGACTCCCGCGCTCCTTGAGAAAGTCCTAGGCCAGCCATTCAAGGATGATTCTGAGGGCGCCAAAATGCCGCCGGCTTACGAGGGCGGCGCCTGGGGTTCGTCTTGCGAGTACTCATCACAAGAAGGAGGAAATGGCGTGCGGGTTGACTTCCTGGTTTATGTAGAAGCATCTGATGCCGAAGCCAAGCGGACCTTCGATAAAGCCGCTGTGTTCTTTATCGACAATTCCAGGGCAAAACCTTCGATCGGCGACTCGGCATACTGGAGCACGATTTCGGACAAGAAGGAGCCTTACATTCACGTGTTGAAGGGCAAGGTCCACTTCCAAATCGGGATGGTTCCGGCGAACGAAAAACAGCTGAAAGATCTAGCCGCCGCAGTGGCAGCGCGCGTTTGATTAGCAGTGCGGGCCGCGGATTTTGAGTCGGATTCAAAACTCTTAAGGAGGAATGAAATGAAAAAAGCAATTGGAGTGGCGGTGATTTGTTTGGCGGCTTCTGTCGCTTTTGCGGCCACGGTGCTACTAGCGCAATCGCAGTCCAAAACGCCCGCGCAAGACGCTTCGGCAACACATACGAATGCAAAGGTGGCAAGCGTGCAAATAACTCCACTGAACGCGAAGACCGGTCTTTGGCAAACGACAATGAACGCGAAGTATAGCGGGCTTCCACCACAAATGGCGGCGGCCCTGAACCCAACAATGACATACAAGAGTTGCCTTAAGCCGAAGGATTTGAGCAGCAGCACATGGGCGAAGGAGGCGCTTGGACTAAAGTGTTCCTCCTTGACTGTGCTGAAGTCCACAGGGACTGACGAGGACTTGCAGGGGAAGGGTTGCGATGTGGGTCATGGTATGACGGCCGAGGGACACGGCAAATTCCATCTTCTGGATTCGGAAGACCTCATGGGATCGATGGAAGTGACTTTCACTGGTTTCCCTGGAAGCGGCTCGACAGTGCGCATGCATTCGGATTACACCAGCAAATGGATTGGCGCGACGTGTCCGGCGGATATGAATTAGACGCCTTCGGCGAATCTCGCCGTGATTCAGCACGACTGTTCGGGGGGACGGGACGATTCCGCGGCATCGTCTCGTCGCGGCATGAGATGAAGACGATGGTTCGATTGGCGCGCGTGTTTGTGCTGGGAGCAACGAGCTTGACACTCGGGTGCAATCCCAAACCCTTGTCGGCAGATCGGGAGAATTCAGTGCAAGCGCGGGCACATGCTTCGGCCGCATCAGCGACGGTTTCGGGCGGCGACAATCCAGGGATTGACCTACAGTGCCTGGCGGAACGAATTCAAAAGCCTTCCGCGCCTTTTCACTGGTCGTATAGGAAAGTTGTTCCGCCGTTGATCAATGGGGACTGGGAGGCGGACATTAGTCCGAATTCCATCGCTGGCACGTTTGTCGATAGTGCTGGCACACGGCCGATCCGCGCTGCCCGTCTCAATAGCACAAGCTGGAACACGGCGGTGATGACTCTCACCGGGCCTCTGCCCGCCAGCACCTTTGCGTTGGTGAACAACCCATCGGCCACGGTGCGCGCGGGAACCGAAAATGTAAACGGCGAAAACACAATCAAATATGTGATAGACACTTCGCGCGACAATCCCTCGGATGCCGCCTTGATCAAAAACATCCTGGGAGCAAATGGCTTTATCAAAGGTTCAGCCTGGGTGACCCGCGCGGGCTGTCCCATCAAGTTTGTTCTCAATGTTGAGGAACACCACGGAAAAATGCAAACAGAGCACTACGAAGCGAATGTGACGCAGCGCTAACGCTGAGCGTTTTCTCGAGATTTGTGGTGACCTGACCCCGCTCTTGGTCCACAGGATAAACGACTTTCCCGGCTCGAATCAAAGGCTCAATCCAGATGGGAACTCACTCTGTGGTAAGGCTGCCAAACTCGCCTAGAAAAGTTTGGAAATCGTCCCCTTGTGCGCGCCACCTTGTCCCTCCTACGTGGATTGACAATCCACTACGGTGGCCGTACATTGCGGCGCATGACAAGCATTGACCGTCGTTCGCTCATCCGAGCTCTTCTCGTCGCGACATCCGCCGTATCCTTCGCGGGCCGCGCAATTGGAGACGCAACCCAAACGGGGCTGAACGGCGTTGTTCGCGGAATTGCGGGCCTAGGGGATTCTACAAAGGCGTAAAATAACTGCCGCGGAGTTGATACGCAATGAAGAAACTGTGCCTTATCTGCATAATTCTGCTCATGGCGCTGCCGGCGAGCGCATCCGACCTCGATAAAAAGATCGAGGCGATGGCTGCGTCGTATCAGGGCCATGTGGCTTTGTATGCGAAAAATTTGACGACCGGCGAAACCGTTTCGCTGGATGCGACGCGTCCGGTGCAAACGGCTTCGGTCATCAAGCT
>DATEHF010000029.1:0-60422 GCA_035279725.1 Candidatus Acidiferrum sp.
CGCGCATCGCCGACCACCCCATCAACCGCATCGACGAACTGCTCCCCTGGAGCATCGCCTCCGCAGGAGCTGCCACGACCCCACGCGAATCTGCTTCGTTAACGTAATTCTCCGTCAAGACGGCCCACCCCGGACGCTTACTTTGAATGGCAGATTGAAAATCTATATGGACGGGCGCGAGACGAAGCACGAGTTTTTCCCGGCCTGGGTCCGACTTTAGGGCAGTCGTTCTATGCCGAAACCCTGCAATATCCGCAGAGATTGTATGTTGGGCTCATTCCGCACAACAAAACGATCTTCAACACGATCCTGGAGTTACTTGAGTTTTACTGCGCTGAAATAGAGACATTGCAGCGCCTTCCCGAGAATTCCACGAGCCCATACGGAGGCTTAGTGGTGCCGGGTACCAGAGAATGGGCTGAGCTTCTGGACTACTACCTAACGTCAATCACGTACTTTCTCGCGGGTAGGTTGCTGAATTCGATACGGACTGACCTAGTGGGCCACGTAAACCCAAATCTCCAACGACTCGGTCTATTTGCTGCCGAAATACATGAACTAACCGGGAACACTAGCACTGACGAAGTAACACGCATTCTGGAACGTCTCGAACGCGGTGCCCCTCCAAATGCGCCACCAGAAATGGTGTTGGCAACGAGCATGATCAGCCACGGAGTGGACGTAGATCGCTTTAATGCCATGTTCTTCTATGGCATGCCTAGACAGAACGCCGAATATATTCAAGCTTCGAGTCGTGTCGGTCGTTCGCATGTGGGTTTGATTTTCGCTTGCTTGCATCCGGTGCGTGAGCGGGACCAAAGCCATTTTGCCTACTTTCAGAAATACCACGAATTCCTAGGACAACTCGTCGAGCCAGTAGCGATTAATCGCTGGGCGAAGTTCAGCATAAACCGAACTCTGCCCGGACTGTTCATGGGGGTTCTGCTTCAGGTCATGGCTAATGGCACGGCAGGAATCAATCCGAATCAGTATTACATGCTGGATTTTCTCAAACGACAATTCACGGACGGCAGCTTGCGAGCCGACGATTTCATTCCCCTGCTGCGTGAAGCTTATCTCGTAGAGAACCCGAGCAATGTTGCTGAGACAACCTTCAACAACGAGATTTTGTTCCGGGTGCAACAGTTCGTAGACCAAATAGTTGGGGCAGGCTCGGGTGCGAGATTCGTTTCCGAGGTGCTTGTTCCTGCGCCAATGCGAAGTTTGCGAGATGTAGACGAGCCGATTGACATCGAGCTGGACAGCATTGGGTCGCAGTGGGCGGCGCAACGTAGTAGCTAGTTGGGGAGCTTCGAAATGGGCCGGAAGATGAACCGTGGTAAGCAGCAAATTCTGTTTAACTACTTACCCGGTAAAACGTTCGACTTTGAACGAGCCACAATCGCGCGCGTTAAGGGCGTCCGCGGCGTTCCCCAAACGGATCTCAATTCGTCGGTTTTGCTTCACAAAATATACGAAGATGTGCGCGCATGGAGTGAGGAATTCCGACCCGCGTTGAGAGATCAGGTCGTAAACGATCCTCGCCGTTTCGTGTTGTTGGACCCCTTGGAAGTCCAAGCGGAGATGTTTCCCAGAGTGTTCTGGTGCCAAAACCAGAGGTCATGCGGCTTGGTATTCGACTTCACTAACTCGGATTCTCTTCCTCGTCGAGTGTGCTCAGCTTGCGGCAACGGCCAGTTAATCCAGCTACGGTTCATCAAGATTCATCGGTGCGGTGCAATTCAACCCCTGCTTCCACCTGCTTGCCAGCGGTGCAGGAGCGCCCGGAATATGGGATTGGATACTAGAGGAAGTGAAAGGACTTCGAATTTTCGTTGGATCTGCCGGACGTGTCACTCCGTCTCCTCGGTGTTTGGAGGACCTTGCAGAGAATGTCGCTGGCCAGACGGAAGTCTGAGAATGATGGATATCGAAGTCCACCGAGCCGGTAGCACGTTTTATACGCATTATGCGGTTTTGCTCAATATCCCTCATCGTCGGCTCGATGCGTTTCTGAATCTCGCCGAATGGCCATTGATCGCCGCAGCCAAATTCATGAATCTTGCCGAGGTTTCAGAACGACCACTTATGAGTTTTGCTCCGAGTATCAGTAACCCCGCTCCAGATCAAGAACCTGGGCTCAGCGGGAATGAGCTAGACCGTCTTTTGCGTCGGCAGGCTGCCGGAGAGATCAGCAATGAGCAACTGTTGCGAGAGATGCGTTCGATGCTTGAGTCCAAGCGGCAGGAGCGGAGGGCATCCACACCCGCTACTATCTCGCAGATTGTTGTCGATAGGACTGGCGTTCCTGTCAACGTATGGGAGCGGGCAGGTCAAGAAATGTTAGAGGCGGTGATTCCCTTGGAAGCTGGTCGCCCCAGAAATGTGTTCGACAGCGCGCCCGACAGCTCTCCCGCGCGAATTGCGAGGCGCTTGGGTATAGGGAAGTTGAATTTGGTTTCCGATTTTCCGATTCTTACGGCGACATACGGCTATAGCAGGGCAGAATATGAACCTGATCGATGCTGGCTTAATCCTTTCCCAGCACAAAGAGAACACGATGGCCGCTTTCCAATCTACGTCGATCAAGTCCAGGCGGATGGTTTAATTCTCTCTCTGGACCCGAACAGAGTCTGCGCGTGGCTAGAGAGAAATGGCTTACCCCCTGCCCTTCCGCCTGGCACGAACGTGGAACTGTCGAGGCGCGCCTATTTTGTTCATCTCTTTGACCAAATGCAGCTGCGGCATACGCTTTCTGGAAATTCGCCACAAGCTCGCATGGCCTTCGGACTTCTCCACACGTTCAGTCATCTGTGCGTCCGCCAGGCGGCGTTGCTCTGTGGCTTAGATCGGACGAGCCTCTCAGAGTACCTTTCTCCAAAAGCGATGCAGTTTGCGCTCTACTGCAATCACCGTTTCGGAGCCACGATTGGCGCGCTCACTGCACTCTTTGAACAATCTTTGGCAGAGTGGCTAGATGCAATTGGCGCGGCTAGGCAGTGTGTGTACGATCCCGTTTGCCACGAGCGAGAGGGCAGTTGCCACGCATGCACTCACCTTGCGGAGACGAGCTGCCGTTACTTCAATTTGAATTTGTGCCGTGCGTTTCTTTTCGGAGGTCCCGATCCTTACATCGGACACATACAAGTCGGATACCTAGACTCCTCACTGTCGCAGGGCTTCGCCCCGTGATCAGAAGCGAACAACCGTCCGCCGAGTTGGTCATCACGGCTCCTCAGCCGTTTGGTAGCGACGTAGCATATCTTTTCCGCTGTCGAACTACCTTAGGCGTCCTAACTCAACTGCTGGCCGAAGCGAGATTCGAAGTTGTTCTCGCGGCACCCTTCATGCAGCCGGGTGAGGGCCTCTCAGCGGGTCCCTTGTGTGATGCATTAATCGCTGCTCTTCGGCGCGGCGTCAACGTCAGTATTGTGAGTACATCCGCGAGTCTAGAGTCGATCGATCATTCCAGACTAAGCGAGAACGCTCGTGGAGGCATTCGGTTCTATCAGCCTGAAGCAAACAAGAGAAACGAGAGAATGTTGGGTTCGCACGCAAAATTCTGTATTGCGGATCATGAGAAAGCATACGTAGGAAGCGCAAACCTTACAGGGCCAGGCCTATCGGAGCACCTGGAGATGGGAGTCTTGTTGCGGGGCGACATAGTTGGGCAAATCGAAGAGTTCTGGCTGTACGCACTCGATGCAGGTTTTTTTCTGCCAGTCGATTGAGTTCCTCACCTCACTGTTCGGGGGCGTCCAATTTCTGGCGAATGCGTAAGAAGTCTCGTCCAGGGAATATTCGATGCTCGCGACTAGACATGAGATAGACCACGATGTCAGGCGCAAGAGCTTCGACGAAATAATTCCAGTGAGCGGCAGCGACGATAAGAGTCGCTCCGAATCTTCGGGCAAGACGCCTCAAGTTTTCCGCAACGATGTATGCGGTGACTGGGTCAAGCGTCGAGCAAAACTCGTCCGCAACCCAGACATTTGCCTGCCGGTCCGCCATTTTCGCGATCATAGCTCTATATTGCTGACCGGCACTTAGTTCTTGGAAGCGCTTAAGGTAGAGGTACGCCTCGGAGAGACCAGCCATGTTTAACAAGTAGATGGCGCGATCGATCGATTTCCCGCCGAACAATTCGATGAGAGGCTTTCTACTCGTTAGTTTCGTCAGTAGGCCCAACTTCATATCAGTGGGGCGGCTCACCTCTCCTTCAATACGAACTCGACTCCCAGGGTGACGACGCAGTTTTTCGATCCTGCCCGCCACTGTCGAAAGAAGGAGGGTTTTGCCCGCTCCTGAGGGGCCGACGATAAGTAGGGTTTTCTTTGGGCTAAGCTCAACGGATAGGTTCGATACTAAGGCGTATTCGAGTTGTGCGGGTTTAATTCCGAATGCTTCTTGGATTGCGCGGGTCTTTCTGGTCTGAGCAACCCTGGCTGTCACCGTCACTGTCAAATCCTTCAGGAGAAATGGAGAAGTTATCGGGCGGTTTTCCTGCTTTTCCGCAGATTCTCGCTTCGACACACCGAGGGTCTCGATCCGTTCGGTAATGAACTGTTCCGCTGGCTTTGTGAGGCCTCTGAGATAGGTTGGTTTTGGCAGGCGCAATATCTGATGCAACGCGTTGTACTGGCGTAAGCTCACGTAGTCGCCCCTGAAATTCATCAGACGGAGGGCCTCTCGTAGCCCCGGGCCGCCGTTGCTAACGATGTGTTTCAGCTTCGTAGCGTAACTCACCTGGAGATCGACTATGCCGCCCGTTTCCTCTCGTAGAATTTCTCGATGTTCAACTCGGCTGTAGTTTTTAAGGATGTACGCCATATCCTTTTTGACTCGCTTAAGATTGCCCTCAGTGAAGCCAATGAAGTGCATCCCAGCCTTCTCTGCAAAAGGCAAGTACTTCAACATGTCTGCTGTGATTTCGATGAAATAAGGTTTGAGTGCAGCGACCTGCCAATGACTGGCAGCATATCGGAAAGCATGATTCAGAAGCAGACGACTTAACCCCAGCCCACGGAATTCGGGATAGACAACGCAGCGGGCGATTCGCACGATAACATTCGTCTTAGTCTGCATGGCGCGCAAATTCCAGCGCCGCCAAGAAATTCCATTCCCGTCGGAAAAAGGTCCATCGAGCACCTTTGACCGTGGTTTATTCATGAGGAATGATGTCGCAAGTTCGACGTAGGCGATCACCTTGGGAAGAAGCGGATGGTCCACAACAGCAACAATCGGAACTCTTCTTCCGTGCAATACGTCCCCGCGATAGTGGAAATCTGCTAGTCGTTCATAGCTGGAGAGCTCTTCGTTGGACGTTATTTCCTTGAATGTAATCTCCAACGTTTCGCTTCCTATTTTTAGTGATCCGGCCCGGCGGTATATGGGCCGGACTCGGGCGAGGCCATTTTTGCAACGAACAAAGAGGCCCCCGCGATTCTGGGCACCTGCGGTGAGGATATCGCCGGGTCCGAGACATGCAAACCGATGGACGACGATCTCAGTGCCTTTCGCGAATTGCAACACTTTCTGATGGTCATACTTGACATCTTTGACTTTAGCGGGAAGTACATGAGGCAGAATGCATGCGTGTGTCGGCTGGTTTCTCATTGCAAGTTCGCGTGCGGCCAAGCGATCCAACTGTCTCGGGAGCACCTGGTATTCTATGTTTTGTCGTGGAGCCCCGCAACCCGCCCGCGCTGAAAGTGGTGAGTCGCCGTCAGGCGGGCGGCGCGGATGATTTATCCGCGCCGATGGCATTCAGGATTTGAGTTGCGGCTCGCTGAACGTATTCGAGACTTTCGCTGAGAAGCTTCGCGTCGCCGCCGTACAGGCCGATGTAGTCCTGCGCGGCTGATCCGGTTTCGAGGCCGATTGCGCTGCATACGACGAAAGCAACGGCCTCGGCTTCGGTCTCCCGGACCCGCTTCGTCGTGTTGCTGCGGCGCTCGTCGCGGTGCATCATCTCGTGCGCGACTTCGTGCGCAAGCGTAGCGAATTCCTCAGCCGGAGACTGTCCTGGCAGCAACGTGATCCTGCCGCCTTCCGACATGCCGCGTGCCGGCGCGATTTCGTCGGAGTATTTGAGCGCGATGCCCTGCTCGGCAACGAATTTCGCAAGCCGCTCGCGATGCTCACGCGGGTCGCCGTTCACGCTGCCGATTTCCGGCAACGGCTGGCCGTCCGTCTGGCTGACGTCGAACACGTAGGCCGCGCGGAATCCGACTGCGACTGAGGATTCGTCCGGCTCGGCTGCGCCATTGTTTTCGGCTTTCTTCCGAATGATCGGGGCGAGAATCAGAATGCCCTTCTCGCCCTTCTTGACGAAGCGGCCCAGCTTGTGCCACGCGTGAAAGCCCGCGACCCGCGTTGCGTTCGGCTTCTGCGAAGCGATGAGCATGATGTTGCCCCACGAGTAGCGCCGGAAGCGCGCTATCGCCGCGAGATATTCCGTGAGCCGCTCACTCTGGCCAGCTTCGAGAGCCTGCCGGAGTTGCTCGATTGCGTTGCTTGCGATCTGTTTTGCTTGTTCGACTTTCATTTTTCTTGTCCTCCTGTTTCGGGGAGTCTTCGCTCCCTTCACCCACAGCCGGGGGAGCGAGGCGCGAAACAGGAGACAGAAGCGGAGAGATTGGAGCGCCCAGGTCGGAACGGGCCGCACGGCTGAGTGACATTGCTTTTCGGTGGCGCGAAGCGTGCTAGTGGAGACCGGAAGGCCGACGAATCAAGCGCCGGGACGCGACGATCTCGGAGCAGGGAAAGCGGCAAACAGGTGATGCAACACTCTTTCTAGCAACAAAGTTCGCATCACGATGGCTGCCTCAAAAACATTGACAAAGGACACCTCCTCCCTTAGGCTCTTCGGCGCGAGTAGATATCATTCTTATTAATAACTTTCCTTTTGGGAGTCCGGTAACGTTGTTACCCCGTTGCAGAGTTACTGCGACACGCGAGAGTTGACCAGAAATATGAGCACTGGAAGTAAGAAGAGTTCCCGACAGTTCCGCAGAACCAAGACCACGCTACGCCAGGAGGTGCGTATGGCCACGCCCACCCCGTTCCAGCTCAATACTTACACGGGGATACTTGTGCTCAATAACCCTTCACAGGAGGCTCTCTTGCAGCAGAGTGCCGCCGACGGTTCTGCCATTCAGACCTTGATGATGCTAGACAGTTCGCCGGTTGGCAATTTTGACCCCGCGGAAGTGATTGCCGCTTGGCAGTATTTCTCGAACAAACCGGGTGTGAACGCAGGCGACACGATTACCGTATACGGCTTTTGGAATTATCCGCCAGGGAGCAATCAGCCAGTCTTGCACGTAGTAAGGGCGTAGGAGGAGAACAGTGCTGAGAGGATCGCTAGTTCTCATCATTCTCTTTGCTGCCACACAGGGCGCATTAGCCCAAAATCCGTCGAGTACGTCGACTCCCAGTGGTGCCCAGAGTCCCTCAGCAGAGGACAAATCGAGTGCTCAGGCGGCTTCCCAGAAGGATTCAGCCAACGGCATTTTTGTCGGCGAACCGAAAGTTTACGATGATCGATCTTTGCAGCTATTGCTGAACAACCTGAGGGCTCGCCTGGGCCAGATTTCTGGTCTGGACCAAGCGTCCTTGATAAGCAAAATTGGTGCGATTCAGGGCGCGTCTGCGACTACGCTCGGTTTCTCAATGCAAGCTAACGGAGCTCCGTCGCCCGGAGTAACAACCACAGCAACGGGAGCGACTCCCACTACGACGCAGACCACAGGGGGCACGACGACAACGACACCTTCCAGCACCGGGACAACCACGACCGTAACAGCGCCGACTGGCACGACGACAACGACGACTACATCATCATCGACAACAGCGACGACTAGCGCGAGTAATCAGACGGTTGTAAACGCACCGGGCTCAACTCTTTCGACTCAAACCACGTCGCCCTCAGTAACTCCGACGCCTCCAACCATCGCGAATGTACCTTCCTTCAGTCTGCCGTCTGCCTTCTCACCCTCTGCTTTAGACGTTCTAGGTGAGGAGATGCAATTGAGCTACGAAATTATAAACCTCCAAATGCTCCTCGAAGGCTCGCTAAACGACCAGTATGTGCGCGGGACGTACGAGATGAAGCCACATACTACCGTAGGCTTTCCCATTAGCATCACTGCGCCGTCTGCACATAAGTATCGGAACGCGGTGGCTGAAGTCGAAGTCACGGTGTGCGATCCTCCGGTGGTAGGTTTTGAAGGAATGTCAGAAGCGCCGTCGCTCATGACGATTCTTCCCCGCGAGAAGACTTACAACGTGGCGAGCATTACAAACAAGTCAGTCTCACTGGGGGCGAGTGGAATCATAGCGGGAGTGATCAGCGTCGGCGCAAATTTTCTTTGGGGGCATCAAACGTACTACGTTGTCGAGGACCAGGACACGATCGCGATACAAAGAACCCCACGCAGAGACGTATGCAAGCCGTTCCAAATCTACGACCGCGATAAAAAAACATTCGTAAACGGAGCGGAATCGAAGGCGGTAACTTTCGCGTGGCAGTTTCGGCCCGTGCTCGGGCAAAAAATCGTCAGGCAAGGACTCCGCCAGACCTTTGCGCAGTTATCTTTTCCGCCCTTTCCACAAATGCGGTGCATTGGAACCGTAAGTGTAACAACTAAGTGGCTGAAGTACGATGCCGGCCACGGAGTCGTCGGCAATGAAATACGAGGTTCAGCGTCGCAAAAGGTCGAGTCGCAAATAGCATTTTTCTTCCCTGACAACCTTATTCGCGGAGTTACAACCCTTGACAATTTCGATGGCACAACAACTGTTACGGTTTCTGGATCGTATCTGTCCGGCACCAGGGTGCACGTAGGGTCATCGTATCTTGATGAATCGACGCCAGGTTTTCAAAACAGCATAGGCCACTACATTAGGTTTACGGTCGCCGACCAGATTCTAGCGTTGAATGGCGTGAGCTTGGTGACTCGCGACGGCGTAGAAACCCAAGTATTCGCCGATTCAGGAAGCTCAGCGGCTTTACCGCCATGCGGACCCGCACAGCCACCGACCCCAGATGCTGGAGGGTCGCCACCAGCGAAAGGGCTTACAGATTCGACCGTCAGCGCAGTTAAATCGACAGACGCATCCGATGATGCCTCCGAAAATAAGGTCACACTGAAGCAGTTCAGCGATAGCCAGATTGAAGTAACGGTGCCCCTTGACGGTTTGACGGTCCAAAAACTTGGCGGACCATACCCGATTATTGTCTTGCTCGGAGGAAAAGCCTTCGGGTTAGGCGACGCACCGTTCAAATCGGTTAGCGATAGGGAAGTTATATTTCTTGCACCGAAGGACCTAGTCCGTGCCAGTCGCCAACTGACAGTAAAGCGACTTTTTCTGGGGAGTTTCGTAAAAACTTACGACGTTCCTGCCACGAGTGACTTTGCCGTTTCAGGCTTAACTGTGGTGTCATCAAACAAAAACGAAACAGAGTACGCGTTGCTTGGCACAGGACTAAATGGCGCCAGCATTGTTCCGCAACCAAAAGCTCGTGTGGAAATCATAGAGAATGGCACGGCGGCGTTTTTCACGCTGTCAGTTGATCAAACTGATGGCTTAAAGCAGGTAATAGTCAAACACGGAACGGATTCGCCCGTTCTCGTTTCAATCCCGGACTCAAAGCCGGCTGCCACGAAGCCACAACTGGCACCCCACGACCCGATTAGTCCGGGCACAGGAGTGACATACACAATTGCAGGGACTATGTTGGATTCGGTCGCATCAATCCAGTACCTCGGTAAGCAGATGCCGTTCTCGCTTACCCTTGACAAGAAGTCCCTTGTTGTCAAATTGCCAGACGAGATGACCTCCACTATAGGAATTAGATCGTTACTGGTGACGTATTCGGATGGGTCGGTGGATCGATATGCAGTCACGGTCGGAAAGCCGAAGTAAATTTGCACTGGTCCGTGGGAGGCAAGCTATGGATTCCGTTGAGATCCCTTTCTTGCTGCCGAACACTCGAATTGACTCGGCATTGATCGAACTTCGAGCTCGGAAGCGCGCTGGTTTGGTAATTAAAGGAAAAAGTAAATCTCGCGTGCTCTATGCTGGAGACCTGCTTTACGGACGAAAAAGTGGCGTAGTGACGCTTGGAGACGTTGAAACGGGCAGCGCGATTGTGACGCTTCAGGATAAAGACATCATGAAGTTTAAGTTGGATTTGGATGAACCTACCCGCACATGGAAGCAGTACGAAACCTTCCTTCGCAGTGTTGATTGCGGATATACATTGTTGGGCACTTCAGGAAGCTCAGCTAGAATCGTGACCGTATCCGAAGAGTATGGGACTGCTCTAAGGCTCACGGGCGGCTACGAATGCGACGGGGAACCAACACACTATTTTCCACTGCCGCGTGTGGTCATAGGGGAGAACTGCCCACTATGGCCAGCTTGCAGGCCCAAAGATGGCGGAACTGGGAAACCCAAGATTCGCCCATCTGCTTAGCTGAGGATGAAACATGCTGGCATCTATCATCGATCGCCTTACCTCTCTCGTCTCGAAATATCTGGTCATTGGATTCTTCGTACCGGTATTGACGTTCGCGTTCATCGCCGGGGCGGTTTTTTATCACGATTTTAGTTGGTTCCGCGACTGGGTGAGACCCGAAATCTCTGGAACTGCTAGGGTCTTCAGTGTTGTCGCGATCCTGATTGGGTTGTCGATAGTTGCCTATCTCTTTTCCGTGCTCAGCACGTTCCTTCGGGAAATTCTGGAGGGCAAACACCTTTTGGAAATGTGGCCAACCTTGATGCAGCGTTTGCAGACACTGCAGCAAGAGCGGCTGCTAAAGATACAAACGGAATACGAGGTTGCCAGAAGAGAACATGAGTTGACTACCCGCAGGAAGCCGTTCTGGCGACAGGTTCTTTCGGACGCCGCGAGCACTGGCATGCAAAAACACAAGAACGCGAGCGTCTTTGACTCTACCTCGCCGGCTGCTCAGAAAGTCGATGAGTTGGAATTAATGCGATCGCAAGCCAAAGGCTTCTCATCGGCGGATGTCGAAACGGCGGTAAACCTTTTGGTGACGGCGCTAGAAGCAAATGACGAGTCCCACGAAGATGCTACAGGACGCCTGTTCCTGCGAGAGAAGCGTTTTAGCGTTCTTCAGCTGATCGACTACGCTGAGGATTACTGGTCGTCCGTTGAATTAAGACAATTCAACGAGCGGCAATCAAGATTTGGGGTTTCGTTTGTCGCACCGACCGCGATGGGTAATGTTGCCCAAACGATGCAAGCATATGCTGTGACGCGGTATCAATTAAATTTAGAGAAGTTCTGGGGCGACCTGCAGACAAACCTGCCGACGAGTAATAGGGACTTCTTTGGTCAGCTCCAGGATGCGAAGACACAGCTGGATTTTCTCGTTACCTGCTACTGGTTGAGTGTTCTGGTAACTCTGGGGTGCGGCTCGACTTTGTTGGTTCAGGGCCAGTCCGCAGGGCTATTCCTAGCGGTGGTGCTAGGAGGTCCGATTGGGGCGTATTTTTTCTACCTCTTGGGGGTGAAGAGTTATCAATCATTCGCGGAACTTGTCAGAATTGGCGTCGATCTTTATCGTTTCCAGCTTCTTGATTCGCTCCACATTCCTCGACCTAGGACCGCACGGGACGAGCGGGTCATTTGGAGCGTACTGCAGAGGCTTTCATATCTTGGGTCTGAAGGAACCGAATTGAGCTACAAGCAGGATGCCGGAACGTAATGACATTGGGACTTGCAGCCGTTGCAAATGGCAATGCTAAGGGAGGCCTGAAGACCACTTTTGGCCGAGTCATGGTCAACTTGCGAGCGCCGGTAAAAAAGGGTGTCGAAGTAATTTCCCAGCACTGGTTGGGTGTTGCACTGGCTGGATATATCGCGCTCAGTATGGCTGGGGCGGGCTGGATCCACTTTAAGCGTGTACCCAAAGGGAGCTTTATGAATTGGACGGAAGTAAAGGACGGCTTCGAAGTTAAGGCAAAGCCCGATGGAATTTGGACATTGGCGTACGAGTATGTCCGGGCACCTGCTCTGGTAGAGATCGAGGCGAATGATGACGAATGGGAATACGCACCGGGCAAGAAGTGCAGCGCAAATGGTGACCTCAGCTCGACTCTACGTCCGCAGGACGCAATTCTCACGACTGCACCGGTCGGAGCATTGATTGCGAAGGTGGGAGGAAGCACAGCGGGAATATCAGATGGACGATTATTCGTTGTAGGGAAGAAAGCTCTATTGCAACTGGACCAGAACACGAGTGGTCCTCTGTTTCTTACTATCAATGATCAACTTAGCGGATTGCAGAATAATGATAAGTCGATAAAAGTGAAAATCTCCATAGTTTATGTGCCGCAAGTGTCTTCCGCAGCTTCTGTTCCTCTGATTCCCCAAGCCCCGGTCACTACTTCCGTCTCGGGCGCTCCAATAGCAGGTGCCCCCATTGCAGGCGCTCCGGTACCAAACAAGTGACAAGCAGGCCAGTGGGAGTCGGTGTTAGGGGAATCTGAAGCGAATCGTGGGAAAATGCGACAAGGGTGGAGCAGTTGACTCGCTGCAATTTACTCGACCTGCCGAAGATCATTGAGCTACGTCTTGGGGTTCGCCCCAGATTTTCAGTCCAGCGTCGGTCCAGTTTAAGAAATTTGGTTGCACCGCAGGTCCCGCGTAAGCGACACCAGATGCGGCACTTGTGATTTAACCTGCCCAATTGCAAAGCAGGTGCTCTCCCAGCTGAGCTACACGCCCACAGCGGGAACTACCTTTGATTCTAAAGTATTTGCAGTCGCTCGAAAACTCCGAATAGCTAATCCTTTACCCTGGGAGCGAGTCCGTGGGATGAGACAGTTTGAGGTTGTACCTTTTGCAACGACCGACGATTGAGCGCTGAACGAAATTGTGCTACGCCAGCCCGTGAATTGAGTCAATACGCCGTCCTTTCCTCAGGTGGTTCCGGGCCGTTAGGCACACGTACACTCAAGAGGACATCTCTTCATCTACTTCGTTTCTTTCATTAATTCGCAGGAAGCTGTATGGGATTCTGCGGAGCGAAGAACCTCTTTTCAATCGCCTCCGCCCACTTCCCAAGATCGAATCAACGATTCAGTTCATCACTTCTTCGCATCCGCTTCCGCTACGCCGACAAACTTGTCCGCAGCGCCGTAATAAAAGAAAAATGTTCCGCCGCGCCTCACCATGCCTTCGACAAAAACCACGTTCGGAACCTGACCAATTTTCTCCCACTCCTTTTCCGGCTGGAAAATGGGTGTGTCGCTTCGCCAGATCACTTTGCGCGGGTCGTTCCGGTCAAAGACGGCTACTCCCGTCCGGTACACAAGCTTGTCGTCCGCTCCGTTGTACACCAGCACGATGCCTTCCGGCGTCGCGATCGGCGGCGGGCCCGGCTCGACCACTCGCGAATCAAACATTCCCGGCCGCCTGGGGAGCACCGGAGTTGTCGTTTCTTCGGTCCAGTGAATCAGATCTTTCGAGGACGAAAGCCCCATCTGATCGGTCTTGTCCGCGGCGGTTCCCAGCCAGTACATCCAATATCTTCCGCGACTTTTTAGCGGAACGATCGCGCCGGACTTCGTCCAGGCGACATTCCAGTTTCCTTTGTACGCCGGCAGAATCACTCCCTTGCGCTGCCAGTGCAGCAGATCGCGCGATGTTGCGAGGCAAAGCTGCGCGTCCTTCTTGTTGTAACCCGTGTAAGTCAAATAATAAGTGTCCCCAATTTTCACGAGCCGCGGATCTTCCACGCCGCCGCCATTTTCGTAATCTGCCGCCGGAGAAAAAAGGGGCTCCGCTCGTCGCGTAAAATGAATTCCGTCTTTGCTCTCGGCATAACCGATTCGCGACGTTCCGTGCGCGTCCTGAGCGCGGTACAACATCACCGTCGTGAGTGGCGCTACTGTCGTCTGGTGCAGCAACAAGGGCGGGCTTGCGACGCTTACGACCGCCGGATTGAAGACACCCGCCGATTCCCAGCCGGTCCCTTGCGGCGAAAGAATCGGCGTCTGGCAAGCGCGACGCCAAGCGCCGAACGGCAATTCGACTCTCAGATTTTGCCGCGTCCGTGGAAAACTCTCCGCAAGAATTCCCGCCGAAAGAATCAGCAAGGCCGCAGCTGGCAGAGCGATACGGAATTTTGTGTTCAACTTCATCGTTTCGGGCGATCGATTCCGGAAAAACAGTTCATTTCGCTGGCGCGTTTCTTGTCTTCGCAAAATCCACAGTTCGCACAATCCCCTGGCCCTCTTTCACCACGATCATCTGGTTTGCGTGCACGTCTTTCAACGTGTCCACCGCGCCGCTGGGCCAACGAATCTCCAGAAGATCCACTTTCTGCACTCGTCCGATTCCGAAATGGACGCGCAAATCGTTCTGCGAGATGTAACTTCCGCCGCTGCGGACCTCATCCATTTGCTGGTGCGGCTTGGCCTCATCGGAAGGATGCGTCACGCAGCGCAACCGCGCGCCTATCCCGCTCCGATTTGATTTTGTGCCGATGGTTTTCACCTTCAGCCAACTGTGTCCGAGATGCGAATCGCAGCGCAGCAATTGGGGATAGCCGTTCACCGTGTTCACGACGACGTCAATATCGCCGTCATTGTCGTAGTCTCCAAACGCCGCTCCGCGCGAGGCGTTGGGCAAGAGAACTCCCGGCCCGCCTTGTGCGGAAACATCCTCGAAATGGCCGTTACGCAGATTGCGGTACAGAATTTTCTGCTGGGCGTAACCCGCTTCCGTGCGCAATTGTTCGACTTCCGGATAGACATGTCCATTGCAGAGCAAGATGTCCGGCCAGCCGTCGTTATCCATGTCGAAAAAACCGACGCCCCAGCCTAAATATTGTGTGTGTTTGCCGAGACCGGCGGGAAACGTGGCGTCCTCGAAATTTCCACCGCCGATGTTGTGATAGAGAGAAGGGGTATCGCCCGCGAAATTTGTTTTTACGATATCGAGATATCCGTCGAGATCATAATCGCCGGCGGAAACGCCCATGCCGGCCTGGGGCTTCCCGTCAGCGCTGAGTGCGCAGCCAGCTTCCATGGCGACGTCGGAAAACGTGCCGTTTTTCTGGTTCTGATAGAGCGCGCTGGCCGTGGAGTCATCAGCGACGTAAATATCCGGCCAGCCATCGTTATTGAAATCGCCAGTGAGCACGCCGAGGCCGTAAGTGCCGTTGGCCTGAAAGATTCCGGCATGCTGCGAAACATCGGAGAACGTGCCGTCGCCATTGTTGTGAAACAAAATATTTTTTCCACCAATCAGGCCAGGTGGTCCGCAGGCGACGAGAATGCCCTTGTATTCGCACGGGCCGGACTCGGGCACCGGGGCGGTCTTCAAGTCCATTTCGATGTAATTGGCTACGAAAAGATCGAGATGGCCGTCGCGGTCATAATCAACGAATGCACAACCGGTGTTCCAGCGTTTGCCGTTCGTCGCCACGCCAGCTTTTTCGGTGACGTCGGTAAACGTCCCGTTGCCGTTGTTGTGGTACAGAACGTTCTTGCCGAAATAGGTGACGAAAAGATCGTCGAAGCCATCGTTGTCATAATCGCCGACGCAAACGCCTTGTCCCCAGCCCGAATGCACGAGGCCAGCTTTTTCGGTGACATCAGTAAAAGTGCCGTCGCGATTGTTTTTGAAAAGATGAGAGATGGGCTCCTGGCCTTTTGGAAAACCTTCGAGGCGCCAGCCGTTCACAAGAAAAATGTCGAGCCAATCGTCGTTATCGTAATCGTAGAAAGCAACGCCACAGCCGGTTGTTTCGAGAAGGTACTTGTTTTTGTGTTCGCCGCCATAGATGGTTTTTGCATTAAGGCCCGAGTCGCGGGCGACATCAAGGAAACTAACGCCGATGGATTTCGGCGGAGGTGGGTAAGAGCTCTTTTCAGGTGGGTGGGACTCCTCCTGAAGTCCAGAGTTCAGCGCGGGATGCACAGAGCTAGAACATGGCGAAGAACAAAAAAACAGCGGGCGGACGGGGCGGGCGAGCGCGAGAACGCTTTCGAACGGCAGAACGATGGCTGAACGGCTGAGTGATTTCAGAAATGTGCGGCGCGAGGAAAACAAATCGAATCGTACCTTCCCCGAATAGGCTCATGCTAGGATTTGGTGCCGTTCCATATTGTAAGGCCAAAGCGTGATTCGAACGGAGCGGCGCAAGAGATCTGGGGACGCCGTACTTACGGGACCTGCCCACCATGAATATTCAAGAATCCAAGTTGGGAATGTTTGAAAAAGTATTGCTTTCTCTTTCTGCGATGGTGCTTTGCGTCGGGGCAGGAAGAGCGAGCGGGAAGGCGCGTGCGGGAAAGCATTTTGATGGATCTCAAATGGCGGCGTCGCAATCCGCCGCTCCAGCGAGCGCTACAACGGCACAAGAAATGGGGCAATCTGTGGAGCTGACGCGGACAGTACGACCTTGGGAATTCTTGCCGGTGGTGGGAATGAAGGCGGGGCTGCTTGGAAATGAAGACGGGCGAATGGAGGCGTGGGTCTATCCGCTGAAACTTTTTCGCGATTTTCATTTGCTGTTTCACGTAGAGGGCAAAACGCTCCCGGCAGAGTCGCTTGCGCGAACACTGATTACGCGGCCGGAATCGAGCACGATCGTCTATGCAGGAGACACGTTTTCCGTGCGAGAGACATTATTTGTGCCGGTGCAGGAGCAGGGGGCTGTAATTCTGCTTGAAGTGGAAACAGAAACTTCGCTGGAAATCGAAGCCGTGTTTCACCGCGATTTCCAACTGGAATGGCCGGCGGCGCTGGGAGGCACATATGAATATTGGGACGCAGGGGCTCATGCGTTTGTACTCGGAGAAGAAACGAGAAAATTCGCAGCGATGATTGGGTCGCCGAGCGGCGAGATCGTGAAAGAGGAATACCAGACAAATTATTCCGAGGAGAAGAACACGGCGTTTCGGCTGGGAGCGACGGCAAGAGGGAAGGACACGAAGATCATCGCGATCGCGGGGTCCATGACGGGATTGCCGGACGGGCAGAGAACCTACGAGAACCTCGCTAGAAACTACGCCGAGCTGCAGCGCCAGTCCGCGGAATACTACAGAAAGTACCTGGAGAAGACAGTTCAAGTAAAGTTGCCGGACAAGAAGATTCAGGAAGGGTATGACTGGTCGCGAATCAGCATGGTCCAGGGAATGGTGACGAATCCATTTCTTGGGACAGGGCTGGTCGCGGGATACCGCACGTCAGGAGACAGCCAGCGGCCGGGGTTTGCGTGGTATTTCGGGCGAGATTCATTCTGGACGTCGCTGGCGCTGAACGCGGAGGGAGATTTCGCGGATGCGCGGACCGCGCTGGAGTTCATCAGCAAATTTCAGAGAGATGACGGAAAGATTCCGCACGAAATCTCGCAGGGCGCGAGTTTCGTGAACTGGTTCAAGGACTATCCGTATCCGTACGCATCCGCGGATGCGACACCGCTCTACCTGATTGCTGCAAATGATTATGTGCTGCAAAGCGGAGACGCGGCGTTCGCGAAAGAAAAGTGGGAGAGCTTGTGGAAAGCTTACCAATTTCTGAAATCCACGTACGACGCGGACGGCTTGCCAAAGAATTTCGGAGTGGGGCATGGATGGGTCGAAGGCGGCCCGCTGGTGCCGGTGAAGACAGAGTTCTACCAGAGCGCATTGGGAGCGGAGGCGCTTCGCGCGCTTGAGAACCTGGCGCACGCGGCGGGGCAAGAAGACTCCGCGAAAGAACTGGAGCAAGAATTCGAGAAACAACGGGCGCTTGTGGACCAACGATTCTGGATCGAGGGAGAAAAGCGGTATGCGTTCGCGCTGGACAGGGATGACAAGCCGGCAGACGTGTTGAGCGTGCTGGCGGCCGCCCCGATGTGGTGGGGCTCGACGGCAGACATGACAGGAGCGCGGCGAACGCAGCATTTGCAGCAACTGGCCGACGCGGATATCCAAACGGACTGGGGAATGAGGATCATCCCGAATACGTCGCCAGTGTATAGCGGAGGCGGCTACCACTTTGGATCGGTGTGGCCGCTCTTTACGGGTTGGGCGTCCGTTGCGGAATACCGATATCACCAAGAAGCCTCGGCCTACGAAAATCTGCGCGCGAACGCGCTGCTGGCTGGTGACGGTTCGTTGGGGCATGTGAGCGAAGTGCTATCGGGCGATTACTATCAGCCACTTTCAACGAGTTCACCGCACCAGATCTGGTCGGCGGCAATGGTTGTGAGCCCTGTACTCAAAGGAATGTTCGGACTGGAGAAAGACGCGGCGAAAAGAACACTGACGTTTGTTCCACACGTGCCGGCGGACTGGACGGACTTCCAGATTGGGAACGTGCGAGTAGGGGACAGCCGGATCGATCTCAGTTATCGCAAGGCTCTGGGAGAAATCACGCTGGAAGCAACCAAGGCCGGCGGAGAATGCACGCTGAACCTGGAACTGCCGCTACCGAACACGGTGTGGAACGCGCAGGTCAGCGTGAATGGAAAGGAAGAGCGGTTCGATCAACAGATTTCATCCGAGGATCATCACGTGAAGATCCGTTTCACATTGAAAGAAGGCGAGAATCTGGTACGTGTCCGGGCGCCGAGAGATTTTGGCGTGACGTACGAATCGCAATTACCGGAGCTCGGGAGCAAGAGCCAAGGATTGAGGATTCTTTCCGAGACGGTCGTGGATGCGTATTCGCCGATGGAGCTGACAGTGGAGGGGCGCCAGGGGGCGAGCTATGACTTGGACATTTGGAACCCGGAGTTGATTGAGTCGGTGCAAGGCGCCGAGCTCGTGAAGGACGCAGCGGGAGGAACGAAGCTGCGGGTTCGTTTTCCTGAAAGCACAGAGAGGGAATACGTGCGGCAGCGAGTTGTGATCACCTTCCACCCACAAGGAATGCCGAAGGGAAGAAAATTGAAGGAATAGTCCTAAGCGCGAAGGAAAGTATTTCTGGCACACAAAGAATGCCGTCTTTGTGTCAAAACTTTCAAATTCAGATTGTGAAGAAGCTGAGAACTCGAGGATTGAGTTAGGCTTCCAGTTGGGGATTGGCGGGGGACGCGGACGTCTGGACGTTGTCAGCGCCGGAGAGAGTTTCCCAGCCGCGGCGAGAGAGACTCCAATAAATAAAGTAGCCTGATAGAGCAGCGATGATCATGAGGACTGTGCCCGCGAGCCATTCGTGAAGGGCAAGCTCACCGACCGAGAACATACAGCAATAAACCAGCGAGCAACCCATAATCCAGTCGAACGTGTTGGCGCCGAGGTCGCGGACGGGAGTGACTTCCGGAGCAAGGGCAGCGACGCGTTTCCAGCCGTGGATAGTAGGCCGGACACGCCGATAGAACTCAAGGAGCTTGGAATCCGGCTCGGGTTTGGTGAGAAAAGTGACGAGGAGCCAGACGGCGGTCGTGACAGCGGTGGTTATCAGAGCGGACTTTGCAAACACAACGGAGCTCGTTCCGGCAAACTGAATGCGCGTGAGGGACATGGAAACAATGAAGGCTGCGATCATGGAAGAGATTTCGCTCCATGCATTGATGCGCCACCAGTACCAGCGAAGCATGAGAACCGCGCCCGTGCCGGCGCCCATACCAAGAAGCAATTGCCACGCGGATTGGATGGAAGAGATGTTGGCGGCCGCGTAGCCACTAAGGATGACGAGGAAAACGATCATGAGCTTGCTGACGATGACGTAGTGTTTTTCGTGGGCGGTGCGGACGAGGAAGCGGCGATAAAAGTCGTTGATGAGGTAAGAGGTGCCCCAATTGAGCTGCGTGCCGACGGTGGACATGAACGCGGCGAGGAAGGCGGCGATCATGAGTCCGCGCAGAGCCGGGGGAAGAAAATCGCGAAGGACCATGACGTAGCCTTTTTCCGGCTCGGCCGCGAAGGCGGCGCTGGGATGAAGGCCGCCATGCGGAGAGTAAACGGCGACGGCGACAAGCCCGGTGATGATCCAGGGCCAGGAGCGCATGGCGTAATTGGCGATGTTGAACCAAAGTGTGGAACCGAGAGAATTTTTTTCGTCCTTGGCGCTGAACATGCGCTGCGCAACATAGCCGCCACCGCCGGGCTCCGCGCCAGGATACCAACTGGCCCACCACTGGACAGCGAGGTAGAGGGCGAAGGTGATGACGGGAAGAGTCCAGAGAGCGTCGCTGGTCCAGCCAAGATGAAATGTGGGGAAGAAAGCGAGGACTGAGCCGGTGGAGTTGCCAGACTGGCGGGCGAGCGCATCCACATGCGAGAGTTGGATTTTTAGCGCGGCGATGCCGCCGATTTTTGCTACGGCGACCCAGGCAAGAACGACAATCATGGACATCTTCAGGATGAACTGGAACAGGTCAGTGACGAGAACGCCCCAGAGTCCGCCGATGAAGGTGTAAATCCCCGTGAAGGGGACGAGAAGCAGGACGCAGATGAGGAGTGCGGTGTGTTCAGGAGCGCCGAGACTGTAGTGGAAAAGTTCGTGACTGCCGAGGGCGATGCGCAGGACGCGGCCCTGAGCGATGGCGTCGCCAAGGAGAACGGTGATGATACTGATCATGGCTTTGATGACCCAGCCGAGGATCAAGCAGTTCATCAAGGCGCCAAGATAGATGGCGCGAAAACCGCGAAGAAATGCGGCGGGCTTGCCCTGATAACGGAGCTCGACAAATTCGACGTCGGTGATGATTTCCGCGCGACGCCAATAGCGAGCGAAGAAAAAAACGGTCATCATGCCGCAGAGACATTGCGACCACCAAAGCCAGTTGCCGGCGATGCCGTTTTTTGCTACGAGGCCGGTGACGAGAAGAGGAGTATCGGCGGCAAAGGTTGTGGCGACCATCGAGGTGCCGGCGAGCCACCAGGAGACGTTGCGTCCGGAGACGAAGAATTCCTCGGTGCTGCCGGAGGAGCGACGGCGGTAGTAGAGGCCGATAAGAAGATTGAGGAGGAGGTAAGCGGCGATGACAATCCAGTCGGTGGCGGTCAGAACCATTTCGCGTCACTCCGGGGAGCGCGCGGAGAAGAGGGGCGCGCGGCGGGCCAGTATACTGCTATATAGCTCTAAAGCATACGGAAAAATTAAGTGTGCGCTTTTTGCGGTTTTCCGAGGATATTGAAGTACAACAAAAAGATTTCTTCGGCCGAAAGCAAAATGATATATATAGCACCTGACAAGAGCACGAAGGCGGAACCTCAGGTTGAATGAGGGGGACGCCGCGAAAGACGAAGGCATGGTGTTTGCTATTCTACACGGAGATTCCGTCGAGGAAGGAAAATCGGGGCGGAGATGCTGGTACTGCTGACCGCGGACCATGAAGAGCTGAGCCGGGAGGCGGCCCGAATCTTAGCGAACGCGGTGAATGCGAAACCTACGACGACGCTTGGGTTGGCGACTGGAAGCACGATGCTTGGGATGTATCGCGAACTGGTGCGGATGCATACGGAAGAGGCTCTGGACTTTTCGCAGGTGACGACATTTAACTTGGACGAGTACCTGGGACTGACGGCGGAACATCCGCAAAGTTTTCACCGGTTCATGAAGGAGAACTTTTTCGAGCACGTGAATGCAGATGAGAAAAAGACTCACGTTCCGGACGGAATGTTCTCGGGGAACTATGAAGAGTACTGCGCCAGGTACGAGAAATGTATTCACGAAGCCGGAGGAATTGATCTGCAAATTCTGGGCATCGGGCGAAACGGGCACATCGGCTTCAACGAACCGACTTCGAGTTTTGGATCGAGAACGAGGCTGAAGGCACTTACCGAGGAGACCCGCGACGACAATCGAAGATTTTTTGCGGCGGGGGAAACGATTCCTGAATGCGCTGTGACGATGGGACTCGGAACGATTCTTGAGGCGAAAAGAATCGTGCTGCTAGCAACGGGAGCGGCCAAGGCGGAAATGGTAGCGGCGGCGGTGGAAGGGCCGATCACGGCGTCGGTGACAGCGTCGTGCCTGCAGTTACATCCGGATGCTACCTTTATTGTGGATGAGGCAGCCGCAGCGAAAATGAAACAGCGGGCGTATTACCGGCGCGTGATGGAATTGACGGCGAAATTCACGCCGCACAGATTGTCTTAGCAACCCAAAAGAAATTCGAACGATCGGTGCAGTTGCGATATTCCATCCAGAAATTGAACCAGACGAAAACTCTCCCAGCTGCGAAAGCCTCAAGAAGAGATCCCGCCGAAGCAGAGATATTTAATTTCGAGATATTCGTCCATGCCATACTTCGATCCTTCGCGGCCGAGGCCGGATTGTTTCACGCCGCCGAAGGGAGCCACTTCAGTGGAAATAATGCCCGTGTTGATGCCGACGATTCCGTACTCGAGAGCTTCGGCGACGCGCCAGATGCGGGAGATGTCGCGACCATAAAAATAGGCAGCGAGGCCAAATTCAGTGTCGTTCGCGAGAGCGATGGCTTCGGCTTCGTTCTTGAAGCGGAAAAGAGGCGCAACCGGGCCGAAAGTCTCCTCGCGTGCGACTGCCATTTGAGGAGTCACGCCGCTGAGGATAGTCGGTTCGAAAAAGCGGCCACCGAGTGCATGGCGGCGGCCGCCGGCGAGAATCTTCGCACCTTTGGCCTGGGCGTCGCGAATGTGGCTTTCCACTTTTTCGAGGGCAGCATCGTCGATGAGAGGGCCTTGCGTGGCGTCGGGCTCAAAGCCGGAAGCGGGCTTGAGAGTAGCAACCGCGGAAGCAAGTTTTTGGGCGAAGGAATCGTAGACTGCGTCGTAAATAAGAAAGCGATTCGCGCAGACACAAGTTTGACCCGTGTTGCGATATTTCGAGGCGATGGCCCCTTCGACGGCGGCATCGAGATCGGCGTCATCAAAAACGATAAACGGTGCGTTGCCGCCGAGCTCGAGCGAAATTTTCTTGACGGTGCCTGCGCACTGAGCCATGAGAAGACGGCCGATTTCGGTGGAACCGGTGAAGGAGAGCTTGCGCACAACTGGATTCGATGTCAGCTCCGCGCCAATTTCCGCTGGATCGCCTGTGACGACGTTCATGACGCCTCTAGGGATGCCAGCGCGTTCGGCAAGCTCCGCAAGAGCTAGCGCGGAAAACGGAGTCTGCTCCGCGGGCTTGACCACGACCGTGCAGCCGCAACCGATGGCAGGCCCGGCTTTGCGGGTGATCATGGCGAGAGGAAAATTCCAGGGAGTGATGCAGGCCACGACGCCAACGGGCTGTTTGATAACAACCAGACGTTTGCCATGCTGACTCTGAGGAATGACGTCACCATAGACGCGCTTGGATTCTTCGGCGAACCATTCGAGGAATGCGGCGGCGTAGGCGACTTCCCCACGTGATTCAGCAAGTGGCTTGCCTTGCTCTAGAGTCATGAGACGCGCCAGATCTTCCTGATTCTCTAAAAGCAATTCGAACCAGCGGCGAAGAATCGCGGCGCGCTCCTTGGCGAGCTTTGCGCTCCACGAAGGAAAGGCCGCTTTGGCAGCTTCGATAGCGCGACGAGTGTCCGCGCCACTTAACGCAGGAACTGTACCAATGATTTCGCCGGTCGCAGGATTGTCCACATCGAGGGTGGCGCCTGAGGCGGATTGGATCCACTGGGCATCCACGTAACAAGCCTGGCGGAAGAGCCGCGAGTCTTTCAGCTCGGCGGAGCCGGCGGAATTTATGACTGTACCAGGCACGAAGCGCTCCTCAAGGACTCTTTATATTGGATGCGGTGAAGCGATGCGCGACGCAGTGTACGCGCTTATACGTGAGAAAGCGCCGACTGAGCACGCTCTGCGACGGCGGCGAGCGCGGCTTCGATAACGTCGAGGCCTTCGTCGAATTGTTCGTCTGTGACAACAAGCGGGACGAGGATGCGGATAACATTGTTGAACGTGCCCGCCGTGATCAGGATGACCCCATGCTGGTAACAATATTTGGAAATAGCTTTGGTTTCGGTATCGGCGGGTTCGCGAGTCGCAGGGTCGCGGACGAGCTCGATAGCGCACATACCGCCCAGACCGCGCACATCGCCGATGAGCCGCCATTCCTTCTGCCAGGAACGGGCACGCAATTGGAAACGTTCGCCGATTGCTGTAGAGCGCGAGAGCAAGTTTTCATTTTCAATGACCTCGATTGCGGCGAGAGCTGCGGCACACGCGAGAGGATGGCCGCAGAACGTGCCGCCAAGCGATCCGGGGCCCGGAGCGTCCATGATTTCAGCGCGACCAGTAACGGCGGAGATCGGCATGCCGCCTCCGAGCGACTTCGCCGTGGTGATGAGGTCCGGTTCGATCCCGAAATGTTCGCAGGCAAACCATTTGCCGGTGCGGCCGAACCCGGATTGAATTTCGTCAGCGATGAAAAGAATTCCGTACTTGCGACAAATTGTTTGTAGCAGTTTGAAATAGTCGGACGGAGGAACTACGAAGCCGCCTTCGCCCAGAATTGGCTCAGCGATCAACGCAGCGACAGATTCCGGGGCGACGTAGCGTTTGAAGGCATCCTCCAGAATATGCGCAAATTCGGTGGAGGAAGTACCAGCGGGACTGCGATAAGGATAGGCGTAGGGAATGCGGTGAATGTCGCTGGCGAAGGGTTGAAAACCGGCTTTGTACGGATGCGTCTTGCTAGTCAAAGACATAGTGAGAAGCGTGCGGCCGTGAAAAGCATCTTCAAAGCAAATCACAGCGGGGCGTTTGGTGTACGCGCGAGCAATTTTGATTGAATTTTCAATGGCTTCCGCTCCGGAGTTGACGAGAATGGTTTTCTTAGGGAATTTGCCGGGCGTGAGAGCGTTCAGTTTTTCCGCGACCGCAACATAACCTTCATAGGGCGTGACCGCGAAGCAGAGATGAAGGTGCTTCTCGAGTTGCTGACGCATGGCTGCGGTGACACGAGGATTCTGATGACCGACATTCAGACAACCAATCCCGCCAGCGAAATCAAGGTAGCGATTGCCGTCGACGTCGGTGACGGAGGCGCCGTCGGCGGTTGCGGCGAATATCGGCGTTGCATGCGCGGGGCCACGAGGAACAGCCACATCGCGACGCGCCATGAGGGCACGGGAGCGCGGTCCAGGAATCTCAGTGCGAAGTTGAATCGTCTTCATCAACATCCTCCGGGAGCTTCGAGGAAAGATCATTGCGCCGGGAATATCCGTATAGCAGCCTGATTTCGTCGCACCACATGCAGAATTGCGCCGCCCGTGGCGTTCCAAGTCCCTCAAATTTCATTTTGCGCCACCGATGCAAACCAAATCCGCAGGCCAGATTCTTCAGCCAACTCGATTCGTGGACGCGATTGGGCCAAAGACGCGCGAGCACACCCAACGCGGCCGGAGCCATTCGAACTTCATCCTGTGCGGACGGCGGGATCCGCTTCATGCTTCAATACCAATTGATGGGCGCTTCATCGAGATTTACAAAAACCTGCTTGATCTCGAGATATTCCTCGAGACCCCAGGGGCCGAGTTCGCGGCCAAAGCCGGATTGTTTGTAACCGCCCCAAGGCGCTTCCACATAAGTTGGCTGCATATGATTCACCCACACAATTCCGGCGCGAAGAGATTTTACGATGCGGAAGGCCTTGTAAATATCGCGCGTCCAGACGGCGGCAGCGAGTCCATACGGAGTATCGTTGGCGATGCGAATCGCTTCAGTTTCGTTGTCGAAGGGAATCACGCTGGCCACTGGACCGAAGATTTCTTCGCGGGCGATGCGGGCTGAATTTTCGACATCGTAGAAGATTGTTGGCTCAAGGTAATAGCCTTTAGCAATCTGTTTCGGGCGAGCACCGCCGGTGGCGACTTTCGCTTCTTTCTTACCCACATCGAGATACGAATTCACTCGATCGTATTGCTCTTTGCTCACGAGCGGACCCATCTTGGTTTCACGATCGAGAGGCGCGCCGAGCTTGATGCGCTTGGCTTTCTCCGTCATGGCTTCGACAAACTTCGAATAGATCTTTTTCTCAACGAGAATGCGGCTGCCAGCGGAGCAGACCTCACCTTGATTTATGAATACGCCGAAGAGCGCGCCGTCAATGGAGGCTTCCCAATCGGCGTCGGCGAAAAAAATGTTGGGCGATTTTCCGCCGAGCTCGAGCGTGACGCGCTTCAAGGTATCCGCCGCGCTTTTTACGATGACCTTGCCGACGGCGGCGCTTCCCGTGAACGCGATTTTGTCCACTCCGGGATGAGCGACGAGCGCCGCACCCGTGGTTTCTCCATAGCCGTTGATGATGTTGACCACACCAGGCGGCAGGCCGGCCTCTGCAAAAAAGTTGGCGAATTCCAACGCGGTGAGCGGAGTCTGCTCGGCGGGCTTCAGGACACACGTACAACCGGCCGCAATAGCGGGAGCGAGCTTCCATGCTGCCATGAGAAGAGGATAGTTCCAGGGAATGATTTGGCCCGCGACGCCGATTGGTTCGCGAAGCGTGAAGCTAAGCGCGTTAGCGGGAACGGGATTAACACTTCCGAGAACTTTGTTGGCGAGGCCACCATAGTATTCAAAGCAGGTGGCTACATCCGCCATGTCAAATTCAGCTTCGACGATAGGTTTGCCGGAATTGCGGGACTCGAGTTCCGCCAAGCGAGGGCTGTTCTTACGAACAAGCTCTGCCAGCTTGAACAGAAAGCGCCCGCGATCTTGAGCAGTCGTGCTTGGCCAAGGGCCGGAATCGAATGCAGCGCGAGCTGCGGAGACAGCCCGGTCCACGTCGGCGGCACTCGCCGCAGCGACTTGTGCAATCACTTCCTCGGTGGAAGGATCTATGACAGGAATCGTCTGACCTGGAATACCGCCGGCCCACTCTCCATTGATGAAATTCTGATAGACGCCAACGCCTGACTTCACGGTGCCGGACGACATAACTTCCTCCACAAGACCGAAACGAGAGCACGCTCCAAAAATTCCATGCTACTCCAATACTTACATCCGGGGCTAAGCGGCAGCAAACTTGCGAGCCGCTTTGCGCCTGCCATAGACAAAAAAGAAGAACGCAGCAAGGCCAATGAAAATGGCGGTGCCGCCGAACATCCAGATTTCGTAGGAGACGAGTGAAGAAATCTGCCGTGCTGGAAAAAATGCGAGAGCAATGCCCAAAAGAGTCGTCAAGAGGCCGGCGAATCCGGCAAACACGAGTGTGGGCTTATTGTAGTGAGCCTTGGCGAAGCGCGCGCTGAACGCGATCTTGAGGAGCGCTGCAAAAATGTAGAGAAAAGGGACGAGTTGCAGAACCACGGCCAGAGAAAGTAGCCGCTGAAAAGAATCCTGTACGGCGGCGCCAACCAGAGCGAAATTCAGGACGACGAGTATCGTTGAAACAGCCGCGTGGACAATGAGCGCCGCGTAGGGAGTTCCGTAGCGGACGTGAATTTTCCCCATCCACGCGGGCAAATAAGAATCCAACCCCGCGACAAATGGAATGCGCGCGGAGCCTCCCAGCCAGGCCGAGCCGATCCCCGCAATGCTCAGGCTCAGCAGAAAAGCAAAAGGAGCAACAATCCACACGAGGCCAAGCCTCGCAGCCATGTGGCTCACGGCTTGTACGATGCCTTGCAGAACGCTCATGTCCTGCTTGCTGACGGCGGTCAATAGGGTGAGTGTTGCGCCGAGATAAAGCGCGCCAGAGAGAATTCCGCCCCAAGTAACGGCCACGGGCAGGTTCTTTTCGGGGTGATCAATCTCGTCGCCCATGACGGAAGCAAGCTCCAGGCCCACCAGGCCGAAACAGATGACTCCAAAAGCGTTGAATACGGATCGATGGTCAGAAGGAATGGTAAAATCAGCGGCGGTGATCGAGCTTCCAAAATGAAGTACGGTAACGATGCCAAGCCCGATCAACAGAGCAGCGGCTACAAACGTGCCGATTCCCCCGATATTGCTGATCCACTTGCCGACACCGAGGCCGACGATATTCAGGATGACCAAAACGATCAGGAGAGCGAGCGAGAGCACCAGCGCAAACATGCGATTATCGGCGAGCGCGGCGTGAGAAGGGCCGAGCACAAACACAAAGACACCTACGAAGTAGAGCACGACCGTCGGGACGTACATCATGTTGTTAGTCCAATAGCACCAGCCGGAAAGGAAGCCGTGAAAATCGCCGAAAAGTTCCTTGGCCCAGAGGTAGACGCCACCTTCTCCAGGATAGCGATGAGCAAGCTCGATGACGGCGATGCCTTGCGGCCAGAAGAACAACAAAAGCGAGATAAGCCAGAGCCAGACGGTGACGCCTCCACTGGCCGCGACGGAAGGCAGAACATTGAGGTTGAAAACTGCTACAACGAAAAGAAGCACAAGGTCCCGGCGGCCGAGCGCGCGCCGAAGATGAGGCGCGGCCTCGTTCCCCGCTGTCATCGTTGCGGCTTCGGTTGACAACGCCCAGCTCCCGCGTATCGAGATGCGAAATACCCGCTGCGCCCGGAATGCTCAAATCAAGTTTTCGAGCCGGACTAATGGCCTGCCGCGCCCGCGTATTGAGTCCCGCGCTCCTGCTGCGCTTTTGCCAGGGCCGGACAGATTTCCTCAAAGACCGCAAGATGCTTATCAATGTCGGCTTCGCTGTGCTGCACTGAAATGGTCCACTGCTCGTCCCACCAGTACGGCTGCGCCAGCACGCTGCGGTTAACCATGGCAAACCAGTAGTGGCGCCAGAGGTCCGAATCGATTTGGGTCCAGTCGCGATAATTCAGGATTTCCTTGGGGAAGAGCATGAGCGCGCCGTTAACACCTGCGCTGGCGACATAGGCTTGGAGGCCGTTTTGCTTCACGATGCTCCGGTAGCCTTCCGCCAATTTCTTGCTCAACTTTTCGACGTGTGCGTAATTGGCGCTAGTGAGCACTTCACGGAAAGTCGCGAGGCCTGCCGACATGGCCACGCGATTCGTGTTGTACGTGCCGCCGTGAAAGACTTTGTGCTGCGCGATGAGGTCCATGGTCGCTCGATTAGCGCCGAATGCACCGAGCGGCAATCCCCCACCGATAGATTTTGCGAGGCAGATCATATCAGGCTTGACGCCGAAGAAGTCACTCGCGCCGCCCCAGGCAAGTTTCGCGCCGGTTTTGACTTCGTCGAAGATGAGCAGCGCGCCGTTTTTCGCAGCGACTTCTCGGAGTCCCTCAAGAAAGCCAGGTTGTGGCATGCACAAGCCAACATTCATCAGGATCGGTTCGAGAATGATGGCGGCGATTTGACCGGGATTTTCGCGGAAGCGCCGCTCAACGCTGGCAAGATTGTTGAATGCCGCAACGAGAACGTTGGCGAGAGCAGCTTTGGGAATGCCTCCGCCGCCCGGCACGGATGCCGGCGCATCCGGATCGCCGTATTCAGGAGCCTTGGGTTTCACGCTGACCAACGCCGTGTCATGGAGGCCGTGATAGGCGCCCTCAAACTTCACAATTTTCTCGCGGTTGGTGGCGGCACGAGCGATGCGACAAGCGTGCATGGTGACTTCGGTTCCGCTGGAGCCGAACCGGACCATATCCACCGGGTAGCGTTTGCAAATTTCTTCCGCGAGTTCCCACTCCTGGTCGTGAGGCATGCCGAACGTGGTTCCCTCATGCAATTTCTCTTCGACCGCTTTGACCACTGCCGGGTGACAATGGCCGGCCATGAGAGCGCCAAAGCAAAGGTTGTGGTCAATGTATTCGTTGCCGTCGACGTCGTGGATGCGTCCTGCTTTGCCGTCTTTAACGAAGAGCGGGTACGGCTCATAATGGCGATAGTTGCTGGCTACGCCGAGCGGGATGCGCTGTAAGGCGCGTTGATAGGCGTTCGCAGACTTGGGAGTGCGCTTTTCGTAAGTGGATATTTCCTTTTGGAGTGCGTCGTACATTTGAGTGATCCGATCGCCATCCGGCAAACTTTCGACCAATGGCGTGCAGGTCTGTTCCCTGCGGTCAGTTTATAAGCCTGTTGCCGCTGCTCATGTCCAGCACAAGGTCCACTTCAATTAAAAGCGAAACTTCAAAGAAAACTGCACGAGCCGCGGATCGTGCACATGCAGAACCTGGCCAAATGTGCTGCCTTGATTCGAGACGTTGCCGTCCACGCTGTAAAACTGGGCGTGGTTCCAAATATTGAAGATGTCCGCTCGAAACTCCATGTTGAAGTGTTCGCCGAGAGGGGTCTCCTTCATGAAACTCATGTCCCAGTTGTTGATGCCAGGACCGCAGCAAATGGTGCGCGGTGCGTTGCCAATGGTGCCTGGAGCAACGGTGTTGTTGGTGAAGAGATTTGGATCGAATACGAAGCCATTGTTCTGGCGAATGTTCTGCGTGTGAAAGGGAGCAGTAAGGTTTGGCTCGCCGGGGAATTCAAAAAGGGAAGTGGAGTCGAGCTCTTCAATATCGCTCTGGGATGTGATGCGAATAGGAAAACCGCTCTGGAAGCTGGCGATGCCGGAAAGCTCCCAGCCATTAAGTAGTTTTCCTTTGAAGCCGTCGTACTTGGGAACGGGAAGATCCCAGACGTAGTTGACTACGAAGCGATGGCGGGCGTCGTAGTCGGAAAGTCCGTAAGTGGAGTTGAAATTCAACGGATTGAGGGCGCTCTCAAAACTCGAGGCGTTGTCCATAGTCTTGCTGAACGTGTAAGACGCTTGAAATTGGAGTCCGTGTGAAATATTTTTCTGCAGCAGCACTTGCAGCGAGTTGTAGTTCGAGCGGGCAACGGTGTCTTCGCTGAAGATGCCGGAAAAAACGGGAGTACCGTCCGCAGGACAACCACTGCCGGTGAGCGGATTACACAAGGGGGACGAATATCTGCGAATGCCGACAAGTGTAATGGGAGTGCCGCCAGCAGCCCCAGTCACAATGCAGCTCGCGGGAACATTCGTGACTGGACAAGGTACACTTGTTCCATTCGGGCCGCCGGGAGCGTATGGCAAGTGAAACGTGGCGCCAGCAGGCAAGACAAAGGAGTACGCACTGTCCTCTCCAAATGAACTGCAGCCCTGCCCGAGGGCTGCGAGGTCGTTACACGTGTTGGGATTACCGGGATTAGCTTCGTAGCTGGCGAGCAGCCGATGGCCCTGAGAACCGACGTAGCCAATCTGGAAAAGAATGTCGTGCGGCAATTGCCGCTTGATGGTGAGGTTGTACTGGTCGGAATATTGCATTTTCAAGTTGGGCGGAAACTGGCCGAAAAAGGTCATAGGCCGGAATTGCGACCAATCAACGGAGCTGCCGCGAGGTGGATTCAGAATGCCGTTGAAGGGGTTTGGAAATACGTTGCCGCTCTGATCCACGTAAGGAGTTTGCAGCAACGAGTTCACGATGTTGTTGCTGCCCCCAAAAGGAGGTTCGGCGCTGAACTGCTCGAGCACGAGTTGCTCGATAGGGTTATAGAAGATTCCATAGCCAATACTGATGCTGGTTTTGCTCGGGCCGCCGGTGAGTCTTGCGAGCCAATTGCCGCTCGCGCCGGGGCTCCAGTTCAGGCCAAGACGCGGAGCGAATCCCTTGTAATACGTGTTGGTCAGACCTCCAGGCACGCCCTTGTCGCCAGGGAAAACGAGGCCAATCGGTGTTACGCCGGCCTGGTCGCAAGTCGTGACGCTGCCCGCGACGTAAAGAGGGCTGGTAGTCGGCAGAGTGCACGGAAAGATCGTCGTGTTCTGGCCCGGGCGAAACGTCTGGACTTTCTTGCCGATGTCGGTAAGAGGTGTGTTCATCTCCCAACGCAGCCCGTAGTTCAGAGTGGCGTTTGGCCGCAGCTTCCAACTGTCCTGCGCGAAAAGATAAATCGAAGTGCTGCGAACAAGTTCGTGCTGCGCCGAGCCTTGAAAAAAGTTATTCCCAAGGCCAAGGAAGTAGTTCGGATAAGCGTCGGAGGCGCCGAGGTCATTGCCGGAGACAGGTGAGCAAGTGGTGGTGTTGGTGTTGGCGGGACCGCAAATATTTGAATCGCTGACGAAACTCAAATCGCCGTTGATGTCGAAATAGAGCAACTGGTTGAACTGCTGATAGCGAGTGTCGGCGCCAAATTTCAAACTGTGATTGCCGATGATTTTGCTGAAGTTGTCGCTGAACTGATAGGTGTTGCCAGTCTGCGGAAGTTGGCCATTGAAATTGTTGCCGATGGAAAATCCGCCGCCCACTGAGATGAGCGGGACACCTTCCTTCATTGGACCGAGGCCGGAATGCAACCCGTAATCAATGTTTGTGCCCAGCGAATTCCCATTGTCATCCACGAGCGGAGTATCGGATGTGCCAGTGAAACAGAACGCGGCGGCCGCGCCCGTGCCGCAAGATGCGGTGATAGCATTGGTCCGCGTTGGCGTATCGAATTTGAGCTGGCCCTCTCTAAAAAAGCTGAAGCGAAATTCGTTGACGGACGTCGTGCCGATCGTCGATGTGTGCGTGACATTGATCTGCTGCGCGCGCGTGGCGTAGACGCCTGGGAAATTGCCGGTCGTCGCGCCGGAAGCCTGGAACTTGGCAAAGGGATCGAGGCTGTTGTCGTCGTCAAAATAATAGTAGATGGACGTTTTTTGAAATGCGGAAAAGTTGTGGTCCACGCGAATCTGGAATTGATCGCCGCGATCGGTTTTGTTGGGTGTGATTTGCACGCCGCCGCTGCCGCCTGCCCCGGGGACGTACTGCAACAAGCTCACAGCAACGGGATCAAAACAGCCAGTGGGGATCTGGTTGCCGGCGAAAATCTGAGAGTAGGGAACGGGGCTGCCGCCCGCAGCCACCGTTGCTACGGCAGCTTGAGCTGCAGGCGTTAGCTTTTGCGAGGCGGTAAGCGAAGCGGGTGCTCCGGACCCGCAGCGGTTTTGGAGAATATTGGCGACTGTTCCGTCCGTGAGTGAGCCGGTAAACGGTTGCTCAGCGGAAAAATCGCCGCTATTCACCTCAGCTCCAGTCGGAACGTTTATAGGTTCGGAGACGATGCCCTGTACGATGCGCCGGCCTTCATATGAACCGAAGAAGAAAGTTTTGTCCTTCTTGATCGGGCCGCCAATCGTGCCGCCAAACTGATTCTGGCGGAACTCCGGCTTGGGAGCCTGAAAGAACGTGAAAGGATGCGCGTTCAGCACGTCATTTCGAAAAAACTCATAGAAACTTCCGTGAATACTATTCGTCCCCGACTTGGTCACGACGTTGACGACCGCGCCCGAGTTGCGCCCGTATTCGGCGTCGAAGGAATTGCTGATGACACGAAACTCCTCAATGCTGTCGGGCGAAGGCTGAATCGCCGGGAGGTTGGCAAACAGATCGTTCCCGTCACCGCCATTCACGGAATAATTGTTCGAACGGCCGCGACCGCCGTTCACCGTGACGACGCCGGCTTTATCCGATCCATAGAATAAATCGTTGCCGAGCTGCGACTGCACCCCAGGCTGCAGTTGCAACAATTGATAAACGTCCCGCTGATTCAAGGGCAGCTGCGTGGAAGCGCGTTCATTGACGACTGCCCCAAGCTGTGTCGAACTTGTGTCAACCACGGGTGGTGCGCCTGTTACTTCCACGCTCTCGGCCGTCGAGCCCAGCTCCAGTTTTATATCCACGCTGATGACCTGGTTCAAATCCAGCGCAACCCCCTTCCGCACGAAGCTCTTGAAACCGGTCTGTGTGACATCGATTTCGTAATTCCCCACTGGCACTTCCAAAAAGATGTAATCTCCGTTCGCGCCGGTCTGCACGGTGCGCTGCGAACCTGTAGCTTGGTTGACGAGCGTCACCGTCACGGCCGCCACGGTTGCGCCGCTGGGATCCATGATGGTTCCCCGGATCTGTCCGCCGGTGCTTTGGGCCGCCGTGAATATAGGGGAAAACAAAATTGCCACTGCGGGCAAACACGCCAACAATAAACTGCGGAGGCAGCGCATCTCGCCCTGCCACAGGTCTGCGGCGAATCTCATGACCTCACCCCTTGATTCGAAGAAGTCTCTTGGCAGCGGATTCTTCGAGGTTGCTGTGCCCCGGAAACCTTACTATAATCCAGTAAACTTAGAGAAGGCCGGGAGCCGTGTCAAGCAGAAATAATTTCTCCAAGCCATTCAAAAATCGAGCCCCTGGCCGCCTTCTGCGCATTAGCGAAGTCGCGCGCCGCGTCGGCATTTCCTCGTCCGCGCTTCGTGCTTGGGAGGCCTTAGGTTTGATTTCTCCGCGCCGCACAAAGAGTCAATACAGGATGTATGCCGAGCCGGATGTGCGCCTGCTGCAACGCGCCGTCTTCCTGCGCCGCGCCAAAGGTTTAAACCCGGCGGCAATCGTTCACGTATTGAAACGGCAGGGCTTGGTCGCCTCGCGGTCAACCGTCCTTCCGCATCCCGGCCAGCGCTTCCGGCGCCTGCGAATTCGCCGCGGACTTTCGCTCGCGCAAGTGGCGCGCGCCACCCGCGTATCGGTTGGGTTCCTCAGCTCGCTCGAGCGGGGACAAATGCGATCGTCGGTCTCGACGCTCCGTCGCATCGCTCGTTTTTATCGAACCAACATTCTTTCTTTATTCGAACCGGCGCAGGACAATCTCCATCTCGTTCGCCCCGCGGAGCGCAAGGTCCTCGAAACCTCTCCGGGAGTGCGCATGGAACTTCTGGCCTCGGGCCAAACCGTCATGGAACCGCATCTTTTTCGAATCAAGCCTGGCGGCGGAAGCGGTGAGTCTTACTCTCATGAGGGCGAGGAGTTTCTTCATATCCTGCGGGGCGATTTTGAGATTTGGCTCGACGGCTCTGAGCATTACCGTCTGAAACCGGGCGACAGTTTGTACTTTCAAAGTTCAATGCCGCACCGGTGGAAAAATCCAGGCCGCTCTGAAACCTGGCTGCTTTGGATTAATACGCCGCCGACGTTCTGAGGGCTTCGCCGCCTCCTAGATGGCGCTATCTACGCTTGGCCGATTGCATTCGCACTTTGGGTCAGCACTATGCGGAAGGCCCGCAACTTGTTGAACCGCCTAAATTGCCTGGAGAGTCTATGAGCGCTTCACGACGTGACTTCATCAAATTTGTGGTCGCCGGATCGGTTGCCTCCGGATGCCCATTGGATGCGGCTTTGCTTCCTTCTGAACCTGCGCATTTCGAGCGCCCCGAAGCCTCCTCAAGGCCGCTCGTGGACGGAGAACATTTCGAGGTTTGCCATCAGATTCGGGATGGCCGCCAATTCGAATTGCCTGCGCCCTCGGCAAACGCTTCTGTCGTGATTGTCGGTGGCGGCGTCGCCGGACTCTCCGCCGCGTACTTTCTTCGTGGAAAGGACTGGCTGCTTTTGGAAAAGGAAGATCATTTTGGAGGAAACGCTTACGAAGAGGAATTTGATGGTCAGCCATTTGCCACCGGTTCGGCTTATGCGTATCGCGGCGATGAGGGTGACCAGCTAGCTTCAGAAATCGGCCTCAAGCTTCCTCTCGTCAACATGCCTGACCCTACGCTAGTCAACAAGACCTACGTTGCAGATACATGGAAATCCGGCATTTCGCAGCTTCCGTACTCAAAAGCGGTTGTCGCCAGTTTTCAGAAATTCCGCGAGGACGTCCTTAAAATGAATGTCCGGGCTCACCTCGCCGAGCTCGACGCTGCCCGTTTTTCAGACTATACGTCGAGTTACGCGCCGGAAGTTCAGGCATGGTGGGACATCTTCGGCCCTTCCAACTGGGGCGCAACGACGGCCGACACATCCGCGTACGTCGGACTCTACAATGCAAAAGACCTGTTTACGGGCGGCGACGCCAAACGCGCCATTTTGCCCGGCGGACTGGGTTGTATCACGCACCGGCTCGTGGAAATTCTGCAGCCGGAGCACCTCGATCAAATGCTGGGCGATTCCACCGTGGTCGCCGTCGTGCCGCGAAAGGCCGGAGCCGAAGTCACGTACGTTCGCGACGGTAAGCTTACAACTGTTTCAGCACGGGCTGTGCTGATGTGTACGCCTAAGCAAATTACGGTTCGAATCGTAGACAATCTTTCCATGGCGCAAAAATCGGCGATGCAGCGTACACGTTTTGCACCATATCCCGTCGTCAACGTTATTTTCGACCGGCCGGTCTACCACCGAGGTTACGACAACTGGTGCCCTGGAAATTGCTTCACGGATTTCATTGTGGCGGATTGGACGATTCGAAACACGCCAGGATACAAACAGAAAAATAACATTCTGACGTTTTATACCCCTCTTCGCGAATCTCAGCGTTCGCTCTTATTGAGCATCGAAGGATGCAAGTCCCTCGCTGCTCGAGTCCTCAGCGACTTCCAAAAAATTCTGCCGGAATTCGATGTCAATCCAATCGAGGTCCGCATCTATCGTCGCGGCCATCCCATGTTCATGGCCGTTCCCAGCCATTACACGAAAACGCGCATCGCCGCGGCCCAGCCACTCGAACGCATTTTTTTCGGCAACGCGGATTCAGGCGGGCCGGAATCGCTCACCAGCGAAGCAGTTCGGCTCTCCCACGTAGGCGCGGAATGGGCTGAATTGGTGCTTTCCGGCAGGCCTGGCGCGAAGGAGTTGGTCCAGAAAGCACTCGCTCCCGTAGCTGACTAACCCGCAAGTTGGAAACCGTGCTTGCTCTTTCGCGCGCGAATCGCAACCGCCGCGATTTCTTCCTTCGTGCCGTTTCCAACTGCATTGGTCCATAATAGGCGCTTCACTTTGGGAGGAATCATGGCCGATCGCCTCGACGATTTTCAGAAATTCCGCGCCGATCTGAACGAAGAAATCCTGAATTGCGGCCATCTCGGCATCAAGCGCTTTTTCGCTCTTGACCACCAGGCTTACGAACAGGGGGCGCTCAACACACAAACGAAAGAGCTTCTCGGCCTCGTTGCTTCCGCGGTTCTGCGCTGCGACGACTGCATAACCTATCATCTTGTGCGTTGTGCGGAAGAAGGGTGGAAGCGCGCGGAAGTGATCGATGCGCTCAATGTCGCGCTAATCGTGGGCGGCTCGATCACCATCCCACATGTGAGGCGAGCGTTTGCCCGGATGCGCGAGATCCCGTCATTGAAACCTTGACCGGCGCGTCGTAGGCTTACAGGGTGACGGAAGTACGCAAGATGAGCTCGACGCCAGACTCGGCTGTTTCGAACCGCAAACCTCACATTTCTCGCGCGCATGCTTTTTTCACCGGAGTTCAGTTCGGAATTGTTCTAGTAATTCTTAAACTGATTCACATTAGAAATAACCCCCAATCGTGGATGGCCTTTCGCGTTGGTCTCGGCTTGGGAGGGGCCGCACTGGTCATCCTGCCACTGAGTCTCTGGAACAGCTGGATCGCTTCCGCTGTGGGGCTGGGGATGTTCCTCGTCGCGATTCTCCTGCCGCCGGCCAAGGGAGACAAACTGCCCGACGACATGGCTCGAGAATTGGGCGCGCTGGTGATTGTCAATGGGGGAAAATTTCGGCGGGGCAAGACCTTTTCCAAGCCCGTTCAGCTCTACGTCGGCGCCAAACACATATGGGTTCTCGACGCACGATTCAAGTCGCTCCTGGCTATCCCGACCGGTGAAATCACATCGGCGGAAGTTAGCCAGGCGCCGGCGAAGCAGACCTGCCTGCTGAGGATACTTTGGAACGGGGGCGCGGCGGAGTTTTGGTACGAAGGGATTTTCAGCGAACACCTCGCCCAGGTAGCACAAACTACGATACTTAGCGTGCGTCCGGCCCCTCTTCCCGTGCTGCCCCGCAGCCGGGCGGCCAGCGCCTAGATTTTGTGAGATTTACCTCTCCCGAAGGCCCTGAGTGTGGCAAAATATCTGTATGGCGCGAGGATGGGAAAGTAAGGACGTAGCGTCGCAAGTCGAAGCCGGACAAACGAATCAGGGGAACCCCGGTCCGGGCGGCAAAACAACGAAGTCTGCCGAACAGATCTTACGCGAGCAGGAACGTAAGGGTTTACTCCTGTCGCGCGCCCGGGTTACACACGATCTTGAGTCGGCTGTACACCCCAATCACCGCAAATCTTTGGAAGCCGCTCTCGCACACCTGAACAAGAAACTCTCTGAACTGAACTGAACTGAACTAAGCTCTGCTGGCATCCGAACGGGGCGGAGGCACGCTCCGCGCGCCGAAGTACCCCCTCCGGCCGAGCGTAATTCTCCTCGTGGCCTCGAACTCACCGGACGTATTCCCCGGCTAAGCCCCAGAAGTCATTCACGTAGTAGTGGGACAAGACGTTTCCGAAGAGGTAGCAAATGCCCTGGCAAGGCGGAATGTCCCCGTATATTTTTTTGCCGCGCGCAAAAATTCTCTTCAAAGAACCATCGCGCAATAAATTGCCCGCCACTTTTCGCAGCGGCTCGCAGGGATAGAAGACGTCTCCATTCGGATACACGCGGGGAAACATTGTTGGGTAACACTGAAAGCTCTTGAAGCGAAGCAGCGTGTCAATGGTGCGCGGCGTTCCATTGATCGCCTGAAAGCCGCTTCTGCGTCGCTCGATGATTTTGTCCACGAGCGACTGGTACCTCGGGTTTTGCAACAGCCTCAAATTCGGCATTTTCTCGAGTTGCGCGGATTGCGCCGCGAACACAAACCCTTCCTGGCCACACCAATCCAATAGTCGCTCCACTTCTCCGATGTTCCATTCCTCGATGACCGTACTGATCGTGATCTTCTGCGCGTTACCCAAAACCTCTTTTGCAAATGCCAGATTTTGCATTAATTTCGGCAGCGCGGCCGGTTTCGATAGAGGGTTTGTCGGGTCGGCCGCGAGCGCATCCAGGCTTACCACTAATCCCGTCACGGAATTCAGGATTCCCTGCTTGCGGTCCAGCAGCGTGCCATTCGTGATCATGAGCACCGATCGAAACTTGCAGTGAAATCGCGCCACGGCAGCTAGCTCCTCGATGTCCGCCCGCAAAGTCGGTTCCCCGCCCGTGATAACGATCGAATCGGTCTCCTTTCGAATCTTGCGGAGCAGCCGGATGGTCTCTCCCGTATTCAGCTCTTCGCTGAATACGTCCGGCTCTTTTTGCGTGCAATAGCTGCACGCCAAATTGCATTTGTGCGTCGCATAAAAGGTGACCGCGTAGGGCGCGATGACTTTCGTGCCTCGCAAATTCCGCCGCCAGGCATTTCGGAAATACAGGCGAAAATTTTTCATGACGAACGGGGCTTGCCGCACCATCCGGCCCAAAAGCGCACGATTGGAAATGGGTCTGTGGTCTAAAGCAGATGCGGGAACAAAATTTGCGGATTGGGTTTGGCCGCGCGACATGCCCTTCATTGTAACGCACCATGGTTTCACGGGCTGGCTTCGACCAGCGTCTCTACGGCTTCTTGCCGTTCGCTTGCGGTTCGTTGAAGCTTCTCTCTATTTTGTCGTTTGGATTTGTAGAGACTGCGTGATCTCTCCACAGCCATCTCATCATGGAAGGCAGAATCGCTCCCCCCATTTTCTGACCGTGCTTGTTCATGCCCCAAGCGTAGTTGACGTCGTAACCCTTCGCCGTGAACGCTTCCATCATTCGAACGTTTTGATAAAACCAATCCATCGCTTGATTGTACGGCCCGCCGTCGCGCACTCCTCGCAAATCGTTGCGCCCATCGCACAGAAATATGCGAATTGGTTTCTTTTTGCTCCGGCGGATGATATCCGGATAGGCATTCCCGCCGCGCAAATCCACATAGCTTCCAACAATGCTCAGGACTTTTCGAAACTGGTTGGGCCGCTCCCAAGCCACTGTGAAAGCCGCAATCGCTCCGGAACTCGAACCGGCAATGCCGTGACTCTCCGGGTCTTTGGAAATATTGAAGTCCTTATAGAGCACCGGCAGCAATTCCTCCACAATGACCCGGGCGTACTTGTCTTCGAGGGAGTTGTATTCCACGCGCCGGTTTGTGTTCGCGTCGCCCCATTCCGTCGCGGTTGGCTCCGGCTGATCGGGCCTTCGTCCAGGGTTAATGAACACTCCAATCATCACAGGCAGCTCGCGGCGATAAATCAGGTTGTCCATAACGTTCTGCGCGCGTACATCCCCTTCGGGATCGAAAAGCGCGTGGCCATCGTTATAAATCATCAAGCTTGCCGGAACAGCAGGATCGTATTGCGCCGGCACGTACACCCAGTAGGTGTGCTGCGTACCTTCATAAATCTTGCTGGGCAAAACAAACGGGCCAAGGATTTTCCCCTTGGGGACGCCATCCTGCGGCAGCGAATCGGGTCCCAGTTTGTAGAACGCGTCCGGATCAGGCGTCTGTGCCGCATCGGCTGATGCGCTCGTCCTGAGATTGGCACTCAGCAATGCAACGAAGATTGCCGCTGCGGCGGCAGCCAGGATTATCTTTCGGCGCGTCATAATGGCCCTCACCATACCACATCCCTTTCCAGCCGTAGTTGGTGCTGCTCACAGGCCACTTTGTCACTTGGGCCGAGCAATTCCTTGCTGTTTCGCAGCGGACATCCCGCGCCATTCCAGGTACGCTGGTCGAAAGCCAGATCGAACGGCCGAAATCACTCTAAGTGCCGCGCCGACGGAAATCAGCAATGCCATCCACCACGAACCGCTCCGCATGGAAAACCATATTGGCCTTTTCCATAATCTATTTCGTCTGGGGCTCTACTTTCCTCGCGATTCGCATCGGAGTGCGCGAAGTTCCTCCCCTACTCCTTGCAGCCATGCGATTTTGCATTGCCGGTCTTATCCTTTATATATGGGTTATCGCCAGGGGCGAACCTTCCCCATCGCGTCGTGAGTGGCTCTCCGCACTCTGGCTTGCGCTGCTGATGTTCCTTCTCGATTATGGGCTTCTTTTTTGGGCCGAGCGGCGCGTTCCCTCCGGGTTGGCCGCCGTCATGCTTGCCACGATTCCCGCTTTCATGTCGATTTCGGAAATCATTTTTCTCCGCACCCAGCGAATGACGTTTCGACTGGCCGCAGCTCTTCTCGTGGGGCTCGCCGGCGTCGCAGCGCTGATGATTCCATCTGCTACTTTGGGCGGCGCTCCTATCGATCGCCTGGGAGCGGTCGCGCTTCTGGTTGCTTCGATTACCTGGTCTATCGCCGCCAGTCTCACACGCAAACTGCCGTTGCCTGCTTCCAAAGCGATGAGCTCTGGCGCGCAAATGCTGGTTGGCGGAATTCTGCTCGCGCTGTGTTCGGCCCTGTTCGGCGAATTCCGCGGCTTCCATTTACTCAGCGTATCGCGCGCCGCCTGGATATCCCTTGCCTATCTTGTGGTCGCGGGTTCCATCATCGCCTTCACGGCGTACATCTGGCTGATTCATCATGAGTCTCCGACAAAAGTCGGCACCTACGCATACGTCAATCCGATCGTCGCCGTCATCCTCGGTTATTTTTTTGGCGGTGAACCTCTCGGCCTGCGGACTATACTGGGCACTCTCTTTATTCTCGCCAGCGTTCTGCTCATCACGACATCTCGAGCGACGCAAGTCACCCCGTCCCTGGCGGTGGAAGAGAGCGTCTGACGCTCCACTATCTCTCCGGTCCACTTCTGAACCAGTCCCTGCTACGTGATAGGATGGCCTTCGGGCCGCAACCATGATCGGTCAATCCCTCGACCACTACAAAATCCTCTCCAGACTTGGCGAAGGCGGCATGGGCGTGGTTTACCGCGCCCGCGATGAAGTCTTGCATCGCGATGTCGCTCTGAAGGTTCTCGCCCCGGGTCTGGTGGAACGGGTCGGCCGCGATCACTTGCTGCGCGAGGCCCAAACCGCCTCCGCGCTCACCCATCCGAATATCTGCACGATTTACCAGGTCGGCCAGACCAGCGGCGAATTCTACGTCGTCATGGAACTGATCGAGGGCCGCTTGCTCAGCGATCTTTTCGCCGCCGCCGGCCTTTCCATGGAAACAGTCGCGCGCTACGGTGCTCAAGTCGCCGATGCGCTTGCCCACGCGCACAACCGCGGGATCGTCCACCGTGACTTAAAAGGCTCGAACGTGATGGTCACCATGGACAGCCGCGTGAAAGTTCTGGATTTCGGGCTCGCCACTCGCCTCGAGCGCGAAGAAATCAGCGCGGCGACAGTTTCGTATGATCCGCTGGAAAGCAAATTGGTGGGCACGCTTGCTTACATGGCTCCCGAAGTTCTGCGCGGGCAGAAAGGCGACGAGTTAAGCGACATCTGGTCGCTGGGCGTAGTGCTTTACGAAGCGGCTGCAGGGAAATTGCCGTTTCGCGGGAATACCGGCTTCGAAGTCAGTTCCGCCATTCTTAAAGAGCCTCCGCCTCCGCTTCCAGCGACTGTACCGTTTGGCCTGGCCGCCGTTGTCCAGCGCTGCCTGATGAAAGAACCCGCCGAGCGCTATCAGCGCGCCGGAGAGCTGCGCGCTGCGCTCGAAACGCTGCAAGGCGCCGTACTACAAACTCGCCACCCCGCCGACGAAACTCGCGGCCATCGCACCATTGTTCTCCGCGGCATGGAACATTTGGCCATCAAGCATCGGGACGTGCTGGTTCTTATCGGCACCAACAAAGGCGCGTTTCTGCTGCGTTCCTCGCGCGATCGGAACCGCTGGGATGTCGCAGGCCCTTATTTCCACGGCCAGGGCGTTCATGCAATAGCTTACGACGGCCGCGCCGGGCGCCACAGGCTTTGGGTTTCTACCAGCAATCTGATGTGGGGCACGTTCCTACGCTCCAGCGACGACTTCGGCCGCACCTGGACGAACCCTCTCGAAGCCAACATCCGTTTTCCAGTGGAATCGGGCGCTGCTCTTCGCAATATCTGGCAAATTTCGCTGGGGCACCCGCAGCAGACGGACACTCTTTATTGCGGCGTCGAGCCTGCCGCTCTGTTCGAGTCGCACGATGCAGGCGAGTCCTGGTCCCTCGTTCGAGGCCTCTACCACCATCCGCATCGCCCTCGCTGGCTTCCCAGCAATGGCGGCCTCTTTCTTCACACCATCCTTCCTGATCCCAGCAACCCGGCGCGAACCTTCGTCGCCATTTCCGCTGGCGGCGTGTACCGTTCCGATGACACTGGCACGTCCTGGCTGGCGCGTAATTCAGGCATCCGCGTTGTTTTTCTTCCGGAGCGCTACCCAGAATTTGGCCAGTGCGTTCATAAGATTGTGGTGCATCCCTCCCGGCCAGAGCGCCTGTTTCTTCAGAATCACTTCGGTTTGTACCGCTCCGGAAATCGCGGCGACACCTGGCAAGATATCGCAACCGGTCTTCCTTCCGATTTTGGCTTCGGCATGGTCATGCATCCTCACGATCCCGATTGCGTTTACATTCTTCCTGTCGAATCCGACGAATTCCGCTGCACACCAGAGGGCCGGCTTCGCGTATTTCGCACCCGCAACGCCGGCGCTTCCTGGGAAGGCCTCGAACGCGGCCTTCCACAAAAGGGGGCGTACGAGACAGTTCTTCGCGACGCTTTTTCGTCCGATACGCTGGATCCGGCCGGGATTTATTTCGGAACGCGCAGCGGAAAAGTGTATGCCTCGCGCGATGAGGGAAAAAGCTGGAAGAAAGTTCTGGAAGGGCTGCCTCAAATCTTGTGTGTGAAGGCCTTCTGCATTGAACTGGATGGCGTTCCATCGGAACGTCTTCATTCGAACGGGAAACCTTCGCGCAAGCGGAAATCATCCGCGCGAAAAATCTCGCGGCACAACACTCCTCGCCGATGATCGTCGCGTTTCACATTCCCGGCCCGCTTCGTCAGTTTACAAGTGGTTCAGCGACTGTCCGCATCGAGGTGCTGGACTCCGCGAGCCTTCTTGATGCCCTGCAGGCGCTTTTTGCCGCGCACCAGGGCCTGCGCGACAGAATTCTCACTGAAACCGGTGAGGTACGCCAGCACGTGAACATCTTCCTGGGAAATGAAAACGTCCGACATACTGGCGGCCTTACGACGGCCCTCCCTGCGTCCGCCGAAATCTCGATTGTGCCCGCTATCTCGGGTGGCTAGATCCTGCCAAGTGTTTGTCTGCAATTTCAACGCACCAGCGCCACGATGACTGTCGCATCATCCGTTTGCCGTCCGTGCGAAAATTCTTCCATCGCTCCAAAGATCTGGGCCGCAATCACTTCGGGCTTTTTCTCAACGCTTTCCTTGATCGCCATTCGGATTCCCGCTTCGCCCCACTCTTCTCCGGCCTCGTTTCGCGCTTCGCTCACTCCATCGGTATACGCCACGATCAAATCGCCCGGCTCGAACGCTACCAATCCTTCTTCGTAACCCCACTTCGGAAAAATCCCAACCGGCACTCCGCCGCGCTCCAGCAGACTTACCGTCCCATCCTTCCGGATGACCAGCGGCGAATTATGCCCCGCGTTGGCGTATCGCATCGTGCGCGTTTGGCCGTCATACACGCCATAAAATAAAGTTGCGTACCGGTCCGCCAGAGACGATGCGTAGACGTTGGCATTCACCGCAGCGAGCACGGCTGCCGGCTCTTCGCCCGCGAACGATACCGCGGTACGAAGCGAAGCTTGTACGCTTGAAATCATCAGCGCGGCTGCGACGCTCTTCCCAGACGCATCGCCAATCGCCATCCCTAACTTTTGCTCTCCGAGCGGCAGAAAGTCGTAGCCATCTCCCCCCAGCGCGCGGACTTGACGGCAAAGCGCGGCGTACTCGAGCCGATCCATTTCATCCGCCGGCCGCTGCATGAATCTTTCCTGGACGTCGCATGCCGTCGCCCAGTCTTCGCTGACATCTATTTCCATGGTGTCGGTCGTCATGTTCCCACCTCTATCCGTAAGTCGGCCCTGTTGGCGTAAAATCGACACCGCCGCAGGCGTTTTTCTCAAAAAATTGTGCAGCGGCCATGTCGAAATGGGGATTCTTGCTCCGACTACCCCATGAAAGCGCACCTGATGCGCCAAAAAGGGAGACACCCACATGAAATACATTCTTCTTATGAGCGGTACGAAAGCAGGCGTGGATTCATATAGGGCCTGGTCCAAAAGTGACATTGACGCCCACATGGGCGTGCTACACAAGATCAGTCAGGACCTCACGCAGTCCGGCGAGTTTGTCGCCACCCAGGGCCTCAGTGAACCCAACGAAGCTCGCGTCGTCCGGGGTCTCCGTAACGGCATGCCGCTCACCGATGGCATCTTCCCCGAATCCAAGGAATTCCTCCTTGGCTACTGGATCGTGGATGTCCAGTCTCCGGAGCGGGCTTACACCATTGCGGGCTTGATTTCCTCCGCGGCTGGTCCTGGCGGCGTCCCGACCAACATGCCCATCGAAGTACGTCCCTTCGCCACACATGGCCCGAAATCGTGAATGGCAATTTCCGGCCAGTGGCCCCACGTGACGTTCACTTGGGAAGCCAAGCCACGCTGAAATCCATCGAAAGGAGCTTCAGGTGAAATACATTTTGATGATGAATGCGACGAAGGCTGATTGGGAGTGCTACGCGAAATGGACCAAAGAGGATCTTCAGCGTAACGTCGCCTTCATGCGCTCTTTCAGCAAAGAGCTCAAGGATGCGGGCGTGTTTGTCGCCACGGAAGGTCTTGGCTGGCCCAATGAAGCCAAAATTGTTCGCGCTGGAAAGAACGGCGAGCCTGTCACCGACGGTGTTTTCGTCGAATCCAAGGAATTTCTCGCGGGCTACTGGATCATTGATGTCGAAAGCCCGCAGCAAGCGTATCGGCTCGCTGCGCGCGCGTCTGGCGCTCCGGGCCCCGGAGGAACTCCGGGCAGCATACCCATCGAGGTTCGCCAGGTTCTGACCGCGTTTTCCGATTTGGGCATCTGATTTCCGGTCTTCGGGAGCGTGTTTTGTCCGATCAACCCTCCACACCCTCCATCGAGAACCTGCTGCGTGAGTTGGCGCCGCAGGTGCTCGGCATCGTTGTCCGCAGATTTCGTGATTTCGCCTCTGCCGAGGACGCCGTTCAGGAAGCTCTCATTGCGGCGGCGATGCAATGGCCCGAAGAAGGACTTCCTCGCAATCCCCGCGCTTGGCTCGTCCAGGTCGCTTACCGCCGCATGACCGATCAGATCCGCAGCGAATCCGCACGACGGCGCCGTGAGGAAGAAATCGCCCTCGAGGCTTCTCGCTTGCCTGATCCGGCCACGCCGCGGGAACCTCTCCCTGAAGAAGTAGGCGATAGCGACGACACACTTGTCCTCCTTTTCATGTGCTGTCATCCGGCGCTAAGTCTTGCTTCCGCGATCGCGCTCACTCTTCGCGCCGTCGGCGGCCTCACTACCGCCGAAATCGCCAAGGCGTTTCTCGTTCCTGAATCCACAATGGCTCAGCGTATTTCTCGCGCCAAACAGAGCATCAAGGACTCTGGCATTCCCTTCCAGCTCCCCACTTCCGGCGAACGCGCCGAAAGGCTCAGCGCGGTTCTTCACGTCCTCTACCTGATCTTCAATGAGGGCTACACCACCAGCGGCGGACCTCAGTTGCTTCGCGTCGAACTCTCCCGCGAAGCCATCCGCCTCGCTCGCTCTCTTTATGCTCTTCTTCCCGGAGATCCCGAAGTTGCCGGCCTGCTCGCGCTTATGTTGCTTACCGACGCTCGCCGTCTCGTTCGCACCACAGCGGAAGGCGATCTCGTCCCGCTCATGCAGCAGGATCGCTCTCTCTGGGACAAGCAGGAAATTGCGGAGGGCCTCTTCCTTATCTCCGCCGCTTTACCAAGGGGTTCAGTCGGCCCCTATCAGCTCCAGGCGGCTATCGCTGCGCTTCACGACGAGGCCGCGCGTCCGGAAGATACTGACTGGCCGCAAATCTTGGCCCTCTACGATCTACTTCGCCGCATGTCAGATAATCCCGTCGTCTCGCTCAACCACGCGGTCGCCTCCGCCATGGTTCATGGCCCTGCGAAAGGCCTCGAGCTTCTCAATGCACTCGAATCCGATTCTCACCTGGCCGGTCATCACCGAATGCACGCCGTTCGAGCGCATCTTCTCGAAATGGCTGGTGATTTCCCTGCCGCCGCCGTCCATTACCGCCTCGCCGCCGGAAAAACCGCCAGCCTTCCCGAGCGAAACTATCTTCTCACTCAGGCCGCTCGCCTCTCCACGGATCCACCACCAGCTCTGCGCAGATGATCTCATCTCGACGCAGCTCCCTCTGCCGCCGCTTCAGCCACCCTCTTCTTTCTACGCGCCTCGGATGACTATTCTTCGAGCTGCCCGGGGACTCTTACACGCCGGTTGAATTGCTGAGAATTACCTTCGCTCGAGCATGCCCTTGCTCAACGTAAGCCAGAGCATCGCCGGCGCCGCTCAGCGGAAAGCATCGATCTATCTGTGGCGTGAGCTTGCCAGTCTTCATTAGTTCGCATAACAACTCCAGATCACCTTTCTTTACCTTGGCAATTAAAATCTTAAACTTTGGCCGCAAGAAAGGCGGCCAGGCGACCAACTTGACGAAACGCCCAAGCACTTCGAACATTTTCTTCGCTACGCCAATCATGATGCAGCGCCCGCCCGAAGACATGACTCGTCTCATCGCCAGCAGCGGGCGATTCCCCACGTTATCGAGCAACAGATCGTACTTGTGTCCGCCCTGAGTGAAATCTTCCTTTTCGTAGTCAATCACCGCGTCGGCGCCAAGCGAACGCACCAGATCAACATTTCTGCCGCTGCATACTCCCGTCACTTCTCCGCCCAGCGCCTTCGCGACCTGTACGGCAAACGTGCCGACGCCGCCCGCGGCTCCATTAATCAACACGTTTTGCCCAGGTTTCAGTTTCCCTTTATCTCGAAGCCCCTGCAAAGCTGTGAGTCCCGCGACAGGCACGCTGGCAGCTTGTTCCATCGTGAGGCGTTCCGGTTTTATTACGAGCGCCGATTCCTTGGCGCACGCGTATTCCGCAAATGCGCCCTTGCAAGCGCCGAAAACCTCATCTCCTGGCTTGAATCGCGTCACGCTCTTGCCCGCGGTCGCGACCACGCCCGCGACATCCACGCCGGGCCGCCGCTTCTTCATGCGCCAGTCCAGCGGATTGACCGAAGCCGCGCACACTCTTAACAGCACCTCGTTCTCTTTCGGATCGGGTTTCTCGACATCCATAATCTGGACAATCTTTCCAGATTCCGTTTTCGTGTAAACAGCGGCTTTCATACGGCCTGTTTTCTCCGAACATATAGGCAAACCGGCACGCTATGCAAGCCCCACTCTCTGCCGCACGTTTTCTTCAGGTAGAATTCCACCAATCACACTCTCCCAGCAATTCACGGAGCTCGGGAATGCGAATCTTATTGCGGATCATTTTCGCGCTGCTGTTTGTCGCGCCTTGTTTGTTCGCGCAAGATGCGAAGAGCGGTCTCGAAAATGAGCGGTTGGGAAAAGTATCTTTCCAGAATTCTTGCATTCAACCTGTTCAGGAGCAGTTTGATCGCGGCGTGGCCTTGCTTCACTCCTTCGCTTACTCCGCTGCTGAAGCTGCGTTTCGCGACGTCGCGGCACGCGATCCTCGATGCGCAATGGCGCATTGGGGAATCGCCTTTTCTTATTTTCACGAGCTTTGGGATCCTCCGCTTGTTCCCGAGACAGTCCGCACTGCACAAGAAGAGATCCAACTGGCCCAGAAGATTGGGCCAGGTTCAGATCGGGAGGCTGCCTTCATCCGCGCCCTGGCTCGCGTATTTCAGGATGCTGCCACTGTTCCATATCCGGTTCGAGCATCGAACTACGAGAGCGCGATGCGCGAGCTCGCATCCAAATATCATGATGATTCTGAAGCTCAAGTGCTCTTCGCTCTCGCGCTCCTGGCCAATGCCTCTCCGACCGATAAAACTCACGCCAAGCAGAAGCAGGCCGCGGCCATCCTTGAGCCGCTATTTCACGCTTTCCCGGAACACCCTGGTATTCCCCATTATTTGATCCACGCCTACGACAATGCCGAACTTGCCCAGAAAGGCCTCCCGGCTGCTCGCCTCTACTCCCGCATCGCGCCATCGGCGCCTCACGCTCTGCACATGCCATCGCACATCTTCACGCGCCTTGGACTTTGGGATGAATCTGTCCGCGCCAACTTGGCCGCAAGAGACGCGGCGCACAATCAGGGCGACACGGGCGAAGAGCTGCACGCCATGGATTATCTTGTTTATGCCTATTTGCAAATGGGGCGAGATAAAGATGCCGCCCGGGTCATTCGACAGCTGAAACGCATGCCCAACCTGGATGTAGCCAATTTCAAAATCGCTTATGCATCCACCGCAATGCCAGTTCGCTACCTTGCCGAGACGCGCGAATGGGCAGAAGCTGCTTTGTTGGTTCCGCCAACGGGTGCGCCGCCACATGTTGTTGCAATCGCCGTCTGGGCGCGCGGGTTGGGCCTCGCGCGCAGTGGGAAGCCCGCGGAAGCTCGCAAGGAAATTGCTCAGTTGGAACAAATCGAGGCCCAGCTCCGCTCGATGGGCAATGATTACTGGGCCACTCAAACGAAAATTCTTCGACGTGAGGTGGAAGCATGGTCAGCCCAGGCAGACCGCAAGCCGAGCGAGGCGGTCGCCCTGATGCGCCGCGCAGCCGACGATGAAGATGGCATTGAGAAGCTTCCCGTTACTCCCGGACCGATTCTTCCCGCCCGCGAACAACTCGGCACCCTGCTCCTCGATCAGAACCATCCACGCGCCGCACTCAAGGAGTTTAAGGCGGCGCTTGCCCTTGCGCCCGGCCGTCGCGAAGCCATGCAGGGAGCTGCGCGCGCCGCCGAGCTTGCGTTTCCAAAGTAACGCCTTTGAGCGTTTGCGCTCGAATTCGAGGCCTCGTCTTACCCTCAGCACAGATCGCCTAATTTTCCACCAGCGCCTCGATCGGAGAGATTTTCGCCGCCCGTTGCGACGGCACAAGGCATGCGGCTAAACAAACGGCCGCCGTTACGCAGGTCGCAGCCAGAAATATCTCGCCATCCATCGGCGGCACCTGGAAAAGCACCGACCTCATTGCGCGCCCTGCCTGCCACGCGCCCAACAAGCCCAACACAGTCCCCGCCATCAGCAACCGCAGCGAAACTGAGAAAAATTGCATTCGAATTTGCCCGGCTTGCGCTCCGAGGGCTACACGTACTCCGATTTCGCGCCGGCGATGCGCCACCGCATAACTCAGCACTCCATACGTGCCGATCGAGGTAAGCAAAAGCGCTATCGCCGAGAAGAGTGCGGCCAGCAGCGCCGGCGAACGCCTCGCAACGAGGCTGTCGGCGATGCGAGTGTCCATTGGCCGGATATCACTCACAGGTACGTTAGGATCGATTTGCCGGACCACGCTCTGCAAACTCAATGCAAGCCCTTCCGGTGGCAACGCGCTTCGAACCGCCACAAAGAAGCCGCTGCCGATGCGAAACTCGTAGGGATAATAAATCGCGCCCTGCGCGCCATTTTCCGTTAACCCCGCTTGCTTCACGCCGCCAACTACGCCCACGATCCGAAATGCGTCCGCATCCTTCCCCGGCTTCGAATCGTCCCACAACCGTTGCCCGATCGCGCTGCCGTGCGGCCAGTAATATCGCGCGAAGTCCTCGTCAACAACACAAACCCGCTCCGGGCGAAGCGTATCCTCCGCCGTTAGAAATCTCCCTGCCCGCAGCGTGAATCCCATCGCGCGAAAATAGTCCCCGGCAACGCCGTACGAGTAATACCCCCGCGCCGATTCCCCCGCACGAGGCACATACTCCGCTACCGTCGCGGCGCTTTTCCCGATGTTGCCGCTGAATGGCACATTGTTCACTACGCCCGCAAACGCCACTCCCGGCAACTCGTCCAGTTTCTCCGCCAGCCTTTCCACAAATTTCACGCGGCTCGCCTCCGAGTAATCCGCCCACGGAAGCAGAATTTGCCCCGTCAAAACGTGATCCGCCTGAAACCCGGGTGACACAGCCATCACTCGCTGCAGGCTCAACCCCAACAGGCCCGCTCCCGTCAACAACATGAGCGCCATTGCGATCTGCGCGACCGCGAAGCCGTGACGCAGGACTTGCGTGCCGCGCCCGCTCGTGCCTCCGCGGCTCTCCATTTGCAACGCGCTTCCGGAAACCTGTCGAAGATGGAACCACGCTAGCGGTACCGCCAACAGAATCCCGATAACGATCGCGGCGGCCAACCCGGCCAGCGCTACCCGCGCATCGAAAGCGATGTGGCTTCCCAGCGGCAGCCTTTCCGCGCCCAAGCTGCGCACAATTTGGATTCCTCCCGCGCCAAAGGCGAGTCCCAGCAACCCTCCCGCAAACGACAGCAACGTCGTCTCCACCACCATTTCGCTGAACAAATATTTCCAGCCCGCCCCCAGCGCCTGGCGAACCGCTATTTCCTTCGCTCGGCTGCCTGCACGAATCAGCAGCAGGTTCGCCACATTGACCGCACCGATCAGAAGCAGGACGAGTACGCCGGCTTCCAATAGCAACAATGTCGGGCGCACCGCCGCCACATAGTCGGCGCGCAGCGGCACCACCAGCGAACGAAATCCCGCTTCTGCAATCATTTTGGCCTGTGGATCGGTAACTTCGAGCGCCGCGTTCTGCGAATCTATTTCTGCTTGCGCTTGCGCCATTGTCGCGCCGGATTGCAGCCGCGCAATCATTTGAATCACGTTACCGCCGGAATGCCGTCGCGATGGCGCGCGGTCCTCCAGTCGCGAAGCAAGCGGCAGAAACACTCGTGCATCCGAATAAAGAAAATGGAAATCAGGCGGCAAGACGCCAATCACCGTTCTTCGAACGCTGTTCACGCGAATCACTTTTCCAATCACGCTGGGATCGGCTTTGTATTTTTCCCGCCAGAACGCATCGGAAAGTATGGCCACATGATCTGTGTCCGAAGTCGTTTCTTCATCCGTGAAAGTGCGCCCCATCGCGGGGCCCAGCCCCAATGTCGCAAAGAAATCCGGAGAGACGCGCATCGTATCGAGTCGCTCCGTCGAACCGGGCTCACCCACGACCTCCGTCCCGTACGAATAAATCGAAAGTGAGCTAAACGCCGCAATCCGCCCGCGCCGTTCGTAATAGTTGGTGATGGACGCTCCATCGCGTTCGACCCCCGCTTTCGGATACGTATTGAAAATCGTCATCAGCCGCTCGGGCGCCGGGAACGGCAAGGGATGCAGCAGCACCGAATCAATCACTGCAAAAATCGTCAAGTTCGCCCCGAAGCAGAGCGCCAGCGTCAGCAGCGCCGTGGCCGTGAATCCCGGTGTCTTTCGGAGCAATCGCGCCGCATAATTCAGTTGTCTGCGCAGCTCGTCAAAAATGTGCACGCCAAACGCTTCCCGGCAATCCGCTTTGAGATTGATGGAGCTCCCGAGTTCCCCCCGCGCCTGCCGCGCCGCTTCTTCCCGCGGCGTCCCCGCGTTCACCAGTTCTTCCGTATATTCCTCGATGTGAAATCGCAGCTCCTCGGACATGCCCTCTTCAAAATCGCGGCGCCGCGTGACCGCGCCAATTAGAGAACGCACCCGTTCCATCACCTCACACCTCCTCCGGCTTCGCCTTCAACGCTGCCGCAATCGCGGACGCCAGCCGGTTCCAGCCTGCCGCTTCTTCTTGCAATCGCCGCCGCCCCGCCCCCGTTAACGTGTAATACTTCGCCCGGCGGTTGTTCTCGCTCTGGCCCCACTCCGCCCGAATCTGCCCGCGATGTTCCAAGCGATAAAGCGCCGGATATAACGACCCTTGGGGAATCGTCAGCGCGTCTTTTGAGATTTGTCGAATGCGCAGCAGCACGCCGTAGCCGTGCAGCGGCTTCAGCGACACCGCCTTGAGAATCAGCATGTCCAGCGTGCCGGGCAGCAGTTCCGCCGTCTTGTCCATTTTGCTTTTCTCCTAGCCTGGCTAGGAGTGTACCGCCGCTCTCCTAGTTTGGCAAGGGGAAGTTAGACGCCGCTTGCACGAGGAAGCCTTTAACGTTTTCGGAAGTCTGCTGCTTTGCGCGATCCCCGCGTCCCCTCGCTCCAGGGAGCGCGATCGGCGGGTGCGGGAATACATCCGATTTGCGAGATCCGCGCTGCTACCCGCGAACATGGACGTCGAAGCTCAAAATCATGCCGCCGAAACCAGGCAGATCACTGCCGGCATGTCCACCGGCCACCCCATCGTAGTATCTGGCGCGATAGTAGTATAGGGAGGTTTCGGGGTCGAATTCGCGCGCCGTGTACTGGAACGGGTTGGTCAGCGACCCAGATGAGCCGGTTTGCTTGCCAAACGAGTCGAAAGTGTACGTTTGGGCGAGCGCGCCTGCGGTGTTGGACAGCGACGTGATCGACCCAAGGCCGTCCGCGTCGTAGAAATTGGTCGAGCCGGACCGCAGCATGGCGAGTGGCTCATCAATGTTCAGCCCTTGCGAATAACGCGCAACCACCGAGCCTGACGAATTCGCTTCCTCGATCAGATTGTCGCCGTCGTAGGCAAAAATGCTCGTCGCGCTCGGCGTGACTTTCTTAATTCGACGGCCAAACGGGTCGTAGGCGAACGAAATCGTTCCACCTGAACCAGGCAGTGTCACGCTCGTCAGCCGATTCTCGAAATCCCACGAATAATTCGTCGTGCCGGTCGAGTCGGTCTTCGACGCGGTGTTGCCGTCATCGTCGTACGTAAATGACGCGTTTGAATTCGCCGTCATTTCGTTCGAAGCATTGGTCGTGTAAGACGCCACGCCGAGCGAAGCCGTTCGGTTGCCCACGGGATCGTAGCTGTAACTCTCCGTCGTGTTCGTCCCTTGCGTCACGCCCGTCAACTCATAAATCGAATCGTAAGTGAAATTCGAAGTCACGCCGGCAAGCTGATCCGCCTTGCTTGTGCGATTCCCCGCGTTGTCCACCGTGTAGATCGCTCCATCCAGCGTTGTCGTCCCGCTCTGGTGCAACACGCTCAGCAAGCGCGACAGCGAATCGTAGGTGTAATTCGTGCTGATCCCGTTCGGCCGTGTCATCTGCGTCCGCCGGCTCAGTGAGTGATGAAGATCCAGCATGAAGTCACTCTAAACCCGTACACGCAAAGTCAGCGTATGCGGCACCCAAAATCGTCCTCACAGTTAACGTTGCGGCCACCCGCCGTTTTTTCCTTTAGCCGCTACGCTTTGTTTTCAACAAGTTCCCGTATAGGAACCGCGCGGCGCTCTACAGCGCCGGAGATTTGGTAAGTCGCTGATTTCTTGATGGTTCCTATACAGCAACCAAAGTTGCTGTGCAGCACCCAACTTGGGGTGACGTGTCACCCCCCTCCCCATGCCGCAGGCATGACTCTGAAGGCCTACACGGTAACCACGGCGGAAGGCCCCTCTCAGAGGCAGCCGAGGCTCAGTTGCTCTCGACCTTCGACACGGCCAGATATGTGAGCTTCGAGTTTGTGAACCTTGCCTCTACTCCGGTTCCCAGGTCGTAGTAATCATAGTTTGCATGGAAATCTTTCTCATCCATATCAGGATTACGCTCTCTTGCTTCTTTCAGGTCTTCCGGGCTGGTTTTCTTTCTGGTCAAAAAGGAATAGACCAGTTGACCCTCATGTCGTTTCGTCGGCTTGCCGAGGATCGCGACCAACTGGGATGGTGACATTCCGAGATGCACGCCGGATGTTGTTGCTAGGCGGTTGGAAATCGCCTTCGACTCGACGCACCGGTCCGCTCCTTCCCACGCTGGCCCGCCTGTAAACAGGTAAAACGTGGACCCTATCTCTGCTTTCTCAAAGATTAGATACACCTTCGCTTGCGTCGCCGCAGACACATAACAGACTTGGTGTCGTCCGGTCGATGCATCGCCTCGCTCAATGATCGTGGCTTTTCCGAGTCTTGCCGCTGCGCGGTCGAACATGTTCTCACCCAATTCAATGCCTAGAATTTGAAGGGTCCGCCATCCAAGCTCACGTTCTTGCGTCGCAATTTCTTCGCCGGAGTCCGTCGCACGATTAATTGACCACCAATCAGAGTTGTCATACAAGCGCACTGTGTTGCCGTCCCGTTGCCCACCTGACGCCGCAAGACTCAGAAGGAAACAAAACGTGCTTAAGACTAAGAAACTGCGATAGTTCAGGCGTTGAAGGCGCGGGAGAAAACCGATCTTCATTTCATTTTCCTGAATAAATCAATCACTGAAAACCGAACGGCTCGGGTTTGCCAAGCAAAGGAACAAACGGAACTGACGGGCCAGTCACCGGCAGACCGCTAATGACGTTCATAGTGCCACCACCCGCTTGGCATATGGCGTGTCTTTCAGGCCGACCGATAACGATGCATCCGTTCGAGGCTGTTCTTGATCCATTTTGGTATCCACCATGAATCAGAAAACCAGGGGATCTCCAAGAGCCTGCTGGCGAAGTGAAGATAGTGGGACTGAGGCGAATTGTCTCGGGCATAGGCTTGCCATGCGCGCTCGTCCCTGTGAAACACTTGCTCATGGTCCAGTAGCCGGTCGGAATTGGCCCAGCGAATGGCTTCGACTGCGTAAAGGGATTGTTCACGCAAGCAGGGCATGCTCCTTCATTTCCCCCTGAGTATCCGCGCGTATTGACAACCACCGCACCAGTCGAATCGTCCGTGCAACGAAGTGTTCCTAAAGACTGATTGTAGGTACACGTCACGGTGAGGCCGGAAGGATCTTCCAGGTTCACCGGGTCGTTGAACGAATACCGATACACATTGATGTCGCCACCAGAAAATCCAATTGGGTCCTCAGAGAGGAATCTGCCTGCTTGCGAATCGAAGTACCGCGCTCTCAAGAAGTACAGGCCGGTCTCACTATCGAATTCGCGCCCAGTAAACTGGAACGGGTTCACGAGCGAACCAGACGAAGCAGTCTGCTTTCCGAACGAGTCGAAAGTGTACGTTTGGGCGAGCGTGCCAGCGGCATTGCCGAGCGACGTGATCGAGCCCAGCCCATCGGCGTTGTAGTAGCTCGTTGACGAGGAGCGCAGCATCGCCAGCGGCTCGTCGATGTTCAACCCTTGTGAGTAACGGGCAACTGCCGAGCCTGACGAATTCGCTTCCTCGACCAGATTGTCGCCATCATAGGCAAAGATCGACGTTGCTGAAGACGAGGACTTGTAAATCCTCCTGCCGAAAGGATCGTATTTGAACGATACCGTTCCGCTCGAACCCGGCAACGTCACTGAGGTCAAACGATTCTCGTAATCCCAGGAATAATTCGTCGTCCCGGTCGAGTCGGTCTTCGACGCGGTGTTGCCGTCATCGTCGTACGTAAATGACGCGTTTGAATTCGCCGTCATTTCGTTCGAAGCATTGGTCGTGTAAGACGCCACGCCGAGCGAAGCCGTCCGGTTGCCCACAGGATCGTAGCTGTAACTCTCCGTCGTGTTCGTCCCTTGCGTCACGCCCGTCAACTCATAAATCGAATCGTAGGTGAAATTCGAAGTCACGCCGGCAAGCTGATCCGCCTTGCTTGTGCGATTCCCCGCGTTGTCCACCGTGTAGATCGCTCCATCCAGCGTCGTCGTGCCGCTCTGGTGCAGCACGCTCAGCAATCGCGACAGAGAATCGTATGTGTAATTCGTGCTGATCCCGTTCGGCCGTGTCATCTGCGTCCGCCGTGAAGGCGCCGGGTGTGGGCTGTGCTTTTTCCCCGCACGAAATAATCGTCACTGAAGCCGATGCTTCCGCTAGGATCGGCCCACGTGGCCTGCCTCACACACTTAATCCGTGAACACCACTCCCACCGTGCTTGAGCCTTTTTCCGCCCCGGCATCAATTCGCACCACGTAGCCGTGCAATTTCATCGTCGATTGCAGACCATCTTCTCCCGGCGTCTCCATCGTCACCTGCAATTCCGATTGCAGCTTCGGCATATTCTGCAGCGTGATCAGCGCCCCTTGCAGCGAGATATCCCGCACCACCGTCTCTTCCTCAAATTCTTTTCCGCCTTCCGTCACTCCGCAAATCTTCGCGCGGAATTGCGCCTCTTTTCTCAAAGAGGCTCGCATCGCCGGCATATGCGCCTGCACGCTGTCTCCCGCCGAGCCCAGCGTGATCACCATCCCTTCGCTCGCCGCGAACACCGAATCGTATTCCTCGCGCGCTTTTCGCAAAATCGAATCAATCATGCGGTCCGTCGAATCCGGATCGTGATGAAAGAGCACCAGCGTCTTCGCTCCCGCTTCCTTCGCCAGATCCACGCCGTGCTTCCACGTCGAATGGCCCCAGCCTTTTCGCGTCGCCGCGAGTTGCTCCGGCGTGTATTGCGCATCATTTATAAATATGTCCGCGCCCGCCGCCAGCTCCCGCAAACTCTCGTCCAGCTTCGCGTCGCCCGGCTCGTTGTCCGTCGCGTATACCACCGTTCCCGCCGGCGTCTCGATCCGGAATCCCAGGCAGCCCTGCGGATGATTCAACCAGCGCGCCGTGATCTTGTTCTCGCGAATCGTGAACGAATCTCCGCCTTCCACTTCCTTGAACTTCCGGTTCGCCGTCATCGCGGACATGTCCACCGGAAAATACGGCAGCGCCATCTGCGTTTCGAACACTTGTTTCAGGCTGTCGCGCCCCAAAAATTTCGATCGAAAACTGTAAAAATGAAATTTGTTGTTTTCCGCGAAAAATGGCGCAAAAAATGGAATTCCCTGGATGTGGTCCCAGTGATAATGCGTCACGAAAATGTGCGTTTCCGCTCCGCCGTTTCCGTTCGGCGCTCCCCATTGGTTTCCCAGCCGCCGCAATCCCGTCCCGCAATCCAAAATGAACTGCGTTCCGTCCGGCGCAAGCAATTCGAGGCACGGCGTGTTTCCGCCGTAACGCCACGTGGCTGGATCCACCGTCGGCGTCGAACCTCGTACGCCCCAGAAACTCAGTTTTGCGATGGGAGCCGTCATGTCCTTCTGCGCACACCCCTGTGCCTCGGCCATTCCCGCCGGCGTGCACTCGGATAGGGAAGCTAGTTTGATGTTGGCAGCCGTCGGGAAATGCGTCAATGAATTCGCGCCGGGGACGTGTCAAACTTCCCACTAAGCCGCCAAGGCTCCGGCCCCGCTCGCTTCGCGGCAAATCGTGGTCAGGAAAAAACGTCATGCTGCGACACCTGCCCTGCGGACAGGTAGAATGAAGCGGCGGCAGGAATGACGCGAATGGAAACTCGCTCGCAAAATCCGAACGCTGCGCACTCTCCCGCTTGCGTTCCGGGCGATGGTCACGACCACGCTCACGAACACGAGCACGGCCATTCCCATTTTCACGGCGCTCACTCTCACGGCCATCACGGGCATTCTCATCCTCCGCTTCGCCCCTCCGTTCTCGGCTGGTCCATGATCGCGACGCTGGGCCTAGTTATCGCTGAAATTATCGGCGGGATCCTGGGCCGCTCCGTCGCGCTGCTGAATGACGCCGTTCACAATCTTTCCGATGTTCCCGCGCTCGGAATTTCCTGGCTCGCGATGCACTGGGCGGAGCGTCCCGCGGACACGGAAAAAACCTACGGCTATCATCGCGCGGGAATTCTGGCTGCGTTCACAAACGCCACTCTGCTTGTCCTTCTTTCAGCCTGGCTCGGTTACGAAGCGATTGATCGCTTGCGCTCGCCTTTGCATGTCGTCGAAAGCTGGATGATTTGGACTTCGCTTGCCGCACTCACCGTGAACGGCGGAATCACGCTCGCTCTCGTGCGCGGCCGCGGCGACCTGAATCTGCGCAGCATCCTGATCCACAATTTCGGCGATGCGCTTTCCAATATCGCGATTATCGCTGGCGCAATCGCCATTCGAATGACGGGCGCGATGTGGATTGACCCGCTGCTCGGCCTGGCTATCGGCCTTCTCGTGCTCTGGTCCAGTATTGGAATTCTGCGCGAGTCCTCGCACATTCTTCTCGAGGGCCGACCTCGCGAAATGGAGGTTGCGGAAGTCGCGCGCGCGATTCTTACCGTCGAAGGCGTTCAGGAAGTTCACGACGTACACATCTGGTCACTTGGAGGCGGTCATACTGCGCTGAGCCTGCACGCGCGCATTCCGGATATGCACCTCGATAAGTGCGAGGAAATTCTTTTAGCGATTCAGAGAAAAGCCGCGCAGGAATTCAAGATCGATCACACCACCGTGCAACTCGAGCGCGCGGGATTGCCGGCGCAATCGGGCTACGTGATGCCGGAGCCCGCAAGAAAATAATTCTGGCCGACGCCGCAAGCTAAAAAATTCAGTGACGCGCCGCTAACTGAAAAATCCAGCGGAGCGGCACTCTCAACAAGAAAACGCGAATCGCTGCTCTCGTCGCCGCCGCGGGAAAATTCTCCGCGACAATTTGACGATCAGGCGGGCATCGTGAAATTCAATCCGCGCTGCTGATTGAATTGCTGCGTGGCGTGCAAATCGATTTGATCGAGAGAGAGCGTGCGGCTGATTCCTTCGCGTGAAATGTAGCGCAGCGTGCCATGCTCCCACGCAAACGCGGTGGCAAAAAACAAAGTGCCGTCGCGGCGGACAAATACATATTCCTCGGTTTGAGGCGGAGCAGGCGGCGGCTGCGGAGCATAATCGCGCGTTACTGCAGCGGGTTCAAGCGGCGCTTCGGTTTCCGCAGGCGGTGGCTCTTCCCCTTCTTGTTGGTCGACTTGCGGAGCATTGTTGGCGGCGGATTCGTCGTCGACTTCATCGGGATAAAGCGGCCAGTAGTACGCTCCGCCGTAGAACGGGAAATAGCCGGCAACAAATCCGTGGTTGTGCCCGCGGCCATGCCCGCGCGAGCCGCGAGGATGGATGGCGGCGAGATGCGCGTAATCAAATCCGAGTCCGGGAACATCCTCGGAACGAATGGCGCGGCCCGAGCGAGCCGTGCCCAAGCGAGCCGTTCCGCGAGAAATTGGGCGCGCGACGATTGCGCCGGAGCGCGTGCGAACGTAATGGAATGCAGGGGCGGTGCGAGGGGCGGAAGAAAATCGCGCGCTGGCCATCGGTGCGGAGCGCATTGCGAAGCGAGGCGCGGAAATCGCGGACCGAGCGGGCGCAGCGAAGTGTCCCGCGCCGGAAGCCATTCCGCGGCCTTGCGCAAAAGTTAAGACCGGAAAAAGCGCGAGAGAAGCTGAGAAGATCAGGAAGCGGCGCATGGTCAATCCTCTGGGTCCCGGGCCGCCGGGCCGTCCTGCTCTACACATCCATAAGGATGCGCCGGTTGGGGCAGGGGTTTCAAGTGAGCCAGCCAGGCAGGACGCCGGAAAGAGTGAGTGATGGGTAGTGAGTAACAAGAAGTTCGTGAACCGTGTTCCGTGGCCCGTGAGGACGAGAGAGCTGAGTGAACGGACTGAGCGGACGGGGGCATACCCACACCGGGTGATTTGTGGAAAGAGTGCGGAAATGATTGAAAAGATAGGAGATAGCCTTTTCCGAAAAGCAAAAGAGTGTGCAAGAAGATGAAAACAAAGGGAATAAGCGAGTCTGAGAGCTGACAGTCGACAGCTGACAGTGGAAAGCGTAGGGGAGAGTGAATGGTGGGTATTGCAAAGTGGGTAGTGCGTAAGCAGAATTCCGTGACCCGTGTCCCCTGTTCCGTGAGCCGTGGAAGAAAGTGAGTGGTGGGTGGTGAGCAGTGGACAAACCAGAGAGCGGCGGGCGGGGGTTGGAGTACACGGGAAGATACTCCCCCCGTGGTTTTTGTAAGTGCGGATTATAAAGGAGTTGCGGGAGGGAATTTTGTA
>DATEHF010000030.1:0-147361 GCA_035279725.1 Candidatus Acidiferrum sp.
CGTGCCGGCGCGAAAGATCTGCTGTACTCGCGTGACATTCTTCCCTGTTACGCTCACAACCATATCGGCAAGCTCGGCCAGTCGAAATTTCTGCTTCACCACCGGACGCACGGTCACATAGCCTGCGTCTTCTTCCGTAAAGCGCATCGCGATGGATTCGGGGAGAGGCATGCCCAATGAATGCTGCGATTTCTCAGCTCAGTTTCGAAAGCCGGTCGCGCACCCGATCGCTGAGCGCTTTGCCGTCAACCGTCTTGCCTTCCAGCGCCGCCTTCGCGCCCTTCACAACGGCGCCCATTTGCTTGATGGAATTCGCAGCGGTTTCCGCAATGGCTTTGCTGATGGCCGCTTCCATCTCTGCTTCGCTCGCGCCGGCGGGCAAGTAGGTCTCGATGATCGCGAGTTCTTTGGTTTCTTTCTCGACCAGTTCCGGACGGTTCCCCTTGGTGAACTGGTCGATCGATTCCTTCCGCTGCTTCACCAGCGTTTGCAAGAGCTGAATGGACTCGGCTTCGTCTAGAGCCCGAAGTTTTTCGGTCTCCTTATATTGAATGGCCGATTTGATCCCGCGCAGCACGCTCAAGCGTAATTCATCCTTTGAACGCATCGCATCAACCAAGTCTTTCTGAATTCTTTCCGCAAGACTCATCTGGGGTTCCTCGCGCCATTGAATATAGCAGACCGGGGAAATCCGCAGCGAAGGATTGGTTCGCCACAGCTTGGAGTGCAATCAACCGTACGTATTTGACAGCGCGCGACGGGCTCGCTAACTTGGATTACTTACACTTTGCGGGGAAAACCCGCCGGAGACGACGGGCCTCATGAAAGTTATCGTAGCGGACAAAATCAGCGATCGCGGTGTGCAACTCCTGAAGGAGCAGCCCGGCTGGAATATCGTGCTGTCCACCAAGGACACGCTCAACGCGGAGCTGCCCGATGCGGATGCTCTGATCGTTCGCAGCGCCACCAAAGTCACCGCCGATTTGCTCGATCGCGCCAAAAAACTACGCGCCGTCGGCCGCGCTGGCGTTGGCGTCGACAATATCGACCTCGACGAAGCCACCAAGCGCGGCGTCCTGGTGATGAGCACGCCTGGCGGAAGTTCCGTCAGCGTCGCGGAACACACATTTGGGCTTCTGCTGGCGCTCGTTCGCCAGTTGCCGAGATTTGACGCTGCCATGCGCGAAGGCCGCTGGGAAAAGTCCTCTTCCGGTGCCGAGGTGCGCGGCAAAACTCTCGGACTTGTCGGCTTGGGCCGCATCGGCAGCGAAGTGGCCTCGCGCGCCGAGGCCTTCGATATGCGCGTTGTCGCCTTCGATCCCTTCATCAGCGAAGCCGCTGCGCGAGAACTTTCCGTTGAACTTGTCCCGCTCGATCAGCTGCTTGCCGAGTGCGACTTTATTTCGCTGCACACCGCCGTAAGCCCGCAAACGCGCGACATGATTAATGCGACCTCCATCGCCAAGATGAAAAAAGGCGTTCGAATCATCAACGCCGCTCGCGGCGAACTCATCAATGAAGGCGACCTCGCGGCCGCCATCAAGAGCGGCCACGTCGCCGGCGCTGCCCTCGACGTCTTCGCTGAGGAGCCGCCGAAGAACTGCCCGCTGATCGGCCTTCCCAATGTGATCACTACGCCGCACGTCGCCGGTTCCACCGCGGAAGCGCAGGAAGAATTGGGCACGCAGGTTGCCTTGCAAATTCGCGACTATCTCGTCGAAGGCGTCATCCGCAATGCCGTGAATCTTCCGGCGCTTTCTCCTGATCAGTACCGACGCGTTCGTCCATACCTCGAGCTTGCGGAGCGCCTCGGCTCGCTCGTCTCCCAAGCTGCGGAGTCCCGGCCCGCACGGATTCGCATCCGCTACGCTGGTGAGGTGGCCGAAGTTGGAACGCATCTGTTACGCAGCGCGGTGCTAGCCGGCACGCTGAATGCTGTCCTCGATGAAAAGGTGAACGTTGTTAATGCTCCGGCGGTTGCCGCATCAAGAGGCTTGACTGTGGTAGAAGAGACACGAAAACGCGAGCACGGTTTTCCCAACACACTTGAAGTCTCCGCCCTTCCAGAAAAAACCGGGTCTGCCGCTGGCTTTACCGCCGAAGGCACCGTCCTCCATGACAGCTCCCCCCGCGTTCTGCAGATCGAAGGCATTCCCCTCGAAGCCCAGCTGGAAGGCACAATTCTCTATTTACGAAACCGCGACGAGCCCGGGGTAATCGGCCAGATCGGTACCACCCTCGGCAAGCTCGGCGTCAACATTGCCACGTTTGCCCTCGGTAGACGCGAAGCCCATCGTGGAGCTGACGCTATCTCGCTCGTCTGCCTCGATGGCGATGTCTCCGCATCCATTCTCGGACCTATCCGGTCTATATCTGCCATTACCGAAGCAAAATTGGTGCGTCTCAGCTAAGAGATTCACGCTCCCATGATCCTTGCCTGCGTGTTGCTCGTTTCTAATCGATTTAAACATCGAATTAATTCGATTTGATAAATGATTTAGAATAAGTTTTCTTGACATCACTCCTTGCTTTAGCCTAAAACCTATCTCAACCTTAGCTCGATTTAGTGGTGGTTAGGTTGCCCGGGGAAATTTCAATTTCGTTATACGATCTCGCTTCGGCGTATTGCCGAAGTTTTCCGTTCCCGTTCGGCATCCTCGCCTCAATTATTTATTGATACCCCGAGAAGGTGCGCGAAAGGAGCTGTTATGAAGTCTTCTAGTTTGGGGAAGGCATTTTTCGCAATCCTGGTGGCATGTCTGTTCGTCGCAATCGGTGCGCGGGCGCAAACTGGCACAACCTCCCTGCGTGGCACGGTTACAGACAGGACGGGCGCAAGCGTGGGAGATGCCAAGGTGTCGTTGGATAATCAGAGCCAGGCTTTTCACCGCGAAATGCATACGAGTGTGGCAGGTGAGTACGAGTTCGTGGCGTTGCCGCCTGGCGCCTATGGCTTAACGATCGAAAAAGCAGGATTCCGGAAGTATGAGCAGAAAAACCTGCAATTGTTGGTAAACGTGCCAGCGACCATCAATGCAACGCTCGAAGTCGGAGCGGCTTCACAAACGATCGAAGTGTCGGCCCAGGCCGCGACACTGAACACGACGGATGCCTCCATAGGAAACGCCTTTGGCGAGACCGAGGTGAAGTCGCTGCCATTGGAAGGGCGAAACGTCCCGGAACTTCTGAGTTTGCAGCCAGGTGTGGCATTCACTAACAATCGGGACGATGTACCGACTTGGGATACGCGGAAGGGGGCGGTCAACGGCTCTCGAAGCGACCAAAGTAACGTAACCGTGGACGGCGTCGAGGTGAACGATAAGGGCGGAAACGCCTTCACTTCGGTCCTGCCAGTCACACTCGACTCCGTTCAGGAATTCCGCGTGACTACTTCGAACTACAACGCCGACCAGGGGAGCACTTCAGGCGGCCAGGTTGCCATGGTCACCAAGAGCGGAACGAATGAATTTCATGGCTCTGCGTATGAATACCATCGAAACACGTATACCAGCGCCAACGACTTCTTCATCAAAAACAGCGAAATCCAGAACTGCATAACCAACGGAACGCCGCTCAGCGACAAATCGTGCAACACTCCTCCAAAGCTGATCCGCAATATATTTGGGGCATCGCTTGGCGGGCCGATAAAGAAAGACCGGCTATATCTATTCATGAATTTCGAAGGGACGCGTCGCGCGGAGGCCAACAGCGTGACAAACGCAATTCCTTCTGCGGCCATGAAGGACGGCGTCATGCAATATACATGCCAGGTCGCAGCGCAATGTCCGGGCGGCCAGATCAGCGTGCCTAATTTCAACAACCCAAGCCAGATGGATACGTTTACGATTGCACCAGGTGACAGTGCCCTAACTCCCTCACAACTTAAGGCAATGGACCCGTTGCACGCCGGACCGAGCCAAGTGATGTTAAAATATTTCAACACCTTCCCGAGTGCGAATTGCAATAATGCCGGAGACGGCCTGAACTACACGTGCTTTAACTTTAGCGGTCCGATTTCCGACACAAAAAACGAATATATCTCCAAAATGGACTACAACATTACCCGGGATGCGAAGCACCGAGTCTCGCTTACAGGCGCAATGAGGACAGAAAGAAATGCCGGCACGCCTTTTCTTCCCGGCCAGGCGCCGTCGGACACGCTGGTTAACTTCAACAGGGGGCTCATCGTTAATTACAGCGGCGTCATTACAAATTCGATCGTCAATAATTTTCGTTACGGCTTTATCAGGGAAAGCGTGGGTGATATAGGTAATTCAACTCAGGATTGGAATTTCTTCCGTGGCCTAAATGACCAGACTGGGGCAGTGACGCGGACTAACAGCTTTCAACGGCCAATTCACAGTTTCGCTGACGATGTTTCCTGGCTGCGTGGAAAGCACACCTTTCAATTCGGAACTCAGCTTTCTTTCATTAAGACTCCAAGCGTTAGTTATCTAAACTCGTTCAGCGACGGCAGCGCCAATGCCTCGTGGACAACTCTCTCAGGATACGCGCAGAAAAAGTCTCCGTTGAACCCCGCCTACACTTGCGCGAATTCGAGCCCTTCTTCTTGCGTATTGAATGGAAACCCGGTTGTTGTGCCCAGTTTTGCCAACTCTTATGACTTCCCGTTGCAAGCTATGCTTGGCATGATCACGGAAGTGGATGCGCGATATAACTTCAACCGGGATGGCAGCGCGCTGTCCGACGGGGCAGCCCTCCAGCGGCGATTCGCGATAGATGGCTATGAGTTTTACGGGCAGGATATCTGGAAGATCAAGCCGACTTTGACAGTGACCCTCGGTTTGCGATGGTCTCTCTTCGCGCCACCTTGGGAAACCAACAAATTGCAGGTACAGCCGACCTTTAATTTAGACACCTGGTTTCAAGGCCGTGCCAAAGAGGGCCTCAATGGCATAGGTTCATGGAATGATCCTGCGGTGGCCTTTGACTGGTCGGGTGCTGCCAACGGAAAGCCTGGTTTCTACAATTGGGATAAGAAAGACTTCGGTCCGCGAGTTGCCCTTGCCTGGTCTCCGAGAATGAACCATGGGCTGCTGGGCAGCCTCCTCGGAGAAGGGAAGACCTCCATTCGTGCCGGATTCGCGATGGTCTACGATCGATTCGGACAGGGAATCGCGGACGACTTCAGCCGCAGAGGTTCCTTTGGCCTCTCGACCGAATTGACGAATCCGGCGGGGTTTCTATCACCCTATAACGCGCCCCGGCTGACGGACCTTCACACGATTCCGACTACGGACCTCAATGGCAACCAGATTTTTCTGACGCCACCGCCCGCGAAGTTCCCGCAAACTTTTCCCAATGGAAACTTTTACATCGGTTCGAGCCTGGATAGCGCCCTGAAGACTCCTTACGCCTACACGCTCGACCTTTCGGTCGGACGCGAATTGCGTGGAGGCTTCAGTTTGGAAGTGTCCTACGTGGGCAGACTGGCTCACCGCCTTTTGACTCAAGTGGACGTGGCTACGCCGCTCGATTTGAAAGACCCGAAAACGGGGATGGACTACTTCGCGGCCGCCACCGCACTGGCAAAAGTCTACCGAACCGGCGTCTCGACGGATAATTTCAACCCGTCCATGGTACCTGCCAAAGTAGCTCAATATTGGGCGGACATCTTACAGCCCCTACAGGCCGGCGACATGTATCAGACGGGTTCGTGTGGGACCAATCCCACGACCAGTCCCGTCGTGGCCGCTTACGACCTGTTCTGCGGAAATAATCTAAACGAGACGACCGGGCTACTCGTCCTCGATTACTTCGGTCTCACTGGGACTTCCGGCAATTCCTACTTTCCGACTGCGGGAGTCAGCCCCAACAACGCTTACCTCCAGGCGAACGGGGTAGGATCGTACGCTTTTTACAACCCCCAGTACGCAACGCTCTATGTTTGGAAATCCATGGGAACCTCGAACTACAACGCAATGCAAGTGGATTTGAAACATAAACTCTCGCACGGCGTGCAATTCGATTTTACTTACACTTTCTCCAAGTCAATCGACTTGGCTTCCGACGCGGAGCGTGTAGGCACTATCGGCGGAACCGGATCGCAAGTGCAGAACGCCTGGAATCCTTTCCAGTTTCGAGCGGTTTCCGACTTCGACGCCACCCACCAGTTCACAGCAAACTGGGTAGCGGATCTACCATTCGGACGAAACAGAATGGTTGCGAGAAATGCCAACAAGGCCCTGGATGCCGTCATTGGTGGCTGGCAGCTTTCCGGGATTGGCCGATTAACCAGTGGATTCCCCTTCAGTGTTGGCAACGGATTCCAATGGCCGACGGATTGGGACCTGTCTGGCAATGGTTATCAGACTGGCCCCGTCAAAACCGGAGCGTACTATAACCCTGCCAACATCGGCGAAGTGAACATCTTCTCCAACTTCTCAGGTGCCGCGAACTCGTTCCGCGAACCCTTCCCCGGAGAAGCGGGGCAGCGGAACAATCTCCGCGGCCAGGGTTTCTTCAGTGTGGATATGGGCCTTTCGAAGCGTTGGCAGATGCCCTGGAAAGAAAGTCACGGGTTACAGCTGCGCTGGCAAGTGTATAACATAACAAACTCCAAGCGCTTTGATCCATTGAGCGTCAACTCTTTTCTCGACGTGTATGGCTCGACGTTTGGAGATTACACGCGGTTGTCCACCAAGCCTCGCGTGATGGAATTCGCACTGCGCTACGAATTCTAAGGGCTACAGCGAAAGTTTGGAAAGCGCCCACTCTCTAACCGCTGCCGGGAAGTGCAAACTTCCCGGCAGTTCTATTTTTTCGCTGGTGCAACACTCCCGATGGGACTGAAGATGGCCAGCGCTTCCATTCCGATCAGGAAAATATCGGTGATCATCGCATGGCAAGCTGTAGCCCGCGACCTGGGAGCTGTGTTAATCTGGTGGTCCCGCTTGGGACGCAAGCAAGCGCCTGAGTTGTTCTGTCGGGGCGTAGCGCAGCCTGGCTAGCGCGCCTGGTTCGGGACCAGGAGGTCGATGGTTCAAATCCATTCGCCCCGACCACTTCACGTTAAATCAACAAGTTAGCTACGCACTAGTCTGCGAAGCGCTGGCAATTTGAGTCCGTTTGGGTCCAAATACAAGCGCTTCGACGCTCGCTACAGCCCGGCGCTGATCTTCCGGTATAGCGTGCAGATAGACTTCTCGAGTGAGTTCCGACGTTGAGTGACCGAGAAGAGACTGTACCGTTCCCGGAGGAGCTCCCGCCGCATCCAGTAGGGTCGCGTGGTGACGGAGCGAGTGCCAGGTTATTCCTAGAAGTCCCAGTTTCTCGCATGTCGGTCGCAACTGTCGCCTCAACAGGTTATGCCGGTCCAATGGTTGGCCAGTATCCATACTGAAGACCAGGTCGTCAGGTCGAGTACTGGATGATCGTAATTTCTCAGGTGCTGCACGCCTCCTCGGCAAGTGGAACGATTCGGGCACTCCTTTGCGACTTAGGTGTATCGAAGTGACCGTCATACACGGTTTCAGCAACTCCCAGTGTATGACGGCATAGATCGACATACTTCCATCGCAGAGCGAGAATCTCCCCAATTCTGAGGCCTGTGAGAACTAACACCGTCGCAATCGAGCGAGCAGGCTCTTTTAGTCGATCCCGCACTTGCAGAAATTGGTCGGGCGTTAGGATCGCTTTGGAACACTGCTTTATTGGACGCCGCGGAAGTTTGGTTTTTAGAGCAGGATTGTTGGTGATGTAACCCATTCTTCGGCAGAGGACAATGTCCGGCCCAAAACACGGATGTATACCATTGGTTGCCGCCATCGGGAAGGATCGTTTCGTCAGGATTCGCGTAACGAGACTATACCGCCTTTTCCTTTCGTTATTTGGTGCAGCAATCGGTCGACGCGTCGGGTGAGGGATAGCCCTCTAGACTATCGCTCACAAATGTGACATAATATGAGCTATAGAAAGGCTCCCTATCGCTCATGACTTGGAACTGGCAACAACCGGATTGGCCTATCTTTCAGTGGGACCGAGCACGTTTAGAGGCTGCGGAGAAGCAGTTCCTCGTTGGCGGAGGCATGTTTGTTGGGACAGTGCGCCATCTCGGAAATGAGGATCGCGATCAGCTAACAATCGAGGCGATGAGCACGGAAGCGGTGACGACCTCAGAAATCGAAGGCGAGATTCTGGATCGTGCGAGCGTGCAGTCTTCTCTCCGCAAGCAATTGGGACTGGCTGCCGACGAGCGACGAGTTCGGCCGGCGGAGCGAGGAATCGCTGAGATAATAGTTGATCTCTACCGCTCCTTTGCTGAACCACTCTCGGAAGAAATGCTGTTTCGCTGGCATCGGATGGTGATGAGCGGCAGGCGTGACCTGAAAGATGTGGGACGGTATCGAACAGGTGTTGAACCCATGCAAGTAGTTTCCCAGACGATGCATGAACCCAGGGTGCATTTCGAGGCGCCGCCGTCAACGCGCGTGCCATCCGAAATGGCAGGATTCATCACTTGGTTTGCTCGAACGGGGCCGGGCCAGAAAGAAGCGCTGCCAGCTTTAACCAGGGCAGGAAGTGCTCACCTGTATTTTGAATGCATCCATCCTTTTGAGGATGGCAATGGACGTATCGGACGGGCCATCTCTGAGAAAGCGCTAGCGGAGAGCCTCGGTCAGCCGACGCTCACGGCATTGGCGGCCACGATTCTTGCTCGCCGCAAGAATTACTATGAGGTGCTCGAAGCGTCGAACAAACAAAACGAGATCACCAAGTGGCTGATGTGGTTTGCGGGTGTCGCCATCGAAGCGCAGCGTCGGACAATTGCAATGGTGGAATTCCTGATCGACAAAACAAAGCTGTTGGACCGGCTTAAGGGGCAGCTCAATGAGCGGCAGGAAAAGGCACTCCTGCGGATGTTCCGGGAAGGCCCGGAAGGGTTCCGAGGGGGGCTCGCTGCCGGAAAATACAGCACGATAACCGGAGCCTCACCTGCAACTACGACACGCGATCTAGCGGACCTGGTTGCGAAGGGCGCGTTGGCTCGCGAGGGGGAACGGCGTCACGCCCGGTATCGCCTCAGTGTTCCCTTACGGCCAGTTCCACCTGTGACGCTCAACGAATGCGGTGAGTTGGCAGAGAAGTAGCGGCGTCGGCAGATAGGCCCGGAAAGATTCGTCCAAGACAACCATTTCCTCCAGTAAAGGTTCTTAGCGAACAGACGATGTTAGTATCGCATTCGTCATCCTGGGGTGGGATCGATGCGCTACCTAGCCAGCCGCGTCGGGTGGGCTGTACTGTTCTGCGTTGTCCTAACTGACTCAGGCTTTGCTCAAGTTGGCTTGCGGGTCGACGAAGCGGGGGTTCGTCTTCAAGTCCGTTCTGATGGCACGATTGTCGATTTGCCAGTAGAGAATTCGTCGGGCGAGACCGTCTCTGAGCATGTGTTGGTCGAATTGCAGGACCCACGCGGTGTTGTTCAGGCTCACGCCGACCAAGATGCATGGCTACCTCCAGGTCCAACTAGGCTAAAGATCGCATTGCTCCATCTGTTTGCTCAAGGTGAGAAGCCTAAATGGCGAGATCTTCTCTGGTATCGCTTGCGCTACACAATCACCGCGAGCACCCCTAGGAGATCGAAAGACGCGTCCCTTGTCGGAATTCTCTCTGTGGGCGAGGCCACGCCAGAAATCTTCGAACTGCACGTTGCTGGTCCAGCGTTCGTCAGAGAAGGAGGACATTACGCGGCGCGCATTCGGGCGATACATCCCGTGACCGGTCATCCGGTTGTGGGAGTCGCTGTCCAGGCCTCTCTTGATCTCGACACGGATGACGACAAGCCTCTCCTAACAAGAAGCGCATCTACGGATAGGCGGGGATTAGCTACGCTAGAGTTCACACTCCCGAACAACATCGATACAGATCAAATCGATGTCAAAGTGACAGGGAAGCTCGGAAGCTTTTCAGCAGATGCAGATGGCACTTTTCGTGTGAATCATTTCTCAAACGTGTCAGTCAGCACGGACAAGCCCCTTTACCAGCCTGGACAAGCACTTCATACGCGTCTGATGGCGTTCGACACCAATAAGAAGGCAATAGCGGCTCAACCGGTGATTTTAAAGATTCTCGATCCTGAAGAGACACTTGTGTATCGAACAGAGCTCCGAACATCGAGTTTCGGGATCGCCGCAACAGACTGGAAAATACCGGACAATCTACGTCTTGGAACCTATCGAATTCAAGCTAACTTCGGCGAGGGGCGCTATGAGGACTCCGGTGCGTCTGCCAGCGTAAAAATCAGCCGATACGAACTGCCGTCTTTCACCGTCATCGCCAAGCCAGATCGAACTTACTATCTTCCCGAGCAGAATGCTTCCATCGAAATCCGTGCGGATTACTTATTTGGGGAGCCCGTCCGTCACGGGCATGTTCGCGTAGTTCGCGAAACCGAACGGCAATGGAATTACCGCGAACAGAAGTGGGATATCAAGGAAGGTGAAATCTACGAGGGCGAGACCGACGAACAGGGCCGATATGTGGCGAAAGTCGATTTGACCAACGATCACAATCGCTTGGAGGCTGACGACTATGAGCGCTTTCGTGATCTTACGCTTGCCGCCTACTACACCGATTCCTCCACCGGGAGAACCGAACAGCGCCGTTTTGACCTGCGCGTGACCAAGGACCCGATCCATGTGTACGTCATTGAGTCTAACGGGCCGCAGTCGAACAGGCTCCCTATGGAGCTTTACCTGTCCACAGATTATGCGGATGGTTCGCCCGTTCAATGTGATGTCGAGATCAGTTGGGTGGGCGGGCAGCAATCTTCAAAAAGCACTGGTTCATCCACGCCGGTTGAACAGTTCCTTCGACGGGTCCATACGAATCGCTACGGGGTCGTCAAGGTCACCGGGCTAACTGTTCCGGGCAACGCTGATTCCAACAATTTCTCCTTGAGTTTTCGAGCGCGCGATCACAAAGGGGAAATCGGTCATCATGCAGAATCAATGTGGTACTCGGATCGGGCTGGAATCCGAGTCGAGAGTGACAAGACGTTATACAAGTCAGGCGAGCCGATTGAAGCTCAACTGGTAACGAGCGAGCACGACGTCACCGTTGTCGTTGAAGCAATGCGTGATTTCCAAGTCCTTTCCACCAAATTGGTTCGCGTTCGTCATGGTCATGCCAGCGTAGTGTTTGACCCAAACGACAAGTTCCAGAACGACGTCTCCATCCTTGCTTACGCGTTTGGGCTCAAACCCGGAGATGACTATTACAACTCAGCCGTTGCGGGTTCGCACACAGTCTTGTTTCCGAAGGACCACGAACTCAAGGTAGATGTAAAGCTTGCGAAGTCAACTTACCGCCCAGGGGATGAAGCCACAGCCGACTTCAGAATAACCGGCCCTGACGGGGCGCAGGCAAAGAGCGCGTTGGGCCTTGTCGTCGTCGATAAAGCTGTTGAGGAACGGGAGAGAAGTGACCGTGAATTCGGTGGGAACAGCGGCTTCTACAATTTCCGCGACCTTTGGGGTGGGACTTCGGAGCTCAGCGGAGTCCGCAGAAGAGATCTAGACAAAATTGATCTCACGAAGCCGCTTCCAAACGGACTCGAACTTGTTGCGGAAATTTTGCTCCAGGGAAATGCGGTATGGCCAGTGACCTTTGCCAGTGAATCGAGTTCTGCAGATTTGCACAGACTCTTCGCATCAGAAATCGATCCCAAAATCCAACCGATCCGAACGGCCTTGGACCTTCGTTATGAGCAGAAGGGTGAATATCCCAAAACAGAAGCCACTTTAGATGGTTACTTGGCGACAGCAGGGTACCGCTTACAAGACGCCAAAGACCCGTGGGGAACATCCTACCGAGCTGCTTTCAGCGTTTCTCGCGAGTGGGATGTCTTACAAATCTTGAGCGCAGGCCCCGACAAGACCTTCGGGACGGAAGACGATTTTGTGGTGGCAAAGATGACGTGGGCGTATTTCAAACCCAACTATGAAGCAATGCGCCGGGTAGTGAACGAATATCATACCCGCACTGGCGGATTCATTCGAGATGCGCAAACGCTCAAAATCGAATTAGCACGCCTTGGCATTGATTTTGATTCATTGAGAGACCCTTGGGGTCATGGATACCAATTGTCCTTTGGGGTGGACCGAACTCAATACACCGTGACAGTAACGAGCGCCGGCCCAGATGGCCGCTTCAATACGAAGCTGGCTCCCTCCGACGATGACTTCTCGCTTGCCACAATTGGAATCGACTACTTTTCAGGTCCGAGAGATAAAATTGACTCAGCGCTGACGAGATATTTCAAGGAAACGCACACGTTTCCAGAAAATGTGGAGCAATTACGGAAAGCCCTTGAGAATTCAGGAATCGGTTGGGATGGATTGGAAGATCCCTGGGGGCATCCCTACTATGCAACTTTTCGTCAGGAATCTCGATACGCCGATAGTGTGATTGTGGAGAGTTATGAAAAGCACGAGCAGGGAGGCGAGAAGCGTACAAGCATTATTCCCGTGACCCAGCAGATCAATTGGGCCTACATCCGAAGCGCAGGTGAGGATCGGGTCGAAGGTACTTCGGACGACTTCGATGTAGCGATGTTCTCTCGGGCCGTCGTTGAACAAAGCAGCCAGGACAAGGCGCCTGTTGCACTTAAGGATCAGACGATTCTATCGGGAGCAAGCGGTGCGATTTCGGGCACTGTGACAGATCCGTCTGGAGCTGTAGTTGGCGGTGCCGACGTGAGTGCCAAGAACAAGGTAACGGAGCAGACCTTCATGGCGAAGGCCGACAACGAGGGCGTGTACCTCCTACGAAATCTCCCCGCGGGTTTCTACTCCGTTCAATTTTCCGCCGCTGGCTTCAGGGGATATGCGATTACCAACGTGCCGGTGCGGTCCTCGAACATGACGAAATTAGACGCGAGGCTCAGCCTTGGTGCAATGATGGAAACCGTCGAAGTCTCTGCTGCGCCTGCTCTTGTTCAAACAACATCAGCCACGGTTTCCGTAGTCACGAAATCGGGAGTGTCGAGGCTTGCGCTTCCTCCTCAGCTGTCGACCCCCCGACTCCGCGAATATTTTCCTGAAACTTTGCTATGGCAGCCAGAACTCCTGACCGATGATAGAGGTCACGCCCAACTGAAATTCCCACTTGCCGACAACATTACAACTTGGAAGCTCTCAGCAGTCGCTTCGACAGTGGGCGGAGAAATGGGGACTATCGAAAAGGATATTCGGGCGTTCCAACCATTCTTTGTTGAACATGACCCTCCACGTTTCCTCACAGTTGGCGACGAAATAGCGTTGCCTGTGGTTCTGCGCAATTACCTCGACCGGCGACTACAGGTTAACGTTGAAATGAAACCGTCTCCTTGGTTTTCGGCCTTAGGTCCAACGACGGTGAGGAGCGATATTCCTCCCCGCAACTCCGGGCGAGACATCTTCCGTTTCCATGCTGTCACCGCCACCAAAGAGGGAAAGCAACAGGTGAACGCTATCGGCCTCGACGCGAGTGACGCCATCTCCAGATCCGTTACCGTTCGGCCAAATGGCGAAGAGAAGACGGAAAGTGTGAGCCAAGTATTCGCTGAAGCGACTACTCTCGACGTGGCGATTCCTGACACTGCAATTCCCGGCTCAGTCGAAACCACTCTAAAGCTTTATCCGAATCTAACTGCTCACGTATTGGAGAGCATCGAGGCGATTCTGGAACGCCCTTACGGCTGTGGTGAGCAGACGATTTCATCGACTCATCCCAGCGTATTGCTTCTGAAGTACGCAAAAGGCACAGGCTACGAAAAATCTCCGCTGGTACTTCGAGCGCACAAATATGCACAGCTAGGTTACGAGCGTCTCCTCTCCTATCGTGCCCCAAGCGGAGGGTTTTCTTATTGGGGAAAGGGAGATGCGGATTTGGCCCTGACGGTATATGCGATCAAGTTTCTGAGCGACGCCAGTGAATTCGTCACCGTGGACGATTCAGTGATCCAAGAAGCGCTTTCTTGGGTGCTTAACCAAGTGCAACCAGATGGTCATTGGATCGCGCGGGACTGGAAGGGGAACGAAGATTCTAGACGAAGCGCCATGCTGACCGCTTACGTTACGCGTATGATCGTCACTTCAAAACTAACTGCCGATAGCTCTGGAGGGAATCCGCAAGTCGTAAAGTCCGCCTCATTCGCAGTACGGCACGCTTTGGCATATCTCCAACCACAGGTGGACTCTGTTGACGAGCCCTACGTGATTTCCTCGTATGCCTTGGCGGCGCTGGGTGCTGGCGACAACGCGGTCTTCGCCAGTAGTGTCGAGAGATTGCGCAAACTTGAGCATAGAGAGGGCGACTCAAGTTACTGGTCGCTCGAAATGAACACTCCGTTCTATGGCTGGGGATTAGCTGGAAGAGTGGAGACAACAGCTCTTGTATTGCAGGCGCTCGCCAAGAGTACAAATTCTGACGACTCGGAGGCCCTTATCTCGCGAGGTTTGCTCTTTCTCCTTCGAAATCAGGATCGTTATGGCATCTGGTATTCCACGCAAGCTACGATCAACGTTTTGGACACGATAGCATCGCTAACTTCTCGCAAAGACACCGGCTCAAATAAACCAGGAAGCATAGCCATTGCTGGATCGAAAGCTGTGATTTTAGTCGACAGCAAACGGGCGCTTACTATTGATTTGCCGCCAGCCAATGCGTTGAGTGGACCGGTCGATGTCGACTTGTCAAAATTCGTAGCCTCCGGAAAGCATCGCATCGAAATTCGCCGAGCAGTTGATTCTTCCCGTGCCTCGGTTCAATTGTTGGCGGACTACTACGTGCCCTGGACGCACGCGTCGGGGGGAAGTGACCTTCATCGGGAAGCAAAGGCTTCGGACGCGCTCCGACTCACAGTTCATTTCGACAAGCAATCTGCGAATGTAGGTGAAAGCGTCCAGTGTAGCGTCGATGCCGAGCGAGTCGGCTTCCGTGGCTACGGGATGTTGCTTGGAGAGATTGGTTTGCCTCCCGGTGCGGAGGTGGATCGCGCATCGCTTGAGGCCGCAATGAAAGCGTCCGGCTGGGACATCAATCAGTACGACGTATTGCCTGACCGGCTGATCGTGTACCTCTGGCCCCACGCTGGCGGCACAAAGTTTTCATTCGCCTTCAAACCGCGCTTCAGCCTCAGGGCTCTTACGACGGCTTCGGTTCTGTATGACTACTACAATCCCGAAGCTCATGCCGTTGTTGAACCTGTTCTGTTCAATGTGCAATAGAATTCCTTGCGCATCGAAGAAGCCACTGCCCGCCATTGGCCACGGAAAAAATGGGTCCGATTTGAGTCCGATTGCTGCCTAATACGGGTCCATATCAGCATGTTCGACGCAGAACAAAGCCAACGGGCCAATAAGATAGTGTTTCTACTGCTTTTCGGGACCAGGAGGTCGATGGTTCAAATCCATTCGCCCCGACCACTTTCTCCTTTGATTTCAAGATGGTAGCTGCTTCCTCGTAGTTCGTTCAGGATTTACAGTTTCTCCCGTGTGCCCAATTTTGTGCCCACCCAATCTCTCCATTGCTGTGAAGACTGCATCTCGGAAGGGTGAACGTAACGAGTAGACATTGCGATTGAACTGTGTCCGGCGATTCGTGCAAGTGTCCAAGCGTCGCAGCCGGATTCTCCTAAGCGAGTCAGGAACGTGTGGCGCAATGAATACAGGACAAACTTACGAACCGGCTTAGCACCGCGCTTTTTTGCTTTTTCGGACAGCATCTTGAAAGTACGAGCGTGCTGCTTCATTAGGCTCGAAGATTCGAGATGGCCACTGCGAGTTTGAGCAGGCCATACCCATCCTTCTAGGGGCTTCTCAGCCTTTTCCCAGCGATCTTCTAGAATTGTTCTAACGCGAGGGGTCATAGGCAAAACGCGCCGAGCCGCAGCAGTTTTTCCATGTGTAACTATGAACGTCCCGTATCTCCAGGCCGGATTCTGAGTCGCGTTCTTTGCCGGTGAACTTGTAGCTCACAGGCACATGTTGGGCTGAGCCGTCGTAAAGGGGAGAATGATGGAATGATTCTTATATCAGGCTGGTTCCTCGTAAATTGCTGGTGATTGTGAAGAGTAGGAGCGCGATTGTGGCCGGAGTGTGCACCGCGTAGTGGTTGTTCGCACAGACAAAGAGAGCTTTCGAAGTTGCTGGCCGTAGTGCGTCAATTGGCAACGGTGACGGTCGAAGTGGAGGAGGTTCCGACTCCCCCGGCTGCGTTATAGGCTTTCGACAGAACGGTGTGCGCTCCATTCGCCACTGTCGTCGTATTCCACGGGTACGAAATCGAAGTCGCGCCAAAGTTGCAGGCTTTGAGAGCACCGTCGATGTATATTTCCAGTCTGACTACGCCCACTGCATCCGAACCACTCGCTGTCACGTTCACGAGACCAGTGACAGATGAACCGTCTAGCGGAGCACTGACCGAGGTTGTGGGGCCAGTCGAAATCGGAGGTGTTACGGTCAGGCTGATGTTCGTGTTCTGTGATACCCCTCCCCCGGAGCCGCTAACTGTCAGCGTCGAGTTCCCCAAGGGCGTTGCGGGCCCAACAGTGATTGATAGCGTGGAGCTTCCAGAGCCGGGGGCTGCAATGGACGTTGGGCTGAATGTAAACGTTGCGCCTGTCAGTGGTGTGCTAGCCGAGAGCCCAATGTCAGAGTTGAGTCCGCCTGCGGCAACTGTCGAAATCGTTGTGCTAGCTGTACCACCTTGTGGCACGGTCAATGTGGCTGGCGATGCAGTCAGGGTCAGATTTCCTTGAGTGGGATTGAAAATTATGTCCAAGATAGGATGTATCTCGATGTTGTTGGGCGAGCGACCCGTTTGACCGTGCGGGCGATCAAAGAACCCGATTCCCACGATCTGTACTGGAATTCCTCCCGCGTCATTGAAGTTACCGCTCGTGTCGATGTTCTGGAACCGGGCCTGTAGTTCCTGTCTAGCGTTTTGAATACCGGAAATAAATGCGCTCTGTCCTGAGGGGCCGTGCGCACCTCCAATGCAGTTCGGGTCAGGAATCTCAGCGACAAAGCTGTGGCCCGATGGAGTAGTATGCGGCCCTCCAGGACTGAAATTCAGTGTGTCATCCGTCATGACCAGATGGAAGTCGTTATCGTTCGTCTCGAATTTGAATTGTACGAGACGGGCTTGCACTACATATACATGCGTTTCCACATCTAGGCGCGTGCTGTTGTCATTTGTAGGCGGCAGCTTTGGCTTAGGGAGGGTGATTAAGTCTTGCACGCTAATGGGGGTGCGAGCGCTCAAATCGATCGTACCTGCCTTGGGGTCGGTGCCCACCTTTACCGCCCATCGCTCAGTTCCGCCGCACTGTGCTTGCAGCGTTGTTGAAGAGAGAGTAGAAAATGCGAGGCAGAGCAGCGAAAGACCAGTCCACTTTGCATTCGACTTCATGACGGTCTCCTTGACGATAGGGCCGTTGCGCCAGGATTTACTTCACTATATAGGCACAAATCGAGGTATTGTCAAATGCAATAGCACGATTACTCACCCCGAAAGAGGAAACGGAATGGCAGTAGGAGAAGAGATTAACCTACTTGTTTTCCCATAGTTCCCGGAAGAGCCTCACCGTTGCAGGACCGTGCCCTGCATAGTGATTGTTGGCAAACGCAAACAGCTTCCGAATCCGCTTGTCGTTCACCATTGCCTTGAGGAGATCGACCCAATTTTTCAAATCGCTAGTACGGTCGATGACGGTCTTGTCCCATGTCGTTGTCTGCTTCTCAATCCCTTTGCGGTCGCCCAGCCATCGCACGAACGCGAAGTCAGCCGTAATCAGGTCGAACTTTTCTTTCATCTCCCAGGGCCGGGGCATAAACGATGTGTCTGTCAGAGCCAGTGCAATGTTGTGCTCCCGGAGGACGTCCGCAAAGTTGGCGTCGAGCCAGGTCTTGTTCCGAATCTCGACTACATACTTGTGGTCCGCAGGAAGCTTCTTTAGGAATGGAATCAGCACGGCAAGAAAGCTTTCTTGCTTCGGGAACTTCCAGCGGTCGAAAGACGGAAACTGAAAAACCATCGGACCAAGCTTTGGGCCGAGAATGTCCATTGTTTTCACGAACTCTGTGAATTCAGCATCACAATCGACCAGCCCTTTTTCATGCGTAATGATCTGTGGAACTTTGACGCAGAAGATGAAGTCCTCTGGAGTCCGGGCAGACCAGTTGCCGACCGTGGTCGGAGAAGGACATCCGTAGAACGTGCTATCAACTTCGACCGTGGGAAACTGGGTGGCGTAGTAGGAAAGAAAATCGCGTGAATTCATGCCAGGAGGATAGAAACTGCCTTGCCAACCTTTTGCGGTAAAAGCGGAAGTTCCGAGGAGAATGTCGGGCAGAGAGTATGGGCGTTCGACCTTTGGCTCGCCTGCAAGTTCAGCTGCCTGCTCCAATTTCTCCATCTGAAAGAGAGTCGGGTATTCCAATTTTGGGCGCGAAGATTTCATGGCCCGGATTCTAACTCCAACGCGCCAAGTCTGCTCCCTCTCTCAGCTGTATTTCAAAGGGATGTAATATAGGTACTGAGCGTAGTGTCGGTAGATGCCGAAATGGAGTTGCATACTCGCTGCCGAATGTGCCCAATTTTGTGCCTACCAGCATCCCCTATGACGTTCGATGAGTAGCGATGCAGTAGCGGCCAACGCTTTTGTTGCTCGCAACTTATCGTATTTCGTAGATTTTGGCTGAACTTCCCATAAGTTGTTGATTCTTCGTGCGAGCAATCTTCGGGACCAGGAGGTCGATGGTTCGAATCCATTCGCCCCGACCATTCTTTTCAACCACTTCCACGTGACTCCTGGTTTTTCGTCTACATAACTGTACTTTGTGCGAAGATGTTTTTTGAGGTCAACCACTCCTTTGGGGCCTATGTCATTCTCCCGATCCAGCCATTCTGGATACCTTCTTCGCACAGCCGCAGCACAAGCCATTTGTGCAACATTGGTTCTGAGTTGTGGACTGGCCCAGCAGGACCCCACGCAAAAGGAGCCCCGTAGCTCGCAAAGCGGCATGAGTACAGGTGCTGCGCATGCTCCGGTCAGGGACGCGCTTTCCCGACCGATTACGGCCGGAGGCTTCGTGGACGACGCCCCGGTCATTTTTGTGGACCTAGCTCATGCGGCTGGCATCGACATATTCCATCACAAGTCAGGAACGCCCGAAAAAAGGACAATTCTGGAGACGCCTGGCTCCGGAGTCGCACTGCTCGATTACGACAACGATGGCTGGTTGGACATTTATCTGCTAAATGGCTCAACGTTCCCCGCGTTGAAGGGCAAGGAAGCGCCGCCTCACGCCATGCTTTTGCACAACAACCATGACGGCACTTTTACGGACATGACGGATAAGGCTGGCGTCGCAAACGAACGCTGGGGTTTCGGCGTAGCCGTGGCGGACTACGACAATGACGGCTGGCCGGACATCTATGTGTCGAATTTCGGAAGGAACCGGCTCTATCACAACAATCATGACGGCACATTCACGGATGTGGCCGAGAAAGCGGGCGTCACGCTCGGCGGCTGGTCAACCGGAGCGACGTGGGGAGACTACGATCATGATGGCTTCCTCGATCTGTTCGTTCCGGGGTATGCAAAATTTGATCCCGATCACCCGCCGATCTCAGGGAAAGGGGGACTTCCGCCGGGTTTCTGCACTTTTCGCGGAGCCGAAGTAATGTGCGGGCCGCGCGGTTTGCCCGGCGAAGGCGATCACCTGTTCCACAACAACGGAGACGGCACCTTCACGGACGTTAGCGTAAAGGCTGGGGTTGCGGATGCCAAAGGTTACTACGGATTCGCGTCTGTATTCGTTGACGTGGATGATGACGGCTGGCTCGACTTAGCTGTGGCAAACGACTCCGTGCCCAAGTACCTCTATCGCAATAAACACGATGGCACTTTCGAGGACATAAGCTATATTTCCGGTTTTGCCCTGAATGACGAAGGGCGCGAGCAGGCGTCCATGGGCATCGCGGTGGGCGACTACAACCGCGATGGAAAAGTTGATTTTTACATTACGAATTTCTCCGACGACTACAACACTTTATATCGGAACGACGGTGACGGCAATTTTTCCGATGTTACCGCTCGCGCGGGAATCGTCACGGGCACTCTTCCGTTTCTGGGCTGGGGTGCTGGATTCCTAGACTACGACAACGACGGCCTACTGGATGTTTTTGCCGCCAATGGCCACGTCTACCCGGGCGTAGACAAGCAGGATTGGGGAACGACCTGGGCACAGCGTCCATTGCTTTTCCGGAATCTGGATGGAGCGAAATTTCAAGAAGTTCCGCCCGCAACCGGCAGCGGGCTGGCAACTGTAATGACGGCGCGCGGAGCCGCGTTCGGAGACTTGTTCAATGATGGCCACATCGACGTGGTGATCAACAATGTGGATTCGACGCCGGCCCTTTTGCGAAACGTGGTGAAGAATTCGAACCACTGGGTAACGCTGAGATTGGTTGGAGGGCCGAAAAGTCCCCGCGATGCCATCGGAGCGAAAGCGTTTGTTACGGCGGGTGGAGTTCGCCAGCGCGGAGACCTGTTCAGCGGCGGTAGTTACGCTTCTAGTTCCGATCAGCGTTTGCATTTTGGTTTGGGGTCTGCTGCGAAAGTGGACAAAGTAGAAATCCACTGGCCCAGCGGAGCAAAGGAGCAAATTGCGGTGCCCGCAGTGGATCGCATCTATACTGTTGTCGAAGGAAAAGGGATCGTCGAACGGTGAAGCACTCTTTCGGGAATCCATCCCCATGTGGGAACACCGCGTTCCTAGTCCTTGCCGCCATTTTTGCGAGTGTTTTTCTTACCTCCGGATCTTTGATCAGCAGTCAGGAACAGCTTCAGAGAGCGAGCGCGTCAGATTCAGCAACTCCCGGGAAGTTCGTAGACGTGACTCATCGTCTCGGAATCCATTTTCAACATCAGGCCTCGCACACTTCCAGAAAATATTTGCCGGAGACGATGGGATCCGGGGTTGCGCTTTTTGATTACGATAACGACGGGCGATTGGATGTTTTTCTTGTAAACGGTGCGCCCCTCGGTGATCCTACGCCAGAAGGAACCATCCCGCAGAAAACGGGACCAAAATACTGGAATCGTTTGTATCACCAAAAGGCCGACGGTACCTTCGAAGATGTGACCGAGAAAGCCGGCCTACAAGGAACCGGATACGGGATGGGCGTTGCCGTGGGCGACTACGACAACGATGGGTACGAAGATCTTTACGTAACGGCATATGGAGGAAACAAGCTCTATCACAACAACGGCGATGGAACATTTTCCGATGTGACCGCCAAGGCTGGCGTTGGCCGGGGCGGGTGGTCCACCAGCGCAGCATGGGTGGATCTGGATGGGGACGGCCTTCTCGATCTCGTCGTGCTGCGGTACGTCGAGTGGGACTTCGACGAGATTTGGTGCGGGGAGCACAAGGAGGGCTACCGCGCCTATTGCCATCCCGACTATTTCAAGCCGGCGCGGCCGCTTGTGTATCACAACAATGGGGATGGCACGTTCGCCGAAGTTGCGGAAAAGCTCGGTCTTTCCAAGCCGGCCAAAGGCCTGGGAATTGCCTTGGCGGACTACGACGGCGATGGCCATATCGATCTGTTTTTTGCCAATGATTCCATGGTCGAATTTCTGTACCACAACAAAGGCGACGGAACGTTTGAAGAGGTCGGCTTGGTTTCCGAAGTGGCCGTGGATATTGACGGCCGGACTTATGCCGGCATGGGAGTCGATTTCACGGACTACAATAATGATGGATGGCCGGACATTGTCGTCACGGACCTGGCCAATCAGCGGTATGCGCTTTATCAGAATAACGGCGACGGAACATTTACCTACATGAGTTCGCGATCTGGGCTTGCCGGTATGACATTGGCACATTCGGGATGGGGCGTGCGGTTCTTTGATTTCGACAATGACGGCTGGAAGGATTTGCTGATCGCGCAGGGCCACGACCTCGACACCATTGAACTGACAAATCCCAATCTACGCTATCGCGAACCTTTGCTTTTGGTGCGCAATACTGGCAAAGGATTCGTGGACGTGTCACAGAGCTCGGGCGAAGTATTCAAGCAATCCTGGGTCGCACGCGGATTGGCGATTGGAGATCTAGATAACGACGGGCTGCTGGACGCCGTCGTGACGACGAACGACGGACCTGCGTATGTCTTGCACAACGAAACGCCTTCGACGAATCATTGGTTGGTGCTCAGACTTGTGGGGCACAAGAGCAATCGCGACGCGATCGGTGCAAGGATAAAGCTCGATACCGCAAGCGGGCAACAGTTCGCCACGGTTACGACCGCTTGCAGTTATCTTTCTTCCAGCGATAAGCGCGTTCATTTCGGGTTGGGAAAAGAAAAGAGTGTCGAGTCCATCGAGATTCGATGGCCGAGCGGGATCGTGCAGGCACTCAAGAACACTTCAGCGGATCAGATTCTGCAAGTTGATGAACCAGCCGCACCTGCAAAGGCGAAACCCGCGGTGAAATGATGAATGATGAGTCCGACAGCAATCGGTCGGGATTGTTCTGCAGTGCTCTGGTGCTGCTTTTATTGCTGGCGTCGGTTTGCACGGCGCAAACCGATAGCGAGTATAGGCGAGCTGTAGCCGCGTTCCGCGCTGGAGACTACGTTTCTGCGGCGGACTTATTTGCTAAGGCGGATGCCGCTGCTCCTGGCGTGACCAATGCTCCTATCTACCGAGCGAAAGCGCTCGTACATTTGCAAGACTTTGCCGGGGCGGAGCGCGAGCTCCACCAGTACCTCGCACTACATACAGACAGCGACGAAGCTCTCTATCTGCTCGGATTTGTATTGCACCGCGAGAGCAAGGTCAGCGAATCGCTGGAAATCTACACCAAAGCGGCGGCACTGAAAACTCCCACGGGAGAAGACTTGAAAATCGTGGGCCTTGATTATGTTCTGCTGAACGACTACGCGGATGCGATCAAGTGGCTGGAAAAGGCGGTGGAACTCGATTCGAAGAATAAGGATGCGTGGTATTACCTAGGTCGCGCGTATTATTCGAGAAGTCTCCTGCCGAAGTCCCGCAGAGCGTTTCAGACTGTATTGGATCTGGACCAGCGCGATGCCAGGGCTGAGAACAATATCGGGTTGATTCTGGAATCGGAGGCCAAACCGAACGAGGCGCTGGAGGCTTATCGGAAAGCGATTGAATGGCAGGAAGGAAGTGCACACCAGAGCGAGCAACCCTATTTAAATCTTGGAAACCTCTTGCTGGAGTTGGACAGGGCCGGCGAGGCGGTCGCCCCGCTGGAGAAGGCTGTGGAACTTGGGGCCAACGATGCGAGCTGTCATCTGAAACTAGGAACGGCCTATCTACGGACAAACCGGCTGCCCGAAGCGCAGCGCGAATTGGAAAAAGCAGCAAGGCTGGAACCAGAGAATGCCGCAATTCACTACCAATTAGCAAGGTTCTACAAGCAAATACATCAGATGGACAAGGCTAAAATCGAGTTTCAGCGGACGGAGGAACTGCAAAGCCGTGCGGCAAAAACGCCACCGTCCAATCCTCCCGAACTGTGACCTGTCGATATAATTGCCAAAACTTCAAGCTAGTGAGCTGCTGCTTGTGAGGACCAGCGGAATGTTGCCACCGCCGCGGGTTCGAGATGGTAGGACGCATACTTGCCTTTCCAACTCAAATTGAATGTGGCGGCCGTAGTACCTCCGTTCAACACAATCGCAGCAATTGAACCGTCAGGATTGCGGAAGGCTACCGACTCCAGGCGATCCTGCTCAAATGTGCTTGAGTCGATTCGGAACGCTCCCGGCGCGACGAACTTACTCGCATGCCCAAGCGCCGTAAAGTCCACGGTGGGTATAATTCGCGAGGGCGCTGCGGAGTCATCAATTGTAACGACCGCGCGGCAGGTCCTGCAGCCACCCAGAAAAGGTTCGTGATTCTGGTTCAGAGCCAAGTTCCACAGGATCACGCCCTTCGCCCAATTCCTGGTAGTGGAGATGACTAGGCGAACCTGCTCCTCGAGCAATCTTCCTTTTTGCCACTCGCCCCCGGAACATTCCGTCAGCCAAATGTCTTTGTCGGGAAAACGATTGTGAAGTTCGGTCTGCGCCGTGGAGCTGCCGCCGTAGCAATGAATGGCAATTCCTGGAATGAAAGCCGCTGCCTGTTTGTCGCTCAATACTTTGATAGGAAAATTGATCAAATCCCAGTTGTGATCGAACGTGAGGATTTTGGCTTTGATTCCTGCTGCGCGGAAAGCTGGTCCCAAATTATCGCGAATAAACTTTGTTTGCTCTTCCGAGGACATACCCATACCCGGATAGTCGTCCGGAATGTTGAGTGGCTCGTTCTCCGGCGTTACGGCAAAGATCGGAATGCCGGAGGCCTCATAAGCCCGAACATAGCTCACAAAGTATTTGGCAAAGGGAGCGTATGCCGACGGCAAGAGCGTCCCCTTAATCATCGAACCAGAGGTCTTCATCCATCCTGGCGGGCTCCAGGGAGAGCCGATGACCTTAAGATTGCTGTTGAGAGCAAGGGCTTCGCGCAGGATCGGAATGATCTGCTCACGATCGTGATTGATGGAAAAATGCTTCATGTCCGGATCCGTTTGTCCCGGCGGAAGATCGTCGTAGCTGTAGTCTTTGAGAGCAAAGTCGCTCGCGCCCATCGGCTGGCGCAGCATGCTAAGGCCGATTCCTTTTTTTGGGTCGAAGAGCATTTGCAGAAGTTCGCGGCGCTGTTGAGCGGTGAGCTTCTGCGAAATGAGCCATGCGGAGGAATCCGTGAGGGACGCACCGAAGCCGTCCATTTGCTGGTATTGGACAGAATCATCGACTTCGATGGTCGGCCCCGCCTCGCGAGAGGAGCCGAAATGAAGCGGTGACTTATCCTGCAACGATTCGTGCAAGTCTTCGGAGGACGCGACGACATCGATGCGGAGGGGATCCCGCTCTCGAGGAGAGTCTTTTTTTGTTCCTGGCGATTGCCCAAAGATGCCTAACGCGGCCAGCAGGCACAGCAGCGGTGCACGGCGCAAAATCATTCTCGCGAATTCTGGTAGGGCGTTCAAAGTTTTCCCTGTTACCCGATCATTGAGGACTCTGCGGCGGGGGAGGCGGTTGAGGAGGGTTGCGATTCTGCTGAGATTCGTATCGCTTCAGCGCTTTTTGAGAGCTCTCCGCCTCTTCATCCTTGAGCTTCTGGAACGTGGCCATGGCCTTTTGTGCGTCTTCCATGCGGTGAAGGCGACGATACACGATTCCAAGCTGATACCACGCTTGCTGGATAACTTCCGGATCGGAGCCGGGTGCCGAAGTGGCCCGCTCCAGAAGTTGTGCCGCAACGGTGTCGTTCCCAAGGAGCATCTCCGCGCGGCCGAGATTATAGTCGGAATGAAGAAGGCCGGGCTTTTCCTTCAAGGCGGCTTCGATGAGCCCCTTGCCCTTTGCGGCATCACCTTTTTCGACGTTGAGCGTTCCCAGTTTGTACTTGGCGAGAACATTGTTGGGGTCGATTTGCAGTTCGCGGAGGTAGGCGTCTTCGGCTTCCTGAGTCTTTCCCATGTTTCGGTATTCGGAGCCTAATTCCTCGTGCAGGCCGGGCTGTGCAGGAGCAAGCTTGATGGCAGCCTGGTATTCGGCGACGGCATCCATGTGGCGGTCGGCTTCGGCATCCGCTTGAGCAATGACCTGATGTACGCGCCAGGATTGTGGATCAACCTTGAACATCCTGCCGTAGCTATTATTCGACACCAACAAATGAGCGCGTCCACGATGATAGAGAATGTCTAAATCGTTTGGCGCGAGCTTAACGGCTTTGTCTAGCGCTTCGGCGGCCTCCTCAGGCTTTTCCTGCGCCAGTCGCACCACGCCAAGCCACATCCAGGCGGCTGGGTCCTTCGGATATGCTGCGGTCTCTTTCTGAATCGCGATAACGGCTTTATCTAGCTGATTGAGTCGGAACTGCGCCACGCCAAGAAACAGGTTTGCGCCACGCAGCTTGGGTTTCAGGATCAGTGCTTTCTGAAAACTGCCGATAGCTTCGTCGAACCTGTTTTGCTCTTGGAGCACGAGGCCAAGGTTCAAATGCGCCTCTGCAAAACTCGGAGTTTCTCTGACGATGGCGGCGAACCCTTCGGTTGCCTCGTCCAAGTGTCCTTCTCGCATGGCCATGGTCGCTTGACGGAATCTCTCATTGACGTCCCTGCTGGCCTGCGCCGCTGAAAGACTTGCTGTCCAGGAAAGCGCGCAGACCCAGAACACGCCTTGAGCGACCAGGGATCGGCTGCGCGCGGTATGTCGTTGGGGCAGGCCGACTGCCACCAATCGATGCCACGGGGCACTCAATGTGAGACGCATATTAGGATTCTATACCTTGCCGAGAACGCGGTGAACGTTTCACAAAAAGAGAATCCTTCTGCCTCAAACGAAGCAGAAGGATTCTTGCCGCAAGGCCGCTCAACTTCAGAACTGGTAGCGCAAGGTTAGCTGAATCTGCCGTCTCGCATTGATGACGGCTCGGGGACCCTTGGGTACGCCAAAGGTGCTGTTGTCAGGGCCGACGTTTCCGTCTAACGTCCCGAAGATATGCCGGTTGAAGGCATTGGGGATGTCTGCCTTAAATACTAGCGAGTGAGATTCGCTTATCGCCGTCCGTTTGATAATCGAAAAATCCTCGCTGAAATAATGCTCACTGCGTACGTTGCCAAGCGTCAACGGTAGATCTCCAAACTGATAACCGCGCTGAGCAACTAGGCTATCCGCATTCTGATCTAAAAACGCCGCACAATTGAAGTAGTTATTGTTGGTCAGGCTGCTAAAGGTTCCATCAGCATTCATCTTACAGCCAGTAGGCAGTGCAGGATTGAAGGAGGATTTGTTAGGGCTGTAGATCGGCACGCCCGGTACGCGACTGAACTTAAAGTTGCCGCCGCTGAACGGAGGAGATTGCGCAAAACTGTTAAAGATAACCGGTGAGCCGCTCTGGTACCGGTGCACTCCCCCTACTTGCCAGCCACCGAGCACCTTACTGCCGACGCCGTGGCTTAGGTATTTCTTCCCTGGACCTGCGGGGAGTTCGTAGAGATAGCTGATCACGACCGCATGCGGTGTATCCTGGTAGCTTAAGGCCTTCTCTGTTTTCAGATTGAAGGGATTCTGCGCGCCAAAATTGTTGGAGGCGAAGGCGGAAAAGGTGGGAAAAGTACTGTCGGCATCGGTCAGGGTCTTGGAGAAAGTGTACGCCGCCAGCAGGTTCAGCCCGTTGCGGAAGCGCCGTTCGAGCTTCGCTTCCAGAGCGTTATATGTTGACTGCCCAACATTTTCGAGGCAGCAGGAGGTGTTAATGTCCTGGTACTGCGGGAAGGGCCGGAGTAACTGCCCGACCCCGATCGGCGTGTTGGCATACAGGGACATAAACCAACTTGGCGCAGTAATACCAAGACTTGCCAAATCGGCCTGGCCCGCCACGCCCCCGTCAGAGCATTGGGTTGTGTCGGGGTTAAGACAATCATTTAATTTTTTTCCCAACGAGTAAAACTTGGGATCGATGCTGTTGGTTTGCACAAGATTCGAGTGCAGGCGAGTAGCATGCGTTCCGACGTAGCCCACGCTCAGGATGAGGTCGGTAGCCAATTGGTGCTGGACTTCGAAACTCCAATTCTGCACCATGCCCGGACGCCCGTAGCCTGGCGCCACATAGACGGGAAAGCCTCCATTGAGGAGCGCCGGGTCCTTGGCATTGGATGGAGGAGTAAAGCCAGGGAAGCCAGCCTCCAGTGACTGTGCAGGGCTGGAAGTAAAGCCGTTTTGCGACTTGAAGTCTGGATTCACCGTGGTGCCGCTGGTAAGCGAGTCACCAAAGTCCGAGTAGCTCAGCGCCGTATAATAAATGCCGTACCCCCCGCGGATTACCGTCTGGCGGAGACGTCCAAATAATCTCTCTGGAGCATAGGCAAAGCCGAGGCGCGGGCTGAAGTCCTTGTAGTAGGTTTTGGCGCCCTTGGCATTCGGGCCATAGATCAGAGCTCCAGGCACTGCTGGCGAAATTGGAACGGCTACATTCCCACTATTGGGAACGGTGAGGTCCAAGACAGATTGAGCACCTAGAGATTCGTGACGCGGAGTATCCACCTCGTAACGCATTCCGATGTTAAAGGTCAGATCCTTGCGGAACTTGAAGTCGTCCTGAAGATATCCGACGTAGTAATTCTGAAGCCAACGGGGATTATGAGATGAGATTTGCAGACTCTCCTCATTGGGAAGGCCGAGCAGAAAACTCGCAAAGGGGTCGCCGGTCTGGGTGTCATTGGCTTTCCATGCCGTTTGCAGATTCTCGAAATTGAAGTTAGGTGAAGTATTGGCATTGCTGATCCGGGAGTATTGTGAGTACCTCCACTCGAATCCCATTCGCAGCGAATGACGACCCTTGATCCAGGAGACACTGTCCGAAACCAGCAGGCTGTTGGGAATGGCGGTATCGAAACTTCCACCGCCAAAACCCGAATACCCGATTCCCAGGGGGCTTCCTCCGAAGCCGATCTGTGGAAAACCAGGGCCACTAGCGCCCTTTATACCTAACGTCGCTTCCCAGTCTTGCCCGGTCACGGCTGTTCCCCTACTCTGGTCATAGAGCCGGTTAAGACCTAGATTAAGGTGATTAAGGAGACTAGGGCTGAGGGTGCGGTCCCAACCGAACCGGAGGTAATGAGAGACGCGCGACTTAAAGAAGTTCCCATCGAGGGGTGGCGGAAGGGCGGGGGTTCCATTTAACTGTTCCTGATCACGACTGCTGTACGAAAAGAAGAATTTGTCCTTAGTTCCCAAGTTTTGGTCAATGTGGAACGTCAAGGTCGTATCGCGCACGGGTTTGTTCGAAAGAAAGATGAAATTGCTGATCAATCCGTTTAGGCCACCGGAAGTGTTGGGATGCACCTGTAAGTAGGACAGGATTTTTTGTGCGACAGGGCTGAGAGTGGTGATCTTGTTTCCAGGGAAGGCGATACGTCCGCCGACAAATCCCGTGGGGCAGGAGGGAGTCGAGGGGTCGAAGATTTGGCCTAGATGTACAGGAGTGTTGTCACACGGGTTGAGGATTGGCGGTGAACCGGCGCCCCCCGTCAGGAGGACTGGCCCCAGCAAAGCGGAAAAATCGCCGGTGCGCTCTGCATCCGTGGGCAAAGTACTCGGGTTGCTGGACGTGCTGGTGCCCTCGTTGTTGCGATACTGCTCCCAGGAGAAAAAGAAAAAGGTCTTGTCGCGCCCTTTGTATAGCTTGGGAATCCACACCGGACCGCCCAGGCTTCCGCCAAAGTCGTTCTGATGGTCTCTCGGCTTGGGCGTGCCATTCAAATCTTCCGTCCAGAGTTTCGCGTCCAGCTTGTCGTTGCGTAATATGTCGAAGGCAGTTCCGTGAAAATCGTTTGTCCCGGACTTGGTAGTAAAACTCTCCACACCGCCAGAGGTCCTGCCGAACTCCGCCGGAATTGTCGAGGTCGTAACTTTGAATTCGTTGAGAGCTTCAATTGACGGCGCATTTTCATCGAACGTGGAGCCCAGCTCGGCGTGTGCAATGCTCGCACCATCAAGGATCACTTCTGTGCTGAAGTTCTGACCACCAGCCAGCTTGGACTCAAAAACTCCGGAAGAGGGAGAGTCGCTATTGGTCCCCGGGCCTGCGGTCCCGGGCGTCAAAAAAACAAACGATTCGGCTGAACGCAGGTGGCTCTGTCCCGTCGAATTGAGGGCCAACGGCAGTTCCTCGATTTGCTTTGCGCTCACGACCGTGCCGATTTCGGATGACTCGGTCTGCAGGCCCGGTGCGTCGGCGACAACAGTCAATGTTTCCTTCACATCGCCAGGCTGCAATGAGAAGTCAAGCGACGAGGTCGTATTGATCTGCACGCCGACGCCTGTCTTCGTCTCAGTTTTGAATCCCGGCGCGGCGACAGACACGCTGTAAACACCGACTTGTACATCGGGAATGCGATATCCCCCTGTGGGGCCAGTTGTGGCGCTGTAATTCGCACCGGTTTCCGTCCTCGTGACAGTGACCGTGGCGTTGACCACGACTCCGCCAGAACTATCGAGAACGGTGCCCGCGATGGTGCCGCGGTCCGACTGAGCGCGAGCCGTTATTCCGGAGAATGCAAGGAGAAGACTAAAGGAGAGAAACCTCAGCAAGGACAGATTGAATCGCATTACCCCCCCCCAAACTTGCACCAATCGCCAAACAACTCTTCTACATCGCCCCGACCGAATCTCAACCGGGGTTCGCCTTGCCAGCGAACCATGGAGATTGCTGCCGACTCTACCCCGGCTAGAAAAAGGCCGATGAGAAGTTCGTGCAATCGGTTTCAGAAACCGGTTACTTAGTAACCGTTTATCAGCGCTGTCGGAGGCTTGTCAAGTCATTTTTCTTACCGCTATCTTGTTTTCCTATGGCGATGGTCTGAGCCGCCGAATCATGATAGGTTGGGCGCACGAGTGACCATCGTCGGGGAAAAGCGCTTTCCAGTGCTACCCATCGTTTTTGACAACGTTGCGCTCGCGGGATCACTTTGGCGCCAGAGACGATTTTCCTGGAGGAAAACGGATGGGCCACACAATGAGGGAAGTGGCCAAACGCGCTGGAGTCTCTCCGGCTACGGTCTCCCGTGTCCTCAACAAGACCCGCTACATCTCCGTGGAAACCCAGAGGCGCGTTTTAGAAGTCGTCGGGCAAATGAAATACTTCAAGAACGTCCACGCCCGGCGGTTGGCCACTGGCCGGAGCGATTTGTTCGGTCTGGTGATTTCGGAGATCGCCAACCCCTATTTCCCCGAAATCATTCGTGGATTCCAGGCCGCCGCTTGGGATCGCGGGTTCGACGTCCTTCTTTGCAACACCCAATACGACCAGGTCCGGACGAAATCCATCTTGCGCAAGCTGATCGAAAGTGACGTGCGCGGAGTCGCAGTGATGACCTCTTCGATCGACAAGAGCATGGCTGCGGAACTCATCGACGCGGGGATTGGCGTTGTTTTCTGCAACGTCAGCCCGGCCGAGAAGCTGGTGAGCACCATTTCGATTGATTATCAGCGGGGTATCGCACAGGCCATTGAGCATATCGTAGGGCTTGGTCACCGACGCGCCGCGGTCATTGCTGGACCAGACGACAACCGGACGGCCATTACCATCAAGGATGCGCTGGTGGCCGGATTGAAGAAAAGAGACCTCAACCCAATGCCAGTGATCAGCAGTAATTACCGAATCGACGCGGGAGCCTCAGCAGTACGCGCCATTCTTTCGATGCCGGAGAAGCCCACGGTGATCTTCTGCGGCAGCGACCTTATTGCCTTGGGGGCCATGAGCGCACTGGAAGAGGCAGGTGTGGGCATTCCGGAAGACATCTCCGTGATCGGCATCGACGACATCTCCTTTGCTTTCCTGGCGCGTCCGCCGTTGACCACCATCCGAGTCCCCCGCGAGCGGGTGGGGACGACTGCCTTCGAGGCATTGGATAGGATGCTGAAGCTAAAACGGCAAAAAGGTTCAGACTACTATTTGGAAACAGAACTCGTCGTGCGCGGGTCGACTTCGACTGGTCGGTAGAGTCTTGTTAAAGGATGTATAAGAAGTGAGGGATAAGAGTGGACGCAAGATCGGCCTCAAAATTGGCTTGCCACAAAAGAAAAATGCAGTGAACTAGTCCGAGCCGCCTGCCTTCTGAAGAATTAAAATTCTCTTGTCTGCGACAAGATTTCCGTAGCAGGAGAAAAAGAACTTGACGGCGAGGAGAGGGAGAGCATACAAAAGAGGTAGTGTGAAACCGGTTTCAGCAGGCGGTTTCATGCCCTTCCAGATTTCGCAGGTTTACTCTGTTCGCTCCAGAAGAGGGGATCCATAGTTCTATGAACCTGCAACGGATCGTATTCGTACTAGCGTTGGCTGTGTTGCTCCCGTCCGCTGGCTTGCATTCCAGAGTCGAAAAATCAGAGGGAAGTCCCTCCGCAGCCTCGGCTGAATCCGTCGAAGCTTTCCTTGGCCGTTGGGATTTGACGCTGAAGGCGCCCGATCGGGAATATCCGTCCTGGTTGGAACTTCGACAAGAAGCTGGACAATTGAAAGCCCAAATGGTGGGCCGTTGGGGAAATGCGCGGCCGCTTCCCAGAGCAGAACTCACGAATGGCCACCTCACGTTCGTTTCTCCCAAAGAAGAGGAAGGTGGGTCCAACGATATGGTCTTCGAGGGAACTCTCTCGGGGAAAATGCTCACAGGAACGACCACTGGGCCAAACGGCGGCACTTGGAAATGGACCGGCCAGAGGGCTCCAGCACTGCAGGGAAAGAGACCATCGAAGTGGGGAAAGCCAATCGCATTATTGAATGGAAAAGATCTGACGGGATGGAAGATGTCGGGAACCGGTACAACGGTCTGGAAGGTCGAAGACGGCAACTTGGTTAGCCCTGGGAACGGACCTGAATTGATCAATGATGCCAAGTTCGAAGACTTCAAATTGCATGTTGAATTCAACTGCTCCGCGAATTCCAACAGCGGTGTCTACTTGCGCGGCCGATACGAAGTTCAGATCGAAACCGACTCCATCGAGGAGCCACCGAGTCACCACATGGGTGGCGTATATGGTTTCTTGGCGGCCTCGCCGGAGTTGCCACGCAAACCCGGAGAATGGCAGACCTTCGATATCACGCTGATCGGACGGTGGATCACCGTGGTTCAAAACGGTTCTACCATCATCGATAACAAGGAAATCCCGGGCATCACCGGCGGTGCACTGGATAGCCAAGAAGAATTGCCGGGACCGATTTATCTTCAAGGAAGTGAAAAAGGAAGCGTAACCTATCGCAGCATCATTATTACGCCAGCGGAGAAATAACACCGATCAGCACGCGACGCCACGGCCAATGACTCACTTCTTGAACGACATTCTTCGACAACCCGACACGTTAAAACGCACAATCGACTTTCTCTTGGGAACGGGCCGGGCCGCTTTGGACGCCGCGACGGCCGCAATCCGCGACGCGCGGCATGTCTACCTGACTGGAATCGGCAGCAGTTGGCATGCAGCATTGACCGCTGGGCCGTTGTTGCACCTTGGCGCGTGCCCAGTCCACATGCTCGACGTGGCCGAGTTGTTGGAGTTTGCTACTATTCCGCCTGACTCAGCAATCATCGTGATTTCGCGTAGCGGCCGCAGCGTGGAAGTTGTCAATTTACTTGCAAAATTTCGCAACACCCCTACGACGGTTATAGCTATCACCAACTCTGAAGATGGGCCACTTGCACGAGAGGCACAGATTTCCATCGTGGTTCCCATCGATCTGGATCATGCAATTTCCGTGAATACCTATTCCACTCTCGCAGCCACCGCAGGTATTTTGGCAAGTGCCGCTATCGGCACCTGGAATTCCACCCTCGCAACCTCGTTGTCACGCACCGTCGAAAAGACCGCGTCGGCTATTCCGGCCTGGCAGGAACAGATCGCAGATTCATCTTGGCTTTCACTTGGGTCAACGTATTACTTTCTGGCTCGCGGTTCCAGTTTGGGGAGTTGCCATGAGGCCAGACTTCTCTGGGAGGAAGGCGTCAAGTCGCCCGCGACCGCTATGGGAACAGGCGGCTTCAGGCATGGGCCGCAGGAAATGGTCAGTCAGGATGTGCGTTTCGGCATGTGGATCGACCGGGAGCGAGTGCGTGCACAGGACCTGGCAGTGGCTCGGGATCTGCGGAAACTCGGGGCCTCGGTCATGTTGATCGGCCAAGACCTGCCAATGGATGCCGGCGACCTTGTGTTGCGGCTTCCGCCGGCGCTACCTGACTGGCAGTTTTTGATCGATATTATCCCCGCGCAGTTGGCAGCCGAACGGCTTGCACGGCTTTCGGGAGTTGATTGCGATTCTTTTCGCTATTGTTCGTTCATCGTCGAAGACGAGTATGGCTTGTTGAGCGAACAGGCTGGAACCCCCAAGGATAAGAAGTAGCGGCGTGCCCTCGGATTACTAGCGAACAAAAACAAGGAGGCCTCAAAGGGAGATCGTGATTGGCGCTGTTGACATTGGTGGAACAAAGATAGCGGTTGGCATGGTGGATGACACCGGAAGGGTCATGTCTAAGCTGGAGTCTCCAACGGACCCTCAACGCGGTTATTCACACGGCCTCGAACGGATGATCGGCATGCTGCGAGAAACAGCTCGGGTCGCAGGGGTCGAAATCTCCGGCATCGGCATCGGATCTACTGGTTTGGTATACCCAATCAGCGGTGCTTTTGGCGACGTTGATTTATTGCCGGGATGGCAGGGAAATAATCCTGTGGAAGACCTGGCGCGCGAATTCAAGGTAACGGTCGCGCTCGAAAACGATGCCGACGCTTCCGCGTTGGGTGAAGCTGGCTGGGGCGCGGGCAAACTGAAATCGCGGTTGATTTACGTCACGGTGGGCACGGGCATCGGAGGCGGAATTATCTTGGATGGGCAGCTCTATCGCGGCGTGGATAAGGCGCATCCCGAAATCAGCCACCATGTGATCGACCCGTCCGGACCGGATTGTTCATGCGGCTATCGAGGTTGTTGGGAATCGCTAGCGACCGGGCCGGCGATGGCCGCCTGGTTCAACGCCAACGCCGTGGGAAACCGAAGGCCTCCCGAAAATCTAACCGCTGCACAAATCTGCCAATTGGCGAAACAGGGAGAGCCGTTGGCTATGAGAGCGGTGGAGCGAGAAGCCTTCTACCTGGGTCTCGGTGTGGCGAACCTCATCAATCTGTTCGTGCCGGACGTGATCGTCTTGGGTGGCAGTGTGATGAAGAGCGCGGCGCTCTTTCTTGATGGCATGCGCAAGGTCATTCGCCAGGGTTGCCGGTTCGTTCCTTATCAGAAAACGGAACTGGCACTAGCTTCGTTGGGAGAAAACGCCAATCTCATAGGTGCGGCGCGGGTCTGGCATCACCGCTTCCAGCAGGGAGGGGCCGGCCTTCGTGACCTACCGCAGTGAGCGGCGGCATTCTATCAGACTGAATCCAGCCAATCTCCGGCGTTCCAAGAACCCGAGCAAGGCGTTTTGAGAAAGAGATAACAACTCATGGTGAGAAGCCGCTACATGGTCGGTCTGGTGTTCCTCACTTTTTTCGTGATCTCCTTGCTGACCAATATTTTTGGCCCCATTGTTCCGGATATCATCAGCAGCTTTCGCGTTAGTCTGACTGCCGCTGGTTTTCTGACCTTCGCGTTCTTCATTGCCTACGGAGTGATGTCCATTCCCGCCGGTTTTTTAGTAGAACGATTCACCGAAAAACCAGTGATGGTGCTGGCTTTCTTGGCAGGAACATTGGGATCGCTGAGCTTTGCTCTATTTCCAGGGTACCGCGTGGCCATCGTCTCCTACTTCACGGTCGGCGCAGGCATGGCGGTTCTACAGGTGGCCATCAATCCGTTGTTGCGGGTCGCCGGTGGAGAGGAACACTACGCATTTAATTCGACTTTGGCCCAATTAATTTTCGGCAGCGCATCCTTTGTTAGTCCGCGCCTTTACTCTTATCTTGTGATGAACCTAAAGGATTCATCGGCCAAACAAGGCGTTGTTTTACGTATCTTGCAAAGAATAACCCCAGCGGAATTGCCATGGGCCTCAATCTACTGGATTTTCGCCGTTTCCGCGCTCGCCATGATGGTCGTTTTGTTCCTTTCCAGTTTTCCTAAAGTTCAGCTCACGGCTGAGGAACGCGCGGATTCTTTGGACATGTACCGGACCTTAGCGCGCCAACGAGTAGTGTGGCTGTACTTTGTCGCCATGTTTGCATACACGGGTTGCGAGCAAGGAACCGCTGTTTGGATGTCCAGCTTTCTGAGCCAGTATCATGGTTTGGATCCTCACACCATCGGTGCGGCAGCGGTTTCCTGGTTTTGGGGTTTGATGACGGCTGGCTGTCTGGCTGGAATGTTACTGCTGAAGATATTCGACAGCCGCAAGGTGCTGATCGGTGCGTCAGTCGGCGCCCTGCTCTGCCTGTCCGGTGCTCTGTTTGGACCAGCAAGAATTTCCGGCATTGCTTTTCCGGCTATCGGCCTGTTTGCCTCGGTGATGTGGCCTATCGTGGTTTCGCTTGCGCTCAATTCCGTCGTGGAATACCACGGCTCCTTTTCCGGCATTCTGGGAACCGGAATCATCGGTGCCGCCGTGGTGCCGGTAATCATTGGACGCATCGGAGACTACGCTGGACTTCGTAGTGGCTTGGCTTTTCTTTACCTCACATTTGGGTTTGTCCTCAGTGTAGGTTTCTGGGCTCGGCCGATCATCAACAATGCCACTATTCATCTGAAGAAATCGGCTGATGACCTTCCGGGCTGACGGGGCTCATTATTCCTTTTGCGCCTCCGTCGCCAGCACCAGCAGCTCGCGCTGGAACTTTCGGAACTGAATCACGTCGCGCACATATTCAGTAAATGTGGGCATGACTGTTCGAGCCAATGTGTCTGTGCGCCCAGGTGCGTGCCGAGCGGATTCCATAAGCAATTCATAGTCTTCAATCCCTTCTCGCATTACTTCAAGTCGCTCTGATACGAACACTCCGTCATACCCTGGGTCGGGGTACACAATGGCGTCATCACCGGCAGGAAGGTAGAGCCCTCCGCCCCAATCCGGTTGCACGTTCTCGAACGGCCGGTCTGTCCAGAAATTCCCGCCCCAATGTAGATAGCCGGTAAGCCCGTACCTGTAGTTGACCCAGGGCAGGAGGCGCACCTTGAGCGTGGGGTAGTCGATAAACCGGTTGAGGTATCTACCGCGCGGAGCCAGACAAATGTAGTACCAACTCTGGCCTCCACGCGCCTTATGGGCTGCGATTGCATCCAGCCGTTCGTCAAATGTACCGAGTTCAGGCACCCAGATCGTGGTTTGCTCCTGGGCGGACATATCTTCGCGCAAGCTTATAGCATCGAGCGTCGGCACGCCCGGGAGTTCCTCGCTGACGATGTGGACGAAGCGCCGGTAGATCGGCATCTCCGCTCCATGTGGCTCATCGTGAACGTGTTGGACATAGCGGCTCAGCCAGCCTTTCTCTTTCAAGTGAGTGCGAAGTTGCCGTAAAAACTCCCGGAGATTCTGTTCCGCGCGTGGATCGCTCGCAGGCAGTTCCTTCCTCACAGTCTGATCGTTTTCGATCAGGTCCGTCGCGAGCACATACGGCGAGTCATATCCGCCGCCGAGCCGTCCGCTCAAGTGGCCGCCCTCAATCATGCGCGCTAGTCCGGCTTTGTCGAAGGTCTCAATCCAGCGGTCAACTAATCCGAAATCGTATTGGATGGCACCGTCCACCAGATGGGCTTTAGCCAGCGTCCGCACCGGAACAAACACAACATTTTGTTTGTACTCCGCCATGGTCCGCCCGATGTTCTCTAATATTTTCCAGTAGCGATCCGGATCGGACTTCAATTGCGGATAATGCTTCGCCATCATCTCCTGGTCAAACCAGAGCCAATTCGTCACCCAAAGTCTTTGTTCTTTCGGCACGGTTGCCGCGAAAACCTCCACGCGAAAAGGCAGCCTCAACTTCTGTTTTCCAGCGTCGATCTCGACGGCGCCCTGATAAATTCCGGGCCGCGTGTCCTGCGGCGTGAACACGGAAATCCATATTGTCTCTGTGCGGGGTCCTTCCAACGAGAATTCTTTCGTTAGAGGAAATAAGGGATCTGGGTAGGGACCCACTTCCGGACGCACCACTTCATCCAAAGGTGTGTCGGCAGGGTGAGAACTGACTTTTACGGTTCCTTCTCGGTAGAGTTGGACCTTAAGCACCGAGTTCTCCAAGCGAGGAGCAACGACACGCACCTGTACCACTTGGTGTTCTTCGGACCGCAACGCAACCTGCAAACTGGTGTGGCCATTTCGGGTCGAAACCAGATCCGGCTGGAGCCTTGGTGTTGCCGGCGTGGTGTCGGGAAACACTTTGACCAGCGAATCAACGAACCAGGCTGAAATCTTGTCATGCTGCGAGCCATACAGAGGCAGGGGAAGAATCCAAATAAGCAAAACGAGATGTTTTCTCATGATTGGCTATTTTATACCCGCAGGTGATTTGTTTCTGCGAGCCGATCGAGAACGCGCTTGCTGTCAAGAATTCCTGCCTCGCGAGACGGAAATGATGAAATTCTCGTCCCCGGAAATTGCCGAATCGTGACTTAAGGTTTCCAGTTCAGAGTGTAGGCAGAAAAACCAGTGGGGCGCAAAACATCAAATTTGACACGAAGCGCTACATCCGTTTGGCCGAAGGCGAGGTCAACTGCGGTCTCGTTGCCGGCCCTGATTCCGGAAAGTTCTACCTCACGCCGCTCTACCGGAATGTCGCCTTGGCCGTAAAAGACTCCCCTGAGCTTATAGCCTCGAAGGCTGTACATTGGAAGGTCATGCCGCGTCTTTAGCCTCAATTGGAACGCATTCAAGCGGTTCTCCACGGTTAGTGACTCAACTGGGCTCAATTCCTGCCGCAGCACCTCGTAAGATGCTTTTTCTGTCCCATAAATATCCACAACCCCGTGAACGCGCTGCTTCAGCGTGCCCACACCGCGATCACCGACGTGCGTACGGTAATCGTTGTAGCAGAAGAAGATGGCCCCGGCCACGAATTTCTTGGAGCGAATAGCCACGTCGTGGGATCGCAGAATTTCGATCCTATGCTCGTCACCTTCCGGACGGTCTTCCGTACAAGCGCAGTATCCGTACTCGGATATGAGCACGGGCTTGCCGGGAAATGCGGCGTGCAGGTCATCCAAATGCTTGGCCACCGCTTCAGGAGTCCCCGGGGCCCAGGTTCCGAAATATTCATTTGTTTCGATGAAGTCCATCAATCCGGCTGCGTCTCGCTCCGGAGTTTTGGCCAAGGAGTTCGAAGCGTAAGAACCCAGTCGGTGGGGATCCAATCTTTTGACCTCCTCCAGCATACGTTTTGTGAATTGATACGCCGGTGGGTTTTGCCCCCCAACCTCGTTGCAGAGTCCCCACACTACAATTGAGGGATGGTTCCGGTCGCGCGTGATCATCTCCCTCAACTGCTCTAGACCGTTTTGCAGGATATCGGCATCGGGCTCTGCTCCCATTCCGGCAAATGTGTCATAACCCCAGGCTGGAATTTCGCTTTGCATTAAAATGCCGTGCCGGTCGCAGTAGTCGAGAACTCTCTTATCCTGAGGCCAATGAACGCGTGTGAACACGCAATTCAGATGTTTCAAGTCGTCATGGTCGTGCGTAATCCATTGGCTCGGCTCCGCCATTCCAAATTCCGGATTGCTACCTGCCATGCGCTCGACACCCATCAGCCGAACTCGCTCACCGTTCAAGTAAAACCCGTCGTCCTTGGCTTCCAGTTTCCGGACCCCGAATGTAACTGTGATTTGATGAGTCTCTTGTCTGTCTGTAATTGAAAAAATAAGCCGATAGAGATTCGGATGATCGAAATGCCATAAATTCGCTTTGCGAATTGTCGCTTCAAGTCTTTGTATCTGAGTCTCACCGCTTTTAATGATGAGGGCCGAAGTGTCTGGACCGGTTACCACCGTCAATCCAGTCTCGTTGTCGACAATACGAAAAGAGGTTCTTCCGATCCATGCTTTCGAGCTTGCATTCCGCAGAAAAGCGGTGATGCCAATATTTCCATCTCCGCTGGCGAGATCGGGAACGGCTTCAACATCAACGCGCTCTACAAAAGTTTTCGGAGTAATGAACAGTTGCACTGGGCGGTAGATGCCTCCGTCATGCGCCCAGTCACTGGAATGTCCTCGGGGCACCATGTGTTCATCGAATGCATTGTCAACCCGCACGGCGATGCTGTTGGAATTTCCCCAACGCAACAGATGAGTGATATCAAGTACGAACGCGGTGTAGCCTTTGCGCAGGTGTTCACCGGCCAATTTTCCGTTTACCCAGATTGTGGCCGTGTGGAATACGGCCTCAAACTCGATCCGTACCGCGGAGTTTTGCCACTCGTTCGGCGCATCGAAGCTGCGCCGATACCAAGCGATACCACGATGGTCACTAAAAGCAGAGTCCACTTGCCAAGTGTGGGGAACTCGCACTTGGTGCCAGCCCTCGACGGGCTCATCGCCTCCGTACCAACGCTGCTCCTTGCCAATATTTCCAGCGTCAATCCGGAACGACCATTGGCCACACAGGCTCACAATCTCCTGCGCGGGCAGGTCCGATGTTTTTCCGCTTGCGGGGAGGGCTGGCGCGCCCAAGGTGCCCACAGCCAGTACTCCGGCCTGCGTCAAAAATTTTCGACGAGAATGCACCGCAAGGCTCCGTTTCCAATCACGGCGACTTGGCAGTTAACCAGATATTCTTAAAGCGTGTCAAACCAAGACGAATTTGGCGGCGACGTAAGGAAGCCGCTCATGCCTCTTTGCGCATTCGCCAGCGCACCAGCCGGAAGTGGTCCGCCGTCAATTGATGGTGAGAGTGACGGTGGTGCTATGCATGATAGTTCCGGATATTCCTTTGCAAGTGAGCGTGTGCTTCCCGGTGTTTGCGCCTCCGCCCACGGTGATCGTTACAGTAGCCTGCGCCGAACTCGTTCCGTCGAGCGTGATCTGATTTGGTGAAATGCTGCAGGTAGTGTGGCTGGGGACGCCGCTGCACGAAAGCGAAACGGCGCCAGTGAAACCGCTAAGCGGCGACAGCGTTAGCGTGTAAGTCCCCGAATGTGACTTGGAAACCGTCAGCGACGACGGAGCCGCGGAAATGCTGAAATCAGAAATCTGCTGCGTCAGCGTTGCGGAAGAGCTTCCTTGGAAATTCGAATTGGTGGAAGCAAATGTGGCGACAACCGTATGGTTGCCCACGCTCAGAGAACTCGTGGAGAACTGCGCTACCCCAGCCGAGAGTGCTGCCGATCCCGCAGATGTAGTGCTGCCATCAAAGTAGAAGCTTACGGTCCCGGTCTGCGTTCCTGACACCGAAGACGATACCGTGGCAGTGAACGTAACGGAATGCCCAGTTATCGATGGACTCGCACTCGTCGTCAGAAGCGTGGACGTCTGAGCTGCGTTCACTGCTTCTGCGAGTGTCCCTGAAGTGCTGCTAAGGAAGTTTGCATCTCCGTTGTATCGTGCAGTGATGGAGTGCGTTCCAGCCGCCAATGCTCCGGCCGCGGCGGTAAATTGCGCGACACCGCCGGAGAGAGTCGCCGAACCAATCTGCGCGCCACCGTCGAAGAAGGTGACAGTGCCAGGGGGCACGCCGCTTGCCACCGGCTGAACCGTCGCAGTGAATGTCACAGCTTGCCCAAACGTCGCTGGATTTGCATTGGAACTGATGCTGGTCGAAGTGGCGGCCTGATTTACCGTTTGCGGCAAAATAGCGGACACGCTGCCCGATAGATTCGTATTTCCGCCATAGGACGCCGTAACGGAATGACTACCCAAAAGCAAGCCGGAAACGGCCAGCTGTGCGGAATTGTTTGAGACCGGCGCTGTGCCAAGCGAAGTCGCTCCGTCTAGGAATGTCACAGTTCCGCTAGCAGTGGTCCCAGCCGGCGGCTGCACCGTGGCCGTGAACACGACCGACTGGCCGAAAACGGATGGATTCAGGCTCGAAGCGATGGTCGTTGCCGTCGAACCCTGATTGACAGTTTGTGTGAGAGCTGACGAGGTGCTCCCAGAGAAATTCGCGTCCCCGCTATACTTCGCGGTGATCGAGTGCGAACCGGCCGTCAAGCTGGACAGCGATAGCTGCCCAGCGTTGCTCGAAACCGTGGCGGTTCCCAGAGACGTTGCGCCATCCAGGAAGGTGATCGTTCCGGTCGCGCTGCCGCCAAAAGCAGGTTGAATCGCGGCTGACAGCGTGACGGCCTGGCCGAAAGTGGACGGATTGGCGCTTGAGCTGACTAGAGTAGTCGTTGACGCTCCGTTTACGACCTGACCCAACACTGCGGAGGTGCTGCCTGTAAGATTTGCACTTCCCGCATAGACTGCAGTGACCGAATGCGTTCCCACCGTTAATGTGGAAACCGTCAGCTGCGCCGAGTTGGAGGAAAGCGTCACAGACCCGAGTGATGTTGACCCATCCATGAAAGTCACCGCTCCCGTCGCTGTTGTTCCGGCGGGCGGCTGAACTGTAGCCGTGAGTGTGACGCTCTGATCGAAGGCTGAAGGGTTTGCGCTCGAAGTTAGAGTGGTGGTCGTGGCTCCCTGATTCACCGTTTCTACGAGCGCTGCGGAAGTGCTGGCCGTAAAGTTCGCGTCGCCGCCGTATACTGCCGTGACGGAATGAGATCCGGCGGATAATCCTCCCATGGTGAATTGCGCGCTCCCTCCGCTAGACAAACTGCTATTCCCGAGGGAAGTCGTGCCATCCATTAACGTCACCGTTCCCGTTGGAGTGCCACCAGCAGACGGTTGCACGGAGATTGTGAAAGTGATCGCCTGCCCAAAGGCGGTGGGATTTAGATTAGACGCGACCGTTGTCGTCGAGCCGGCCTGACTAATAGTCTGTGTGATAGAGCTAGACGTGCTCCCTGTAAAATTGGTGTCGCCACTGTACTTCGCCGTGATTGAGTGCGGCCCCGCAGACAAGCTGGCTAGTGAAAGCTGTGCCGCGTCGCTCGAAACCGTGGCCGTTCCTAATGGGGTGGTGCTATCCAGGAATGTAACTGTCCCTGTAACGGTGCCACCGTTGGAGGGTTGCACAGTTGCGGTGAGCACTACGGATTGACCGAAGATTGCGGGATTCAGGTTAGAAGCAACCGCTATCATGGTGTAGGCCTGATTGACGGTTTGCGTCACAGCGGCAGACGTGCTCGCCGTGAAATTGCCATCGCCACTGTATTTTGCCGTGATGGAGTGGGAACCCAACGACAAGCTGGACAGCGAGAGTTGCGCTATATTGCTCGAAACCGTGGCCGTGCCCAAGGACGTTGCTCCGTCCACGAACGTAACCGTGCCCGTGACGGTGCCACCCGCGGACGGAACTATTACTGCCGTCAACACGACGGTTTGGCCAAAGTTAGACGGACTTATGTTCGGCGAAACCGTTGTAGTCGTCGCGGATTGGTTGACCGTTTCGGTGACCGGCGCGGAAGTGCTTCCTGCGAATTTCGTGTCTCCGCTATACTGCGCGGTTAGCGTGTGCGAGCCCAAAGACAGAGTGACTCCGGAAAGCTGCGCTGTGTTGTTCGAGACGTTTACCGTTCCGAGCGTCGTGGATCCATCCAAGAACGTCACGGTTCCGGTGGCTGAGCCGCTCCCTGGCGGCTGGACGTTAGCGACAAGACTTAGGGTTTGACCATAAGCCGCCGGATTAACGTTTGAAGACAAATACGTCGAGGTCGCTGGCAAGTTCACGGTCTCCGTAAGCACGGCTGATGTGCTGGCCGCAAAGAACGCGTTGCCGTTGTACCTGGCGGTCATCGCATGCGAGCCGGTGGTCAGCGTGGAAAGTGTGAACAGCGCGTAATTCTGCCCGTTTTGGTTGGTCAAGCTGACGCTGCCCAGTGACGTGGCTCCGTCATATAGCGTGACCAGACCAGTTGGCGTACCGCCGTAAGAGGGAGACACGTTTACAGTAAATGTGATGTTGAAACCAACGATCGCGGGGTTGGAGCTTGAAGTAACCGCTGTCGCTGTGGGCCCCTGATTCACGACTTGGCTGAGCGCTGCGGAAGTGCTCCCCGAAAAATTGGCATCGCCGCTGTAAGTGGCGGCAATCGAATGTGTGCCGATCTGCAAGCCGGAAATCGTCAGCTGGGCGCTGCCACTTGCGATCGTTCCCGTTCCGATGGACGAAGAGCCGTCGTAGAACGTGACCGTCCCTGTGGGAGTACCGCTCGAAGTGAGCTGGAGCGTCGCCGTGAGGGTCACCGGTTGATTTAAGGACGACGGATTCGTGCTGGACGTCAGTAGCGTTGTGGTCGGCGGGGGGCTTACGGTTACCAAGGTTTGGCCTGAAGTGCTCGTGGCCGTATTCGCGTCTCCGCTGTATTGCGCGCTGATGTAGTGCGTGCCGGCCGCCAGCGTGGAAATGGTCATTTGCGCGCTGTTGCTCGAGAGCGGTGCGGTCCCGATCGTCGTTGTGCGGTCCAAGAACGTGACCGTACCTGTCGCCGTGGTTCCCGACAAAGGCTTGACCGTCGCGGTGAGCGTAATGGATTGCGCGAATGCAGGCGTATACGTGGTCGCGGCTATGAGAGTTGTGGTTGGTTCCAGATTAACGGTTTGCGTAACGACGGCGGAGGTGCCGGCGAGAAAGTTTGCGTCTCCGCTGTAACTCACGGTGATGGAGTGAGCGCCCGGACTCAGCGCGGTCGACGCTAGTACCGCGTAGTTCGTGTTGCCGGGCAGAGTTACCGATCCTATCGAGGCGCCATTGTCGAGGAACGTCAGCGTGCCATTGTTCGCCGTAGTGAAATGCCCCGTCGTCGAAATGGATGCCTGCAAATTGACGTTCTGTCCATATGTGGATGGATTGGGGTTGGCGAAGACGGTTATGAGGCTGGCAGCCTGATTGACCGTCTGCGTGAGGGGCGCTGAAGTGCTGGCGGCATAATTCGAGCTCCACGGTGTAAATTGAGCCGTCAGGCTATGCGTTCCCACAGTCAAATTAGAGAGAGTGACCCGTGGCGCACCGGCCGCAATTGCGACAGAGTATACGGGCGCGCCGTCTGCATAGATAGAAATCACGCCACCGTTTGTGCCAGCGGCGGCAGGAGTCCAAGCAGCGACGAAAGTGACAGCTTGTCCGTAACTCGAGGGATTCAAGCTGGAAGTAATCGTGGTTGTTGTGGGCGCTGCAGTCACGCTTTGAGAGACCGCCGCTGACATGCTTGCGCCGGTATTGGAATCGCCAAGATAGCGCGCGGTGATGGAATGGGATCCCGCAGTGAAGTTGGAGACCGTGAGCTGCGCCGAATTGTTGGTTGGTGTCACGTTGCCCAGCGAAGTTGCGCCATCGTAGAACGTGACGTTACCAGTCGCCGCTCCCCCGAACGGAAGTTGGACTGCTGCGGTAAGAGTCACAGCCTGGCCGAAGGGCGCTGGGTTCTGGCTTGAAGTAAGCGTGGTTGAACTACCAGCTTGAGCCACGTTCTGCACGAAGAAGGACGAATAGTTCGCTTGAAAATTGGAATCTCCGCTGTACTTAGCCGTGAGCAGGTTCGAGCCCACGGCCATGGTTGAGACCCTGAGCTGCGCTGAGCCATTCGATAACGGCACAATGGCGAGAGTCGCTCCACCATTCATAAAGGTTACGGACCCTGTGGGAGCAGTTGTGGTGGAAATGGGCTGAACATTCGCTATCAACGTTACAGCTTGGCCGTAAATTGAGGGATTGTTGTTCGTTGTCAGACTTATGGAAGCCGAGCCCTGAGTTACGGTTTCAGGGATTGCCGCTGAAGTGCTTCCCGAGAAATTGTTGTCCCCCGTGTACTGTGCAGTGATGGCATGGGTGCCCACCGTAAGAGTGGAAGCTGTGAAAGTCGCAGAATTGTTGGAAACATTGGCGAAACCCAGCGGTGACATGTTATCCAGAAAAACTACTGCGCCGGTGGCAGTGTTGCCCGCGCCGGGTTGAATCGTGGCGGTGAGGGTAGTTGATTGTCCCAGCGAAATGGTAGTTGGACTCGAGACTACCGCAATGGTCGTCGAAGCCTGAAGTATGTTCTCCGTATAGGTCGGTGAACTGCTCCCAGTGAAATTCGAATCGCCTTGATAGCTCGCAACCATCACGTGCGCCCCAGGCGTCAGCTTGGAAAGCGTCAGTTGCGCCAGATTGTTTGCCAGTGTGGCGCTGCCGAGAGTCGTGGAGGACGTGGTATCGAAGAACGTGACTGTACCCGTGGCGGTGCCTGTGTTCTGCGGCTGGATGGTGGCCGTCAGTGTGAACGGCTGGACGTAAGACACCGCGTTTACATTCGAGGTCAGCGTCGCCGTCGTTTGCGCTTGCGTTACGGTCTCGCTTACCGCATTGGATGTGGCGGGAACAAAATTGGCATCGCCGCTGTATGCCGCCGTGACCTGGTGGGAGCCCGCATTCAAATAAGGGTAGTAGAAGTACGCCTGATAACCGCTCAGCGAAACAGTTCCGATCGACGTAGCGCCATCAAAAAAGGTTATCGTCCCCGTCGGGGCCGCTGGTTGCCCAAACGACGGACTCACATTCACCGTAAACGTGAGAAACAGCCCGTAAAACGAAGACGGATTGCTCGTTGTCAACACAAGCTGTGGCGTTCCCGCCTGGCGTAGAAACGTAAAGCTGCCCGAAGTGTTGCTGGTGACGATATCCAGCCGGCCATCCTGGTTGAAATCGCCCAGAACTAAACCTTGCGGCGCGGCTCCCGTCGAAAAGTCCGGTTGCCCTTGCGGCACGACGGCATTGAATGCGCCCGTCCCGTTGCCCAGCAGGACGCTAACGGAATTTCCCGTGGAGTTGGCAACAACCAAATCCAGAAAGCCATCCGCGTTCATGTCGGCTGTGGAAATAGCTGCGGGACTTGCGCCCACCGCAGGAGAAATTGGCGCGGCAGCAAAAGCACAGAGCGCAAGTGGAAGGCTCGAACAGTTCTGATTTAGAAGAATGGAGACAGAGTTGTCCGTCGAATTCGTAACGGCGATATCCAGATTGCCATCGCCATTAAAATCGCCGACCGCAATGGCGGAGGGCTCATTACCCGTTGTCGGAGAAAGGCTGGTCGGCGTAAACGTTCCGTCGCCGTTGCCCATTAAGATGGTCAAGTTGTTGTCGTTCTGATTTGCGACTACCAAATCGATAAACCCATCGCTATTGAGGTCCGCCGCTACAATCGAATAGGGGACGTTTCCGGTTGTTAGTGTGGCGGGAGAAACACTAAAGGTTCCATCTCCATTGCCTAGGAGAATCGTCACCGTGCCAGGACCTTGCGGCGCGGCCTGCGGAAAACAGCCACCCGCGCCCGTCCCGCAGGTATTTACTACCGCGAGATCGATTTTGCCGTCCTCATTGAAATCGCCAGCAACCAGTTGAGTAGGATAGACGCCCGGAAGAGAGATGGTATTCCCCGCTCGGAAAGTTCCGCTGCCGTTGGGCAGCAGGATCGTAATCGTGTTGTCTCCGGAGTTCGTGATCGCCAAACCCAGTTGGCCTGTCCCGAAGAAGTCCGCGGCGACGATTCCCCACGGCTGGCTACCGGTGGAATAGGAGCCTCCCGATGTGAACGTTCCGGTAAAGTTGCTCTGTAAAATCGAAACCGTGTTGGAACCTTGCGAGACAACTGCAACGTCAAGCGAGCCATTTCCGTTTAAGTCGGCTGTAAGAATTCCTTTCGGGTTGCCGGTAAGAATTGTAGTTAAATTTTGATTCAGCACCACGCTTGGTTCCGCAGGTGTCTCGGGCAAATAGAATGCATTCGATGTTGAAGGCGGACTTCCGCCTGGATTTGTGACCGTCACAAAAAGTGTCGCGGGCGAGGCGACTACAGCGTTCGTAAAGTGGGCGGTGATTTGCGATCCAGTTGCGCTCACGGAAGTACTGGAGGGATGCAACGTAAAATTCCCTGGACCCGTCAGGTTCACAACCACGGTGGACGGAAAATTTGCCCCCAGGATGGTTAGGGTGAAATTACCGTTGCCGGGGGCTGTGGCTGTGGGAGGCAAACTCGGCGGCGTTACCTCGGTAATAAGAGGTACTGCGTTCGGAGGAACGGCTTGACCGAAGGAGACGGAACCCGAGAGGCACGCAAGGAGCGCACTTACACTCCCGAGCAATCTGATCATCCGCATGGAACCTCCAGGAAAGCTGAGAACGAGAGTTTGTGAGTCGATCAGTGCGGGGGAGAATTTGCCGGAATATGACCTGTCCGGCCGGAGAGCGCTAGCCCCGCAAACGTCTAGCGCGCGTACCTGTATTTTCGAGACACTAGTCTCGCGAAGCAACACCCGTAGAAATCTGCCAGTCTTATGAAATACCTGTACGAAGAGACAGGAGTGCTTGGAATTGGAACTGTCAAATCACGGCATCAATTGTAGTGGCTGGGCAACGCTTAACCCGATAAGTTAAATTCGTCGGCTAACTACTCGCCGTAGGGGACCCAGATGTTTTTTACTTGTACGGAGTGGTCGAGGAACCATCGGCCTTCGCCTTGTTTCGCGTCGAACCAGTCGATGGTGCGGCCTTCATTGGTGAATACCTGCTTCAGATTGCCAACCGAGAGAGTTTTTGCCGCCGCGACGCTGGCTTTGTCGGTAAAGCACCAGATGGCGTCCACGTCATCGTGTTCGGCGAGCGTTTTTAGCAGTTCCGTGGCGCGTCCTGTAACAATATTGATGACTCCATCCGGCAGGTCACTGGTTTCGAAGACCTGATAGAGATCGCCGGCGATCAGCGGATACTTTTCCGATGGAATGGCGATGACGGTGTTGCCTGTGGAGATGGCTGGCATCACAAGAGAGAGGAATCCGAGCAGGGGCGCGTCCTGAGGGCATAGCACGCCTACGGTTCCGATCGGTTCCTTCATCGCCAGGGCGACGTTGCGGAACGGCGGACTATGTACCGCGCCATCGTACTTGTCAGTCCAGGCAGCATAGGAAAAGATGCGCTCGATGCCAAGATTGACTTCGGATTCGGCCTGCTTTTTGTCGACGACAGCGGATAAGCGGCCGGCGATTTCTTCGCGACGCTGGGAAAGATTTTCCGCGATGTAGTAAAGCACCTGCGCTCGATTGTTGGCCGTGGCTTTGCCCCAGCCTTCGGCTTTGCGCGCAGCCTCGACGGCGTTGCGAAGGTCCTTGCGGTTGCCGAGCGGTGCTTCTCCGAGTAGACGACCGTCGGCGCCACGCACTTCCATGCAGTAGCCAGAGTCCGGTCGAGCTTGTTTGCCGCCGATGTAGAGTTTCACAGTGCGATCAATCAGAGGTGCAGCTAAATCGACGGGCTGCTCCGTCGGTTGATCGATCGCCAGAGGCGTTGCATGCATCGGCGGCGCGTTTTTAAACCATGTTGGCTCAAGGTATTCGAGGAGCCCTTCGCGCCCGCCTTCGCGGCCGTAACCGCTCTCGCGATAGCCTCCGAAACCACAAGCCGCGTCAAAAAGATTCGTGCAGTTGACCCAGACCACGCCTGCCTTAAGCTGCGCGGCGACATGCAACGAGACATTGACGCTCTCGCTCCACACGCAAGCGGCCAAGCCGTACACTGTATTGTTGGCCAGCTCTACCGCTTCCCGTGGCGTGCGGAAGGTCATCGCGGCGAGCACTGGGCCGAATATTTCCTGCTGCGCTACAACAGAACTCGGGTGAACGTTGCTCAACAGCGTAGGCGGAAAATACAGCCCCTTTGACGGAATGGAAATGGAAGGCTGCCAGCAGGTAGCACCTTCCGCGACACCTTGATCGACCAGCCGCTGGATGCGCTCGAGCTGCACACGCGCGACGATCGCGCCAATGTCGATGGCTTTATCGAGCGGCGACCCGATTCGCAGAGTATTCATCCGGCCCTGAATCTTGCCGATCAATTTGTCCGCGATGCTCTCCTGCATCAGCAGTCGTGACCCGGCGCAACAGACTTGCCCTTGGTTGAACCAGATGCCGTCGACTAGGCCTTCCACGGCGCTGTCTAGATCGGCGTCCTCAAAAATGATAAAGGGAGACTTGCCGCCAAGTTCGAGCGAAAGCTTTTTGTGGCTCTGCGCAGTGGCTTTTCGAATGGCACGGCCCACTTCCGTCGAGCCGGTAAAAGCAATCTTGTCGACGTCGGGATGCTTCACCAAGGCTTCGCCAGTTGATCCGTCGCCAGTAACGATGTTCACCACGCCGGAAGGGAGGCCGATCTCCTGGCAGATGTGGGTAAAAGCGAGCGCCGTCAGGGGCGTGAATTCCGCAGGTTTCAGCACGACGGTATTTCCCGTGGCGAGTGCCGGAGCGATCTTCCACGCCAGCATCAGCAAAGGAAAATTCCACGGAATGATTTGACCTACGACGCCGCAAGCCGTGTATTCGGGGAATTCCCGCTCGAGCAATTGTGCCCAGCCCGCATGGTGATAAAAATGACGTGTTACCAGCGGAATGTCGATGTCGCGGCTCTCGCGAATCGGCTTGCCGTTGTCCAAGGTTTCCAGAACCGCGAGCCAGCGGGAATGTTTCTGCACTTGCCGGGCGAGCGCATAAAGATAGCGCGCACGCGCATGCGGAGTGAGAGCCTGCCACGCTGGCAATGCAGCGCGCGCCGCCTTTACCGCATTGTCGACATCCGTCGCCGAGCCTTGCGCGACCGTTGCGAGTTTTTCGCCGGTGGAGGGATCTGCCGTGTCGAAATAGGTTCCTGCCGCCGGCGCCTGCCATGCACCATTGATGAAATGTCCGAAGCGCCGGGTGTGCCGGTCTAGCCAGGAGAGGGCCTCGCGTGGATCCTCCGGAGCCGGTCCGTACTCCATGGTCATGAATTTTTCGACGATGCTCATGCGAATCTTCCCGCTCTCTTCGTCATCTACCGGATTCTCCCGACTAGGCGATGGGATGGCGGTAGTCCGCCGAATAACGACCTGTGGCCTGATGCTCCAATTGCCGCTCAATATCCGCTAACATGCTGCTGGCGCCGAACCGGAATAGCTCAGCTTTGAGCCACGAATCACCGAGTTCCTCTTTCATCAACGCGAGCCAATCGAGCGATTGCTTCGCCGTTCGAATGCCGCCCGCTGGCTTGAAGCCCACGGCCATTCCAGTTTCCTGCGCGTATTCACGGATCGCGCGCGTCATCACCAGGCTGACTGGTAACGTCGCGTTGGTCGCTTCTTTTCCCGTGGACGTCTTGATGAAATCCGCTCCGGCCATCATGGCAACCATGCTGGCGCGGGCCACGTTGCGAAGAGTGAGTAAATCACCGGTGCCCAGGATCACCTTCAGATGTGCCGGTCCGCATGCATTCTTGAAGGTGGCGACTTCATCGTACAGCGCTTGCCATTTCGCACCGAAGACGTGCGCCCGCGTAATGACCACGTCGATTTCGTCGGCCCCGGCTTCTACTGAACGCCGGATTTCCGCAACGCGTTCCTGGAAAGGTGAAAGGCCAGCGGGGAATCCCGTGGAGACCGCGGCAACATGAATGCCGCTGCCTTCGATGGCGCGGCGGGCGGTTTCGACAAAGGTGTGATACACACAGACGGCAGCGACTTTGATGTTCAAACTCTCGACGCCGAGTTTCTGCACGAGTTCGTGCTGGATGGGCTGGCGGGCCTTGGCGCACAGCCGGCGAACACGTTCGTCGGTGTCGTCGCCGGAAAGCGTCGTCAGGTCCATGCACGTGATAGAGCGAAGGAGCCAAGCTGCCTGCCAGTCCTTCTTTACGGTTCGCCGAGTGCCGATGGTTTGTGCGCGGCGTTCGACCCCGCTGCTGTTCACCCGTACCGTGTTCACCCAATCCAGATTCAGCGGAACACCGCGGTTGGATTGGAGATCGCGGCCGCCATAGATCGCGATGGCGGTGTCGGAAGGCGAAATCGCAGTTCGTGGAGCGGATCGATCGAGACTTGAAGAGATGTCGATCCGCGGGTTGTTGTGAAGAGTCATGGCATTTCACCGCAAAGGTCAGAGCAATCAGGAAAGTCTTATCTTAGCACTTTGGGAAAGCTCGTTTACAGGCGACCGCCACGATTCCGCCACTCCTTCTCGAATTCCGCGCGGTCGCAAAAGGACTTTTGAGTCCCCACCTTGGTAGTGGAAAGAGCGGCGTAGAGGTTTGCCCGCAGGAGAGCTTCGTCCTCCGGCAGGCCCTCGCTTAAGAAAACCGCGAAGCTTCCGATGAAGGCGTCGCCCGCGCCGGTGGTGTCAACGGCTTGCACCTTGAATGCAGGGATGAGTTCCATGCGGCCCGGTCCCACTGCCAGACAGCCGCGTTCGCCGAGGGTTATAACCACGCGCCGCGTTCCCTGGCGCAGCAGGAATTCCGCGCACTTTTTAGCCTCCTCGATTGAGTGAACTGGCATTCCGGTGACGGTTTCGGCTTCACTTTCATTGGGGATGAAATAGTCCGCGGCGCTGATTTTCTTGAAATCGATCGGTTGTGCCGGAGCGGGATTTACAATGCAGCGAATGCCCTTGGCTCTAGCAAACTCCACAGTGTGATAAACAGTGAGCAACGGAATCTCAAACTGCAGGACGATGGTGTCCACTCTGCGTAGGAGCGGAGCCGCGCTATCTACATCTTCGGTTGAAAGAGAGTCGTTCGCACCCTTCACGACGATGATGCGATTCTGGCCACTGGGATCAACAAAAATGGGGGCGACCCCGCTGGAAATACCTTCGACGATGCGTACGTTCGTCGCGTCAATTCCCTGCGATTCAAAGTTTTTGATCGTGGCAGGGCCGAAAAGATCGCTCCCGACTTTTGCCACCATGCCGACGTTTGCTCCGCACAGACGCGCTGCGACTGCCTGGTTAGCACCCTTGCCGCCGAAGCCCAGATCGAACTTCTTGCCAAAGATGGTTTCGCCAGGCCGCGGAAAAACGTCATTGAACGTGGTCAGGTCCACGTTGGCACTACCTACAACCCCAATAGTGGATTGCCTGGCTGTCATTTCATCCCTGCTGTCTTATGGAAAATAGCCTAGTATCCGCGTTTTGTGCTAAGCCGCGAAAACGTTTCGCACCATGAACCATAAATTTGCAGGGCGTTCCGCCAAGCGGCGCACAAACCACGGATACCAATAATCGCCGTAAGCGACGAGCACGATGGAAGTGCAACCCTCGCTGGCGAGGCGCTCTTGTTCCGCGCGCTGGATGCCGTAGAGCATCTGCACTTCAAAATCTTTTTTTCTGAATCCTTCGGAGAATGCAAAATCGCCCAGCTTGCGAATCAAGGCAACGTCATGCGTGCCGAACGCGGCACGCATGTAGGAATTGGTCTTTTTGGCACGCAGCATCTGCTTGCCGAGCTCGAAATAGCTGTCATCGACATCCTGTTTCCTCGCAAACGCGATCTCCGGTGGTTCGTTGTATGCCCCTTTGACCAAACGGATCGATGGCCGCAACGGCAAGAGCTTTGCCAAGTCATCTCTTGTCCGGTGGAGATAAGCCTGAAGGCACAGGCCGACATTAGGATACTTGGCGAGGGCGCGGCGATAAAGATCCAGCGTTGGGTCAACATAGTTGCTCGCCTCCATATCCACCCAAACGATAGAGTCCTTTTGGGCACGTTCAATGATGGCGTTTAAATGTTCAAAGCAGAGTTCCGGCGAAAGGTCCAAACCGAGTTGCGTCAGTTTCACAGAAATTTCCGCTTGCAGCCCTTTTTCTTGAATGCGATCCAGAACTTCACGATAGTGGTCGGCAACCTGCTGCGCCTCTGCACGATCCTTAATGTTTTCGCCCAAGTGGGTGAAGACAGCGCCGATTTTTTTCCCGCTCAGAACCAGCGCCGCGCCAAGTGCGTCATCCAACGTCTCGCCAGGCATGAACCGGGATACGGTGCGCTTGACGAAGGAGTAGTTCACCGCGCGATGGCGCAGCCACTGATTTTGTGATGCTGCGAGCAGCATGGATCGCATGATACTCATGGGCGAGGGGCCTCTATGTTTTGGAGCGCAAACTAGTGCTGCTTCTTGCCGCACACCATTCTAAACCGCATTCGAACGTGAATTGATTGTCGATTTTTGAAGAGCCGGGAGGGACTGTTAGTGCTGCCTCGAAAAAGAGTTGGCCGATAGCCCTAGCGCCTCTCTTTCAACTGCTGCGCTGGAGCGGCGGACGGCTGCAGCCTCGCGGCCGAGTCGCGCTTCGCTCTCCGCTCGCGCCTGAACGATGGCGCTGAGTTCAGTTCCTGGCGCAGGGTTGACTAGTCCTTCGGCATGAAGCAAGCAGGTCAATACGAGTCGCTCTGGCTGGCGCTGCCGGCGCAGGAACTGCGCGTAGTTAAACCAATCGCTTGCAGCGCTGGCAGGGTCGGAGAGCGACGCGTCGATTGCCAGCGCGCGCTGATATGCTGACGCTGCCGCCGCAGGATCACCGAGCTTTTCCTGCAAGTCTGCCAGGTGCACGAGCGCGAGAGTCTCCAGCGCTTGCGCATTCGCTTTTTCTGCAAACTGGATCGCGGCGTCGTAGCCCCTCAAAGCACCTTGCTGGTTGGCGGCGGTATCTGCGTCGGCAACTTTGATCAGGGCCGCAATCACCGTTGAGGCTTCGCCGCGATGTTCGTCTCGATGCGCAGCGACAATCTGCAAATACGCACGGTAATGTCGTGCCGCGGCCTGCGTTTCACCGCGAGCCTCAAGCGCCTGCGCCAGGTAGAGTTGTGCGCTCGTCTGACTGGGATCGACATCAATGGCTCGCTGCCAGTTGTCGATGGCTTCCTCGACATGCCCCTGGCCCTGCGCCAGAAGTCCGTAATTCACCAGTGCGTCTACGTTTCGAGGCCAACGGCCCAGGATTTTCTGATATTGCGCATATGCCTCAGCACTTCTTCCTGCTTCAATCAAGGCTCGCGCGTACGCTTCCTGCCGTAGGAGGCTTTCCGGCCGAATCGACGCCGCTCGCTCGAAGGCCGCCAGCGATGCATCGCGCTTTCCGGCGAGCGTTTCCGCCTTTGCCAGACGCGCCTGTATAGCACTGTCATTTGGATTTAGCGCCGCAGCACGCTCGAGCGACGGGAAGCTGTCAGCTTCGCTCGACCAATAGAAATGCAACTGATCCACCGCCGCCCATGCTAGAAGCAGCGCAACAGCAGCGATTCGAATGCGCTTCGCCACGGACGCGGAACTCGCGAGCCAGTAAGCCGCGGATTGAAGCGCGCCATGCCTTTCCGGTCCCTGACTCTCGTTCCCCACATTCGAATTGAGCAAGAATGCCGCGACGCGCGAATCGCGCAGCTTCCAGAGCGCCCCGTCGAGAATGAAGTGATGGATATTCACCAGCGCGGTAAACGTCAAAAAGCTCGCGGCGAAGTCCGCATGAAAGAGGCGGCTCGCGATCCACGGCCCCGGAATGAACAACGCAATTCCTCCCGCAACCAGCGTCAACAGGTAACGCGAAGATTTCCAGTTGGTGTCGCCGCGTTCCTTTGCTTCGCGCGCTTGGTAATAGCTCGTGATCCATAGGTATTGCGTCGAATGAAGCACAGCTAGAACGCCGCTGCTGTAGCGTGTTTGCGGTACTTCGCGCCCGCTGAAGAGTTCGATCAACGCGGGCAGAAGGAACCACAGGAACTGCGTAACAGCCAGAGTTAGCGGCGCAAGAATAGTCCGCAGGTTGCCGCGCCGAGCCATTGAGATCAGCGCCCATCCGCAGGCGATCACATAAAAAGCAGCCAGCACGGCGCGTGCGGGAAGTGTGAACTTAGCCGACAGCCCGAGCGAAAGAATCAACGCATCGCCCGAGGGCCCTGTATGAAAGCTGAGCATGAGCAAAACAAAGGACGCAATAAAAGAAAGATAGATGGCATTTCTTTCCACAGGAGTCGGCGCCAGCCCTGAGCGGCGCGCGAACATCATCAACAAGCCAAAGTTTTGTCCCGTGTAGTGCCACGGACTCCAGCAAATGTACAGAGTGAAAATCCAAGGCAGGAGCGGATACCAGAGGTGCGCGACGATTCCAGCCACCGCCAGCAACAACGCAATGTGCACGGTGAAGATGCGATATTTCTCAAACTCCGTACGCGTGTGATAGGCACGGTAAACCGTGGCCATAAAGTGTGGGTAGTTGAAGAGCAAGGCCAAAAAATAAAACGCTACTGCCCATGCCCGCGAATATGCGGTGGTCGCATAGAATGCCAGCAAGAGCAGAGGAGCCGACCACGCGCCACAGCCGATTAGCAAGTCGACCCACGGACGATAAACCCATGGACTTGGCACAGAATTTAACGGAAGCGCCGACTCTGGCGGCGAAATTGTACCCGTTGACCCCATCTCATCGAAGATTAGCGCAGGCGGATAGTTTCAGTGCGAATCAGCCTCGGCTCTAATGTGGAATCGGTTACTTGCGGTCTGCCGTGATTTCTAGGAAACGCCGAGCACCCGAAGAAGCACGCCCGCAATAGTGCCTCCAACGAGCGGTCCAACCACAGGAATCGGCGCATAGCCCCAATCTGCCCCGCCTTTTCCAGCAATCGGAAGAATGGCATGCGCGATGCGCGGGCCGAGGTCTCGTGCAGGGTTGATCGCATATCCTGTCGGCCCACCAAGCGACAGACCAATACCCCAGACCAGGCTTCCCACAAGATACGGGCCGAGCCCCGCGGCGGGACCCGTCGCCGAAACGCTCTTTGAAAAAATCGCGCCAACCACGAAAACAAGCACAAAGGTGGCGATGATTTCGCTCAGCAGGTTTGTAATGGTGTTGCGGATTGCTGGCGCGGTACAAAAGCATCCCAGCTTCGCCGCCGTGTCCGGAGTCTCCTTCCAGTGCGGAAGATGATGGAGCCAGACCAGCGTGGCGCCGACGATAGCTCCCAGCATCTGTGCAGCAAAATAGGGAGCAAACTTGGCAAAATTGCCATCACGCACGGCGAAGCCAATCGTCACTGCCGGATTCAGATGCGCATCGCTGCTCCCGCAAGCAATGGCCGTGAATACACCCGCCATCACGGCAAACGCCCATCCAGCCGTAATCACCATCCAACCGCTGCCCTCCGCTTTCGAACGCTTAAGCAGCACCGCGGCGACAACTCCATTGCCGAGCAGCACAAGAATCATCGTGCCAAGAAATTCACCGAGTACCGGGGATGTCATAAATGAGCTCCTCTGTCAGGACTCCATCCAATCAAACGACCGCGTGACCGCTTTCTTCCATTCTTTGTAGAGTCTTTCGCGCTCCGGTTCGGCGAGATGCGGCTTCCAGGTGCGATCGACGGCCCAATTAGCTCGCAATTCTTCCATTCCCGAAAAGAATTTTACGGCCAGGCCTGCGGCATAAGCGGCCCCAAGGGCAGTCGTCTCTTGAATCACTGGGCGAACTACCTCGCGGTCCAAAATATCGGCTTGAAACTGCATCAACAACTCATTCGCCACCATGCCGCCATCCACGCGCAGGCTGGCAAGCTGGATATGCGAATCCTTCTCCATTGCTTCGACCACTTCCCGCGTTTGAAACGCTGTCGCTTCCAAAACAGCCCGCGCGATGTGCCCTTTGTTTGCGTAGCGCGTCAGGCCGGCGATGACGCCGCGCGCATTCCCTTTCCAATACGGCGCGTACAGACCGGAAAATGCGGGAACGAAGTAGACGCCGCCATTATCGGTAACTGTTCGCGCCAACGGCTCAACGTCCGTGCTCTTCTCGATTATTCCGAGATTGTCGCGGAGCCACTGCACCAGCGCTCCGGTAATGGCCACGCTTCCTTCCAGTGCATAGTGCGCGGGCCTATCGCCTAACTTGTAGGCCACCGTCGTCAGCAAGCCGAAGTCCGAGGCCACTTGCCGCTCGCCGGTGTTCATCAGCAGAAAACAGCCTGTGCCATACGTGTTCTTGACCTCTCCTGGACGAAAGCACGCCTGTCCCACCAGCGCCGCCTGTTGATCGCCAAGGATTCCGGTGACCGGAACGCCAGCAATTGCCGGGAGAGTGGATTCACCATAGACCTCGCTGCTCGACCGCACATTTGGCAATACGGAGCGGGGAACATTGAATGCCGCAAGCAACTTTTCATCCCAATTCAGTGTTTGTAGATTCAGGAGCTGCGTGCGGCTGGCGTTGGTGACATCAGTGACGTGAACTCCGCCTTTAGGGCCACCGGTCAAGTTCCAGAGGAGAAATGTATCGATATTTCCAAAAAGCAGATCGCCAGCAGCAGCCTTTTCCCGGGCACCCGGAACATTTTCGAGCAGCCATCGCAGTTTTAAGCTGCTGAAGTAGGTGCTCAGCGGCAAACCAGTTTGCGGCCGGAAGCGATCTTGCCCGCCTTCGCTGGCAAAGCGTGCAACATCTTCCGACACCCGAGTGTCTTGCCAGACGATGGCATTTGCGACAGGTCTGCCGGTTTTGCGCTCCCACAGCACGGTGGTCTCGCGCTGATTGGTGATCCCGATTCCGGCTAGGTCTGAAGCGCGCAATCCGCGCTGCTCCAGCGCTTCGGCGATCACCTCTTGCGTGCGGCGCAGGATTTCCAGCGGATCGTGCTCTACCCAACCGGGCCGCGGGAAAATCTGTTCATGTTCTTTTTGGGAAACGGCCACGATGCGAGCGGACTGGTCAAAGACCATGAATCGCGTGCTGGTCGTTCCTTGATCAATTGCTCCAATGTAGTTTTTCACTGGATCGGTCCTTAATGTCGGCGACGCAGCATACTACGCAAAGACCACTGAATGCTTCAAGCAAAAGTCCAGCCCGACGCGCAAATGAGAAGCTCTCCACCAATTTCTATCGTGCTGAACCATCACCGGTACTCCCTTTTGGCTCGGTGATGCATCTAATCAATTCAGAGAGTGTAGAGGAGACGTTTCAATGATGAAGAAGATAAGTTTAATCCGAGTAGCTCTGATCTTTGTGGCACTCACCTTGGCAAGCGGGCTGCTTGCAAACGCTGTCATCGCTGCCGCGCCCGGAACGGTAAATCTGACGGTGACGGCCGTTGGCAAAAAAGATACCAGCCCACCGCTGGTCACCAAAGATGATGTTTTGTTCTATCTGAATAAGGACCGCACCCAGGTTGCGGACTGGAAGCACGGCGAAAAGTTGTATCTCGCGGTCCTGATCGACGACTCGCTCGATAGCAACATCGCGAGCCAATGGGGTGACTTGAAAGCGTTTCTTGCCGGCCAGCCCACTAGCACGTATGTCTTGGTCGCCTACGTGCGCAATGGCGCCGCTATGGTCGCGCAGGATTTCACGAACGACCACGAACTTGCGGCTAAGGCTCTGCGCCTGCCGCTTGGGAATCCTGGCGCATTCGGCAGCCCTTATCTCGCGTTGCTCGACCTGATGAAGCGTTGGCCTGCTTCGGCGGATCGCCATTCGATACTCCTAATCTCTTCGGGAATAGATTACTTTCGCGGAGGCTTTGACCTCAGGAGCCCGGACCTCGATTCCACCATCAGCCGCGCGCAGAAGCAGAACATCAATGTGTGGACCATCTATGCCCCGGACGGCGGGCACAGAGGGCGCGGATTCTTTATCGCTAACCGAGGGCAAATGAATCTCAGCCAGCTTTCAGACGAAACCGGCGCCGAATCTTTTTATCTCGGCACCGGTGCGCCCGTAACCATCAAGCCTTATCTTGATGAGCTTTCCGCGCATCTCAGCAATCAATATCTCCTGACGTTCAAAACCAGTGGAGGACCGAAAGGCCGTTTCGAGCGCGCCAAGGCAACAACAGAACTGGGCTACGTGGAGTTCATGAACGCGCCGCAGGTTTTTTTGCCCGCGGCGAAGTAATGGCTGACTGAATCTGCATCTAAATGGAAAAGGCGCGGCTTCGTCTGCGCCTTTATTTTTAGCGAGTCACACTTCTTCAGACAGTACCCGAATCAGTCGTCAGAACTGCTGAGAATCGCGGCCCGGGTAGAGTCCCGAATCACCAATTCCGGATTCATCCGGTGTCGCGAAGTCTTCCAATCGCGCTTCTCCAGCCCGGCGTTGACCCCTTCCATAACAATGTTCACAGCCAGATTCCCCATGGCTTCCAGCGGCTGCCTGACAGTTGTTAGAGAAGGAGCCGACAGCGAGGACAGCGGCACGTCATCAAAACCGACGACCGAGCAATTCTCCGGCACTTTCACGCCCGTTTTGGTCAGTGCCCGGATCGCTCCCAATGCCGTCAAGTCGTCGAAGGCCATGAGCGCTGTAAACTTTTTCTTTCGCTGCAGCAATTCTTCCGTGAAGCGGTAGCCGCCTTCAAACCCCGAGTTGGGGTCGAACGAATCCGGCAGATGAAGAACGAGCGCCGGATCAATCTCCAATCCGGCGGAGTGCGCAAATTTCTGAATCCCTTTCCACCGCGGCGCGCTATCGATCAGCATTTTTGGGCCGAGAATATACGCAATCTTGCGGTGCCCTAATTGGTGAAGATGTTCGAGCGCCAACCGCCCTCCCGCCTCGTTGTCTACCATCACTGAACTCACAGAGTTTCCAGGCATCTCCCATCCGATGGTAGCCGCGGTAATGTTTCTCTTGCTGAGGTCCGCGAGCAACTGGATGTCCACGAACAACCAGTTGGCCACCACTATCAACGCCTCGACATGATGCTCGAGCAGCATTTCCAGGTAGCGCTCGAACCGGTTTCTCTGGTTGTGAGCGTCGGCGAAAATGGGAACGTAAGATGACTGATAAAGCGCGTTTTCAATTCCGCGCAAGACCGGTGTGCAAAACGGATCGGTGATGTCGAAAAACATTACTCCTACGCTGTGGCTCCGCTTGCTGCGCAAAAAACGCGCCATCGCGTTCGGCCGGTAGCCAAGTTTTTTCGCAGCTTCTTCGATGCGTTTTTTCGTAGCCGGCGCGATGTACCGTGCCAGTGGGGCATTGTTCAACACGATCGAAACCGTTGCCGGTGAGAAGCCGCTGGACTTCGCGACATCCCGCATCGTGATGGTCTGGTTCTTGCCGCTCTGCCGTTTCACCGGGTTGGGGACCTCCGCGAGCATGACCATCATCCTTCTAGAGTCGCTTACGATGCAATGGGCTCTTCTGCTGTAAACGCGTCATTCCGGGGGTACCTCAAACGATAGTGGTTCGCGGAACCAGCGTGTCTTCCAAATACCGAACGCAATGCCGAGAATCATCCAGACGCTCCCAAGGATTTTCGCCGGCACGCTAAGACTCCACCACAGTCCAAGACAAATGAAGAATCCCAGAATCGGCGGGAAGAAATGTGTGATCTTTTTTTCAGCTCCGCGAACAAAATAGTGCATGAAAGCGGCCGCATTGACGCCCATAAAGGCGATCAACGCGCCAAAATTCAGCAATTCGATTCCTTTTTCGAAGGTCAGTCGGAAAGAACCCAGCAGAACAATCACGCCGATAAAGATAACGTTGTTGCGAGGAACCCTGTGCTTTTCGTCCACTTTCCCAAAGAAAGATCTTGGCAAAGCATTGCTTCTCCCCATGCCATAGAGCAAGCGCGCCGCGCCAATTTGTGCTCCCATACCAGATCCGAAATTTGCCACCAGGAGTGTCAGTCCGACGATCGAGAGTAGGGGCGCCCAGGTTCGCGCCGCGGCGAAAACATAGGCTTGGTCCTGATTTGGAAAAGGTTGCGAAGCTGGCCATACCAGCTGCGCCACGTAAACTTCCAGCGCCGATAGAAAGCCGATAACCAAGCACGTCAAGACCGTCGCGTACATGATATTCCGCCGCGGATTTTCCGCTTCTTCGGACAGTGTCGAGATTCCGTCGAACCCGATGTAAGTCAACACCGCAAGTGATGTACATCCGAACAGATTGCCGTATGTGAACGTCTGCGGATCGTAAAACGGCCTTGTAAAGAAGCCAGGATCGCTGTGGGGGTGGCCAAAGATGTATCGAATCGCCGTCACAAAAACCAGAACAACCACTCCGCTCATCACCGCCGCAAGGCCCGCGTTAACACGCGCGGAGGTCTTTATGCCCTGCAGATTCAACAACGTGAAGACCACTGCAAAGAATATCTTCCATCCCCAGACTGGCACGGCGGGTGCGAATACGTTCGCCTGTCCTGCGCACCAGATCGTGCAAATTAACGGATTCACGATGTAGTCCATCACCATGCTCCAGCCGGTGACGTACCCCATGGCCGGATGAATTTCCCGTGCTACATATGTGAATGCCGAACCCGCGCTGGGGTAAACCCGGGCCATTCGACCGTAACTGATCGCCGTGGAGAGCATCGCCACCATAGCAATGAGGATCGCCGTGACTACGTGGCCCCGCCCACGGTCGCTCAGCGCTCCAAATGCTGACATGGGCGCGACCGGCTGGAGCACAATAATCCCGTACAGCAGTAGGTCCCACAGTGTGAGGGTCCGCCGCAGCCTTGGTGCGGCACTTGCCATGCCTTCGTCGCTCAAGCGATTCTCCTTTTCGCTGGCAATTTACGGTTCTCAACCCGGCGTCACTGCAACATGGCGGTCGAACGAATTCCTGCCGTCCCGCAGTCTGTAGTATGTATATTTTGTCTTTATTCAATCGTTTCAATGCTGACAGTGTGCGCAATCTTGTTCTCCCGCGCAACTGCTAAAGTTCTCTTCATGCCATCGCCGGTCTTCGCCGGATTTCCCCTGCCACATTTTGACCTGAACTCTCGTACAGGTCTTGATATTCACAGGACGGTTATCGCATCCTTCACTAAGCACGAAATCCCAGCAACGATAAGACCCCCTGAGTAGTCTAATTAAGTAGGCGCCCGGCCCGGAGAATACGCACTAGTTTGAGCAAACCCATGGGCAAGGCTCCTCTCACCAACGGCCGCAGCAATACCACCATCTTTCTAGCCCACTTTGGTGCGTTTCTTTTTGTAGTTCTCGCCGCTTTCTGGCTTCGCCGCATCACACTTCAGCCCGACACCATTCTTCAGGGCTACTTGCTGGTCATCAGCGGTCTTCTTGCCTTTGTTTTCGCCGCTGTAACCCTCGTCCGTTTCCAGGGAACCCAAGACCGCATCTCGCTAATTCTTGGAGCTGGGTTCCTTCTCTCCGGCGCTGTGCTCACAGCGACCAGCGTTCTCTTCTTTCAGTTTCTTCCGGACGCTTCCTCACGGCTCCTTTGGGCCCCCATCGCTTGGTGGCTCGGCCGCATGGTCTTGGCCCTATTGCTCCTCGTTGCGCTTCTCGTCGAGCGTTTTCTCCCGCGTTCCCGTCATCCCCGCCGCGAAATCACCGGCGCTTTGCTGACCGCCATCGTGCTCACCTACGTACTCGCCGCCACGCTTCGAGGCCTGCCTCCGGAAGTCTCCCGTCACCCCAGCGCCTTTTTTCCTAATCCAGAGCAGTTGTTGCCCGGAGCCATTTTCTTGGTGAGCCTCATCTGGTATCGCCGCCGCTTGTCCATGGAAGATTCCGCCTTCGACCGCACTATCTACGCCGCGACTTGGTTGAACGTCGCCGCTCAACTCTCGGCCGCTCAATCGGCCCGTTTACTCGACGCTCCCTTCGTTTTCGCGCAAGCGCTCATGGTATTGGGCTACACCGTCGCCCTTGGCGGGGCTCTACTGGATAACGCGCGCCTCTTCGAGCAAGTTCACCATCTGGCCGTCAGCGATCCACTCACCGGACTTGCCAACTACCGCCGCCTTCTCGACGTCCTTGAAAACGAGACAGAGCGCACCAATCGCACCGGCCGGCCCTTCTCCGTATTGCTGCTCGATCTCGATGGGCTGAAGAAAATCAACGATAGCTATGGGCACCTCGTCGGCAGCCGCGCCATCTGCCGCCTGGCCGACATTCTTCGCATCCATTGCCGCGCCGTTGATACCGCCGCTCGCTACGGCGGCGACGAATTCGCCCTCGTTCTCCCGGAATCGAAAGAGGACGACGCGCATCGTGTCGCCAATCGTATCCGGGAAGTTCTCGCCAGCGATGACGAACAGCCCTCTCTCTCTGCGAGTATCGGTATATCGGTCTACCGCGGTGACGGCGAACGCATCGAAAAACTTCTCTCCGAAGCGGACCAGGATCTCTACGCAGAAAAAGCAAAGCGGGGAAGACGCATCCCCGCGCCCAATCCCCGCCGTCGTACTCCCAAGATGTAAGTCTCTGCAGCGATCTAGCCTATTTGCTGGATCCGCTCGCCACTGCAAACGGCGCGAGTTGATCCGCGATCTTCGCTTTGTCTCCCACCACCACAATGGTCATTTGTTCCGGCTTGATGTATTCCACGGCCATTTTCTGAACGTCCGCCGGCGTCACCGCATTCACTCTCTGCACATACGTTTTCAGATAGTCCTCGCCCAATCCCTGCAGATCCACAAAACGAAGCTGCCCGATCAGCGCTCCTCGTGACGAATTCTGAATCACAAACAGCCCTGAAAGGTAGCTCTGAGTCCCTTTTAGCTCTGCTTCCGGGGGTGCTTCTTTCTGCAATCGCTGAATCTCCCCGAAGATTTCTCCCAGCGATTTCCCGGTGCAGTCCGTCGTGATATCCGCTGTCTCCACCCAGTACGCATCATGGTACCGCCGGGACACCTGCGAACTCGGCGAATACGTGCAACCCAGCTTCTCCCGAATATTGCTGGTAATCCGCGAACCGAATGATCCGCCCAACAGTGTGTTCGTCACAGCCAGCGGGATATTGTCGGGGCTAGTGGTATTTGGTGCTGGCAAACCCACGTAAACCGTCGCTTGGGGTGCCCCCGGCCGGTCCGTCACGTCCAACACCCGCTGCGTCTTCGGCTTCGGCACATTTTCAACCGGCGCTGGCCCTTTCGCCCAACCCGCAAAGCCAGCTTCGATCGCTTTCTTCACCGCTGCCACGTCGAATTTTCCCGCAACGTAGAGGTGCGACCGCCATGCTCCGTAGTTGTCCGCATAAAACTTCTTCGCGTCCGCGATCGCCATTTTGTTCACGGCTTCTTCCGTCGGCAGGATCGTGCCGTAAGGATGCTCCCCATACATCAGCTTCCGAAAACGCGCCAACGCGATTTGCCCCGGTTGCGACTTGGCTACCGCGATCTGTCGCAGCAGATTGGCCTTCAATCGGCCTAATTCCGATTCCGGCAGCAATGGGCGCTGGAGCACGTCCGCCAGTAGTTTCACCGCATCCGGCCCAAATTCCGAAAGCACGTCCATGTCGAAAGAGGTTTCATCCGCGCCGGTACCAACGCTAAGAGTGCTTCCCATTCGCGCCGCTGATTCCGCCAGCGCACTTGCACTCAGGCTCGTCGTTCCTTCTTTTAGTAATTCTCCTGTGACGTCAGCGACTCCCAGCAGATCCTTGCTTTCATTCAGATTGCCCGCTCGCAGCGCCAGGCTCACGCTCACTTTCGGAATGTTTCCGTAGGGAACCAGCGTCACCTTCATTCCATTCGCCAGCGTGTACGTCTCATGTGCGGCCAGCGTAAACGCTTTCGGCGGGCCGCCCGCCGGTGGAGCCTGTTTCTGTCCAAATGCCGTCGTCGCCATCACCGCAACGACGCTGAGAACCAGCATCATTCTTCCCGTATGCATGCGCATCATCGATTCTTCTCCCTTACTGGTTCTTCGCTGGCGCTGCAGGTGCCGCCGGCGTTTGCTGCTGGGGTTGGATCAAGAGTATTGTTCGGTTCTCCGGCCGCAAGTATTCTTGCGCCGTCTTCTGGATCAATTCCGGAGTCACCTTCTGATATTCCGAAACCAGCATGTTTACCCGGCCCGGATCATCGTCAAACAGCGCCAAACTCGCCAGCAGGTCGACCAGCCCAAATCCACTGAACTGGCCCACAGCGTCATACAGGTCCGACCGCAGTTTCCCCATCGCGCGATCCAGCGTTTTTTGATCGACTGGCTTCGTCCGCAGCGTCTCGATCGCCCCGTCAATCGCCTGCACGATCGTTTCCGGGCTCGTCGCCGGATCGTAGATGAAGTTCGTAATGAACAGCATCGGGCCTTTGTAATTCCAGGGAGTTCCCAGCAGGTTAATGCCGCCGTTCACGCTCCCGGTGATCCCTCGCTTTTGCACCAGCTCCTGATGCAGCAAGCTGTCGTCGCCTTCGATCAACATCTCGTCGAGCAGCGTCATGGCGTAGTATTCCGGCGTATTTCGCTCTGGCATGTGATAGCCCAACGCGATCGCCGGCCGCTTTGCCAATGCATCGTTCTTCGTCGCGTGTATTTCCTTTTCCTGGCGAGGTTCGGTCAGGTCCGGCTGCGGGGGAAGCTCCGACGCCTTCAGCGGCCCAAAATACTTTTCCACGAATTTCTTAGCCTCCGCGGGATCAAAGTCCCCGGCAATCGCCAGCGCCGCATTGTTTGGCGCGTAGTAGGTCTTAAAAAATGCTTGCACATCCGTCAGCGTCGCTGCCTCAATGTCTTTCAAATCGCCATAAAAATTGTGCGCGTTGTACCAGTTCGTATTGGCGTACTGCGGCATGTCGACCCACGGGAATCCGCCGTACGGCCGGTTCAGCACGTTCACTTTCACTTCATTGCCCACCACGCCCTGCTGGTTTTTCAGGTTTTCTTCCGTGACGGCCAGCCCGCCCATGCGGTCCGCTTCCGCCCACAGCGCCGTCTCCAGCTTATTCGCCGGCAGCACCTCAAAATAATTCGTGAAGTCAAATCGCGTCGACCCGTTCAGGATGCCGCCGTTCTGCTGCACCAGCTTGATGAACTCCATCTTTCCCAGGTTTTGCGAGCCTTGGAACATCATGTGTTCGAACAAGTGAGCGAAACCCGTGCGGTCCTTCGGCTCGATGCGGAACCCGATGCGGTAGTACACCCCTACGCAAATCGTCGGCGAAGTGTGGTCCGGTGAAAGCACTACGCGCAGCCCGTTCGGCAGCTTGTAATACTCCACCGGAACCTTAAACTCGGCCGCACTGGCGGGCCCCGCGTTGGCCACTGTGCCACACGCCAAGAGCAGGGCCGTGAGCAGAGCAAAAGCTCGAACGCCTCTGTCAATCTTCAAAAGCATTGTTCCTCCGTAATCCTTCTTGTCTTTATTCTGCAGGTTTCTGGCAGGGCCCGCCTTCTGAGGCGTGCCGCTCATTTCCCGGGCGCCGTGGCGAGCCAGTAGTGCAGACGAAGAACTACCCCTTCCCTACAAGACGCATCCCGCCCCCGGAAGTTTCAACAAAGGGTGGTTTTTCGACCTGGGGCCGCCAGTATACCCCTGGCCTTCCTTTCGCTATTTCTTTACGGCGGGTTCGAGCAGCTTCTTGGCGAACTCAGGATATTCTTCCCCCAAGGCATCCAGCAGGCTCTTGATTTCAGCTTCTCGCTGGCCCGCCGGCCACAGGTTCAGATCCTTCACCGCAGCGTCAAATTCTTGGCAGTAGACATGCTGCGCGGTCCGTGCCTCCAGTGCGCTGATAATGTCTTCCAGATCTTGCCGGGGCTCTCCTGCGTGCTCTAACTTTTTCAGATCCTCGGGAGTCAGGTCGCTCCTTTCGAAGCGCGGATCATTTCTTCCGCAAAATTCTGCAGTGGCATCCAAGAGCTTACCGTCCTTCACACGGAGAATCTTCTCCGCAAACGGCCGCATGGCCATGGACGTGTTGGACGCCCCGGGTGCGCTCACTCTTTGCCAGATCACCATCTTCCCGTCCTTGTCCTTCTCGAAGTCCACTTTGCCTTCCATGGAAATTTCAAGTAACTTATGAGGTTTGGGCGAAAGGGAATAAATGATGTAGCCCCAGCAGCAGTGGTTTCCTCCGCCTGTGTCCGTCTGGAAAACCACATCCGGCTTGCCATCCCCGTCGAAATCCTCACCCGTCAATTCTTCATCGAACACCACATTGAATCCGCCCGTCCGGAATACCACGCGCCCCGCTTTGTTGTAAATCGCCGCCGTGCATTTACCTTCTACTTCTTCTGGATTTGCCACTGGCCCCAGCGAGATCTCATAGCCGTCCCAAAGTTTCTTTTTGTGCGGGGCATTGTGTTCTTCGATTGAGTAGCAGGCAATCTTGGGGGGCTCTTGCCGCGCGGGTAGCACTGTCGAAAAACACATCAAGCCAATCAACAAAAATAGGATGCGCTGCATGAAGACTCTCTTTCCCGCCCTCTCAGAATACCGTGCGGTTTTGCGTCCTCGCCTTGCTTGCCAGCGAAAACCGCGGCTCTTCCTCCGCCCGGTCCAGCAAACGCCCCGTCACGTATTCTCCCACCGACGGTCCATGCTTGAACCCGTGCCCCGACCCCCCGCCCACGAACCACACATTCTCCATCCCCGGATGCTGGTCAATCAGAAAATCTCCATTCGACGTGTTTTCATACTGGCACACTCGCGTTTCTACGATCGGCGCATCCTTCAAGGACGGGAACCGCTTCTCCACATACGCGCGCGCCCGTTCCCTCGCCACTGGTGTGACGATTCGCGACTGCGTATCCGGATCGGCCGGCTCCCCATGCCCGTCATAGGCGATCTTCAATCCCCGGCCCTCGATATCCGGCATTCCGTAGAAGAGATCCTCCTGAAACAGCCACGTCGGCAGCGCCGGTGCCGCAAACCGCGTGTCCCCAGCCGGCACGCCAAAAAAGAAAACCTCCTGCCGCGTCGGGAAAATGCGGTCTCCCAGGGTTTCCGGGAAAATCTTGCCCAGCCACGCTCCGCAAGCGAAGACAAATTGCTCCGCGCTGAATCGCTCCCCTTGGCTTGTCACAATCTGCTCCAGCCGTCCCGATCCCGTCGGCTTCAGGACCTGAGCGCTGCAATACTGCACTCCCATCCTCTGGGCTTCTTCGACTACCGTGGACACCGCCCGGCGCGCCATCAGCACGCCGCTAAGAGGCTCCAAGATTCCCATTGTGACATCCTCGAACGATACTTGTGGATACTTTGACTCGAGCGCGGAGCGGTCGAATTTGTCGAACGGCACCTTGCAATGCCTCAGCGTCGTAGCCGTCCGCTGCAATTGCGAATCGTCTCCGCCCGCCAGCCACAGTACGCCCGTTTCATGAAGCAGCGGCGCTTTCACCGTCTCAAAGAACCTCTTCCATTGCTCAAGGGATTTCTGTGCCCACAGCGTGTAAAGCTCATCCGCTCCGTATCCCATCCGAATGATGCGCGTTTCGCCCCCCGAGCTGGCCCGCGCATTCCCCGGCCCATACGCATCAATCAGCAACACGCGCTGCCGGCGCTTGGCAAGGTGCCACGCCGTCCACGCGCCGAACACCCCCGCCCCCATCACCGCGACATCGAATGTTTGTTGCTGTCCCACAATTCGCTCCGTTCAATATTCCATCCTAACCCAACTCACCGCGCTGCATCCCACACACGGCTCAAAGAGCTCCGTGACCTCTGTGCTCCTCCCACTGCGAACTCTGTGTTAATCCCGCACTCCCGCCCGTGATACCATGCATCGTTTCGTTGGACTTCATTCGGAGGTTAGTGTGAGAGCATTCATTCGCTCTATCGCAATTACAACTGCATTTATCCTTGTCGGCCTCTCGTTTGTCCAAGCCGCCAGTGCCCAGCAACCCGCCAATCCCGTCGACCCCAAGACTTACAGCGGCATGAAGTGGCGCCTCATCGGTCCCTTCCGAGGTGGCCGCTCGATTACCGTAACGGGCGTGCCCAGCCAGCCGAACACTTTCTATTTTGGCGCGGTCGCCGGCGGCGTTTGGAAAACCACCGACGCGGGCAACACCTGGGATCCCCTCTTCGAAAAACAGACCACCTCTTCCATCGGCGCTATTGCCGCCTCCGAGTCCGATCCCAATGTGATTTATGCCGGCAGCGGCGAAGCCTGCATCCGCGGCAACATCTCTTTCGGCGATGGCGTCTATCGTTCCAGCGACGCCGGCAAGACGTGGAACAATATCGGCCTGAAGGACACCCGCCACATCGGCGCCGTCATTGTCCATCCTACGAATCCCGATGTCGCCTTTGTCGCTGCTCTCGGCCACGCCTATGGCCCCAATACCGACCGCGGCATCTTCCGCACCCGCGACGGTGGCAAGTCCTGGGACAAAGTTCTCTATCTCGACGACCGTACCGGCGGCATCGACGTGGTCTTTGATCCGCAGAATCCGCACATTCTTTTCGCTGCCATGTGGGAAGGCTGGCGCACTCCGTGGACTCTGAACAGCGGCGGTGCCAAGGATGGCCTGTACCGTTCGAATGACGATGGCTCGACCTGGAAGCGCATCGAAGGCAACGGCATCCCCGAAGGCCCGCTTGGCCGCATCAGCGTCTCCGTTTCCGGCGGCGATTCCAACGTTGTTTACGCGCTCATCGAAGCCAAGAAAGGCGGCCTCTACCGCAGTGACGACGGCGGCACCAATTGGACGCTCATCAACGACGATCACCGCTTCCGCCAGCGCGCCTGGTATTTCACCCACGTTTGGGCCGATCCCAAGGACGTGCACAAGCTCTACATCGCCAATACAGGTCTATTCCGCTCCATCGATGGCGGAAAATCCTTCGAGCGCTTGCCCGCTCCGCATGGCGACCACCACGCTCTGTGGATCGATCCCCGCGATACCAATCGCATGATCAACGGTAACGACGGCGGCGCCACCGTCTCTGTCGACGGCGGAAAAAACTGGACTACCCAGGGAAATCAACCGACGGCGCAGTTCTACCACGTTGCTGCCGACAACGATTTCCTGTATCGCGTTTACGGCTCCCAGCAGGACAACTCTTCCATTGGCATTCGCACGCGCAGCGACCATGGAGCTATCCAAAGTGGTGATTGGGATGCCGTTGGCGGTGGCGAAAGCGGTTACATCGTCCCGGATCCGCGCGATTCCAACATCGTCTACGCCGATGACGAAGGCCCAATCCTTACGCGTTACGATCGCCGCACCAATCAAGCACAAAGCATTCAGCAGTGGCCCGAAGACCCCAACGGCTACTCGGCTGCCAATCAAAAATACCGCTACACCTGGACCATGCCGATTGTGATCTCCTCGCACAATCCCGACGTCATCTATCACACTTCGCAATTCGTATTTCGTTCGAACGATGCCGGCCGCACCTGGACCACCATCAGCCCGGACCTCACGCGCAACGACAAGACCAAGCAGCAGGATTCTGGCGGTCCCCTCACCAAGGACCAATACACCGTTGAATACTACGACGTGATTTTCAGTCTTGCGGAATCTCCAAAACAGCAAGGCCTGCTCTGGGCTGGCACTGATGACGGCGTGGTTCAACTCACCCGCGATGAAGGCAAGACCTGGGAGAAGGTCACTCCCAAGGAAATGCCCGAATGGGGCATGGTCAGCCTCATCGAAGCTTCACCGTTCGATCCTGCCACGGCTTACGTCGCCGTCGATGCCCACAAACTTGACAATTTCAAGCCCTTCATTTTCAAAACCAGCGACTACGGAAAAACTTGGACAAAACTTGTTGCCGGTCTGCCGGATAATTCTTACGTTCACGCTGTCCGCGAAGACCCCAAACGCAAGGGTTTGCTCTACGCTGGCACCGAAACTGGCATCTGGGTTTCCTTCGACGATGGAGCGCATTGGCAGCCGCTGCAGCTTAATCTTCCAACCACGCCGATTCACGACATGATCGTTCACGACGATGATCTCGTCGTCGCTACTCACGGCCGCTCGTTCTGGGTGCTCGACAGTATTGGTCCGCTCCGGCAGGCTGCTGGCTCGATTGGCGCGGAAGACGCGCATCTCTTCAAGCCGGATACGGCTGTTCGGTCGCGCATGGGACACTTCAACACGCGCCGCTATCCGTATGGCGAAAATCCGCCCTCCGGAGCAGTCATTTATTTCTACCTGAAGGAAGAACCGAAGGAACCCGCCAAGCTCGAAGTTCTCGACAGTCAGGGCAGAGTAAATCGTTCGTTTAACAGCGAGCAAAAGAAGAAAGACGAAGCCGGAGAAGAGTGGGAGCGCGACGCTAGCGAAGAACACATTCCCGCCAAAGCAGGTATGAATCGCTTTGTCTGGGATTTGCGTTACGAAGTTCCAGCAAAAATTCCGCAGGCCGTTTACGATGCGGGTGATCCAATCGCTCCTCTGGTTCTCCCTGGAAGTTATCAGGTGCGCCTAACGGTTGCCGGAAAATCCCAGACCGCTCCATTCGAAGTGAAAATGGATCCGCGCGTCCAGACCTTCGCAGAAGATCTGCGCAAGCAATTTGAACTCATGCTCAAGCTGCGCGACCGCCAGGACGAACTGAACAAGGCGGTTCTCGCGATTCGCGAAACTCGCGCTCAGCTTCAGTCGATCGAGAGGCGGCTGGGTTCAGGTGAGCCCGAAAAGCCTCTCGTAACCGCATCCGCGGACTTGCGCAAAAAGATGAGCGCTATCGAGGAAGAACTCGTACAGGTCAATGGCAAGTCCACCGAAGACTTCGCCAATTTTCCGGTGAAGCTGGACAGCAAATTCAGCGCCCTGCAGAATCTCGTCGACAGCGCCGACACAGCGCCCACAGCCGCCGAACTCGCCGTCTTCGCCGACCTCGACCAGCGATTCGAGACACAACTCGCGAAGTGGCGCGAAGTCCTGGCGAAGGATCTGCCAACCATCAACGACGCCATGCAAAAACACAACGTCCCGCTCATCGCGCCTTCCGCGGCCAAAACCAACTAGCTTTGGAGTGCGGCGGCTCGACGCCGCTTTTCTTGTGGCCTGGGTCGATGGGACACGAATCCGCTTATTTTCTACGGATGCGCGAAAGATCGCGGCGTTGCTCCCAGAAAAGCGGAGCCGGGCTCCCGTACTTCAAATTGCTATCGTTTGAACGCTGCCGCGATTGGTGCGGCCCAGTGCGAAAGATGATTTAGCGATTGGGTGTGAGTAGGATCGAGATGCAGTGGCGTGATGGAAACTGCTCCGGAAAAAATCGCAGCGTAATCCGTGTCCGGTTCGACATCCTTATCGATTGTTTGCTCGAAGAGCCAAAAATAACTGCGGCCGCGCGGATCTTTTCCTTCGGTAAGCTGGTTGCGCGTGATTTTCTGCGATTGTCGGGTGAATTTCACGCCGCCGGTCCACGACTCCGGCACATTCACGTTCAGCAAAACCTGGTCCTGCAATCCTTCGGCCAAAATCATTTCCGCGGCCGCCCGCGCCACGCGCGCGGAGTCTTCAAATTTCGATTCCGCTTTTTTCGAGCACAGCGAAACCGCCACTGACGGAATGTGATGCAGCGCCCCCTCGCGAGCGGCGCCTACTGTTCCTGAGTAATAGACATTTTCTCCGAGATTCGCCCCATGGTTGATTCCGGAAATCACCAGATCCGGTTTTTCCGGCAAAAGTTTGTGCAGCGCCACAATCACGCAATCCGCCGGCGTCCCATCGATGGCCCATTCCCGCTCCGCGATTTTGTTGCAAACGATCGGCTGCCGCAGCGTCAGCGACTGCGCCGCCCCGCTCCGCTCCAGGCTCGGCGCCACAATGCTCACCGTAGCAAATCCCTCCAGTGCCGCCGCCAGCGCCCGCAGCCCTTCCGCCTGATATCCGTCATCGTTGGTGAGGAGGATGTGGGATGTCATGTTGTCAGTAGCACGAATGTCATAGGTGCCAATCAATCTATCTGTGCGTGAGTTAGCCGCGGTAACTTTTCGTCCAGGATGTTGGCAACCGAAATCGTCAACAGGCCGGCACAGATCAATTCTACTGCTTCACCAATCTCGATTGTCATGTAACAGCAACCCGTTGGTGTCAGAATGGCCTTGTGAGGCCGCAGTGGGCGGAAGCACAAGAAATATTGATCGCCGTCCGCATTTAGAAACAGCTCGGTGAGGAAACATTCGTGGTGCCTCTTCGCGTAGCCGTCCAGGACTCTGAAAAGTTTGGCGTAATGCGAATCCATCGGTGGATGATAAGAAATGGTCGGGACGGCGAGATTTGAACTCGCGACCTCACGCACCCCAAGCGTGCGCGCTACCAGGCTGCGCTACGTCCCGACCGGTAAAGCAACCTCGGCGGAAGGAGGGGCTGAAGCCCCTGTTTGGGCGGCCTGATGTCGGAGCCGAAGCTCCGACCCCTGTCGCATTCCGAGACTGCACCTACCCTCAAGGCTATCACCGCCGTTCGAGCAGCGTCAAGAAAGCGCGCAGCGTATCGCGCAGATCCAGCAGCATTTTGCGGCTCAGCAACTGCCCCGCGCCTTCCGGCGCTCGGCTGGCGCCGTGGCTCTCGGGTTCGTCCGCGGCGCCATGCTCGCGGAGATGGCGACGCGCGCCCGCGATCGTGAATCCCTCGTCGTAGAGGAGCCGCTTGATGCGGAAGACCATGTCCACGTCTTCCTGGCGGTAGAGCCGATGGCCGCTGGAACTCTTGACCGGCTCGAGCATGGGGAATTCGGTTTCCCAGTAACGCAGAACGAACGGCTTTAAATCCGCGAGGCGGCTGACTTCGCCAATGCGGTAGAGTTTTTTCTCCGTGGCGACTTGCGTTGCTGTGCCGTTGTTTGGCATCCGAAAGCCCTGCCGGAAGGGGGACGCGCCTATCCTAGCAGTTTGCGCGTGATTGCTGTAGAGGGAAGCGTTCATTCGTCACGGTCCGAATCGCCGCCAGTGTTTCGCTTTTCGCGTTTGCGGAGGCGCTGAATGAAACGGACTGGCGTGCCGACGTAGTCGAATTTGGCACGCAGCTGATTTTCCAGGAAGCGCTGATAGCTGAAATGAAGTGGTTCTTTCTGGTTGGTGAAAATCAGGAACGTCGGCGGGGCGATTTTTGCCTGCGTCATGTAGTAAATGCGCACGGGGCGCGCCTTCGGCGTGGTGCCGCGCTGCAAATCGACTTCTTCCTTGAGCCAATTGTTAAGAGCTGGCGTGGAGACGCGGCGGCGGCGCGCTTCCCAGCACTGGTTGATCAGCGGAAAGAGCTTTTCGGCGCGTTCGCCGGTTTTCGCGGAGAGAAAAACAATCGGCGCATAGCTCAGGAATTTCAATTTAGCGCGGATCATTTTTTCGTACTCGACCATCATCCGGCCGGCGTCGAAATTTTCTGGTTTGTGTTTCTCGCCAGGAGCGCGCCTGGCTTTGCCTTTCGCTGTTGCGGCATCGCGTGATGCGGCTTCGCGAGCGGCAATCACGGCGAGATCCCACTTATTAATGACGATGACGACGGAGCGGCTGGACTCTTCGGCGTAGCTGGCGATCTGCGCGTCGCCTTGTGTTACTCCCTGTTCGCCGTCAACCACGAGGAGCGCCACGTCGCAGCGCTCCAGGCCCCGGCGAGCCATGACCACGCTAAGTTTTTCCGCGACTAGAGTGGTTTTGCCCTTGCGGCGAATTCCCGCTGTGTCCACAATGCGATACACGCGGCCCTCGCGCGTGATCTCCAAATCCACGTTGTCCATGGTGGTTCCGGGGATCGACGAGACGATGGAGCGTTCCTCGCCGACCAAGCGGTTCAGCAGCGTGGATTTGCCGACGTTGGGGCGGCCGATGATGGCGACCTCGATGACATCAGGTTGGGCTTCTTCCTCGACGGAATCGAACGCATCGGTGGTCGGCGCGGAGGGCGCAGCATGCTGCGCCCCTACAAGGGCGGGGGTAGCAGAGGCTGGATAAAATCTTGCCAGCGCAGCATCAAGAAGATCGTCCACGCCGGTGCCGTGCTCGGCGGCGATCGGGAAAACAGGAACACCAATACGATGGAAAACGTTGGCGTTGGATTCTTGCGACATGGCATCGACTTTGTTGACGGCAATCACAAACGGTTTGCCGGTAGTGCGCAGGAGCCGCGCCAGTTCTTCGTCGAGCGGCGTAAGCCCCGCCTGGCTGTCGACCACCAGGACAAGCAACGCTGCCTTCTTGATGGCCACATGGGCCTGGCGCAGGATTTCCTGCGGAATCAGGGCCCTATCGTCCGGAACGATCCCGCCAGTATCGACGACCTCCAGCGCCCGGCCGCGCCACTCGGCCTTGCCGTAGATGCGGTCACGGGTGATGCCCGGCTCGTTGGTGACGATGGAGCGGCGCGTGCCGGTCAAACGATTGAAGAGTGTGGACTTGCCCACGTTGGGGCGTCCGACGATAACGAGCGATGGGAGATGTTCGGGCATTGGTTCCTGAGCCGTGCGCACAATCGGCGCCGCGGCGTATCGTTCAACCTTCCAATGTAGCGCATTCGGGGTTGAGTCGGATAGAGAGGGTACACACCCCCGGGCATTTTGTATCGATATCAAAGGAAAGCACTTGCAAATTTGCATTTCATAAACGCTTGATTTTGAAAGAGATGTTTTTGGCATCAAACCAAGCACAAGGCTAGCCCAAAAAAAGAAAAGCGGGAGCCCTTCGGCTTCCGCTCAGGATAGACAAGCTCCCGCTCTTTCAAGCGCAGTTATCTACGAGATGAAGTGTATCAGAAATTAGGAGAAAGTCAAGAGCGGTTTCAGGAGAGAACTTGGGTTGACAGGAATCCATATTTCTGCAAATATAGAAATATGGAGAGCGGGACGAGCAAGAAGCAGGCGGAGCGAGTGGCGAAGTATGCGGATATGTTCTCGGCGATGGGAACGGAGCCGCGGCTGCGGATCATGCAATTGCTGTTATCGGCGCATCCCGAGGGGCTGGTGGTCGGGGAGCTTCAGGGAGAACTGGAGATTCCGAATTCGACGCTGTCGCACCATCTGGACAAGCTGAAGAACGAGGGGCTGGTGAACGTGCAGCGGGAGAGCACGTTTTTGCGGTACACGGCGAATACGGAAGCGCTGCAAGAACTCTTGCAATTCCTTTATTCGGAGTGTTGTACGCGGAACAAGGCGCTGAGGCCGCAGGATATCGTGCAAATGTGCGGGTAGGAAAAAGAATTATCAACGCAGAGGGCGCAGAGAACGCAGCGCGGAAAAGCACGCAAAGCGGAGAGACCACGAGCAATTGGGGCAGAGCGGCCCGCCCAGGAAGGCGCGCCCTACAGGCCCAGGGGCTAAAGCCCAGGATGTTGGGTGCTTAATGTCGGAGCTAAAGCTCCGACCCCTGAAATGCACGATGCCAAGCTGGCTTTGATCGGGCGGCAGAATCCAAGGAGGACGGGATGGACGGCACAAATATCAAAGAAATCGTAAAAGAGAAATACGGGCAGGCGGCGCTGCGCGGGACTAGCGGGAGCTGTTGCGGGACGGCGGACGCGAGCGGGACGAGTTGCGATCCGATTACTTCCAATCTGTACGATGCGGCGCAAATGCAGCAGGTTCCTGGAGAGGCGCTGCAAGCTTCACTCGGATGCGGGAATCCGACGGCGCTTGCGAAATTGAATCCTGGAGAGGTTGTGCTCGATCTGGGTTCGGGCGGGGGCCTTGATGTATTGCTTTCCGCCAAACGAGTGGGGCCGACGGGCAAGGCCTATGGCCTCGATATGACCGATGAGATGCTGGCGCTTGCTAACGAGAATAAGCGCAAGGCGAGCGCGGAAAACGTCGAGTTCTTGAGAGGGGAGATCGAGAGTATTCCGCTGCCCGACAATACGGTGGATGTGATTATCTCGAATTGTGTGATCAATCTTTCGGCGGATAAGGACGCCGTATTGAGAGAAGCGTATCGCGTGCTGAAGCCTGGCGGACGGTTCGCTGTTTCTGACGTGGTGACTCGTGGCGAGGTCGATCCGCAGATCCGGCAAAACATTCTGCTGTGGGTCGGTTGTGTGGCAGGGGCGCTGGAAGAGAATGAATATCGCGGCAAGCTGATGGCTGCGGGATTCGAGCAGGTGGAGATTGAGCCGACGCGCATTTACCGTGTGGAAGATGCGCGCGAGTTTTTGACTGCAAAAGGGCTGGATGTGGACGCGCTCGCGCCGCAGGCCGATGGCAAATTCATGAGCGCTTTTGTGCGGGCAACGAAAGCGAAGGCTGCGAAGGCGGCAGACGCATTTCGTACGCCGGGTTGCTGCCAGTGATTTCAGCGCGCCAAGCACCTATTGCTGAGGTTCTTCGGACAACCTCATCGAATGTCCTCAGAATGACAGTCGTACAATATTCGGCAGCAAGTTAAGAAATGGCCGCTATGCAGGAGCGCTACAACGTTTTGTTTCTGTGTACGGGGAATTCGGCTCGGTCGATCATGGCTGAGGCTATTCTCAACGGGAAGGGCAGGCCGTTCTTCACCGGATATAGCGCGGGAAGCCACCCTTCGGGAGTTGTGCGACCCGAGGCGCTTAAGATGATTGAGCTGGCGCATCTGGCTGTAGAAGGCTTGCGCAGCAAGAGTTGGGAGGACTTCGCAAGGCCCGGGGCGCCGCAAATGAATTTTGTCTTCACGGTTTGCGATAACGCGGCGCAGGAGATGTGTCCCGTCTGGCCTGGGCAGCCGATGACGGCACATTGGGGAGTTCCCGATCCTGCTGCTGTCCAAGGAACGCCCGAGCAAATCGAACGCGCGTTTCGCGATGCGTATCTGCTTCTCGACCGGCGCATTAGCCTCTTCCTTAGTTTGCCTCTTGCCAGCCTGGACGGAATGGCGATTCAAAAAGAAATCAATCGCATTGGTATGAATTAACCCGGCCCCCGGCGGGAGTTCCCATCTAACACCGAGTAGCGCTTGACCACAGTCAACTTTCTGGCAGAGTGGTTGCGCGGTATTGTGTACATCCCATAGGAGGACAAGATGAATCGGCTTATTAAGGTGTTCGCGGCGGTGGGAATTCTCCTTGCGGCACAATGCCAAGCGCGAGAACGGCCAGAAGTGCCGGAAAGCTTGAAGGCACCGGCCGGCGAGAAAGTGATCTTGGCGGCACACGCGACCGGGGTGCAAATTTATGTTTGCCAAGCCGGAGCGGAGCAAAAGTTTGGGTGGGCGTTGAAGGCACCGGAAGCGGAACTCGCCGAATCCACTGGGAAGACGATTGTGCACCATTTCGCGGGACCTACCTGGAAGCACGTGGACGGCAGCGAAGTGAAGGGCAAAGTAGTGGCGAAACAGGATGCGCCGAAGCCGGACGCGATTCCATGGTTACTCCTTGCGGCGGCAAGTCACTCAGGGGAAGGGATTCTGAGCCGGGTGACGAGCATTCAGAGGATTCACACCGAGGGTGGGTTGGCGCCGGCGGCGAACACTTGTGATGCGTCGATGAACGGGAAAGAGTCGAAGAGTGCGTACGCGGCGGACTACTATTTCTACGCGCCGGAACGGTGAAGGACGAGAATTCATATTGAATCTTGAGGGGAGCGGCCTGCCTCCCCGACAGGAGTCGGGGTAAACTCCAGGTGGGCCCTGCGGGAGAAGCCCTCCAGCAATATTGCTGGAAGGACGCTAGATGCGATAAGACCTCAGGCCTGAAGGTCTGGGCTACAGGGTTAAGGGCTGTGTTGCGAGTGGGTTAGAGGTGAGTGGGGTGGCGGGGCAGGATTTGCAATGTGTAATATTTGCAGGTCCGCGTGCGTACTAGTCTATGGGAACGCTGAGACCAGGCCGGATGAGCGCGCCGGGAATAACGGAACCAACGGAGGCAATCACCCGAGCCAGGGCGGGTGATGCCGAGGCTTGGGGCCAGCTTTACCACGATTACGCACCGGCGATTTTCCGGTTCTGCCGGCGTGCCTTGCCGACGCGGGAAGATGCCGAAGACGCCACAATGGAAATTTTCATGAAATTGAAGGACAAGCTGGTGCAGTACGATTCAACACGGTCGTTCTCTGCCTGGCTTTACAAGGTGGCGGCTAATCATTGCTGGGACATGTTGCGACGGCGCAAGATTCGCCAGGACAAAGAAACTGATGATCTGGAAAATGTGCCGCTGGAGCATCCGGACCCAAGTCAACTGGATCAACTGATCGAACAACGCACCAGCGAAGAAGTGCGCAAGGCGCTCGAAAAACTGGGTGGACGAGCGCGTATGGCGCTGGTGATGCGCTATTACTCGGACATGAGTTACGACGAAATTGCGGATGCGCTGGGAGTGCGGCGCGCCTTTGTGGGCGTGGTGCTGCTGCGTGCCCGTCATGAACTGCGGCTAGCGCTGGAAGGCAACGCGGCGCTAGTGGCGGGAGGGGCTTCATGAGCGAACTGCCAGAAAACGATACGAAGCATCTGGACGAAATGACGCTCCTGCTATATATCGAGCGGCAACTGGATCGCGCGCGCGGGCTGGAAGTTTCCGCGCACACGCAAGAGTGCGACGCGTGCCGCACGCTGCTGCGGGCGCTGGAGCGTGAATCACGGCTGTTGACGCGGGCGATGCTGGAGGAGGACGAGCCGCTGCCTTCGCGGCTGGCGCAATTTCAGGAGCGGGCGCGAAAGTCGATGCAGTGGATTTGGGGATTAGTCTTCGGGTTCGCAGCGACGGGAGTCTACGCACTTTATACGGGGTATATCCAGCCTTGGCAGACGCAATTGGAAAAGGCGGGTTTCGGCGGATCGAACCTGCTGGGCTTGCTGATTTTTCAAGGCGCAATGTGGAAAGGATGGCAATCCGTGATGACACTCCTTGAGGTACTGGCGATGGTGACGCTGGCGGGGCTGGGAGCGATGTTCTTCCGCCGGCGCATCCGGCGCGGTTCGGCGCTGGCGCTGGTCTTCGCGGGGTTGTGCACGCTGCTAGCGTTGCCGACAGGAGCTTCGGCGGCGACGGAGTTCCGCAAAGGAGACGTCGTTACTGTTGGGCAAGAAGAAACGATCAAAGGCGACATGTACATCACCGGAGCGCGGCGAGCGCGGATCGAAGGAACGGTGGACGGGGACCTGATCGTTTTTTGCGAATCGCTGGATATCAGCGGCCGCGTGACGGGGGACGTTATCAATTTCTCGCAGAGCGCGCGAATCAGCGGACGGGTGGACGGAAACATCCGCGGCGCCAACAACAACCTGACAATCACGGGTACGGTTGGCAAGAACGTGCTGACGTTTGAGGAGACCTTGACGATCGATCCGGCGGGAAAGGTGGGAGGAAGCCTGACCAATTTTTCCGCGAACCTCGCAATGGAGGGAAGTGTCGGACGCGATGCGCTCCTTTTTGTGGCGCATGGCAACCTGGATGGAAAGATTGGGGGTGGAGTCCGTGCCAAGGGAGATTCGCTGACTATCGGCTCCGCGGCGGTGATTGACGGGCCTGTGCACTATGAGGGCCACAGCCGACCGGAGGTTTCCTCGTCGGCGAAATTGGCGTCGCCGGTGGATTTCAAGCAGATGGAAAAGAGAGAGAGCTACCGGGAAAGCAGCTACTACATTTGGCAGGTGATTTGGGGCGCGGCTTTTATCTTGTTTGGGCTGGTGTTGTTCACACTGATGCCGAAGTTTGCGCAAGATACCGTGGCGGCGGCGGAACAGATTGGCGTGACTTCCGGGCTGGGGGTGCTGGTGCTGTTTGGCGTGCCCATCGCAGCGTGCATTGCATGCATCACGGTAGTGGGACTGTTTATTGGCCTCTCGACATTGTTCGTCTGGTACGGTTCTCTGTATTTCGCACAAGTTATCGTGGGCGCGGTGGTCGGGCAGTGGTTGATGGGGCGCACAAGCGAGCTATGGCCGCTGATCGGGCGGATGGCAGTGGGACTGGTTATCGTGCGGCTTTGCACCACAATTCCTCACGTGGGAGGTTGGGTGAAGTTTGCCGCCATCCTATGGGGCATTGGCGCGATTTCGCTGTCAATTTATCGGCGCTTTGAGCCAGTGATTGCGCCTAGAGGGCCGAGCGAGCCATATACACCTCCGATACCACCGAATACAACGGTGGGGGGACCGCTGCCAGCGTGAGAGGCAGTTGTTAGTTTTTAGTGGTTAGTTGTAATGGGAAAGGAATCGGAAGCAGTACGAAGTGGAAACTTCGTTGAAGGAAACAACACGGGCCGGTCTGAGAACATTCAGACTGGCCCGTTGCCTTTTGCGGAGGCGGAGAAAACGTTTGGGTTAGTGCTGGCGAACTTTGGCGGCGAAGAAGGCTGGGACAGCCGAGTTGGAAGTGTTCTCGATAAATAAGGCGCGCATGGCCACCGGGTTGGGAACAACTAGATTGGCAGTGCCGGAGATGCCATCCAGATTCGTTGCCGGGAACGCTTCAACCTGCGCGATGCCCGTGGCATTAAAAAATGACGGAAATCCGGTGATGGAAAACGCCGGCGTAGAAGCGGATGAAGTGGCTGCCGTGAAGCGAGTCCACCTCAGCGTAACCGTGTCGGTGGTTGCAGAAGCGAGCGTAGTTCCGACGGCCGCTGTGAAAGGCGCGATTACATGAACGGCTACCGTCTGGCCTAGATGAAAGGCGGAAGTATTCGATTGATTGGCGAAATCTCCGAAGATCGCTGCAAACTGGGATGCTACCGGGAGGCCCTTCGTGTCAACAAGGAACGGCTTCACAGCGTTCGCGAGGTTCACCGTAAGTCCATCGCCTATCTTTAGAGAGCCGATGAGAGAACTCTGCGCTGCCGGAATCAGATTGGTGATCACCAGCGTAAATTGCGTTTGATTCCCCGAGTTGATCGAAACCAAGATGCCCTCAACGGTGTCCTGCAACGTTCCCAGCAGCGGCTCTATTTCCTGGATGGCCAGAGTCCCATCCGATTTAAGGACCACGTCCATGCTCGCAGCTTGATTGCTCTTCACGCAGCTGCTCAATTGAGTCGTTCCCGTGGGGCAGAGCAGGCCTGTGGGATCCGCGTCGTAAATTGTGCTAGATGACGTAGTGGCCGCAAGTGGGCCGTGTCCCGTCACCGTAGCCGGAGTAATGGTTACTGTTGAGTTGCTGAGGCTCACCACGCCGGTGAAGTCCTCGATGAGATCGAGCTGGCCGGAGGCAAGGTTGGAATTGGCGCGAGGAAGGGTAAAGGCGCTAAGCACGTTGCTGTTGCTGAAGTTCACGGCTAGGGTGGCAGGCGTGCCGGAAATGGAGAGGGACTTGGTGAAATTCAGATCAATGCCGATACCGGTCACAGCACTTTGGGTAACCGTAAAGGAGAGATTTGCAACGGGGTTGCTGGAGGCGGCCAGGGTCAGCGGACAGATGGTGTTCGCAGGACAATTCGAGAGCGTAGCGCCGGTGTCGTTCAAGAAAGTGATATTGGCATTGCCGGTGAGAACCAATGTGACGCTACTATATTGGGTGGCGGGAATGTTCGCAAAGGTTCCGAGGAAGACCGAATCGGCCTGGAGACGCATCAGGTCGACGGTCAGCGCAGGACTCAAGTTGACGGTTGTTGACGTGCCGCCAGACGCAGAGAACTTCAGGGAAGTAATAGTGACTTGAAAGGTAAGAAGTGAAGGATGGGCAGGAAGCGTGTCCGCGACCATGGTAACCGCAACCGTGCCACTGCCGCCGCCGCAGGCCGTGCCGACGCAATTAACACCACCATTCGGGCCGCTGCAGGCTGATGCAAAAAAGAGCGCAAACATAAGGAAAGAAAAAAACGAGAGAGCCTTACTGCGGTTCATTTTTGGCACCCCGCGCCAGAGTAGTCTGCGTTTGCCTGCCTGGGAAGGAAACGCTCTCACGCCCCCTGCAAATGTAACGCGACAGATGAGCAGTAGTCACGGAAAAAGAGCCAGCGTGCTCAATTCTTAAATGCTGTGAATCGAGTGAGTTACCGAAGTCGAGCGACGGAATCCGGGCCTAAAGGGGAGCCAGAGGAGAGGGTATGTTATCGTAACGGGTCTCCCCATTTCGACGCACGTGAAGGAAGGCGGATTTCTGGCGAAGCGGACGACCAATTCGACGGGGGATTCCACAACAGCGAAGGCAAAGCGGGCCGCGAAGCCTGTCGAACGCGAGTATGTGCCTTTTGAGGACGATCCCACAGTGCTTGAAGGTGCGGCGGGAGACGACGCTTCCGAGGCGCCCCAAAAAGGGACGGCCAAACCCTCCATGCAAGAAGTGTTTGGACCGGGGGGATTCCTCGAAAAGTGCATGCAAGGTGGGTTTGATGCCTTGACGGTCAGCTCCGACTACGAACACCGGCCCGGCCAACTGGAAATGGCAGAGATGGTGCACGATGCGTTTGAATCGCACCATCACGTCATCGTGGAGGCCGGCACAGGCACGGGGAAAACGCTGGCGTACTTGTTGCCCGCGATTTGCAGCGGGCGGCGCGTGGTGATTTCCACGGCCACAAAGTCGCTCCAGGAGCAGCTTTACCAGAAAGACATTCCCTTTTTGCAAAAACACTTTGCGCCCAACCTTAAAGTGGCGGTGATGAAGGGGCGCTCAAATTTTCTGTGTATCTCAAAGCTGAACCAGATGGCGGACCAGGCGATGTTGAAGGGAATGGACGAGCTGGACGCCTTCCGCCAGATCAAACAGTGGTCAAAGCTGACGGAGACAGGCGACCGAACGGAGCTGACCTTTTTGCCCGATGATTCGGATCTGTGGGCCCAGCTTGATGCGCGGCGCGACACCTGCACAGGGAAGAATTGCCCGTCGTTCAATCCATGCTTTGTGACCGGCATGCATCAGCGCGCGCAGGAAGCGGACCTGATCATTGTCAACCATCACTTGTTTTTTGCCGACTTGGCGTTGAAGCAGGATGATTTCGGCAGCATCCTGCCAGAATATTCGGCGGTTGTGTTCGATGAAGCGCACGAAATGGAAGACGTAGCCAGCGATTATTTCGGGCGTCAAATTTCCAACTTCCGGTTCGAAGAGCTGGCACGCGACGCCGATCAAACGATGCGCTTGCTTCATCTCGGGACGCCTTTGCTGCTGCGCAAAACGCAGCGAATCCGGGAGCGCAGCCGGGGCTTTTTTGAACTGTTTCCGCCGCGCGACGGACGTTTTTCGTTTTTGAGGAGCGAACGGGAAGCGTTTCTGGAACAGAACCGCGAAGCCTATGATGCGCTGGTGTCCTCGCTGAAAAGCATGGAAACGGAGTTTGCGGCACTCAGCACCAAGCCGGAAGAATTGACGCGCATTGCGCGGCGCAGTTTTGAACTGCGGCAGGAACTGTCCTTCCTGTTCGAATCCAACGAACGGAATTTCGTTTATTGGTTCGAGCGGCGGAACAAGGGCGTATTCCTGACGGCTACGCCCATCGATGTCAGCCAGATTCTCCGGGAACGGCTCTTCGAACAATTTGACGCCGTGATTCTGACGTCGGCGACACTCACAGTTGGCGGGCGCTTCGATTACATTCGCCAGCGCCTCGGAATCGATCACGCGAAAGACCGCGCGCTACCACCAGAGTTCGACTATCCCAAGCAGGCGCTTCTGTATCTCCCTCCGAAGATGCCGGATGTTCGCGATGCCGGATTCCAGTCCAAGGCGGCGGATGAAATTGTGAAGTTGCTGGAGTTGAGCCAGGGCCGGGCGTTTTGCCTGTTCACCAGCTATTCGCAGATGAATGATTTATTTGAACGAGTGCGCTCGCGCGTCTCCTTCCCACTGCTGTTGCAAGGCACCGCGCCGCGGTCCGTACTGTTGGAACGATTCAAGAACACGGAGTCTGCAGTGCTCTTTGCCACCGCCAGCTTCTGGCAAGGCGTGGATGTGCCGGGCGAGCAGCTTTCTTGCGTGATTGTCGATCGGCTACCGTTTGCGGTGCCGAGCGACCCCATTGTGGCGGCCCGAGTGAAGGCCCTTCAGGAAGACGGGCGCAACCCGTTCGCGGAGTTTCAAGTGCCGCAGGCCGTGCTAGCCCTGAAGCAGGGCTTTGGGCGATTGATTCGTACGAAGACGGACCGAGGCGTGCTTGCATTGCTGGATTCGCGGCTGCAGCGGATGCCCTATGGTAAAATTTTCTTGGAGTCGCTTCCGCGGTATCGGATGACGAACGAACTGGCCGATGTGGCCCGGTTTCTTGATGCGGGCAGCGGCGCCAAGCGGCTCGACGCCCATTCGGCAAGTCCCTCCTGAGGGGTATTGGTCCGTGAAGGTCCGCAGCAAGCGATAGCGTCATTTTGGAGAGATATGTTTCAAGTTAGCGTGGAAGAGACATTTTCGGCCGGACATGCCCTGCGCGGCTATCGGGGCAAGTGCGAAAACGTGCACGGCCACAACTATCGCGTGCGCGTAAGCCTGGAAGGGCCACAACTCGACTCCATCGGTTTGCTGGTGGACTTCACGCATCTCAAACAAGTGATCCGGGAAATTATGGGCCGGCTGGACCACCAGTTCATGAATGATCTCGAGCCGTTCAAGACCGTGAATCCCTCGGCGGAAAATGTGGCCAAATATTTTTATGACGAAGTTACGCGGCAATTGAAGGATTTGCCGCCGGGAGCGCGGGTTACAGACGTAATTTTGTGGGAGACGGACACCAGCCGGGCGCAGTACCGGCCCGGAGGGTAGTGAGGACAAGCAAGCCTCGGCGCTCGAAAAAACTGGCGGCGTAAAGCCGCCGCTACAAAATGGTTATCACGGAAATATTCAAGTCGATTCAAGGAGAAGGCACGCGCGCGGGCCTGCCCTGCATTTTCGTGCGGCTCACGGGTTGCAACCTACGGTGTACGTGGTGCGATACCGCTTATGCATTTCATGGCGGGAAGAAGATGAGCGTCGAAGAAGTTCTGGCGCGCGTGGATGAGCTGGCAGGGCGCTCTCGAGAAATACCGGGCTCGCAAGCTTCCGTTCCCCTTGTGGAATTGACGGGCGGTGAACCATTGCTGCAGGAAGAGATTTATCCGCTGTCGGAAAAGCTTGTTGCTTCGGGGTATACCGTTATGGTCGAAACCAGCGGGGAGCGATTCATCGGGAACTTGCCCGAGGAAGTGATCAAAATTGTGGATGTGAAGTGCCCCGACTCCGGTGAGCCGGATACCTTTGAGATGCGTAACCTCGAAGCGCTGTCCGCAAACGATGAAGTTAAATTTGTGATTTCGACGAGGCGCGATTATGAGTTTGCGCGTGATTTTACGGGGCAGCAAATGCTGGCGAGGCGCGTGAAGCAGGTTTTGTTTTCGCCGGTGTTTGAAGATCCGCAGGGGAAGTGGCCGGGGCTGGAGCCGCGCGAACTAGTGGAGTGGGTTCTGGCGGATGGGCTGCCGGTGCGGCTGGGGCTGCAAGTACACAAGTTTATTTGGGATCCCGCGACCAAGGGCGTTTGAGAAGACAGATAAGAGAACTGAACGCAGAGACGCTGAAGGACGCAGATAATAAGAAATTAAGGGAGTTTCAGAGAGGCGATGGGACAGGAACTGGACAAACGGAAAGCGGTCGTGCTTTTGAGCGGGGGGATGGACTCGTGCGTTTGTACGGCCATTGCGCGCGAACTCCACGGTGCGTCTAACATTGCCTTGCTGCACGCGAGCTACGGGCAGCGCACTCAGGGCCGCGAGCGGCGCGCTTTCAATGACATCGCAGACTTCTATGGCGTGCGCGAACGGCTCGTGGTCCAACTCGATCACTTCCGCGCGATCGGCGGCTCCGCGCTAACGGACAAAAACATTTCTGTCCCGGAAAATGAATTGGGGGTTCTAGGCCCCCATGGAGGCGCGATTCCCGTGACATATGTTCCTTTCCGGAACGCGCATTTCCTCTCTGTGGCGGTGAGCTGGGCCGAAGCCATCGGAGCAGGAGCGATTTACATTGGCGCAGTGGCGGAAGACAGCTCCGGCTATCCAGATTGCCGACCGGAATATTACCGCGTGTTCCAGGAATTGATCCGCATGGGCACGCGGCCGGAAACGCAAATCGAAATCGTGACTCCAGTCATCACGCTGAAGAAGAGCGGAATCATCCAGCGGGGCATGGAGCTTGGCGCGCCGCTGCAGCTCACCTGGTCGTGCTATCAGAACGAAGACACCGCGTGCGGCGTATGCGACAGCTGCCTGCTGCGGTTGCGTGCTTTCGCGGAGGCCGGCGCGGCGGATCCCATCCCCTACCGCCAAAGTGTTTCTGCGGGACGTTGAACGTGCTAGCCTCAGCGGACCTGCCCGCACTGGGCAGGCTTGGAATCAGCACGTTTGAGAGAGATAATGGGGCGCACATAGCAAGGAATCTCCGGGAGGGGCTCCCCGTGAAAAAGGAGAGTGGAGTTATGAAGAGTTTTCTGAAGTCTTGGGTGCTCGCCGCAATCATCGTGGCAGCGCTGGCAAGCGTATTTACCCCGCGGGCGGCAGCGCAGATCGGGTCGATTAGCGGCACGATCACCAGCATGGAGGGGAAGCCCTGGGCTGAAGTTACCATTCGGGCGATCAGCGAGCAAGGCGCCAAGTCTGAAACCAAGACGGATACCGCGGGAAGATTCAGCTTCCTTAACATGCGCACGGGCGTTTACACGATATTCGTCGTGTTCCCGCCGCCGAACGACAAGCAAGCCCCCTACGAAGGAGGCATGGTTAAAGTCCAGAGTGGCGAAGACGCGAAAGTCGATGTGGACTTCAAAGCCGTTCTTGCCAAGCAGGGTGCTGCCGCTCAGGAACAGGTGAAGAAGAACGAAGAGGCCAAGAGCAAGATGGAGGGCCTCAAAGCGCACTTCAACGCCGGCAATGCGCTGATCGAGCAAGAGAAGCAGGCTAAAGCTGATTTGGCGAAGGCACCGGCAGATCAGCGTGATGCCGCCAAGCAGAAATTGACGGACTTGGGCGATCAAGCCGTCAAGGAATTCCAGGAGGCCGCCAAGAGCCTCGGGGAAAAGGATGTGAACGCTCATCTGGTGTGGTTCAAGCTGGGTGAAGCTTACGAGACCGCCAACCGCTATGACGATGCGGCTCAAGCGTACCAGCAAGCTATCGCCGCCAAGGGTGACGTGCCCGGATATTACAACAACTTGGGAAACTCGCTGGCAAAGGCGGGAAAGATCGAGGAAGCCAAAGCCGCTTACACCAAGAGCGCGGAACTCGATCCCCCCAACGCCGCGACCGCCTGGCGCAATTTTGGGATCAGCCTGTACAACGCTAACCGGCTAGCCGATGCCATCGAGCCTTTGCAGAAGGCCACCGAATTAGATCCCAAGAGCGCCCAGGCCTGGTACTTATTGGGTGCTTCCCTATTGATGAAGATGACTTCCAAGAGGGTCGGCGACAAAGAAGAGGTCCAGCTTGCGCCGGGCACGGTGGAAGCCTATCAAAAGGCGGATGAACTCGATCCGAACGGGCCGTGGGGGCAGCAAGCGAGACAAGGACTTGCGGATTTGAAGGCTCTCGGCGCCGGCATCGATGCGAAAATCAATGTGAAGAAAAAGAAGTCCTAGTCCATATCGAACTACTGCTTTTGGGCCGGTTCCGCTGAGCGGGGCCGGCCCTCTGTTTTAATTGTGCGTCAGAGTGCCGGTGATCTTGGTGCGGCGAAGTGACCACGCGAAAACGCACATCGAAAGCGGCAGTAGCACGATGGCAAAAACAAGCAGAACGGTAAGGGGACGCCATAGCGCGGCGACGTTCGCACCTCCCAGGAGCGAGGCGCGCATCGCGTCCAACGCGTAGGTGACGGGATTGAGCCGCGCCACGACTTGCAGCCAATCGGGGAGAATGCTGACCGGGAAGAGCATGCCGCCGGCGACACTCGAAACTCCCACGAAAAACCATTTCGCGGGATTGCCTCGTTTGAAGAGCAGAAGATAGCTCGCGGAAAGAATTCCCAGCCCGGAGAACGCCAGCAGTGTTGCGAGCAGAACGGCTAAGACCGAAAGCCAGTTTGCAGCGCGCAACGGAAAGCCGAAGAGCGCAGCTCCCCAGGCCACGTAAATGATGATGCGCAGCGTTGTGGCAACAAAGGGATAGATCGCGGACCCCGCGACGAAAACAGGCAGAGAGGTTTGCGTGATGAGCAAATGTTCGAGGGTGCCGCTGTCCCGCGATTCCTCCAAACCTCGATCGAACGTGTCTAGAGCGGCGTTGAGATAATCCAGGAAGATGAAGCCGACGAGCGAAAAGGCGAAATAACTGCCGCCCTGCGGTAAGGCGTTTTGCAGCGCGGGCGTGTCCACGAATCGCGCGACGTAATAAAACATGGCGGCGCCGAAGAGCGCTTCGATGGCTTCCAGAACAAATACGGTGCGGTAGGTCCTCGCGATGCTCAAGTCGCGCCAGAAAAAAAGCCAAATTTCGCGAAGGATGCGGATCATAAGACGCGCTCTTGATTGGATGCAGCCGCATCATGACCTGTAAGCCGGAGAAACACCTCTTCCAGCGACGAAGCCTCGGTGCTACGTTTCAGCGTGGAAATGGTATCGCAAGCCAGCAGGCGGCCGGCATCGATGACCGCAACGCGATCCGCAAGCAGCTCGACCTCCGCCAGAGTGTGCGAAGCGAAGAGCAGGGAAGTATGGCCATGGCGCAGCACTTCCGATTTTAGGAAGCGGCGAAATTCTGCGGCGGCGATGGCGTCGAGGCTGCGCGTAGGTTCATCGAGGAGCAGAACGCTGGGTTGATGGAGAAGCGCACGAGCCAGACTCAGGCGTTGGACCGTTCCGGTCGAAAGCGTGCGAACCTGGCGGTCGAGCGCTTCGCCGATCTGAAATTGTTCAGCGAGTTGCGCGATTCGCTGAACGGCCGCGGGCCTGGAAAGCAAATTCAATTGGCCGAAGAAGAGCAGATTCTCACGCGCGGTAAGCCGTGCATAGAAGCCATGGTCCGTTCCTGCGTGATACCCAAGTCGCCGGCGCACTTCGCGCGAATGGTTGACGGTGTCGTGCCCAGCGACGCGTGCGCGACCGCTCGTGGGCACAAGAAGCGTGGCAATAATTCGCAGTAGAGTGGATTTACCCGCGCCGTTGGCGCCGAGAAGCGCCAGAGACTCACCTTCGCGAATCTCGAACGATACGCCGGCCAGGGCGACGGCCGTGGCCTTCTCAAATGGCTGTAAGAAAGTTCGCCAACCGCTGCGTGCAGGCGGGAACGACTTCGCAAGAGATTCGACGCTAATCGCGACTTCGGTCACCACGAACTTTATAGCCTGTCTTCCCTCCAGACACAATCAGGACTCTCATTGCTCGCGCGACAGAGAGGCGACGTTCGTTTCCTCCAGCACATGGCGAACTGGGCCAATCCTCAGTAGAATACTGTCGAAGGGTAATCCTGGCCTGAAATGGAATCGAGCGCTGGAAAACTCCTTGGAGGAGCCGAGCCGATGGTTTCTTTCACCGACCGAGCGGCCACACCGCCCCATGTTCTGGTCCGCCTTCTGGATCGAGAATCAGTCTTGCTGAATCTGGAGACCGAGCAGTATTTCGGCTTGGACGAAACCGGCACGCGCATGTGGCAACTCGTGACGGCCTCACCGAACATTGACGCGGCTTACCAAGAACTTCTAGCGGAATTTGACGTCGAACCGGAATTGCTGCGCTCCAACCTCATGGAGCTTCTCAGCCGGCTCGTGGATAGCGGCTTGCTCGAGGTACTTCCTGCAGATGTGGGAACGGCTCCGGCGATTTAGCGCGCTGGAGCGCCCCGCGCAGACTCTTTTTCTGCGCGCGCTTATTTTGCTTCCCTTGGTTGCCCTGAGTCTGCGCTGGCGTGGTTTCCGAACCACCCACGCAGCATTGCAAACATCCCTTTCCAATGACGACGAGAAATGCGACTCCGCTCTCGTGAGCAAGCAAGCGGCCTTGGCCGCGCACATGGTCAACGCCGCTGACCGGCATGGCTTTGTTCATCCTTCGTGCCTGGTAAAATCCATGACTCTCTGGTGGCTGCTCGGACGGCGGCGTATTCATTCGCAGCTGCGGATCGGTATCCGGAAAGTAAACGATAAGTTTGAAGCTCACGCCTGGGTTGAGCGTGCCGGTGCTGCGCTCAACGAGCCGGATGAGCATCACCATCACTATGCCGCGTTCGATGCGGCACTCTCCACGCTGCCTCCGGAAGAGTCCTAACGGCGTCGCACAAAATCGTGGAGTTGGTGGGAAATGAAAAAAGGCCCCCAACAGCACCGGGGGCCTTTTCCTATTTGCATTTGTTAAATGTTAGTCCGATGCGAAACAAGTCGCTTGGTCCGCGCTGCCGGAGCCGGCAATTCCACGTTGAGCGAAATCTCACTCTTGTTGCGCAGCACCCCCAGCTTCACGGTTCGATCCTTAGCGTCTTTATCTTCTCGTTTCGCGGCGAGTTTTTCGCGCAGTTCCCCGACGGTTCGGATGCGCTCGCCGTTCACCGAGGTGATCACATCTCCTGCTTTCACGCCGGCCTTTTCCGCGGGCGAACCGGAGTTCACTTCGCGAACGAGGATGCCTTCCCCATCGGGCGCGCCGAAAAATGATCCGAGCTGCCCGCTAATGTCTTCTGCATCAATGCCCAGCCGAGGCTGACCGCCGGCGAAAAGCATGTTGCCGTTCCATTCCATCGACGGGATGTCGGGAATTTCCGGCATGCGAAACGCGAACGCGCCAGGCGTCGGCGCCACCATTTTCATGGCGTGGCGGCGCTCCTCGGATTTGCCTAGGGTCGCGCTGATTGTCTGCGAACGGCCGTCGCGCCATACCGTCAGTTGGATGCTGCGGCCGGCCGGGGTTTCATGAATTATGCGGCGAAACTGCGCTGCGCCTTCAACGCGCTGCCCATTGATTTCGGTCACTATGTCATTCTCTTTCAGGCCGGCCTTGGCCGCCGGGCTGTCGGGAACGATCTTTCCCAGCAAAACGCCGCGTTCGGCCGAGAGCTTTAGTTCCTTGGCCTTGTCGGCAGTTACTTCATGGGTTTCAACGCCGAGCCAGCTCGAACCGTCTTCGCCGATGAGGACGTTTACATCATCACCGGCGATCTCCGGCAGCACCTCGATTCGCCCGGGGTCTTGGTCCACGATGACCGACTGAGCGGAGTCTTCTAGTTCGTCAGCGTCCGCAAGTGTCACTTCTTGATCTGCGCGGCGGTCCAGCTCTGCCTGTAATTTCGCCTCCAGCTCATTGATCCTTTGCTGCAGGCGTGCAATCGTTGAGTCACTGGGCTTTTGTGGTCCCGCGGACTTGGCGGGCAAAGCCACTAACGCGAGACAAAGCGCTGCCGCTCCGCCAACCGCAAGGAAATTTCGTTTGTTCATTGTCATCCCATCCTCCTGAGCGGTTAGACGCAGCAAACAGAAAACCGTCAGACCGTCGACCGCAGAATGACCACTCGAATCCCGCCATTCACCGTGCGCAAATGAATTGGAGCGCCGCCGCGCCCCAATTTGCCGTGCACTTCGCGGGGACGCTGATTGCTCTCCATCGTCATAGGGAGTTCCGAAGAGAAATTTCCATTCAGGCACCGAGCGTCCACATCCGCTTGCATGTCTGATGGCACGGCGAGGACCAGAGAACCATTTGTGGTCTCAGCCGTAGCGCCGCTCTTGTCGGGAAGATGTGCGAGCTCCAGGTGCACGTTGCCGTTGGTGGTGTGTGCGTGAACGGTCCCGCCGGCTTCGTATACTTCGATGTTGCCGTTCACCGTGTGCAAGTCTTCCACGTTTTCGACCCCGGCAATCTTCAGCGTCCCGTTTACCGTGCCGATGTGCTCGAGGCGCGCGCCATGCGGCACGTGAATCGTGTAATCGACCGCTACTTCCACGCCTTCGTTTTGCGGATAGCGTGTTGCGATCGATACGGCGTCAGGACGTGCGTCCACATCGATGGAAACGCGCTCCAGATCGGATTCTTTGTGCTTCGCGGTTTTCACCGCGTGGACCTCAACTTCATTGCGGTCCCAGCCCTGCACGTCAATAGTGCCGTTGACGTTTTGCAGTTCCAGCGAGCCGCCGGGCTGCAAAGGATAGGATTGATTGAAGTCCTTGCTGATGGCAAAGCTGGGAACGGCCCCGATAACGGCGAGAAGCAAAACACCTAGAACAGTCGCGCGGAGAGCTGGGCGAACCATAACGTTTTACCCCCTTCGAGTACATGCTAACAACAAATGAAGACCCGAACAGAATTCGCACGCACCGGGACGACTGCCGCTCAGTGCAGCTGAAAATTAAACGTTACTGTCGAAATCACTTCGACGGGCTTGCCGTTCATCCAAACCGGTTTTGCGCGCCACGTCTTCACCGCCGCGATGGCGGCATCGGCCAGCGCCGGCTCGCCCTCCAAAAGTTTTTGCACCTCGACGCTGCCGTCCTTCTTGACTCGCACCTGCAGCTTCACGAACCCTTGCAGGCCGGCGCGTTGCGCCAGTGCCGGATAAGAGGGTTTGGGAGAATTGATGAGCCGCTTCTGGAAATCGTCGGCATTCTCGGTAATGCCTCCACGAAAGCTAATCTCCAGGCTGTTGAGCCAGCTCTCCAGCCAGTCGATCTTGGCGTCATCCGTTCTCAGAACAGTATTCTCGTCCGGCTTGCGGTCCACGTAGTCTCGCTCGAATCCCGGAATGCGCTGGCTGATTCGTTCAATTTGCTCGCGAATTAGCGAATCGCGCAGGGCAACGTCCGAATCCAGGAATTGAAGGCGAATTTTTCCACCGTTAGTTCGCAATTTGAGCGGAGCGCCGCCGCCGTTGAGCGTAGCCATGGCATGCAACGGGCCGGAGGCATTGCCAGATGCCTGCATCGTCAAGTGCAACGCCGGATCGGCCTCAATATGATGTTCACCACCGTTCACCACGGTGGCATCAATAGTCGCCGCGAGATTCCGCGGAAGGAAGACGATGATGTCGCCATTGCCGGAAGCCAATTGCGATGGCCCACCGAGATGCACGTTTCCGCCGCCGGAAGGCGCGTCTGGATTGATCCACGCTGTAATCGTGCCCCCCGAGGTAGCCGCCTGCAGAGCGCCGGCAACGCGCGTCAGGCAGATGCTGCCACTGCTCGATTCCAATTCGATCGGGCCGGAAACGTACATCATGCGAATCCCGCCACCGCCGGTCTGCGCACGCACCGAGCCGCGCACTTCGCCAAAATCAATCTGCCCGCCCCCAGTGCGCACACTGACGAAACTCCCTGCATGAGCGACCGTAATATTGCCGCCCACGGTATCCAACTCCGAACGCCCGCCGATTTGCCCGGCGCGGATATGCCCGCCGCCGGTGCGCAGCGTAGCGTCTCCTGCAATGTTGCCCACATTGATGTGCCCGCCGCCGGTGATGGCCGTGAGGTCACCCGCAGCAACCTCCTGAACCTGGATGTGCCCGCCTTCCGTTTCCAGCCGGGCCGCGGCGCGTCCCCAGGAGGCGTCTCGCATTCCTGAAGTACCGATGCGTCCCGTCTTGATGTTTCCGCCCTGCGTGTGTAGCGAAGCCGTCCCGCCGATGTCCGCGGTGGTGATGTCGCCAGCCTCAGTGTTCACATCCACGCTATAGCCGAGCGGCACGGCGACCTCAAATTCCACCCAGAACTGTGCATTCCCGGAGCGCACTGCCTGTGAAGGAAGCGTCCCTGTGATTTCCACTCCCGAATAGGTCGGCTTGGCCTTGAGAGAGTAAGAATCAAGAAGCTGCTGAGCGGCGGGGCCTCGCGCGTCAGTTTCGATGCGCACGGTGTAGCGCACGGCGGGAACTGCGCCAGCATCCAGCTGAACAATGTTCACCGAACCAAGATCCGTTGTTAGCCGCAGCGTCAGGCCATCTCTAGTCCCCAGCACGCCGGTGCGAACCACGGAGGTGTGCTGTGAACCTGGATCAGCGGGCCGAGCATGTTCAGCGGGCGGTTGTTCCCCAGCTTCAGCGGCAAAGGAGGGGGGTGCGACCTGCGCCGCAGAAATAGCCAACAAGAATGCAGGGAGCAGCGCTACGGGGCGCGCGATAGGAAAAAGCCTTTGATGGAGCCCTGAGTTCATCGTCGAAAGAAATTTCTAACCTTCTCAATACTTACTGAGCTTCGTGCGGGCCAATCTGCCGTAGGGCGGCGGCGCTGCGCACCCGGACGTAGCGGCTGGGATCCCGGCGTTGCAGCTGTTGCAGCACTTGAATCACGCGGTCTACGGACGGATCATCTTCCGCGCGGACAGGCGCAATCGTTGGCGTGGAGTTGTCCGGCTCGGGCGCGTTCTCTCCCGCATCACCATGCTGCAAAGATCCAACCAGAACGTTGACGGCTTCCACGCGCACGCCCGGATTGGCGTCATGCTCCAGTGCATCGAGCAGCGCTTGCCGGACGCTATCATCCGACGCCGCGTCACGCAACGACTCCAGAGCTTTCATGCGCACCGCGGGATTCTGATCCTTGCGCGCCGCGTTGATCAGCGCCTGGCGCACTTGCTGATCCCGTGCTGCAGCCTTCAGGGCTTCCAGGCAATCGAGTCGGACTCCCGCATCGAAGCGCTCACCATTTTGAACTACGTAGGTAAGCACACCGCGCATATCGCTATCTTCAACATTGCCGGTCAAAACGATGGGCTGCTCTGCGTTGAGGCGCACTTGCACAGTCGGAGAGCCTGAGCCCGAGGAAGGTGAAACATTGATGCCGGAGAAAGTCATACCCGCTAACTGGTCCGGTGTGAACGGCTGTTTGGCCACAACATTCATGGCCTGATTGTTAGCGTCGCGATTGCTGTTCTGCATCGATGGAAGAAGCTGCGTTCCCACTACGATCCCGAACATCACCAGCAGCGCGCCGCTCCACGCAGGACGCAATGCCATCCAACTGCGCACCCAGCTAAAGGGACGCCAGCGTTCCTGCATCGGAGGCGCGGCAAGATCGTCCAGCGCTTCGGCAAGCTCGCTGCGGCACTGCGAGAGGAGGATGCCGGAAGAATCAATCTCATCAGCGGGTTGCAGAGCGGCAACCATGGTTTTCTGGAGATCATTCTCTTCCGCAAGTTGCGCGGCGCACGCGGAGCAAGCCGCAACGTGTGCTTCAATCTGTTTGCGTTCCTTCTCACTCACTTCGTCGCAAGCGTAGAAAACCAGAATCGGAGCAATGTCCTTGCAGCTCAGGTTCTTTTCAAAGACGCTCATCGCAGCCCTCCCAATTCATGGCGGAGTTTGCGTGTAGCGCGGAACAGCGAATTCTTCACGGTTTCTTCGGTAGTGCCAAGGGCGTCCCCAATGGCCCGCAGCTTCAGACCCTGGTAGTGCTTCATCTCAAAAACAATGCGCTCTCGCGGCGACAGACGCTCCATCGCAGTGGCAATACGCGCCTTGATTTCCTTGCCGATAAACGTTCGTTCTGGATCCAGTGTCGGGCGTTGCTCCCGCTGGCGCTCGAAGAAATCCGTAATGCCTTCCTCGTGGTGGCCAGCGTTGACTTCCGGAGACTGGTCCTCCGGGCGCGCCTGGCGGCGGCGCAGGTGGTCCAGGCAAACATTCGTAACGATGCGGTAGAGCCAGGTATAGAAGCTGCACTCGAAGCGGAAGCGGTGAAGGTTGCGGTAGACCTTGAGGAAGGCTTCCTGGTAAACGTCCCGGGCGTCCTCAGGGCGTTTCATTAGATTCAGCGCCAGACGCAGGACATCACGGTCGTGGCGGCGCACTAACTCCTCGAAAGCCGCGCGGCTGCCGGCCTGTGCTTCCGCGACCAGGGCCCGCTCATCGAGGTGGGACAATGAAATCACCGAGGCCAGGGCGGCGTCCGTGCTACCCGTGCGACCGTTATCGTCGGCCAAAGCCAGAGCCCATCTGGGGAGCGGCATGTTTCGCTTCCTGTTCGTGTGAATCAGCGTTGCCGCTTGTAATGCAACACTTTAGCGCAAATTCCCAACCGTTGACCGAGCGCTGCGCGCCACACGACCACCCAATTTGGACGTACTTCTCCCCTGTGGGTGAGCACCGCTTCCCACTAGTACAACGGCTTTTCTGTGGATTTTGTTTCCGGAATATCTAAGGTTTTAGACGCCGGAACCCGGATTTGGGGTCGCCGGACGGCCCCCAACTCCCGAATCGACCTGCTATGCAGGCTTTGCCGAATCTCCCATCCGCCAAGCCACCAACGGCCAGGCGAAGAGCAGAACCAGCAAAATCAGCACGACGTAACCATTCATGCGGTAGAAGGAGTCCGGCTGCGAGAGCATCTCCGACACCCCACCCAGCAAGGAAGTTCCGGCCACAATCAGAAAGCAGGCCAGAATGTTGAAGCGCAGGATGTAGCGCACGCCTAATACGACAACGCAAATTAGAATCAACTGTGTTAGGAATTGCTTCGCAAGATCGCCAGGGCTTCCCCAGTTTCCGGGTGTCACAGAAAGTGCGCCGAGAAGGAGAAGCAGAAACCGAACTCCAGGGTTGCGAACTTGTGCCGCTACGAAAGCAGCGATGGCGACGACGATTCCTGTAAGCATCAACCCATGTTGCAGGGTGCCTGCAATGGACGACGCCGCCGGAAGAATGGCGTCAAACTCCTCGCCAAAGGATGCGGGTAGCGCGCGGTGCAAGGTTGGCCAGTGCGGTGACACCACGGCGACCAGCCGTTGTAGGCCCAGCAAAGCCGTAGATCCGCCAAGACCAATGCAAAATGCGTCGCGATAGTAATTCGCTGGCATGCCAATCCAGCTCGGCAGGCGGTCTTCGCCGAAAGCCCGTGTGGCGAAAAACCACGCCATACCGAACGAGAGCGCGATCGCGCCGAAAACGAATGGCCCAAAGAGCAGCAAACTGATGGCAAAGATCGCATACGTGAACTTCAGCGGATTCGAAGTATCGTATGCGTCCAGCAAGGTCGCGAAGCGGTTACCAAACGCAAGAGCCGCGAAAAACCCGCTAAGTCCCCAGAGCGACCATAATCCGATTCGCTTCCACGGAATCGCGCGCGCGGCATCCGACTTCAAGTTTTGGAGCAATACAATAAGTCCCATGATGCCGAGCCCGAGGAAGAACAGTCCGGGAATGCCAATATTGACGAGCGTGCGAGAAAGCGTACGCTCACTTTGCAGGCGCACCCACTCGTCGGGAATTTTAATGTACGTCCGGTAATTCGCAGGCTCATCGCCCAGGACCTGAACATCCATGCGCGCAAAGGCGTGATCCGTGCTACTGGCGGCGGAGGCTGAACCTCCATCAAGAGGTGCATTCTGCTGCCAGGTCAGTGAATGATCGATCCTATTCGGCTTCTTGTCAGAAGTTGATTCCACGAGTGTCCAGGCTTTGAGATCGATTTTCTTTTCTTCGGCCAGGAATTTCTCCGCGCGCTCCCTGGCTTCTTCCTTGCTTAGTGAAGCACCCGGCGTTTCCTCTGCCAGCGTGTGGTGAATGGAATGGAGCGCACCATTGGGCCGGAGAATGACCGCATACTCTTCCGGCTGGCCGTCGCGAAAATAACGCACTCGCCAGAGCGCCGCCGGCACTTGGTTCGCGTAGATATCATTGATACCGGCGACGCCAACGCGCCGCCGCAAATATTCGTTGGTGATGGGGTTAGCGATATCCGCGAGCACCGTCGCATGTCGATACGAATTCGGGTCCACGTGATGTTGCCGCAGGATCTCGTCTGCACGTGTATGGGCCGAACGTGCATCCACGGAGAGTTTCAAATAATCGCCAATCGTCTGCGGCTTCAGACGCCACATTAAGGCGGCACCTGCTAGCCCGCAGACAATCAGGAAAGCCATCATCGCCGGAGCAATCGCTTCATAGCGAGCCGATTTGGCTTCAACAATTTCGACGGTCGGCTCGGCTTTGAAGTCAAATTCCGGCACGGGCTCGGCTCGATTCAGCAGCTCTTCGTCCGTTTCGAATCCACCGCGCGTCAGGTAGGAAATGCACGCAAAGGCCAGTGGCGCGAGCGCTGCCGCGGCCACCACCGCCCCCGAAACTTTGAAGTACAAACTGTTCGAACGCATCAGCAGCAGTCCGACCAGCGATGCGTCCACCGTGTAATGCCAGATGAGCGTTGCCAGAATTCCCCAACGCAGCATCACCATGCCCGCGACGATCCCCACCAAGCCAATTTCAATGCCCCGGATGTAGGCTGGCTCCTGCGGATAATTGCTGTGCAGAAAGCTCCAAAGAAAGGCCGGCAAGATCACCGCAATCCACCGCGAACCTGTAACCCGCTTAAAAAAAGGAATCGCAAAGAGTCGGAAGGTGAACTCTTCGTTTGTTGAAGCCAGCAGCCCGATGGCCGCGCCGGAAATCCAAGGAAACGCGGTGTTCACCGAATCATCAAAATTTAATTCCTGAGGCGCCCAGGCGCCATACTTGCTCGCTACCACATAAAACGCCACGACGTAGCCAATGTGCGCCGCGGCCATGGATACACCAACCACCGCTGCCGAGAAAAACTCCTTCGATCGCAATCCGCGTAGGGTAAACGCTCGCGATAGACGGATCCGCTCCGGTTGCGAAGCGCGATACAGAGGTTCCGCGGAAGGCAGCACCAGCGTGACCGTCAGGGCCGTCAGCACCGAGAACAGCAAAGCCATTGTGAGCTTGATGGCAAGGAAGTTCGCGTAGGGCTGATTGGTGTCGTAGCTCGAGGCCCAATGCGGCCAGTCATTCAGGTTTTGCAAGAACAAGAGTCCTGCCACCATCAAGCCCAGCAGAATCGCGCCTCGCCACTTCGTCTGCCCCTGCTTTGTGAATCGAATCGCCAGCCATACGGCCACGGCCAGCAGCATTATGTAGGGCACGGTAAAAACCAGAGCCAGAGTGTTGTTCCCGGAACGCAGCCGCGAAAAGCTCCGCTGCCACGCTTCCGGCACCTTCAGGAATTCTTCGCTTCCACCAACGCGGTCGCCCAGCAAACTCACTTTCAGCCGGTAAGGCGCCTCTTTCGCGCGGAATCCGTGTTTCTCCCACGTGAATTCCCAATCCAGGCGATTCGGTTTCTTTTTGGAATTTGCTTCTTCCGGAAGAACGTCCCAGCTCTTCAAATCCATTCCCAGCTTCGTGCCTAGATAATTTTGCGCGGCGGCCTCCGCGGCGGCGCGCTCCCGGGAAGGCCCAGCCCGTGATTCCTCAATTTTGTGCTCATAGCCAACGATTTGCCCCGCGGGGCTCACGCGCACTTGGAACTCCTCTTCCTGCTGCGGCTTAAAGAAGCGCACTTCCCAATACCACATGTGCAGGTCCGACGACATGAGCTGGTTCGCGCGTTGCAGGTCCAGTTCGCGTTCGAGGTAAGTTTTGCCCTCCTCATCCACCTCGAACGCCACCGCGGATCGGTAGCCGCTGACAATCTCACCTAGTCCGGTGACGAATTTCTGCGCGCGTGAAATGGCCTCTTCGCGTGACACCTGAAAATTAACCGACGCTTCCGGAAACGCGCGGAAAAAATATTTTTGCGCGAAGATGATGCCTAGAATTCCTGCCGCAACCCACAAAACCAGCGCACGCTTCTCCGAAACGGTCAGACGGTCTACCGCCAATGGAACCTCCCCGTTTGCGACACGAATCCTCAACTCTATAGAGACGGACGGCAGCGGTGCAAGTTTCGCCGGTTCTATATCTTAGCAGTGGGAATGATATAAAGAGGATGCCGTCATCAGCGCGGCGGGCGCACTCACGTATGGCCATGGACCTCAGCACCGAAGTTCGCATGATCAAAGGCGTCGGCCCGCAGCGCGCCGAACTCCTCGCCCAGCGCGGCATTTATACGCTCGAGGACTTGCTCGGCTATCTCCCCTTTCGCTACGAAGACCGTATCCATTTTTCCAAGGTGAAAGACATCCAGCCCAATGGCATCTACACCATTCGTGCGCGGGTGATGAGCGGCCAGGCCATCCGTAGCATGCGCGGTGGACGCGATGCCATCTATCACTTGCTCGTGCAGGACGAAGCCGGCGGCTCGCTCCCTGTCAAATTCTTTCACGGCGGCTATCTCGAAGGACGCTTGAAGCCGGGCCAGCTCCTCCTCCTTCACGGCAAGGCAGAAGTGGACAAGGTCCGCCCCGCGCGCCTCGAAATGATCAATCCGCAGATCGAAGTCCTCAGCAATGAAGAGCTGGATTCCATCGAAGTCGGACGCATCGTTCCCATTTACGAAGCCATCGGCACCTTCGGCTCCCGCCAGATTCGCCGCGCCATGTACGCCGCTGTGCAGCTCATCGATCAGCGTATGCCCGATGTTTTGCCTGAAGCTTTGCGCACCCGCCTCGGCTATCCCACCCGCGGCGAGGCACTCCGTCACACCCATTTCCCCGAGCCCGGCGAATCTCTCGATGCTCTGAATACCTTCCGCTCACCGTCGCAGCAGCGACTCATCTTCGAGGAATTTTTTCTCTACCAACTCAGTCTCGCTCTCGATCGCAAAACAACGCAGAAGGAAAACGCTATCGCCTTCCGCCTGCGTGAAGACGCCATCCGCCAAGCGCTGATGCGCATCCTCCCCTTCAAGCCCACCGCCGCGCAAAAACGCGTCCTGGCCGAAATCGCCGCCGACCTCGAAAAGCCGTCCCCGATGAATCGTCTCCTTCAAGGCGACGTCGGTAGTGGCAAAACCATCATCGCCCTCCAAGCCGCCGTCATCGCCATAGAAAACGGCACGCAAGCCGCTCTCATGGCGCCCACCGAAATTCTTGCCGTGCAGCACTTTCTTTCCGCCCGCCGCATCCTTGCCAAAGCAGGCTACCGCGTCGAGCTCCTCATCAGCGGCCTGAAAACTTCGGAGAAATCCGCCGTGCTCGAGCGCATCCTTTCCGGCGAAGCGCAACTCGTCATCGGCACCCATGCCCTCATCGAAAACAACGTCGCCTTCGCACGCCTCGGCTTTGTCGCCATCGACGAGCAACACCGCTTCGGCGTCCTCCAGCGCAAGCGCCTCATGGACAAAGCTGCCTCCCACGGCCACGCTCCGCACGTCCTCGTGCTCACCGCCACGCCCATCCCGCGCACTCTCTCGCTCACTCTCTATGGCGACCTCGACGTCTCCGTTCTCGACGAACTCCCGCCCGGCCGCACCCCCATCGTCACGCGCATGACCACCGAGCAGCATCTCCCCGGCGTTTGGGAGTCTCTCCGCCGCGAAGTTGCCGCAGGCCATCAGGCCTACATCGTCTATCCCGTCATCGAGGAATCCAAGCTCGAACTGAAAGCCGCCATGGAGGAATACGAGCGCCTCTCCCGCGAGGTTTTTCCCAAACTCAAACTCGGCCTCTTGCACGGCCGCCTCTCCAGCGACGAAAAAGAAGAAGTCATGCAGCGCTTCCGCAAAAACGAAGCGCAAATCCTAGTCTCTACCACCGTCGTCGAAGTCGGCGTCGATGTCCCCAATGCCACCGTCATGGTCATTGAACACGCCGAACGCTTCGGCCTATCCCAGCTCCACCAGCTTCGCGGACGCATTGGCCGCGGCGCGCAAAAATCCCATTGCATCTTAGTTGCGCCGTTTCGGATGACAGACGAAGCCCGCGCCCGCCTCGAAACCATGGTGCGCACCTCCAACGGCTTCGAGATCGCGGAAACCGATCTCCTCCTCCGCGGCCCCGGCGAATTTTTCGGCACTCGCCAAGCCGGCAACCTCGGCTTCCACATCGCCAACCCCTTGCGCGATAAAGAACTCCTCGAACAAGCCCGCCGCGAAGCCTTCGCCCTAGCCTCCGACTCCGCCCAACGCGAAACCATGCAACGCCTCCTACGCCAGCTCCCCCCCGAATGGCAGCGCCGTTACCACCTCGCCCGCATCGGCTGAGAAGGGGAGAACGAGCGAGAATGGCAAGTGGCGAGTATTTTTTGCGGACTAGTACTAGAGACGGAGTTCAAGCTACGAATAGGAAAAGTGTAACAAACCTGACGGTTTCCATGGATTTGGGTCAGTTTTCAAGGATCTGCGATTGGTTGGATAAATGCAGCTTGTTTAGTCCTACCCAGCCTTCGTAAAGGGGGAAGCATGCTCAACAGACGCAATGAAGCCCTTCGAGAGGGAAAGCTCTTCCAGCCCATGTGGCTTGTCCCATTAATGGGGGCATTGATTCTCTTCTTTTCCGCAGCAGAGAGCTTCGCGGGCAATGAGGTTATGGGGGAAGTAAGGTTTGAAGGCGTGACCAAAGCGGAACGAGGCTCGGGAGTCTGGATTGACGGGCAGTATGTAGGTTATCTGAAGGAACTCAAAGGCGACAAGAAGGTGATGCTGTTGCCTGGAGGGCACGAGATCATTGTCCGGCAGGCGGGTCTCGATGACTTTGTTCGCAAGATTGTAGTCGAACCCGGCCAAAAGCAAACGGTGCGTGTGGCGATGCAAAAAAGCGCGGGATGGGTGACCCCGTCGGCCGTTTCAACATTGAAGCTGAAGGTTCAGCCGGATCGGGCCGCCGTATTTCTCGATGGCAGGTATATCGGGCATGTGGGCGAATTTGGCGGCAAGTTTCATTCGATGGTGATCGCGTCCGGAACTCATCGCGTCAAGATTGAGTTGCCGGGCTACCGCACGTTCGAGACGGAAATTACCCTGCTGGCAGGGCAGAAATCCGAAGTAAAGACCGACTTGGTGAAGGGCAGCATCGAACAGAACGATGCAATGATGAAGCAGGTTGCCCAGCGGACTGCATCAAATCCCCACTAGCCTTGCAAAGCGTTGCGCGGTCACGAGCTCCTTGAACTCGTCTGCCGCGACGAAGCCTCCGGCAGCGAGCTAGGCAAAACAAATCCCGGCTTCCAGTATTTTTTCCGGAGGCCGGGATTCGTTTTTCTCCCAACCTAATCAGCCCGCTTCCACTGCTTCCAGCACCGCTCCGCCAATCGCCGGATCGCTCATGCTGTGCCTTCCAGTTTCCACGTGACCGGCCAATTGCCGTTGGAAGCTGGCGTCGGACTCCACGCTCACCGTGAAGTCATACCAGCCGAACGATTTGTGCAGGTCCCCCACATAAGAAATGCCGTCGTGCGGGTGAACGTTGTGGGTGTGCGTCTTTCCGCTATACGCGTCATGAATGGTCACTTTTTCCGCGCTGGAGCCGTGGTTGCGAATCACCAGCGCGACGCCTTCCCATTCCTTTTCATAAATCGCATTCACGCTGACCTTCGCGCCGTCCCGCCCGAGGCTGCCCACAAAAGTGCGCAGGAAGCCGTTCGGCCCGTACACCGAGTAATCGTACGACGTAGCGCCGCTGGTTTCGAGCGTGTCCGAAGCTTCATCCCCCGCGCCCAAGGTATACGTCCATGGCCCAGTCTTGCCATCGCCAGAGCGCACATGAAACGCCGCTCCAGCTTTGCCGGTATTCCGGAAGGAAAGCTTGATGCCTCCCTCCGACGCCTCGACTTCTCCGCTAACGTGCAGCTCATAGGGCAACGCGCGAGCCGGGCGAGTCCCCGGTTCCTGCCCCGGAAGCGCCTGGTTCGTCGGCACCACAGGCACGTAATCCGGATACCGGTTTTGGTTCGTCGCTTGATAAGCCGAAGTGTCCGGTAGCTCCACGACCTTGCTGTTCGGCGAGTCGAAGTCCAACGCCGAAGTCAGGTCGCCCGTCACAGTGCGCCGCCATTCCGTGATGTTCGGCTCCGCCACCCCGAACCGCCTCTCCACAAAACGGATCAGCGACGTGTGGTCGAACACTTGCGAATTCACCCATCCGCCTTTGCTCCAGGGCGAAATCACGATCATCGGCACGCGTACCCCAAGCCCGTACGGCCCAGGTGTGAAGCTGGACGCCGGATACGATGGCGCGCCGTTAAATAGTTCATTCGTCGTGCCCACCGTCGAGATGCCTTGCGCTCGCGACATCGGCGGAGTCGGCGGCACTATGTGATCGAAGAAGCCGTCGTTCTCATCGAACATGTAGAACAGCACCGTCTTGCTCCAAACCTCCGGATTCGCCGTCAGCGCATCGAGCATTTGCGAGACGTACCACGCTCCAAAGTTTGCCGGCCAGTTCCCATGCTCCGTGTACGCTTCCGGCGCCACAATCCACGACACTTGCGGAAGCTGATTCGCCAGCACGTCTTGGCGGATGATGTCGAATAGCGTTCCGTTCTGCGAGATGTTCGTTCCGGTCCGCGCCTTTTCCGCCAGCGAGCTATTGTTAGGCGCATTTTGGTATTGGAAGAAATACAACAGCGAATTGTCGCCGTAATTGCCGATATAGGCGTTACTCCCCCAGCCCCAAAAGTCAGCAGCATCGAGCCCCGCCCCAGCGTCCTGATAGATCTTCCAGGAAACTCCCGCCTGGTCCAGCCGCTCCGGGTAAGTTGACCACCCATAGCCCAGCTCGGCGTTGTCGATCACCGGGCCGCCGCCGCTTCCGTCGTTGCCCACCCAACCTGTCCACATGTGATACCGGTTCGGGTCCGTCGGTCCCAGCAGCGAGCAATGGTACGCGTCGCAAACCGTGAACGCGTCGGCCAGCGCGTAGTGAAAGGGAATATCGTTCCGTGTCAGGTATGCCATTGAGGTCGTGCCCTTGTGTGGCACCCACTGGTCGTACGTTCCGCTATTCCACGCCGCGTGCGTCCCCGTCCAGTCGTGCGGCGTGTCTTCCAGGAACTTCAGTCCCAGATTGCTGGCATCCGGACGGAAGGGCAGCACGAACCCATCGGGGTTGGTTGCGTCCGGTTGATGAAACACGCTCTTGCCCGTGGGCAGCTTGACCGCCCGCGGGTCTCCGAATCCGCGCACGCCGCGCAACGTTCCGAAATAGTGATCGAACGCGCGGTTTTCCTGCATCAGGATGACTACGTGCTCGACGTCATGAAGGGTCCCGGTCCGGTCGTGCGCCGGAATGGCCAGAGCGCGGCTGATGGAAGGAAAAGCGGCCGACGCTGCGGCGGTGCCTGCGAGCTTTAGAAAGTCGCGACGATTTGTGCTCATGCGGAATTCACCTCTCTCGGATTACCTGTGGCGGTAATCGCGGGCGGCAGCTTAGTCGCCGCCTGTTGCAACCGCATGAGATTTCAGTTTCGTTCGCGTGACTTGCTGTTCATCCGGAAGAAACAATTTGGCAGGACTAAGGCAGGCATCCAGTAGGTTCCAATCGCTTCTACGGCATGCTCTACGGGCTGGCTGGCTCGTGGTTCGGCACGTTTCGCGATATTTTCCGAATGACAAACTCTTGCAGTAGATTGACGGCGGCGGACTCGCCAACTCCGATGAGCGCGTTTTCAAACGTTAATTCCAATCCATCGCGGCTGCTAGGCGGATAGTACAGATTGGAGATACCACCGGCCGCCAGGCTGCCGGCGATACTCGAGTAATTTGGCTCCCAGTGGCCGTTGTCGCCCTTGCAAATCACGGAATTGGCAATCGCATACAGGATTCGCGAACGCTTGCTGCCGGTTCCTTTGTAGAAATAACGGGGATCTTGTTTCAGCAGCGATGGCAGGATGGCGCCGCCGATAAACGTACTGCTAAGAAGGTCACCGTATGAGGCGGCGTAGCGTTTTGCATAGCCTTGTGTACCCTGCCCGTACCCGCTGAAATCGTTTTGTGCTTGCTGCACTCCCGCAACCACGCCATTCAATCCGAAGCTGATCGGATCCACGGATGTCTTCCAGGCCAGCTCGAACTTCTGCTTCGGCGAAAGAGGCGCTGGATCGTGGACGTAGCTGACATAGAAATTGGGGACCACCCCGAGCACCCGCTGTTTCTCTTGTTCCTTGATCTGATCTTCCGCCACTTCGACGCGCGGAGGCACGACGCGAACCTCCGTTACAGCGGTTGCAAGCTTCAGTGCGATCTGCGGTAGGACGTGTCTCTCCCCCGCTTGCAGCAATGCGGACGATGACTGTGGCGAGAAGCCTTCCGCTGTAATGGCAATCTGGAATGGTCCGGGCGCGACGTTGGCGAAAACGAATCGCCCATCTTCGTCCGAAACCGCTTCTCCGACTGGGGTTTGATCCTCGCGGGTGAGTTTCACCCGCGCTCCCGCAACGGCAGCGCCGGTTTGATCAACAACTATTCCGGCTATGCTTCCCGGCGTTCGACCGTCGGCAGTCGAAGCTCCTGTAACTCGAGGGTCGGGCTGGCCTTTTTCGGCTCCCGGGACAACGGGGGGTTGCTGTGACTGGGCCAAGGCGGAAAAGCTGCAAAGCAGGAAACTCAGGCTCACCCAGACCATCAAGCGCGTGCATCGGCTCATAGCGGCACCCTTAAGTATGAGTATGATGCGCTCTAAAGGGATTTTGGGTACCCCATCCCATTGAGCATTTTATGAGTTACTGGCCCTTAGCCCAGTCAACTCGACCCCCAACTTGGTTCTTTGCTTCTTGACTAAAAACTAAAAACTGACAACTAATAACTGCAGTCATGCGCGTCATCGCCGGAACCTACCGCAGCCGTATCCTGAAGAGCCTCAAAGGCCTTGCCTTGCGCCCTACCAGCGACCGCCTGCGCGAGACGCTGTTCAACGTGCTGGCCCCCCATGTCGCTGGCTCCCGCTTCGTCGATCTCTTCGCGGGAACCGGCGCCGTGGGCATCGAAGCCCTTAGCCGTGGCGCTGCCGAAGTGGTCTTCATTGAGAATCACGCGCCTGCTGCCACCCTGATTCGCCGCAATCTCGAATCCTTGGGCATCAACACCGGTGGGACTGTGTTAGTGGCTGACGCTCTTCGTGGTCTCGCCATGCTGGCGGCGCGAAGAAACTCAGGTGCAGTGGGCCTTGACATCGTCTTCCTGGACCCTCCCTATGCTGCTGCGGAAGACTACTCCCGCGTGCTAAAATTCCTGGGTTCCGCGGATCTTCTCGCTCCCGGCGGCCTGGTAGTCGCCGAGCATCGCCGCAACTTCGATTTACCGGAAGAACGTGGTGGCCTGAAGAGATTCCGCGTTCTAAGACAGGGCGATGCGGCCCTGAGCTTTTACCGCCGCTTGCCTTTGTAGAGGTCGGGCTTAAGCCTGGCGCTTCCCATGCGGCGAGAACGACTCGGCCAGATAACCCCCCGCAAGCCGAGTTTCATCTATGATAGGTGTTCGCGCATGTCGCGTCTGAAATGCTGTCTTTTCCTTGTAGGGCCGGGCTTTAGCTCGTCCGCATGAGCTCTTGGGGATCGGGCCTTTAGGTCCGACATTCTCCAATCTCTTTCTTCGCGGCTTTAGCCGCTGAGGAATTAGTTTTGAAGCTGTCGCAAAAAGGAAATGTCTCTCAAACACGTTAGCGACTCCCTGAACCTCTTGGGACAGGCCACCAAACCTGTAGCCCCCGTGCGCCTCGAAACCGGCGTCAGCCCGAAACTCGATGTTGCCTGGGGCTCCTTCCACCAGGGTATTGGAAGCAGCATCTCCGCCGTCCTCACATGGACTCGTGTCCCAAGAAACTTTCTGGATGGCAGTTTCTTCAAGCAATGCTGGGTGGAGGGCCGCATACCCCGCCGAGCGCTAGTAGCCGCAGCCCTTTGGCACTTCGTCTTTATCCTGATGCCGTCTCCCAGGCTCCCCGCCGCGCCGCTCCATTCGTCTCAATTCGATAACACCACGCTTACTTGGGCGGGCCCAATTGCCGATTTTCCTCTCGTGGACATGAAGGCTCCCAAGGCCAAGCCCAGTCCTCGCGGCGAACCTGCCAAACCTCTCCCAGCGGAAGGCGCAAGCGCCTTCCACCCTCGCCAGCGCATCTTCACCGATCCCGTTCGCCCGACGCATCCCCGCCAGACCTTGATTAATTCCGCCGCTCCCCTCGAGCCGCCCAAGATTCTTCCCGACCTCCCCAACATCGTCCAATTACAGTCGGCTGGCCCCACGCGTCCGCGTTTGGAAATCAGCGAGCAAACCCTCTCCAAGCTTAGGCCCCGCGAGGTTCGCAAGGTTAAATTCACAGATGCGCAGGCTCCCGACCTGCCCACTCTGGACCAGAATCTCGGAGACATCGCTCCAGCGATGCTGCCGAACGCTCCCGCCCGTCCCAAATTGGAACTAAACGCCGGCGCAGCACCGCGCTTGGCACCCCGCTCGCAAACCCGAGACGCGGAACCTGCGCCCGAAGTCGCTTCGGGCGCTGCTAACGGAACTGCATCAACCTTCATCGCTCTCTCGGCGACACCTGGACCCCCCGTGCCCGTCACCCCGCCACAAGGCAATCTAGCCGCGCGCGTCTCTATCTCCCCTGAAGGCAAACAGTCTGGCGTTCCCGGAGGCACTCCAAACGGAGTGCCCGGTGCCAACGGAGGCATCGGCGGCGAACCAAGTAGCAGCGGTGGAAACGCCACGGGCTCCGGCAATGGCAAGAATGGAATGGACGTAAGCATCAGTGGAGGGCATCCGCCTGCGAATAGTGCAATTTCCGGCTCCGGAGGGCCTCCAAAGATCACGGCACCCCCCGCACATGCTCTCGTCGTCAAGCCTGAAGCCCACACCAAGGCCGATGACGAGCCAGTGAGGACGGGCCCTCCCAATTTCGCGGCGCTGCCGCCCAGCGCGCAGCCCGAGCGGATCTTCGCTTCAAAAAAGGTCTACAAGATGCTCGTCAACATGCCGAACCTGAACAGTGCCACTGGAAGCTGGATCCTGAATTTCTCCGAACTCGGCACAAATACCCAAGGCTCCCATCCAGCGGCCTCGGACGTTTCAGCACCCGGCCCTTTAAGGAAAGTCGACCCCAAGTATCCGCCTACCTTAATAAAGGAACATGTCGAGGGTGAAGTTGTCCTCTACGCAGTGATCCGCAGCGACGGCTCCGTGGATAGCATCCAGTTGGTCCGCGGCGTCGACGACCAACTCGACGCCAACGCCATGCAAGCCCTGAGCCAGTGGAAATTCCGCCCCGCCACCAAGCAAGGCACACCCGTCGACCTCGAAGCCATCGTCCACATCCCCTTCCACGCCCCGCCCGACCGCTAATCCGCATTTCTCGCCACGAAACTGTTGTCATCCTGAGCGGAGCGAAGGATCTCACCCGCGCGGCACCTCGGCGCAGGCATGCAGGCTTGAAAAAAATGAAGGAATGCCCTTGACATTTCTCTAATTTGTACTATAATTATAAATGTAGATAACTCCGTTTGGAGTGCGGCAGCCTGGCTCGCTTTTCCTTTTGTCGTCCAATCAAACTCAGACGCATCCCTTTAGAATCAATCGATTACAAAATGCAAATACCCCCCTGCACCCATCCACAATGAGTACGAAGGGAAGTCACTAACCGAACCGCCGCGCTTACGAGCGCCCCTCCGCCAGCTTCACCAAGGCATACAGCGCGAGATTCACGGGAGTAGACACTCCCAACTCCGCGCCGCGGCGGGATACGTATCCATTCAAGGAATCAATTTCCGTGCGCTTGCCCCGGTTCATATCTTGTCCGGTCGAAGAAAGCGCTTCCGCCATCTGCGTGGCGATCTTAAGCGCTCCCGCGAGCGCCACTTTGGGATCTTCCAATCCAGGCGGATGAATCCCCGCGGCCCGAGCCACCGCCAAGACTTCATAGACCACGGTCTCAACTACTTTCCAAGCGTCCGGACTCGCAGCAATCGAGCCGTACTTCGCGCGGCCCAGCGCCGAAACAGCATTTAGCGCGCAATTCCAAATCAGCTTGGTCCAGAGTTCGCCCTGGATGTTTTCCGAAATGCGGCATGGCACGCCGGCGCGCACAAAAAGTGCCGCGATGCGTTTGGTCCTCTCATTTTCCGGCCCGGCGACCAGATCGCCCCGCCCCACATGTTTCACGCGGCCGGGTTGCGGCACTGAAGCTGCCACATAGACGACTGCGGGAAGCGCATCGATCGCGGACGCGGCGCGAATCTGCTCCACGTTGTCCACGCCATTCTGCATGCTGAGGATGAGAGCCCCGGGAGCAAGCAAGGGAACCAGTACGCGGGCGGTCGTCGCATTGTCCGTGGTCTTCACGCAAAAAAGTACAATTTCCGCGACGCGCACCGCGCTGAGTTCGGTGGACGCCTCGACACGCACGCTCTCTTGAAATTGCAGAGTGTCGAGGAAGATTCCATTTTTCTGAACCGCTTCGACAAACGCCGGACGCCCAACCATGACGACCGGCGCACCCGCGCGTGCCAGCATCCCGCCGAAGTAACCGCCAACGGCGCCCGCGCCAACGACCGCAATCTTCGGCCAGTCCCCCTGCTCACTCACGGAGTAACCACGCGGATGAGCCGGTCGATATCCCGTTCAGTGTTATACAAATAGGGCGAAACGCGAATGTTGCCTTCGCGCAGGCTGACCACAATATTTTCCTTTCGCAAAAGTTGATAGTATTCCGCAGTCTTCTCTTTGCTTCTCGCCGCAAAACATCCATAAGTGCCGCGTTGGGCGGCATCCAAAGGACTTGCGATAACGAAGCGATCTTTCGGCAAACGCTCAAACATGAATTCGATCAACTTTCGGTTGTGCGCCGCGACCAGCTCCGGACCCGTCCGCACCACAAAATCCACGGAGGCATCCATCGCCACCAGATTTAAATTGTAATAACTGGCCCCTTCCGGCGCATCCCACCGCTTCGCGCTCACCTCCGGTTTCGCGTCTTCAAAGTTCAACGCGGCGAAATTGTCGGAACCTCGCACCGCCATCCAGTAAAACGGTCCCGGCCGCACCATCGCAAGATGTTCGCTCTTCATCCAGAAGAATCCCGTGCCGAACGGACCAAGCAGCCACTTGTACCCGGCGGACACAATAAAGTCGGCTCCGAGTTGATGAACATCCATCGGGATAGCGCCGCAGCATTGGCTGGCGTCTAGCAGAAGCAATGCGCCTTGTTTGTGGCACGCGTCGGCAACGCGCCGCACGTCCAATAGCGAGCCGTTGTCGTAACGCACCATGCTCACGGACACCACTCGCGTCCGTGGAGTCATCACGGCAATCAGGTCGTCTGCGGTGATAAAACGCTCGCGCGGCGCCACGATTTTCAGTTTGATTCCTTCGCGTTCTTCCATCGGTTTCCACGTGGCATATTGTGTGGGAAACTCGCCCTTCGCGGTGATGACTTCGTCGCCCGGTTTCCACGTCAGCGCGTAGGCCACTGCCGCCACGCCCGCGCTCGCTCCGCTGGTTAGAGCAATCTCCTCGGGCTTTGCACCGATCAGTTTTGCGATGGATGCGCGGAGCCGGTTGGGCACTTCAAAAAAAGTGGAATCTGCCTTGTGGTGCGGGTTTTTGTTTGCCTCAAGCGCGCCTTGCACGGCACGAATCGAAACTTTCGGCATCGGCGATTGGCTTGCAAGATTCAGATACGTTGCATCTTCAATCTCGAACCACTCTTGCCGCCAATCGGTTTGCGGAGAAATTGCTGTGGTGGACACGGGGAACTCCTTTCGGAAAATTACAAGGAGATAGAATCGCGCAGGCACGCGCGGATGCAACGTCCAAATTGGGAGTCATCGCAGGCTCGCACCAGGTTAGAAATGGCCGCGTAATTCGCGGAAAGCCGGCAAGATCACCAGTTTTCCAGAGCCTGCCATCACCGGTTCGTGTTCCAGGGCCCAGGTATGCTGGTGCGGAATGTACACAGCATTAAGGCCAATCTTCATCGCCGGATTGATGTCGCTGCGCGGACTGTTGCCGATCATCCAGCCGTGCGTTTTCACGATTTTGTGTTTGTGAACCAGTCCGCCATAAGTCTCCGGATCTTTTTCCGGAACGATCTCGATAAATTCGAAAAATCCTTGCAGCCCCGATCGCTCGACTTTCGCGGCCTGCTCCGCCGGCTCGCCCTTCGTAAATAGAATCAGCCGGTGCCGCTCCGTGAGATACGCCAGTGTTTCCGGCACGCCATCCAGAATTTTCGGCGGAGTCCGCTCCAGGTCAATCACGCGGCTGTGAATCAGCGCCAGCGTCTCGCGTTTCGCCATTTGGTCCGCGAGTTTGATGTAGGTTTCTTCCAGCGAACGCCCGAAGCTGCGCACGCCGTAGCCATACTGCCGGATATTCTTGCGTTCCGTTTCATTGAGGATGTGGCGAATGTAAGCGCGGGTATAGCCGTACGGCTCGACGATGCTGATGAAATCCTCGATCAGCTTCTCGAAGAAGACGTTGTTTTCCCACAGCGTGTCGTCCGCATCAATCAGCAGTGTATGGCGTCGCATCGAACTTGGCGATCGGCGGCATGTACGCCGCGAACCGTTTTTCCCCTAGCTTCTTTCCCCAAGGTCCTCAGTCTAACAGCCGCAGGGCATCTTCGGCGATGGCCGCGGCGGCGCCAGGCCGGCCAAGATTTTTCGCCGCGCCCCGCATTCTTCCGAGCCTTGCAGAATCATCGAGCAGCGTCGCGATTTTCCACGCCGCCGCGGGCAAATTGTTACAGCGAATCGCCGCTCCTGCCTCGAGCAAATGATCGGCGTTACGCTCTTCCTGCCCCGGAATCGGCTCAATTAGGGCCATTGGCAGAGCCCTCGCAAGCGATTCCGAAGTGGTCAGTCCGCCGGCTTTTCCGACCATCAAGTCGGCTGCAGCCATGTATTTGTCCATCTCTGTCGTAAACCCGACGGGGCAAAGCCACGGCGATCCGGACGGCAGACATCCCGCTTCCTTTGCCAATTCTTCCAGGCGCTTGCGAGTCTTCTCGGATTTTCCGGCAATCGCGACGATTTGCCACGGACGCCGCAGCGCCAGCAAGTCTTTCACCAATTGCTCGACGGGACCGATGCCGTAACCGCCCGCGGAAATTAGAAGTACAGTCGTATTCGCATCGAGTCCCAGATGTTTCCGTGCATCGGCTTGACTCGCTGGCATTGCAAACAGGGGATCAACCGGAATACCCGTCACACGAAGTTTTTCCCGCGGCACACCGATCCGCGCCAGATATTCCGCAGCTTCATCGATGGCCACATAGTAGCGATCCACGGTGCGGCAAAGCCACATGGCATGCACATCGTAATCTGTGACCACGATGGCATTGTGCGCGCGCAATTTTTTCTTGGCGATCAGCCAGGCGATGATTTCCGCCGGCAGAAAGTGCGTCGCCACACAAAGATCCGGCTGAGCGCGTTTCAACAGACGAATCATCGGTCCGGTATTCAAACGATCCAGGGCCAGGCGCCGCCGCGGGTGCAGCCAAGGCTGGTCAGTGCGCTCGTAGAGCAGGCCCATCAATTCCGGCGCGCGCCGCACCATTGAAATATAAGCCTTGTCATAAACGCGCTGAAAAAGCCTGCTGACATATTGCAGAGCATCGATATGTTCGACGGCGCAATCGCCGCGCGCCGCGAAAGCTTTTTCCAGCGCTTGCGCGGCGCGAACGTGCCCGGCGCCCGAAGTTGCGGAGAGCAACAATACGCGCGGCTTGGTTTTCATTCGACTGAGTTTTCCGAAGAGGCGGGCGGCATCATGCCGACTTCCGCTGGCCGGCGGCGATTTTTTCCAGGATACCGCGGGCGACTTTTTGCAGTTCACCGAAACGCGTCAGGTACTCCTGAAAATCGTGGTTGAGGAGTTGCGCGTCTTGCGGGCCAAGCTTAGTCCGCAGAATCATGTCGCGCAGCCTTACCGGATGTGGAAGCAGCGCTTCTTCCTGCAATTCCTCGAGGGCAATCTTGGCGTCGTAGTGATACATGGCTTCCCCCAGCAACAAAACCCTTCTTCGTTATTGTACTCAGAAGTCGGGGAGAGAGGGGGAGTTACCCGAAGCGCCAAAGAAAAGAGATCTTACGCAGCAGTCGCGGTTGCCGGCACGAATTCGTAGCGCGCAATTTTCGCGGCAATGCCGACGCGGCCGTTCTCGGTGGGTTCGATGCGCACCACCTCACCCTGGCAGCGGATATTTACATCGCCCGACTGCGTGACTTGCTGGGGAAGAGTGATCACGAAATCGATTTCGCTGCCAATTTCGAATTTGGAATCGGCAAGAAAATAAAGGCCGCGGTAGCTTACATCCCGCGTGTTTGCGTCCAGTTCGTGTCCTTTGGCTTCCCGCGGCAGAACGCGCATGGGAAGGTTCATCGTGAATCGCCGAGCTTCGCGGCGGTCCGCTCCTTCACTCATCAATTCCCCCTGGGGCTGTAGAACTTGGCGCAAAACTAACATCGGCGCAGTCAAGTTGCAACGCGAAAATCAGGGATTTTTGTCCTAGTACGAGGTTTTGTAGGTTTCAATACGCATAGCAAGCCGGTTCGCGCCAATCTAGGCTCACCGGCAGTACCGTTACCAGTAGGACTGCCGCCAACACCAGCGTAATTTCGGTCTTTTTCCGTGATGCGCTACACTGCAAAACCGCGCCTGATGCATCCATGACTATCGCTCACGACACGCGCAATTTCTTTTTGGAAGGCCCCGTGGGGCAGCTCGAAGCGATTCTCTGGACGCCGTTGAGCGATGCGCCTCCGGAGCTGGCCGCCGTTGTCTGCCATCCGCATCCGCTGTTTGGCGGGACGCTGCACAACAAAGTCGTGTATCAGACGGCGAAAGCGCTTGACGCTCTGCGCGTCCCGGTTTTGCGATTTAATTTTCGCGGTGCGGGGATGAGCGCCGGCGTACATGATCGCGGTCGTGGCGAGCAAGGCGATGTTCGCGCTGCGCTAGATTTTCTTGGTTCCGAATTTCCCGGCGTGCCGCTTTTGCTGGCGGGATTCAGTTTCGGCGCCTGGGTTGGCCTGCGCGTCGGCTGCGAGGATCCGCGCGTCTCGCGCCTGATTGGTTTGGGAATTCCCGTCAACAGCACGGACTTTTCATTCCTGCGCCAGTGCCACAAGCCTAAACTTTTTGTGCATGGAAGCAAAGACGAATACGGCGCGATCGAAAAAGTTGAAGCGCTCATGCCCACGCTTTACGGTAGCAATCAGCTGGTTGTGGTTGAAGGCGTCGATCATTTTTTTGCCGGCAAACTCGATCAGCTGGGCCGCGCGATCGACGACTGGCTCAGCGATGAAGCACTCCCCTTGCCTCATTAGAGCCGGTCAAACGTAATTTTGCTCTGCCATCTCTGCCTTGAATTGTTTCTTCAAGCCCCTTCGCCGCGTGAAAAGAGTTTAGTGAATTCGTCCGCGGTAGCCGGCGGAACTCCAGCCAATCGCGCGTTGGCTTTCACATGCTCGACGCGTGACATGCCTACCAGCGCCGTCGTGATTCCCGGTGACGACCGTACAAATTGCAGCGCCCGTTCCGCGTCATTGTTCAAGCCCAGCGCCTCCGCCACAAAACGCGGCAGATTCTTCGCCACTTGGCCTTGCAGCAGCGAAGCGCTGGCGATCAACGTAATGTCCAGTTCGCTGGCCGCCTCCATCGCCGTTCGATGATGGCCGCGCAGCGATTGATTGCCCAGCGTCAGCGCTTCCGTCATGCCCAGATTGAATGGCAGTTGTACGAAACGGAAGTGATGCCGTCCGCCAGCAATTTCCTGCGCGATCTGAGCGATTTCCCCTAGTTGCATGGCCTCGCGCTCGCGGGCTTCCTGACGAAAGCCATTCCAGGTGGCCATGCCGTAATACTGAATCTCGCCCGCCTCGACGGCCGCTTCGAGAAACGTAAACGCCTCGCGGACACGGTTCAAGAATTCATCCTTCGAAACTTCAGAGAGCTGCGTCTCGGGATTGTGGAGGTAATAGACGTCCACGCATTCCACGCCGAGATTTTTCAGGCTGCGGCCAAGCTGGTTTTTCAGGAATTTCGGCGTCATGCAATGACTGCCGGCGGCAATGTCCTTTGCTGTAAAAACTCCAGGCTGGATGTACTCGCGGAAAAAGTATTCGTTGGGATCGGCAGGCATCGTGCCATCGGGCGTCAGGTAGCCGCCCTTCGTACACACCACGATTTCTTCGCGTTCAAATCCCTTGGCGGCAAGTTGCTTGATGGCCGCACCTAGGCTGCGCTCGCTGCGCTGCAATCTGTAGTTGATCGCAGCGTCCATTACATTGATGCCGCTTTCCACTGCCGCAACGGCGGCTGCGGTGTAGCTCTCATCCGTCCGGACGTCGGGCTCGCCGAGGTACGTGCCGATTCCCAGGGAAGAAAGTACCAGCCGGTGCGATTCCCGGAAATGGCCTTCGGCGGCGCGGCCCGCAAACTTTTGCGCGTAGCGTGTCGTCGCTTCTTTGGTTGCGGATTTGGTCATGATGCTCCTTCGGGAGTTTGCGCCGTCCCGGGTGTAGGATTCGAATCCACATCGCTGGTCTTGGGTGCAAGAAGCCGCGAGCACGCGCGAAGAATCCTACGATACGGCCAGTCCTTTTCGCGTAAGAAAATCTCACCTTCGCGGGGATTGCTGTAGAACCAGCGCGCGATTAGCCACAGGTGCTCGCCGAGATCCCCGTTCGGTGGCGCCGCGATTGCCTCGAATTGCTCGCGGAAAATGTGTTCCGCCGAGCGTGGCTGGCTGGCAATCTCCGTGAAGCGCAGAAAGAAGGGCTCTGCCAGCCTTCCGCCACTCACGCGATAGACGCCTATAGTTTGCTCTTCGGCAGACGGCTGGAGAATCACCGCGTCCAAGTCCTGAATTCGCCGAGTGAGTTCCGGCTTGCCGCGCAACACCTCATCGAGCTTCTCCACTTTCTTGTGCAGCGCGGCGGCGCGCTCGAAGTCCAATTGCTCGCTGGCTTTCTCCCGATCTTCTTCTAGAGCGGAACGCATGGAACCACCGCTGGTTTCAAGAAAATGCACTAGCCGCTGCACCTCGACGTCGTATTCTTCTTTCGAGCAGCCTGCGAAGCAGGGCGCGAGGCACATTTTCATTTCGGAATAGATGCAGCCGGGAAACGTGGGATCGCGGCGGATTTTGATCTGGCAGCGCCGCACCTTGAACAAGTCGAGGATGCGTTCAGCAAATGCCTGCGCGAACCGTCTCGAAGGAAAGGGGCCATAATACGCGCCGCCGGTAGGCACGCCGGTTTCATCAACGGGAATTGTGCGGGTCACATAACAGCGCGGGTAAGCGTTTCGCAGATTCACCTTTAGGACAGCTGCCGGTCGCAGGCGCATCATGTCGCGATAACGCTTGGGAAAGAGCTCCTTGGCGTGTTGGTAGTACGTGAGTGTTTGTTCGAAGGGCGAACCTGTCAGGCGATAGCGAATGCGACGGGCGAAGTCGCTCAAGTTCAGCCGCTTGCTTGCCGGATCAACCGGACCGAGCAGGCGCTGCAACCGCCGCTGTAAATTCTGCGTGCGAATCAAAAACGGCTCGGCGTTTTCCTTGTGCGGCTCGATCAGGCAAACGGCGGCCTTCGGCGGAAGAGCAGGGAAGAAGTCTTCCTCCGCTCGCGCCGCGTCAAATTCGAGCCCGCAGTACAGTTCCAGCACAACACGAGAATACTACGGGCGAGAGAACCTTGCGCGCGGGTGTGTCACCGCGCTTTGCCGAGTTAGCGAGCTGACAGACGCTCTCGAAGGCCTAGAAGTTGAAATCCGAACTCCCCCGCGAAGCGGCTGCCATCAGAGGTCGGGCCACCGTGAGCCCCATCTCTCCCAAGCTCCACCCGGACACCCCTGGCTTCTTCAACTAGTTCTTTGAGATGTCTTACCTTCCAAGTCTCTACCGGTGTGTTGTAAATGGAGCTGGGCACTTTGGAGGTCTCGGCCAGGGTGACAAGCATCCGTGCAACATCCTCCACATGTACCAGCGACAACACTGCCTCCGGAGCAAACGGAATCTGGATCGAGTCATCTCCTGAAGATAGCTCGAAGATCTGGGAACGCCAAGGAGAGGAAGTCTTCTTAATTCCCGCCCCAATAACCCTGGCGATGCGTAAGGACACAAACTCGATCGCATCTCCACCCGCAAGAGTTTCCCCAACCAACTCGACGACTCGCTTCGAAGCCCCGTAGGGTTCGTCGGGTACGGCTGGCTCATCTTCGGTCAGGGGACGGGATGTGAAAAACGATCCATAGACACTCATTGAGCTTGCAAAGACGAAGCGTTTAACTTTTGCGTTTACAGCCTGCCGCATTAATTCGAAGCAGCCAGTTAGATTGACATCGACTCCTGCCAAAGGATTGGAATGGAACGCACTGGGCAAAATGGCTGCGAGATGAATCACGGCTCGAACTGGACGAGATAGAAACAGTCTCGATACGTGATTCTCCAGCCTGAGATCACAGGTTACGACATCTTTTGCCGTGCCCGGATCCACATCGACGGGCAAGAACCTCGTTTCGCTAGTTTTCAGTCGGCGACAGACTTCACGTCCAATGTGCCCGTTGGCGCCCGTCACAATCACAAAGCCAGAATCGTTGATAGAACCCATCCTGTTATTCTCTGCTTGGTTTCAGGACCTCAAGACCCACGAAGAAATAACCAGGCGTTGGATTTCGCTGGTGCCTTCGTAGATTTCGGTGATGCGGGCGTCGCGGTAGTTGCGCTCGACGGGATACTCGCGGCTGTAACCGTTGCCGCCGTGGATTTGGATGGCTTTGTGCGTGACGCGCGTGGCCATTTCGCTGGCAAAAAGTTTGGCGATGGCCGCATCCATTGTGAAACGCGCGCCGGTGTCCTGCTTCCACGCCGCTTTGCGAATGAGCATGCGCGCGGCGTCAATTTCCGTGGACATGTCCGCGAGCATGAATTGAATGGCTTGAAATTGCGAAATCGCGTGGCCGAACGCCAGGCGCTCTTGGGAATACTTCAGCGCCGCTTCGAACGCGCCTTGCGCGATACCGGTAGCTTGCGCTGCGATGCCGATGCGTCCGCCGTCTAGCGTGGAGAGCGCCACTTTGTAGCCTTCACCTTCGTTGCCGATGCGATTCGCGGCCGGAACAACGCAATCGGTGAAAACCAGCTCACTGCAAGCCGTCGCACTGATACCGAGTTTTTTTTCTTCCTTGCCAACTTTGAATCCCGGAGTGCCTTTTTCCACGACCAGGGCGGTGATGCCTTTTTCACCCTTCGCTGGCTCCGTGTTCACGTAGACGATGGCAGCGTCAGCTGCGCCGCCATTGGTGATCCACGCTTTGGTGCCGTTGAGCACGTAGGTGTCACCCTTCTTGACGGCCTTCGTTTGCAGCGCAGCCGCGTTTGAACCAGCTTGCGGCTCGGTCAACGCGTAGCAGCCGATCTTTTCCCCTCGCGCGTACGGCAGCAGGAATTTCTTTTTCTGCTCGTCGGTTCCATAGCGGTGAATCGGATCGCAGTAAAGCGAATTCTGAACGGAGAGAATCACGCCCGTCGAAGCGCAGCAGCGTGAGATTTCTTCGATCACGATGCTGTAAGCAATGTGATCGAAGCCCGCTCCGCCCTCGGATTCCGGAAAAGGGACCCCCGTCAGGCCAAGTTCAGCAGCCTTCTTGAATAGCTCGCGCGGGAAACGACCTGTCTCATCGAGTTCCTTGGCCAGCGGACGGACTTCTGATTCCGCGAACTCGCGCACGGTCTTTTGCAGCAACTGTTGTTCTTCGGTCAGCTCCAGGTCCAACGTCGCTCACTCCGTCCAGACAAGCACTTCTCTTGAATGTCTCATTCTATCGCGGCCCCATGCCGCCATGCACACGGTGACTTGTCATCCTGAAGCGACGAGGTCCGGTGTAGGGACCGCGTTCGAGTCCACCGGACTCCAAAAACCGGAGTTCGCTGAAGGATCTCAACGGAAACATTCTCCCGCCGAGCGATCCGTTGGACGCCTGTGCCGAAGTTGAGTTCCTTCACCTATCCTTATCGGATAGGTTCAGGATGACAGCGATTAGTGCGCATGCCGCAAATCAGGCCAACGCCTTAGAGAGGCGTTCGTAGGTAGTCTTCAAATCTTCCGGGTGCACGCGCGTCTCGCACGCTACGGTCATGAAATTCGAATCGCCGAACCAGCGCGGCAACACATGAAGATGCAAATGTCCCAGCACTCCGGCCCCTGCGGCGCGGCCCAGATTCATTCCCAAGTTCATGCCATCGCATTTGTAATTTGCGCGCAGGGCCGTTTCCACGCGCTGCGCCAGCTGCATCATCTCGCCGAGTGTCGCTGCATCGCACAGGTTCAGTTCCGCGACGTGGGCATATGGAACAATCATTACGTGACCGGAGGTGTAGGGGAAGCGATTCAGGATCACAAACGCTTTCACGCCGCGATGCACTAGGAGCGTTTCCGCATCATTCTTCCCGGCTACCGCGTCGCAAAAAAAGCACTCCGCCTGTTTTCCGCTCGCCGCTTCTTTCATGTACTGGTAGCGCCAGGGAGACCAGATATAGTCCATCGCACCGCTTCCTTGGTTGCAGTAGCTGCGGGCACAGCATAACGCAGAATGGGCCAGCGAGTCCCCGCGCTCACGAATTGGGCTCAATCGTGTTCGATTGCAAGTTCATGATTTCTGATGTGAAGGGGAACTACTCGAAAAGGAATTCTTCAACCTGTCGGGTTCGTGTTTACTCGCCGGCTGCAGGCGCCGCGTGGGCTTCCGAACCGTTCACAAAGTCTTTCAGTTCCTTGCTGGGCTTAAAGAAAGGGATTTTCTTAGCGGGCACTTCCACTTTCGCTCCCGTTTTCGGATTGCGGCCTATTCTTCCGCGTCGTTCCCGCGTACGAAAGCTTCCGAACCCGCGGATCTCGATCTTCTGGCCTTTCTGCAGTGAGCCGATAATGCTATCGAAGATTGTTTCGACGATGGTCTCCGACTCCTTGCGGGGAAGTTCCGTGATGCGCAAAACTTCCTCGATCAAGTCGGCCTTCGTGAGTGTCGGTTGCTTCGTCATCGTCGGTTCGCCTCGTCGCGCACTGTAGATTAAAGACGGTCTCGGCTCGCTCTGCCGGCTATGGCCGCTGGAGCACTTGCGCTTACCTTGCCCTAAATACTGGAACCAAACGGCTTACGGGGGGCTGGCCCCGTGCCGGAGTGCCCCCTTCCTATCACTAAAATGACCCGCAGGTAAATGAAATTATGCGGTTGGTACTCGGGGCATCGGCTTCGCACAGATTAGCGCGCCGACAGCTTGGATTTGAGCGCGTCCCCAATCGTCGCCGTCGACGAGGATTTCGACGTCGAACGATACTGTTCGATCTCCTTGCGCTCGATCTGCTTTACCGCGGCGCGGTAGCTCAGGCCGATGCGCCGCGTTTCCGGGCTGATCTTGATAATCTTGAAATCGTATTCCTTGCCCGGTTCGAGCGGACCAGCACTCTTCAGCGGCCCGGTCGTCGGGCGGAAAGCGGAGTGGCCTTCGTCACGGCGCTTGCGCTCTTCGATTTCCGTGTTGTGGCAGAGCGCTTCGATGTTATCGCCCAACTCGACGAAAGCGCCGAACGTGGCGATGCGCGAAACCTTGCCTTTCACGATTTGCCCGACCTTGTGCTGCTTGAACCAGTCGCCCCAGATGTCGTTGACCTGCTTGATGCCCAGCGACACGCGGCGATTCTCCGGGTCGATCTTCAGCACTTTGGCCGTGACGTCTTCGCCCTTCTTGAAGACCTCGTGCGGATTCTTGATGCGTTCCGTCCAGCTCACATCGCTGACGTGCACGAGCCCATCGAATCCGTCTTCGATTTCGATGAACGCGCCGAACTCCGCGATGTTGCGCACCTTGCCGGTGACCACCATCCCCACGGGATATTTTTCCGCAATCAACAACCAGGGGTCCGGCTGCGCCTGCTTGATGCCCAGCGAAACGCGCCGGTCGCTCGGCTTGATGTCCAGCACCACCACATCGACTTCTTCGCCGACCTTGGCGACCTTTGATGGATGCTGGATCTTCTTGTTCCAACTCATTTCGGAGACGTGTACCAGACCTTCGATGCCCTGCTCCAGCTCGACGAACACGCCGTAGTCCACGACGCCGACGATCTTGCCCTTCACTTTGCCACCCGCGGGATATTTCTCCGCCGCACCCACCCAGGGGTCGGGGATCAGCTGCTTCATGCCCAGCGAGACGCGCTGCTTTTCCTTGTCAAACTTCAGGATGATGACGTCGACTTCCTGCTCCGGCTTCACCACGTCTGAAGGATGCTTCACGCGGCCCCAGCTCAGGTCCGTCAAGTGCAGCAAGCCGTCGATTCCGCCGAGGTCCACGAACGCGCCGTATTCCGTCACATTCTTTACGTGGCCGTGCACGATTTGGCCTTCACTCAGCGTTTCCATCAACTGTGCGCGCTTGGCGTGCAACTCTTCTTCCAGCAGCGCGCGACGGCTCACCACCACGTTGCCGCGGCGGCGGTTCAGCTTGGTGATGCGCACCTGGATTTCTGTGCCGTTCAGGTCGTCCAGGTTTTGGATTGGCCGCAAGTCATACTGCGAACCCGGCAGGAAGGCGCGCACGCCGATATCCACGACGATGCCGCCCTTGATGCGGTCCACCACTTTTCCGGTAATCGTTTCTTTCGCCTTGAATGCGGCTTCGATTTTTTCCCACGTGCGGCGGCGCAGTACTTTCAGGTACGACAGGATAGTGAAGCCGTCCTTGTGATCTCCGGTGCGCTGCACTTCGATGGTGCTGTTCGGTTCCGGGCGCGGAATTTCCGTGTCCGTGAATTCCGCCGCGGGGATCAGGCCTTCCGTCTTCCCACCCAGGTCCACCACCACGCCGTGTTCCGTGTACGCAACAACCTTGACCTCGATCACCTCGTGCGACGCTGCCGCTTCCTGCTTCTCGTCGTACTCCTGCAGCAGCTTGCTCATCTCCTCCGAGCCGGCCGCTTCTTCGGCCGCCGCCGTAGCCTCTGGGTCCGCCTCGGCCGCGGGAGGAGTGGTCGCGGAATCGGTAGACGCTGGTGTCGGAGTCGGCCCCGTCGTCGCAGGCGTCTCTGGTGCCGCGCTCGCTGCCTCTGTATGTTCCGGAGCAGCGCCAGGAGCAGCTTGTTCCGCAGCGCCTTCTACCGTGGAATTTGTCTCGGTGTGCGAACTGTTTGGAGCGGATTCGGCTTCAGGTGCAGGCGCGGCGGCTGCCGCATTGGTATCGTGGTCGGAAAACATGGTTGTTGGCCTCCGGAAGATTACTTCGCTTGGGTAGCCGCTATGCGGCCCCCGTGTTCAGTCGAAAAAATTCCTTGCTGCTTCCCAATCGGGGTTAATGCAAGGAAGTCAACCGCCCTGGGCTTGCCCAAACAAAATAACCGCATAGCGGTCGATTGCTGGGTCAGCTTACTTGCGGTCGCTTAGGGACAAAGATGCTGCGGTCCTCGAAAACGCTGCAACCCTGCAAGGATACTCGCCGCCTCGCGCTTGTGTCAATGAATCCGGCGTTAAAAATCGGCTCAATTCTTGAGGTCTTTCATTAGCATCCGGAGCCTCCGGGCCGGGCGATTTTATACGGGCAAGAAAAGCAAAGCGGCGTATAATCAATAAGTGTCGAATGAGGTCCAGATGACCGCACGGAAAGAAAAATCGTCGAGTAGAAAGCCGCCAAGTCGAAGCATTCCGAGCGTTGTTGAGAATCTGGCCCACATCATCGAGAAAGGGCTCAAGCGGTTCCCCGCAGAGGAACGCAGCGCCCGGCTTGACCGAATTCACCTCATCTTATCCGGCGCCGGGAAACCGCATCGCGGAACTTCCGCAAAGCGTCAGCGAACTCCGGCGAATCTTCGCTCCAGCCAGCGGCGAACAAAGCAATCTTGAAGCCTACTTCGTCGTTATTCCTGTAAGCTCAGAGAATATCGCCGCGCAGCCGCGCCGCTCTATTCTTCTCCTCGGTGTCCAGTTTCTTGCGGCGGCTGCCACGGCCGCGCTCTTCGGCCAACACGTCCTGCAGATCGTCGCCTCGGGATTTCGTTTCGTCCATACTCGCCGACTCTACTCTAACTATGCAGCTCTTTCACCAGTTTGCGTGCTCGCGCTTTCATCGCGGCCGTGCCCGTACGCAGGCTTTCTTCGCAGGTTCGCCGCGCCAGTTCTTTCAGAGTTGGATCTTGCCGGGCCAGGTCGGACAAACCTTGGAGTGCAAACGTCTTCACGATCGAGCTGCCATCCTCGAAGTAATGTCGCAGACTTTCGGCGGCCCGCTGCCTCTCCGGCGCGGTTAGCGCAAGACGTGGAACCACTAGTGCCAGGTGCCACCGCAACTCAATCTGCTCGGCTTCAGCCAACAGTCCCAGCAATTCCCGTTTGTGTGGATTCAGCAGTTCCGGCCGCGTGACCGTGACTTTCTCAGCCGCATCCGCCGCCCGCATCCGAACAATCGGGTCATCGTCCCAAAGGCACTGAGTCAGTTCCGCGAACCGCTTCGGCTCCGAAAGAACAAGCTTTGCGACCTGGTTTGCTTTTCCAATCGATCGCCGGTCTCCACCTTTCAGCATGGCGGCAATAGATTGGCGGCGCATTTCTCGTTCTCAGAATTCTGTCTTCAGTTCCCCGCGCTTCTGTCTGAGGGCAGCGCAATAGGGTCAGCGCAAAAAGTGCCTCTTGAACCAACCCACAACTGCTTCTTTTAGCTCTGAACCTTCGAGGATCTGATTCTGCCTCTTATACTCTTGCCAGTCTGTTCCATTGCGCAAACGCTCCAGCAATCAGGCGGAATTCTTCCCTGTACTCGGTAACCTGGTCCTTGTCCGGGTGGACTCGAACCAAAAAGACATTTCGAGCATTAAATAAACCGGAGTAGTGGGTAACCTCCTCATCCGCATGTGCCAGTAGTCCATCGACCGACGTCAATTTTATTAAAGAATGAAACTGATTCCACAATTGGTCGTTCCAGCCAGGTTCAGCGGCCCACGCATCGAGAACGTCAGCAATCTGAAGGCGAATTGAGGCGGGCGTGTCCGTTGTCATGAATGTGTTCTAGGCGCGAGCGTGGCCGGCTTGCGTCTTCTCGCGGCGAAAATCTGGGGCGCTGACTTCCACGGTGCGGCACATCTCATACAATCGCGAGCGCAGGCGCGTCCCGATGCGCTGCTCGAGCGCGTCTTCGCGCACCGGTGCCATCAACTTGCCGCCTGGAAGGCGCGTCGCTTCGCCCTCTGTGGCGGGATTATCGAGGTAGTTCGTCGTGATGATCGTCGTGCGATTCTCGTTATACCGTGCGTTTAATACGATGCCCACGATGTCGCGCACCCAATCCGACGGCTTGCTCGCGCCAAGATCGTCCAGCACCAGAATCTCCACCGTTCGAATCGGCTCGAGAATCTTCATCTCCGTCGATTCGCTAGCCGGGTTATAGCTCGCCTGAATTTCCTTCAACAGTTCGCGGTAATCGCAAAACAATCCTGCATGCCCGCGATGAATCAATTCTTTCAAAGCCGCAACCGCAAGATGCGTTTTTCCCACGCCCGAAGGTCCCATGAACAACAATCCCTTTTCGGACGAACCGGGATAATCGCGCACGAAGGCTTGCGTGAACAGTTTTGCTTGCTTCAGCGAATGCGCATGCTGAGGAAACCAGGTCTTCCCATCGGTCAGGTCGGTAACGTAACTCTCAAAATCGCAGTGTTCATATCGCCTCGGAATCCGCGCGCGCTCCATCACCAGCGACGCACGCTTTTCCATCCCGCAATCGCACGCCACTGCCACTTTGCCCGCGCCATCTACGCGCGGCACCAGCTTCCATCCCGTCCCTCGACAAAGCGTGCAATTTTCCAAGGCCATAGTGTCTTCGTCTGTGTAGAGGCGGGCTTCAGCCCGTCCTCCCTTGTAGTGGCCGGTCTTTCGCGTTTTTAGCGTCCCGGCCTTGCCGGGAAGACCGGTCAGCTTTTCTCCGCTTTCGACAGCATACGGTCGCACTCTGTTGACGGCAAGCACTCAGCATTGGGAAAACTGTGGAAGGAAGAACTAAATTGGAAGCGGTGTCACCCTGAGGCGATCCGACAACGATCGCCGAAGGATCTCAACTTAAAAGGATGCGATCAATTCGCGTGGGAGTTCTGTGCCACTAGACGGGTATCTCAGTAAACCCTGCGCAGTTTTCTCTTCTTCGCTAACAACTTAAAACTTGCAACTAAAAACTATTTCCTACCGCACAATCCGCGGCGTCGCCCGCACAATCGCATGTCCCGGCGCTTTCTCCCGCGTATGCGACGCCGCCACCCGCGATAATTCTTGCTGCACCACGTGCGCAAACTCCCCCATCTGCCGTTCCATCTCAATCAACTTCTCGCGCATGTTCAAAATAATTTCGATCCCCGCCAGGTTCACGCCCATGTCGCGTGCCAACGTTAGAATCACGTCCAGCCGCTCCAAATCCGAATCGGTATACAGCCGCGTGTTCCCCTGCGAACGCGAAGGCTTCAGCAGCCCGACGCGCTCATACAGCCTCAGCGTCTGCGGATGCAGCTTGTACAGCTCCGCCACCGCGCTGATCATGTAGCCCGCCTTGGCCCGTTTTTTCGCCCGCACTGCCATCGAAGTCAAATCCCCAATTTCAAATTTCAAATTTCGAGCTCCGAATTTCGATTTTGCAATTTCTAATTTTCCGTTTTCACTTCAAACTCCCGCCTTGCTGAACAAATCCTTCCGCGGATCACCCGGCGCAACGCTCTCCAATTCCTTCATCAAATTGCGCACGCGCTCATCCGTCGGCGCCGGTACGACCACCTGAATCTCCACGTACTGGTCGCCTCGCGCGCCATTCCGCGCGCTCGGCACGCCTTTTTCCTTCAGCCGCAGCGTCTTCCCGCTGTTCGTCCCCGGTGGGATTCGAACGAGCGCTCGCCCCGGTGAGGGGCGGCCGTCAATAATTGACCCGTCGATCGTCGGAACCTCAATCTTCGCACCCAGCGTCGCTTCACTGACCGTAATCGGAATCTTGGTGTACAAATCGTTGCCGCGTCGTTCGAAAAATTCGTGCGGCTTCACCACCACGCGCAAATACAAATCGCCAGCCGGCGCGCCCATCGTCCCCGAGTTGCCTTTGCCTGGAACACGCACACGCCCGCCATTGGCTACGCCCGCCGGAATGCGCACGTCAATCGTCTCTGTCCGCGGCGTGCGTCCTTCGCCATGGCATGTCTTGCACAGTGTCCGCAGCTTGCCGGTCCCGCCGCACCGGGTACACGGCACGTTGAATTTCATCTTGCCTGCCGTCTGCTGAATCGTGCCCGTTCCTCCGCAAGCCGTGCAGGTCTGTGGCGATCCCACCGCACCTGTGCCGCGGCATGTCTCGCAAGTATCCAGCCGCGTGATCGAAAGTTTTTTCACTGCGCCGCGCACGGCATCCCAGAAATCAATCTCGATCTGGTATTCCAGGTCGCCACCGGCTTCGTGCTCCGGCTCCATGGTTGCGCCGCCGCGCCCGCTGCTGAAAAACTGGCTGAAGAGGTCGCGGAAGCTCGAACCGCCGCCGGGCGCGCCGGAACCGCCGCCAAAATCGAATCCCCCAAAATCAAAATTGACGTCCTGCTCGCCGCCGTGGCCGCCAACCGCACCTGGCCCGCCCGGCGGAAGATTGTCGCTGTAAAAGCCGTACTGGTCGTACATTTGCCGCTTCTTGGAATCGGAGAGGACGTCGTAGGCTTCCTGCAGCTGCTTGAATTTTTCTTCCGCGGACTTGTCGCCCGGATTCAAATCCGGATGATATTTCCGCGCCAGCTTGCGAAAAGCCGCACGAATATCCTTGGCGCTCGCTTTGCGCCCCACTCCCAGAAGTTCGTAATAATCCTGTTTCGCTGTTGTCGGCATCTTACTCAGAAAAACCGGTAACGGTCCTGCACGACCCATACCAGAGAAGCAATGCTGTTGCCAGCAAACTGACCCTAAACTCGAAACTTAAGCCCAAGGAATAGTTCTTTGTTTCTGCTGCATGGGTCCGGGAATCAACTGCAACTGCCGTCTGAGACACTTTAGCGCCCATGGACACCTCCATGTTCTCTGGCATTTGGGTCGAGCCCGGCACGTGGACCGAGCACGACCGTTACCGTAATGGGTCACCTGTGCTCATCAAACTCGAAGCAGGGAGAGGAAAATGCAAACCAGCTTTTTCCTCTTCCTACTTAAAACTTACAACTTAAAACGAACAACTGAACTTCAGTTCGGCCGCTTCGACTCGTCGACGTCCACGTACTCGGCATCGATGACGTCGCCCGGCTTTTTCTCCTGCGCGCCGCCAGTTCCAGCGGAAGAACCACCGCCCGGGCCAGCGCCGGTTGAGCCAGCTTGTCCCGCCGCCGCACCCGCCGCCTGTGTCGCCTTATAGAGCTCCTCGGCGATCTTGTGCAGCGAACGCTCGACGTTTTCTTTCGCCGCCCGCAACCGCGGAACGCCGCCTTCATTCACGGCCTTCTTCGCGTCTTCGATGGCCTCTTCAGCCTTCTTCACATCCGCTTCGCCGATCTTCTCGCGGTTTTCACGCAGCATCTTTTCGGCTTGATACACGATGCCGTCCAGGCTGTTGCGCGCTTCGACCTCTTCCATCCGGCGGCGGTCGTCTTCCGAATGAGCCTCGGCCTCCGTCCGCATCTTTTCGGCCTCTTCCTTGCTCAGGCCGCTGGACGCGGTGATAGTGATCTTCTGTTCCTTGTTCGTGGCCTTGTCCTTCGCGCTCACGTTCAGAATGCCGTTGGCATCGATGTCAAAAGTGACTTCGATCTGCGGCGTTCCGCGTGGAGCCGGCGGAATCCCGTCCAGCTTGAACGTTCCGAGTGACCGGTTGTCCTTCGCGAACTTCCGTTCGCCTTGCATGACGTGGATTTCCACGCCCGGTTGATTGTCCGACGCAGTCGAATACGTCTCCACCTTGCGCGTCGGGATCGTCGTGTTGCGAGGGATCTGCACGGTCATCACCCCGCCAAGCGTTTCCACGCCAAGCGAAAGAGGTGTCACGTCCAGCAGCAGGATGTCCTTGACGTCCCCCGCCAGCACCGCGCCCTGAATCGCCGCGCCAACCGCCACGACTTCGTCAGGATTGACGCCCTTGTGAGGTTCTTTCCCACCGAAGAAGTTGCGCACCAGTTGCTGCACCTTGGGGATACGGGTCGAACCTCCAACCAGCACCACTTCCTGGATGTCGTTCGGGGACATCTTTGCGTCTTCCAACGCCAACTTCACTGGTTTCATCGACCGTTCGAGCAGGTCATTCATCATCTGCTCAAGCCGCGTCCGGGTAAGCTTTTCTTCCATGTGAATCGGCCCGTTCGCCCCCGCGGTGATGAAAGGAAGGTTGATTTCCGTCTCCATCATCTGCGAAAGCTCGATCTTGGCCTTCTCCGCCGCGTCCTTCAGCCGCTGCAGCGCCATCTTGTCCTTGCTCAAGTCAATGTTGTTCTTGGTTTTGAACTCGGTGATGAGCCAGTCCACAATGCGCTGGTCGACGTCGTCGCCGCCCAGGTGCGTATCGCCGTTGGTGGACTTCACTTCCACGACGCCGGCGCCGACTTCCAGCACGGAAATATCAAAAGTGCCGCCGCCCAAGTCGTACACCGCGATCGTTTCGTCCGTCTTCTTGTCCAGACCGTACGCCAGCGCCGCCGCCGTCGGCTCATTGATGATGCGCACTACCTCTAGGCCGGCAATCTCGCCTGCCTGTTTGGTGGCTTGCCGTTGCGCGTCATTAAAATAGGCCGGCACGGTGATAACGGCTTTCCCGACTTTCTCGCCGAGGAAATCTTCCGCGGCTGCCTTCAGCTTGCCGAGAATCATCGCGGAAAGCTCCGGTGGGCTGTACGACTTGCCTGAAATCTCCACACGCGCGTCTTGATGCGGCCCGGCGACCACTTTGTAGGGAACGCGCCGCGTCTCTTCTCCGACTTCGTCGAAGCGCCGGCCCATGAACCGCTTGATCGAATACACGGTGTTTTCGGGATTCGTCACCGCCTGCCTCTTGGCCACTTGTCCGACCAGCCGCTCGCCGGTCTTCGTGATGGCCACCACGGACGGTGTTGTGCGCGCCCCCTCCTGGTTGGGGATCACAACCGGCTCTCCGCCCTGCATCACCGCCACTACCGAGTTTGTTGTTCCCAGGTCAATTCCGATAATCTTACTCATTGCTGCCATTCCTCCTGAAACCTTCTGCCATTTGCGTTCGCCAGTAACTGCTTCAAGTCAGGCGAATCCAGCTCAGTTCTCGCGTTCCAAGCCCAGTTCGAGGCGCAGTATATATGTTGAGTGTATGTTTGTCAAGTTTTTTGATAATGTCCATAAACAACTCATTTAACTTGCTTTGCGGACTTCATTTTCCCGCCGGCGTACTCATCCAATAAACTGCCATTGACTTTTGATAATTTCTCGTGTATAAGACTCTCTAGGTATTAGGGGCGCCCAGTTTTGGGGTGTCTTTTGGCAATGCACGTGAGGCACAATCTCCACTCCGCTAACTCTTTTAGAATGAACACTTCCAAAAGTGTTCATTCTAATGCAACTTAAAGTCTTTTAGAATCAACACTTTTAAGAAACAGGGAGGGGGGTAGGTGGTTATGGTTAACCAGAATTGCTCCCGCACAACGCATCCCCCTGGGTTCGCTTCCAACTTAGAAGAGCTTCGGAACCGGCTCCCTGGTGCTCACGTGATCTTCACAGCACGACAACTCTTTCCTTCCCACCGTTTCGAGGTAGAATTCTGGTTCGTCACGATTCGGAGCCCATCGCTCCACCCATCTCGGAGGATCGCGTGAACCGTCGAGCCATTCTTGCAGTCCTTGCCCTGGTGGGCCTGATTGGAGTGGGACTCCAAGTGAGCCGTGGCCTCTCCCCGGCGCTGGCGGCCCGCTTCAATGTTGACCGAGCACCTGCCGGGGCTCCCAAGCAGCCTGCTGCCCCAACTAACGGATTGACTGCACAACCCTCTCGTTCTCCGGCAAGGGTAGAAAGGTCCGTTGAGTCCGCGCCGCAGCCGCCCGCGCCGCAGTCCCCCATAGGCCTTCCCGATATCGACCCGCACAAGGCCTTTGGGTCGAAGAGCGCTCCGGTTACGATGGAAGTCTTCAGCGATTTTCAATGCCCGGCTTGCAAGACCCTGTTTACCACCACGAATCGCCGTCTCATGGACGATTACGTGACCACTGGCAAGGTATACCTCATCCACCGCGATTTCCCCTTGGCCATGCATGCCTATTCACGCGTAGCGGCGCGCTACGCGCGCGCAGCGGCGCAGCTTGGAAAGGTTGAGCCCGTCGAACAAGCTCTTTTCCAGAATCAGGAAAAGTGGGAGCAGTCCGGCGATGTGGACGGTACGGTGGCCGCAGTTCTTTCCCCCGCGGAAATGATCAAGGTTCGCGCGCTCGTGAAGGGGGGCACCCTCGATCCCTTGATCGATAGGGATTTCAGCCTCGGCCAAAACTACCGCGTCAACCAGACCCCCACGACCGTCTTTCATTGCAAAGGCCAGACCTACCCATACTCCGGGGTCATGACCTACGACGTTCTCAAAACCTTTCTTGAGCAGCTCTTGAGTCAGAAATAGTTTTGGCCTCTCCATCGAAGAAACTTAAGAATCCATGATGCAATCCAGCCCATTCAATTTCCGCCGCGCGATCATCTGGATCGGCCGCTTGGTCCTCGGCGGAATTTTCGTCTACGCGGGATTCTCCAAGCTCTTCATGCCGAACAACGCGCATCTTTGGCCGTGGTTCTTTCTGAAATTCTCGGTCTCCACGAATCTCACCACCTTCGCGCAGCAAGTGGAGTCCTACAAATTGATCTCACCCGAGGCATCGCAACTGGTGGCGCATACTTTGCCGTTCGTGGAAATCGCGCTCGGCCTGCTGCTGCTGATTGGCTGGCGCTTGCGCATCTGGGCCACGGCCATCACCGCCATCATGGTTGGTTTCCTAACGGTTGTGACGCGCGCATATCTTCTGCACATGGACATCAACTGCGGCTGTTTCGGCACGCCAGAGAAACTCACCGGCATGACGATTGTCCGCGACGGTGCGCTGGTCGTACTCGCGCTCCTCATGACTGTCTTTGCGTTTATGGAAGCCCGTGAGCCGCATCCCTGGTCCGCCCCGGAGAAAGCCTGAGCGGCGCTTGCTCCGATGAAAACTCTTGCTGAATATCTTGAACTTGCCACAGTGGCGCACGGCCACTTGTGCGCGGGCCAGGTGCTCGGCGTACGGTTGGCCATGCTCGGACTGCGCGAACTTGGGATCGAAGATCCCATCGCCGAGCGCAAGCGCATCGTTACGTACGTGGAGATCGATCGTTGCGTCACCGACGCTGTCGCGCTCGTGGCCAATTGCCGACTTGGCAAGCGCGCTCTGAAGTTTCGAGACTGGGGCAAAGTTGCTGCCACGTTCGTTGACTTGCAAACGGGCCGCGCCGTGCGCATTGCCGCGAAAGAATCTTCCAAGCAAGCGGCGCGCGAAATGTTTCCCGAACTCGGTAAAGATGCTGGCCAGCAAAAAGCCTACGCGCAACTCTCCGACCAAATTCTTTTCGACAAGCAATGGGTGAAAGTCGAAGTTTTACCCGAAGATTTGCCCGGCTTCAAAGGCCCTCGCGTCGTCTGCGCCCAATGCGGCGAAGGCATCAATTTCAAGCGCGAAGTCGTGAAGGAAGGCCGCACCCTCTGCCGCGCCTGCGCCGGCGAAAAATATTACGAAACACTTTTGTGACACTTCTAGGTTGAGTGTTCGACTTCTGCGATAAAGTATTCTTTCATGCTGAGTCTGCCACCTATCACGCTGCGGCTGCGCGGCTGGAAACTGATCGACCGTGTTGCGCTCGCGTTTCTTCTGTTGTGCGCGATTGCGCTGGGCGCGGGCTGCGGCCTGCTCTTTGTGTATGCCAGTGACTTGCCGGAAATTCGCGCGCTGGAAACGTACCGCCCCGATGTGGTCACCGAAGTTTACGCAGACGACGGACAGCTCGCCGGCAGCTTCGCGCTGCAGCGCCGCATCTTGATGACCTACGAGCAGTGCCCCAAAGTGCTCTACAGCTCCGTGACCGCCATTGAGGATCAGCACTTCGAGGAACACTGGGGCATCGACTTTCCACGCATGTTCATGGCCGCAGCTCGCAACTTAATTAAAGGTCGAATCACCGGTGGTGCCAGCACCATCACAATGCAGCTGGCCGGGAACCTCTTCCTAGACCGCAGCGACCGAAGTCTCCGCCGCAAAATGCAGGAAATCCTACTCGCGTTGCAAATTGAGCGCCGCTATACCAAGCCGCAGATTTTCACGATGTATGCGAACCAAGTGTACCTGGCGCATGGCAACTACGGATTCGCCGCGGCTTCTCAATTTTATTTTGGCAAGCCGGTGACCGACCTGAAACTTCAGGAAGCCGCGCTGCTTGCGGGCATGGTCAACGGTCCAAAGTTTTCTCCGCTCGCGAATCCGGAGGCTGCACTCAGCCGCCGCAACTTGGTAATCCACCGGATGGAAGAAGAGGGGAAGATCACGCCTTCGGAAGAAACGTCCACGAGAAAATTGCCGCTCGGACTGCACGTTCAGTATCCGCGGAACGACCTCGCGCCGTATTTCTTCGAGGAGATTCGCAAGTACCTCGAATCTACCTATGGCACGCAGGCTGTCCATGAACGCGGGCTGCGCGTGTACACCACGCTGAACATCAAGCTGCAGCGTATCGCCAACCAGTCGCTGCGCGACGGTTTGCACAGCTACGAGCGGCGCCACGGCTGGAAGGGAAATCTTCCCAACGTACTGCGCGACAATCTCGGAAAGCTCGACACGTACGAAGACGAGGACTGGCGCCACGCGATCGAGAAGGGAAGCTACGTCACTGGACTCGTCCTCTCGGTGAGCGAGCGAGATGCGGTCATCAAAATCGGACCGTACCGCGGGATACTTTCTCCCAGCGATTTCGCCTGGACTGGCCGAAAAAAGCCCGCCGATTTGCTGAAAGCGGGCGACCTGGCGCAATTCTCAATTCAGGAATTGCGTGACAATACTGTGCGCGTGCAGCTGGAACAGCAACCCGGGCCGCAGGGCGCACTTCTCGCCATCGATAATTCCACCGGCGAAATCAAAGCCATGATCGGCGGCTACAGTTTCGAGGATTCCAAGTATAACCGCGCCACGCAGGCAGTCCGCCAAGTAGGTAGTTCGTTCAAGATTTATGTTTATGCAGACGCACTGGAAAAAGGCGCGACGCCCTTCGATACCATCGTGGATACGCCTTTTACTTCCATCAGCGGCGGCCAGCCCTACTCTCCGCGAAACTACGACGAAAAGTTTGAAGGAACCATCACGCTACGTCGCGCTCTGGCGGGTTCACGCAACGTTCCCGCGGTAAAACTGGCAGAAAAAGTCGGCATCAATACTGTTGTGGACATGGCCCGGCGTTTCGGTATCACCACGCCGCTCCCGCCATATCTGCCTCTAGCGCTGGGAGCTGCGGACATGAAGCTTCTCGAGCACGTCTCGGCCTTCACGGTTTTCCCGAACGATGGCATCCGCATCGATCCACATATGATCCGTCGGGTCACCAGCTACGACGGCGCGTTGCTGGAAGAAGCGCACCCCGAAGTACACGATGTCGTCTCTCCCGACGTGGCCCGCACCATGACCGCCATGCTCGAAGAGGTCATTCAATTTGGCACGGGCATTCAAGCAAGAGTATTGGGCCGGCCCGCGGCGGGCAAAACAGGGACAACCCAGGATTACACCGACGCCTGGTTTGTAGGGTATACCCCGCAGCTTACTGCTGGGGTATGGGTGGGGTTCGACGACAAACAAATCTCACTCGGCAAAAAAGAAACCGGCGCGCGCGCCGCGTTGCCCATCTGGCTCGAATTCATGCAAGGAGCGACGGCAGGAACGCCCTCCATGGATTTCCCAAATGTGGTCACCCTCGAACAGCAAGCCAACGAGCATCACCTCAACGTGGACACCCCGGACACCGCCCCCACCGAAGACGAACCCGCCGTCCCGAAAGAAAAACCGCCAAAAACCTCCACGACTGCCCAAGACAACTTGGGCCATTGATACAAAGCCCCACTAAAAGTTTTGCCTTCTGAATTCTGGAGATAATAACCGACGATTGTTCTGACCGGTCTTGGCTAAAGCTCCTGTTTCATGTTGCTTACAGTTTTTTGAACGAAACGTACAAGAACCTGTATCGATTTAGACAAAAATAATAAGTTCTCGTTTCGGTGAATGTAACCATATATACCTGCAATGCAAACAACATGAAAGAGATAGCAAACCGCGCTAAGCATCGTGCCAGTTTGGAGTGATTTTTGCAGTTATTTGACTTGCTAACGAGATCATTGCCCTGCGGGACAAGCTCGGCGCCTGAGCAACCTCCGCAGACCGATGACGATGGGGGTCGTTTTCGGACGTAGTGTGGTCTGCAGCACCAGCTCGGTGTAACCGTTCAGCTCTCTTGTCGCCGTCCGGCGACGTGTCTGTAATTCCCTACGCAAAACTCGTTTCAAATCCAAATATGAGTTCATTGGGAGGACTCGCATGACTTCATCTCGGCTATTTGGCAGTGTACTGTTCCTCTTGAGTCTGATTGTGATGGCGCGGCCCGCTTCCGGCCAGATCACATCACAGACCGGCGCCGTGCGAATCGTCATTGTGGATCCGCAGGGCGCGTCAGTTTCTGGCGCGAAGGTTTCACTGCAGTCACCTTTGGGTGGGACGACAACAAAGGAATCTTTGGCAGATGGATCAGTCGTATTCCCGCTCCTGGAACCGGGCGACTACAAAGTGACAGCGGAGCGAGTTGGCTTCCGCCGAGCGGTGATTAGCCCAGTGGCGGTGAAGATTACCGAGGTCACGAACCTCACAGTTTCATTAGAAGTGGGAGAAATCTCCACAGAGATTCTCGTTTCGGGTGATGCCGTCCAGACCGTCAACACCACGAATGCGACCCTTGGCGAGACACTCACAGGCGAGGTCGTGGGGAATCTTCCTCTATTCACTCGCAACTTTCTTTTCTTGCTGGCAAACAACGCCGGAACAACTGCCTCTTTGCCCGATGCAACGGCAGCGGGTCGAGGCTCACCAGTGATTTTCGTGGACGGCCAGCGCGGTACGAACAACAACTTGGTAATCAACGGGATCGATGCGAACAACCTCGGCAACAACAATTTCGGAAACGTATCCGTTCCTTCGCCCGATTCAATTGAAGAGCTTCGCGTGCAGACAAGTCTCTACGACGCGTCGCAAGGCAAAACTTCGGGAGGCAATATCAATGTCTCGACTCGGCCCGGAACTGATCATTACCATGGGCAGGCTTTTGAATTCCTGCGCAATGATGTCTTGAACGCAAACTCGTTCTTCTTCAATAAGAACGGAACCCCGCGTCCCGTCCTCAAACAGAATCAATTCGGGGGAAATTTTGGCGGGCCAGTGCCGAAATTGAAAGACACTTTTTTCTTTGGTTCGTACCAAGGGACACGGCAACGCAACGGCGTGGCTGGGGGCATCTCGACGCAGTTTCCCGTCTTGCCGTCCTCCCGTAACCAAACCGACATCGAAACTGCTTTCGGCCTAACACCCGGATCTCTAAGCCCCGTGGCACTGGCTTTGCTAAATGTGAAAGGTCAATATGGGGGATTCCTCATCCCAAGCGGCCAGGGTACGCCTGGCCAATTCGGTCTTTTCACCTTTTCGAGCCCACTTCAGTTCACCGAAGACCAATTCAACGCTAATGTGGACAAGAACCTAGGCACGAGGCATCGAATCTCCGAGCGATTCTTTTGGGCTAATACGAGTACGGTGGATCCCCTTGGCGGTGAGGGCGCAGGTAGTCTCGGAAGCGGCCAGAGTACGCCGGTCGACAATCGTCTTGCCTCGGTGAGCTGGACATACACCGCAACTCCAAATGTCGTAAACGAAGCGCGGGTAGGCTTTAACCGGATTACCCAACAAGTCCTTGCCAAGGAGCCGGCGACTCTGAGCCAGATTGGCATGTCACGATTCAACGGTTCCGTGTTTCCTGGTATTCCTCTGTTTATTACGAATGACATCAATCCCGCATTTGGAGGGATCTCCACAAACAACGACCAAGCCAGCGTCAGCAACACCTACCATTTCGCTGATACATTGGCGTGGACCCGCGGGAAGCATACCTTACGAGGCGGCTTCGAATACCGCCGCTACCAGATCAACCTTTTCAATAACTTTGCTTCTCGAGGATTCCTGTTTTTCAATACGTTCAACGATCTTCTAACGGGAAACATCCTACAGGCATTTGCCGGCACAGGAATCACTGACCGTGGATTTCGCGCCCGGGATATGGCCGGGTACTTCCAGGATGACTGGAAGATCACACGGCGCCTATCACTCAATCTGGGACTTCGATACGACTATCTCGGTCCTTCGGTCGACGTGAAAGACCGCCTTGGAAACTTTGATCCCAGCCTGCTGGACGCGACGACCAGGGCAAATGCGGGTGCGGGCATACTGAATGCTTTCATTTTGCCCGAGAGCGCCAGTTTCGGGTCAATCAAGGGAACGCCCGGTGTAGACCGATCGACGTTGAAGAGCAATGACCTCAACAATTGGGCTCCCCGTGTCGGATTGGCTTGGGACGTGCGTGGTAATGGGAAGACGTCGGTACGCGCAGGGTATGGCTTATACTACGTCCGCATTTCCAACCAAATGCTCCTGCAACTGATTACTGCCGCGCCCTTCTTCCAGTTGTCAAGCGTGGTTTTGCCTGGCACGCCTCTCAACAATCCCTTCCCCAATCTACCTGTTCCCTCGCAGTTCCCAATTTTCCCAACGCCGCCGAGCTTCCTCGGGTTCAGTGCGGCGGGAACTCCCCAGTTCAACGGTCCGCTTCTCTCGCTCAATCCATTTGACCGCAACATGCGTACGCCGTACGTCGGCTCTTGGAACTTCACAGTGCAGCGCGAGTTGCCAGGCCATTTTTCTGTGGAGGTTGGGTACCTTGGGACAGAAGGGGCGAAGTTGCTTCAGAGCCGGCAAATGAACCAGTCACTACTGGCGAACGCCAATCATCCCATCACCGTGGGAGGAGCAAATGGTGTTCCGACGACGATGCTGACAACAGTTTCGAGTCGCGACGCCAATGCGCGTGTTCCGGTTCTCGGCTTCAGCACAACGGGCCTGAACACGGTTACGGGCAATGGCCACTCAACCTACAATGCTTTCGTCTTCACTTTGAATCGGCGCATCACGAACATGTTCCTGCAAGGTGCCTATACTTATTCGAAGTCGATTGATAACAACTCCGGAAGCACAACTCAGGATCTCGGTAACTCCAACGGGAACCAGTTGGATACGCGGGGGGTGCGCGGGCTATCGATTTTTGACCGCACACACCGTCTGCAGGCTACCTACCGATACGAGATTCCTGCTTTTCGGCATGCTCCGGGCCTACGCCGTCATGTGCTAGGCAATTGGGAGTTTGGCGGCACCTCAACATTCCAGTCGGGGCTTCCCTTTGCGATCACGTGCGCTGCGTGCGGCAGCAACGTTTTTGGCTTGAGCACAAGCACCCTCTTTCCGCAGGTCGTCGGCAATCTGAACCAGTTCCGGCTTTCCGGAAGCCCGCAGCAGTTTACCGGCTCTTCGTCGTACAATCCGGGCATTCTCGGAGCCACAACCGTCAATGCGGCAGGCACGATAGTCTCCGGCCTCAACACCTTTGGCGGTTCCGGTTCAGATTCCTTCACGATTGGCGGTCCTGGGACCGGCTCTCACGTCGGGTCGTTCTTTGGAAGTCTTGGCCGGGACGTTCCGCAAACACGCGGTCCAAGACAACAACAATGGGAATTCTACGTGGGGAAAAACATTCCGATTCGTGAATCGGTGCGACTGCAATTCCGCACCGAATTCTTCAATCTCTTCAACCATCCGAACTTCACAGTAACGAATACGTCCTTGTCGCCTGCTTGCTTCGGAAGTCAGCAATACAATTCACCAGGCTGTGCGTTTGGACGCTACGACACCATCCTGGGCAACCCGCGTATTATCCAGTTCGCGTTGAAACTTGAGTATTAGTTTCCGCCGGCGACGAATTGGGGAAGAACCAACTGTTCTTCCCCTACCTGGTCCTATCCTGACCGTGACATTTTGGGCTGCTTCACAAGTCTGCGATTTTTGCGCTAAAGTGGACAAACAGGACACCACTCGGACCGAAGACGAACTCGCCGTCCCGAAGGAAAAACCGCCCGCGCGGACTGATAGAATCGGTGACAATTCAACCCCGTCCCCCCTCCAACTCTCGCAACAACTAAAGGCACTGTTGACAAATCCTACCTGTCTGTAAAGGACTTGAAATCATTTCTTTGCTCAACAAACTCACTGCAGAGCACTGAATCTTGGCCATTTGTAGGAAGAATATTTATTCGTAATCTGGTATTCCTCAGAAACAAGATACAGATATTGGAATAAATTGTTTCTAAAATTGATTTTTAAGTTCTAGTACCGCTATGCGAAACAAAAGAGTTAGTCGATGGAGAGTGAAGATTAACATAACTTATAGATTGGAAAGCACCTTGCATCTTTCTCCTGACGGGCCAGTGGTGGTCCATCAGCTTTTTGCTTCCTTAGAGAGAGATTTGATGGGGGAAATGATTATGAAGCTTTTCCGATGGGCAGGTGCAACTCTGCTTGTTGTGTGTCTCCTCGTGGTCTTTGCAAGTTCCCTGACGGTTCAACCAGCTAGTGCCGACGAACTATATGGACGCGTTCGTGGCACGGTTACGGACCCGAGCGGTGGCGCCCTTCCGGGCGTGCAGCTCAAGCTCACAAACATGGGAACGGGCGCTTCAGAGGAAGCGGTGTCCGGGGGCGATGGAGCTTTTTCATTCATTAACTTGAAGCCGGGCCAGTATAGCCTCACAGCTAAAAAGACGAACTTCAAGACGTTCGAAGTGAAGCCCATTCGCGTCGAACCCACTGCGATATTTGTTCAGAACGTGATCATGGAACTGGGTGCAGTCAGCGAAACCGTTGAAGTGGCGGCGAACCCCGCGCAAGTTGAACAGACCAGCATGCAGCTGACAAATACTATTAACAGCAAGATGATCACGGACCTGCCGCTGAATGGACGGAACTGGATTAACCTCCAGCAGACATTGCCTGGAGTTGTGATCCCGGACACGCGTTTTGGCACAAACTTTTCAACGAATGGCAGCCAGGCTCAGCAGAACAGCTATTTGATGAACGGCAATGACTTCAATGACTTGCCGCTGAACTCTCCCCTGGCCCCGCCCAACCCGGACACCATCGAAGAAGTAAAGATGGTGACGAACACCATCAATCCGGAGTACGGGCGCAACTCTGGCGCCATTTTGAATGCCGTAACGAAGTCGGGGACGAATCAGATTCATGGTTCCGGCTTCGAGTTCTATCGCGACACGTTTTTGAATACCCACAATTTCTTCACCAAAACAAAGCAGATTTTTCACCAGAACCAATACGGCGGCACGGTGGGAGGGCCGGTTTGGAAGAACAAGAGCTTCGTCTTCTTTGGGCTGCAGAACACGCGTGCGCGTCAACCGGGCGCGAACAGCAATGGCACGACCAACACGTATACGCAGGCGATGCTAAATGGAGATTGGAGCGCAGTGGCCGCAAAGATTAATGGGGTCGTTACCCAAGATCCGACGACGGGAGTCTTCACAATAAAGAATCCGAAAACGTCTCCGTTTCCCATGTTCGGGGATGCCAATTCATCGTGTCCAGTCTCCGGAGGCGTAATGTGCCCTGCGGGGACGCCTTACGGAAAAACGTACGCACCAGGCGCGACTAATACTACAGCCCCAACTCTAGTGGCGAATGGATTGTGGAGCACTGGCGCTGTACCGACGCAGCTATACAATTCACTCGCAACCCAGCTAGCGACGAAGTTTGTGCCATTGCCGAACTGCGCAACCAGCGGTTGCACCCTGTATTCGTTTTCTCCGGTTACCACCCTGGCCGCCAACCAGTTCATCGGGCGATTCGACCAAAATCTAGGATCCAAGGATTCGCTCTGGTTCTACGCCTACGCCAACGACCAGCACACGTTGAACGATATCGCGTTCAGCGCTGCCAGTCTTCCGGGATTCGGCGATAAGAGTGCCCCATACACCAAACAATTTACATCTTCCTGGCAGCACACCTTTTCCTCCAACGTCTTGAATGAGTTCCGTGTTGGCTACACGAGACTGAATTTCGATACCGGCACACCGCAAACGCTCGTGACGCCGAGTAGCGTAGGATTCACGAACATTTTCCCGCAAATTCCGCTGGGGGCTGGTTATCCCCGGATGACCGTCAGTGGTTACTTCAATTTAGGGTTCACCAGCAACGGTCCTCAGCCCCGCAAGGACCAGACCTATCAAATTACGGATAATTTCAGCCTGATCAAAGGCAGGCACACTTTGAAGTTTGGATATGACGGCCGCAGGTTCCAGGTTTGGAATCCTTTCGGCGCCCGCAATAACGGATCCTTCGCATTCAGCACTAGCGGTAAGTACGCGACGGGCGATCCCGGACTCAACTTTCTATTGGGAATCCCCACAAGTTATAACCAGAGTTCCGGGCAGCTCATCATTGCTCAGGCTTATGAGCACTATGCGTATGCCCAGGATCAATGGCGCGTGAAGGACAACCTGACGATCACGTTTGGCGCGGGATACCAGATTGATACGCCCATCGCCGAATACCAGAACGGGGGACTATCGCGGGCGTGCTTTATTCCCGGTCAACAGTCCAAGGTATTTCCTACAGGGACTGCGCCGAATGGCAATCCCGGAGGAGCTCCGGTTGGTTATAACTTCCCCGGAGATCCTGGCTGCGATAAGTCCGGTGGAGCAAGTACGAAATACAATCACCTCGGTCCACGCGTAGGCTTTGCCTACACCCCACGGGGTGGAAGGATGTTTGGCGGGAACGGGAAAACTTCGATCCGCGGTGGCTTTGGCATGTATTTCAATCGCGGAGAGGAGGAGTTAAACCTGCAGGACTTGGGTGCGCCTCCGATTGGCCAAACTAGCAATGGAGTTGGAGATCTAGGGCTTGTTCCTTCATTCCCCGACCCTTGGACTGACATTGCAGGCAAGGGATCACTTACGAACAAGTTCCCCTACTCTGCCCCGAAACCCGGGTCCATCATCGATTTCAGTCAATTCTTTCCGCTGGGCATAAGCGTTGTTGATCCTAAAATCACAGTCCCATACGCCATGAACTACAACCTGACCGTCGAACGCGAGTTACCAGGTCGCACCATATTGAGGGTCGGTTACGTAGGCTCTCAGGGACGGAATCTCTTTGCCTCTTACCAGTTTAATCCGATGACATCGGCGGGTTTGCAGACATGCTTAGCAACCCCCGCCTGCAATACTCCCAACGGGGACCTCGCTCCTGTCAATTTCCCCAACCTGTTCCAGTACCCCGGAGATATCTGGGGAAACAGCGGCATGCAACACACCATTGGGTGGTCGAACTACAACTCGTTGCAGGTCACCGCGGACAAACAATTCAGCCATGGCCTGCAATTCCTCACAACCTATACGTACTCGCACGCTCTTGACACCGGGTCGAGTTTTGAGGATACGGCGTTTCAGGCCGCCGGCGGGTTTGATCCGAATGGCCAGCTTGGGCGAGACTACGGAAGCTCAGCTTTCGATGCTCGGCATCGTTACACACTTAGCTTCAGCTATGAAGTTCCGAGCCTGAAGCATGTATGGTCCGCTGTTCCTGGTCGAATCGTGGAAGGCTGGCGCCTAACGGGGCAAACAGTCGCCCAAACCGGATTCCCGATTAACCTCCAGGATTCAAATGAACTTTCCCTGGTCTGTTCAACGACCTTTTCGTTCTATGCGTGTCCAGATCGACCAGACGTAGTTTCGGCGCCCAAGTACTTGAATCCACGGACAACTACAAATCATCAGTGGTTCGATCCAACTACATTTACGGATAACGCAGTAGGTACGCTGGGGAACGCCTCTCGTGGCTTGTTGCGTGGCCCTGGATACTGGGGAACGAACTTCTCCATCCAAAAAGACACCAGGATCACGGAAGGAAAAGTGTTCCAGATGCGCCTGGAAGCTTTCAATGTCTTCAACCATGCCAACTTCGCTAATCCGACCGGCGATGTGGCTTCCCCGACCTTTGGGCAAATCCTTAGCCTGAGACCGTATGTGGTTACCAACGAACCTTCGCGTCTGATCCAGCTGGGAGCGAAGTTTACCTTCTAACTTTTTACCAAACTCAATCAGAAAGGGCGCCCCTGTTTGGCTTGGGCGCCCTTTTCGTTTTTTGCGTGTTGCCCTGCTCTGAAAAATTACAGTTTTTGAACGACTACATTGAGCGCGGAACTTTGCACGGCGGCGATATTCACCTGCGCCGGATTCATGCCCACGCTGAGTTGCCAGAGGACGTGGCCCGCGGTATCGGTCAGGCTGAGAGCGACTTGAAACAGCGCGCTGAGGCCCATGGCGCTGGGATTCGCAAAAATCACGCATTGCGCCTGGCCGTTGTTCAACGGAGCGTTGCCCTGGAACGACACCAGGGAAGAAGTGACGGTATAGGCGAGAGTGCCAACGACCGGAGTGCCGTCCGGATACTTGAAATTCAGCAAGAGAGATGGTCCGGACGATCCTGGAAGAATTTCGATGGCGTTGACCTTGGCGTTGTCAACCACATTGTCAAATTCAAGGTTCAGCGCTCCATTGGTGACGGTTACGTCCACGCCTTTAATGAGAGCGGCATTGGCCCCGGCTTCGGCGAAGACGTCGAGATTCGGAATAGCGACATTTCCCTGGATTTTTACGTTGAACACTCTGGCGCCGGGCTTAAAATCCAAGGCATAGGTCTCAGCAAAGTATAGATTCACGTGGTAGTTTCCATTGGCTACCGGAAAGTTGTATTTCGTGGTCGGAACTGAGACATCGTTTTTCCGGCCGGTCTGGTAAAGCGTGGGGTCCGCGGTGCCGGTGATGGTAGCGGTTCTCGGATTAAGCATCCCTCCGTTAAAGTCATAGTCCGCTTGCCAAACTTGACCTTTTGAGTCGGTGTAGCCCGGCCCGCCACAATTCACGCGGATCGGTTGTTGCCCGAGCACGCCTTTAGGAAAACAAAGTACCGCCAAAAATGCCGTAAGAAAGAAAAGCTTTCGCACGAATCCTCCTGGGAATCGGTTGCAATTTCGAGTTTTTATTTATTCAAGCGAGGAGGGCTAAGGGGGAGGGTTTCCTGCTCGAACTTCCACCGCAAAAGTACAGGTTCTATAACTCCTAGGCAATGGTTCGTAAGAACGGATTGAGGACAGTGGTGGAATACGTCCGAACCCTGTCCGGTGGCTTGGTACGAATTTGAATTGCGGACCTTTGTGTCAGGATTGGACTTTTGCCCTTGTCTACAGCTTTTCCCGGAAGGGATCCCACCCGCTGGGGACGAGTTCTGTCGCATTCCCATGCTTGTCGAGCACAAGAACTTTGCGCGATGTGGTGATTTTTCCAATCGGAGAGAGACTGACGCCTTGAAACATCTTCGGCAGAAGCCTTGCCTGGCGCGCGGGCACTGTGAAGAGCAGCTCGTAATCGTCTCCGCCCTGCAGCGCGAGTTGTCGAGAATCGCCGACGTGTTTTCCTGCGGCAGGCGGAATCTGGACTTGAGGGATCTTGGCTGGCTCCAGAAGCGCTCCGACACCGCTTGCAGCACAGAGTTTGGCCAAGTCGCTGGACAAGCCGTCGGAGAGATCCATCATGGCGGTGGCAATTTTCTTTTCCGCCAGCCAGCGTCCCAGCGCGAGACGCGGCTCGGGATAGAGATGCTTTTTCAGAATTGGATTATTCCTCGACGCGAAGCCTTTTGCGCGGCGTGCCAATTGCAGACCCAATTCGGCCTCGCCTAGCGTTCCGCTTACGTAGATAAGGTTACCGTCCCGCGCCCCAGCGCGACGCAAAGCGAGTCTGGCGAGAAGCTCGCCGATAACTGTAATACTGATGAGCATGTCGTTTCGCCGCGTTGTGTCTCCGCCTGCCAAGGCGCATTGAAACTTGCGCGAAGCCCGCCGTAGACCCCTGAGATATTGGTCAAGCCACCGGCCTGAATGCGTCTCGGGCAGGGCCAAGCTCAAAAGGAAGCAGCGGGGTGTGCCCCCCATGGCTGCAATATCGCTCACCGCCCGGGCGAGGCACTTCCATCCAACGGCGTCAGGGGGATGTTTGTCCCGCAAGAAATGGGTTCCCTCGAGAAACCAATCACAGGTGAGAACGGTTTCGTATCCGGGCTTTGGACGGAAAAGTGCCGCGTCATCCCCAATTCCGAGACGGACACAATTCCGAATCGCCGCGTTTTGAATTGACTTGGAGTTTTCGGCAATTCTTTGGAGAATTGAATCCTCGTTTTGGCGATTCCGGGGCATGGGGTTCTAAAAGGGCTCCAGTCTACTAAGCTGACGATGGTATAACTTACGACCTCGCACCCGTTCGAGCCGCATGTCGGGTCGCCTCTTTGGTCTTGGCCGTAACACCTGTCCTTTCGGGCAGGGGACAGGTTTGCACAGCCTGACCCACGATAGTACTAAAAACAGGGTTGACGGCATCGGCTACAGAATTTAGTATGTCGGAGGTCGCGGACCAAGGCTCACGGTTCAGATTTTGTTCAGGTTCGAGCTCAAGCGGGCACCAGGGATATTGGCCCGCAACTGTCAAATTGAACAGGCCTGAGGGGGACCGGAAGTTATGCGGGGCAAGAGCTATACGTTCTATATCGCGTCGTCGCCAGGTAAGCTGAAGAAGCTTATCGTGCCAGCGTACGTGCTGCACGGTCTGGCCGTGTTAGCGCTTATCGGAGCAATTAGCGTGACGGCAGCGGTGGGCTCGTATTCGCGGATGCTCTGGAAAGTTGGCAACTACAACGCTCTTCGGCACGACCAGGAAACCCTCAAGAAACAGTATCAACAACTTCAGAGCACGGTAAACGACACCAACCAGCGCCTTGATTCTCTACAGTCCCTGGCCACCGAAGTGGCTATGACTTACGGCGTGTTGCGCTATCATCCAGCAGCTTTCGACCAGGGCGACAACCCGGTGGACGAACAGGATGCCTTCGACCGATCGATTGAGCAGTACACCTTCTTGAAGCGCAATGCCGCGGTCATCGCGATCTCCAGCAGCGGGCTACATTTGCTTTCCCCGATGAGTTTTGCAGACTCCACCTACACACCAGCGATCTGGCCGGTCATGGGACACATTACGGATAGCTTTGGAGAGCGCTTGGATCCGTTCAGCGGTGAAGGCGCGTTCCACACAGGAGTTGACGTAGGAGCGGATTACGGCGCTCCGGTCCATGCGACGGCGGATGGAATCATCACGATCGCGGAAAACCATGCAGGTTATGGGCGCCTCGTAGTGATCGATCATGGGTTCGGAATTACCACCTGGTATGCGCATCTTTCGGCGTTCTCGGCGGTTGCCGGGGCCCGCGTCAAGCGCGGCGAAGTGGTTGGGTATACGGGCATCAGCGGCCGGTCAACGGGGCCGCACGTGCACTACGAGGTTCGAATGAACAACGCGCCGATTAATCCCTGGCGCTATATGAAGTCCACCCCTGCCGGCGACTAATTCTCGATTAAAACTTGGGGAATCGGATCGCGGCGGACCTTTGCCCGCCGGTTCTGTTTTCAATGCACGGCTTCCATTCGAATCAAGCTTCGCACTCGTAGTATTGCTTACGTTCGGCCTTTCCTGGCGGCTGGAGCCTTTCTTGGAAGCGACTTGCTGGGTGGCGTGTCCGACAAGACTGGCGGGGCTTTGCGCGCCGCATCGAGAAAGCCGGGCGTGATATCGAACACGAGCCGGACGGACTTGCTATCTCCGCGATCGACTTTGGAGACATCCGCGGTCTTCAATAGTTCCACGTAGGCATTGCGCATCGCGGGGTCCAGTTGC
>DATEHF010000031.1:0-3670 GCA_035279725.1 Candidatus Acidiferrum sp.
CTTGCCGACCAGTGCCCGCACCAGCGCTCCCTGAACGTGGTGCGTGACCGTATGCGCCTGCTCATTCACTTCGTAGCTCCCGTAGTATGCCTCGTATCCACCTTGATCGTACTTGACGGGATTATCCACATCGCGGGGAGCGTCCGCACTGGGCAGCATGATCTGCACCGACATGTGTCCATCTCGGGTATAGACAATTGTGCCCTTATGGTCGACGATGTGCTTCATTTTTCCGTCGGTACTTTGCTCATCTTCCCAGGCCAATTTCCAGGCGCCAATCAATTTTTCTTTTACCGAACCGGCATCCGATTTTTCAGCTGACTGCGGCGCCGAGACTCCACTCAGCGTCAGCACAACGACAGTTGTCACCATCCAACCAAGAATCGATCTCATGCTCCGCCCCCCGCGCCAGCCATGCTCCGGCGCCCAAGATTTCCTTCGTGGACCTTCGTGTCCTTCGTGGTTGACGATTTGCCCTTCAATCCAGCTTGAGACTCTCGCGCAAAATACCAACGTCTTTATCGCCCCGTCCTGACACATTCACGATCACAATTTCTGATTTCTTCATCTTCGGTGCCCGCTTGATCACCTCGGCCACGGCGTGTGCGGATTCCAAAGCAGGGATAATCCCTTCGGTCCGCGCCAGCAGCGTAGTGGCCTCGAGAGCCTCGGCATCCGATGCCGGCAGATATTCCGCACGGCCGGCATCGCGCAAGGCCGCATGTTCCGGGCCGATCGAGGGATAGTCCAGTCCCGCCGATACGGAATGCGTTAACGCAATCTGCCCGGCCGAATCCTGAAGCACGTAAGAATACGTGCCCTGCAACACGCCCGGAGACCCTCCACGAAACCGCGCCGCATGATCTCCTAATGCCTCGCCGCGCCCGCCCGCCTCCACGCCGATCAATCGGACCTTCTTATCCTTAATAAACTCGTAAAACACGCCAATCGAATTCGATCCGCCGCCCACGCACGCGATAATCGCGGCAGGCAGTTTGCCTTCCGCCTTCAGAATCTGCGCCCGTGCCTCGCGCCCAATCACCCGATGAAAGTCCCTCACCATCGTCGGGTAGGGATGCGCCCCAAGCACACTGCCCAGCAGGTAATGCGTGGTCCGCACGTTGGTGACCCAGTCGCGCATGGCCTCATTGATCGCATCTTTCAGCGTTCGTGAGCCCGACGATACACCACGCACTTCCGCCCCCAGCAGTCGCATGCGGAATACATTCAGTTCCTGCCGCCGCATGTCCTCGGTGCCCATGTAGACAACGCAATCGAATCCCAGGAGCGCACAGACGGTAGCCGTCGCCACGCCATGTTGCCCGGCGCCAGTCTCGGCGATCACGCGATGTTTCCCCATGCGCTCGACCAGCAGCGCCTGCCCGAGACAGTTGTTAATCTTGTGCGCGCCGGTATGCAGCAGGTCTTCGCGTTTCAAATAAATCTTTGCGCCACCCAGCTTGTCGGTAAGGCGCCGGGCAAAAAACAGGGGCGTGGGCCGCCCGGCATACGTCTTGAGCAGCAAATCCAAGCGCGCCTGAAATTTCTTGTCGCGTTTCGCTTTCTCATACTCACGCTCAAGCTCCTCAAGCGCAGCCATCAAAGTCTCAGGAACGTAACGCCCACCGTAAACGCCAAAACGTCCCGGCTCACTCGTGGGCGCAGAACCATTCCGAGGAGAACCTCGAGGGTGCCCCATCCTAGGCGCGCCTTTTGCGGCCAGGGTGGGGATTTTGACTTTCGATATCTTTGAAGCCGTAGCCATACTCAACCCGCTCTCCGATCCATCTCCCGCACCGCCCGCACAAACGCCCGCACCTTCTCCGGATCCTTCTTTCCCGGCGAGGCTTCAACTCCAGACACAACATCTACTCCCCAGGGTTCCAAAATTCCAATCGCATCGCCAACATTTACTGGTGTCAGTCCCCCTGCAGCGACAATCCTTCCGACTCGCCTGATCTCATTCAACACAGGAACAGACGCCGACCAATCAAACACTTCGCCGGTCCCACCGTGTTTCGCTGGAGTTCCGGAATCTACCAGGAATGCCTTCACCGAGTCTGGATGCCACGTCATCGCCCAGCCTTGGGGGTTTGCCTGATGCATGGAAACTACCGCTAGCACCTTCATCCGCGGTCGACGCTCGATTACCAAATCGGCGACACGCGGATCTTCGTTGTCCCCGTGCATCTGGACCACAGTGATTCCCACTTCGTCGGCGACGGCGCAGATCGAGTCTTCCCGCTCATTTACAAACACGCCCACCTTCTCCACATTCTCCGGCAACTTCTCCACAATCTCGCGCGCCCTCGCCACCGTCACGCAACGCGGGCTCTTCTCATAAAATACAAACCCCACCGCATCCGCGCCCGCGTCGACAGCAACGAGGGCGTCTTCGAGATTTGTCATCCCGCAAATCTTGACCCAAGTCATAAGAACGTGGCTGACAGCAGCCAGTCGAGTTAGCCTTTGCTGGGTACCGAGTACTGAGCACTGCGTACTCGCAGCAGCTCCCGCAACGCGTTGCCCGGAGATTCCGCCCGCATCAGCGACTCCCCCACCAGAAACGCGTGGTACCCTGCCGCCCGAAACCGCGTAACATCCTCCTCAGAATTGATGCCGCTCTCGGCCACGCGCACGACACTTGCGGGGAATTTGGGAGCCAGTTCGAATGCCGTCTGCAAGTCGACTTTGAAGGTCCGCAGATCACGCGTATTCACTCCAATCAAATCGCAACCCGCATCGAGCGCACGCTGCAACTCGTGCGGATCATGTACTTCACACAAAACGTCCAGCCCTCGCGATCGTGCTGCCACTGCCAGTCGACTTAATTCGTCTTCGGTCAATGCCGCCACAATCAGCAGCACCGCGTCCGCGGAATTCGCCCGCGCCTCCAGCAACTGAAACTCGTCAATGATGAAGTCTTTTCGCAAGCAAGGAATCGCGACCGTCGCCGAAGCCTTCCGCAAATTCTCGAGCGATCCCTGAAAGAACTCCTCATCGGTCAGCACCGACAAAGCTGCTGCTCCCGCCGTCTCCAACTCCCGCGCCAACTCCACGGGATCGAATGACGCCCGAATCAGTCCCTTCGACGGGGAGGCTTTCTTCAACTCCGCAATCACCGCGATGCCATCGCGCCCCCTGGCAGCCAGCGCCTTCCGAAATCCGCGCGGCACGTGATGGTCAGCCTGCCGTTCCAGTGCGCGCGAATCTGCGCTGCGCCTGGATTCCGCCACCCGGGCCCGCGTTGCCGCCACAATCCTGTCAAGAACCGCAGCCATAAAGAATCTTTTGATTATAAGGGAGTGGAAGGCTTATCCACGGAACCGGCAAGAACTTTGACTTTGTAATGTCATCGAAATTGGAGGGTGCCCGACCCTCGTCTCGCGATTAGCAGAGCCTGACCTGACTGAAGTTGAAGGCGTGGCGAGGTTGACTCCCTGAACCGCGGCCGCATTATTTGCAGATCTCCTGCAACTGCTTGTAAGGCTTTTCCATCACCGGTGGGAACTTGACCTTCTTCGCCTCCATCCACAACTCCAGCAGCGTCCCGCCGTACTTCGACCCCACGTCCGGATCACCCTCATACACCGGATCGCTCTCCGCCGCCTCAAGCGTCACGAAGGTGAATCCTTTCTTCTCCATCAGATCGAACGCGTCCGGCAAAATC
>DATEHF010000032.1:0-176413 GCA_035279725.1 Candidatus Acidiferrum sp.
CGGCAAGCTGACGCCGACACGCATCACCAAGCTGTATACGTTCCGCGGCCTGGAACGAGATGAGGCCCAAGCTGTCCCGGCCGGAGATCTGGTGGCCATTGCCGGTGTCGAGGGCATCCAGATTGGCGAAAGCATCACGGATTTGGCCAACCCCACGCCGTTGGAGCCGCTGCTCATCGACGAGCCTACGCTGGCGATGATTTTTACTGTTAATAGCAGCCCGCTTTCCGGCAAGGAGGGATCGTTTCTCACTTCGCGTGACTTGCGCGATCGTCTTCAAAAAGAACTTCTCACCAACGTATCTATCCGCGTGGAAGACACGGAGACGCCGGAGTCTTTCCGCGTGCTAGGGCGCGGGGAATTGCAACTCGCGATCTTGATCGAGACGATGCGGCGCGAAGGTTTCGAACTGATGGTGGGCAAGCCTGAAATTGTTGTCCGCACGGAGAACGGCAAGAAGCTTGAGCCGCTGGAGCGGCTGGTGATCGATGTGCCCGAAAGCTTCATCGGCATCATCATGGAAACGATCGGTAGCCGGCGCGGCGAAATGATCAAAATGAGCAATCACGGCTCAGGCCGCGTGCGCATGGATTTCAAGATTCCTTCGCGGGGATTGATCGGCCTGCGCAGTCAATTGCTGACAGACACGCGCGGCACCGCGCTTATCCATTCCATTTTTGAAGGTTGGATGGAATACGGCGGAGAGATGGCTCTGCGTCCAACGGGCGCATTGGTGGCGGACCGTGGGGGGCCATCGACGGCATTTGCGCTGTGGAATATTCAGGAGCGCGGCGAACTGTTCATCGGACCGGCTATCGAAGTTTATGAAGGCATGATCGTCGGCGAAAATTCGCGCGAACAGGACATGGACGTCAACGTTACGAAGGAAAAGAAGCAGACGAACATGCGTTCGTCCAGCGCCGACGAAGCGATTCGGTTAATTCCACACCGCGAACTGAGCCTCGAGCAGGCGATCGAGTTTATTGCCGACGACGAGTTCGTGGAAATTACGCCAAAGTCGATTCGCTTACGCAAAAAAGTTTTGCAAGCCAACAAGCGCCCGCGCCGCTGGCAGGAAATCCGCGCCAGCCAGGCGACCACCAGCTAAGTCAGTCGTCTTCTCAATGCGCTGATTTCTTGAGTAGTTCCGCGAGGTATTGCTTCCACACGACAGCCTTTGTATGGGTTCCGTGGCCGCGCGTTTCGTCGGTGATTGGAAGCAAAATGAAGCGCGCGCTTTTCACCCTCTTAATTTCGCGCTCGACCATGGGCAGCTCGGGCGGATTGATGAAGTCGTCCGCGGAATTGATGTACATGACGGGAGCAGTGATTCTCTCGAGCTGAGGTGAAGGGTCGTAATTCCGCGACGCATTCACCGCGTACATCAGGTCGTTGGCGTCCAGCCCGGCAAGACGCGTCTTGAAATATTCGTCCAGATATTTGTCGGCGGCATCGCGCGTCGGCAGACTCTTCTGCATGTAAAGCGGCGCGCTTCCGGCAATCAGCAGCAAGTCCAGCGCGGTGCGCAGCGCCTGCTGAGGTTCGGCTGTGTAGTCTCCTCCCTTCCATTCCGGATCATTGCGAATCGCATCCATCACCATTTTGCGCCAGACGCGGTTACGCCCCGCGATCTGCACCGGTTGGCAAGCGAGAGGCATCAGCGCGTCCATGAAGCCGGGGTAGGTTTCTCCCCACACAAACGAGTGCATGCAGCCCATCGAGGTGCCTAGAATGAGGCGCAGATGGTCCACACCAAGGCCTTCTTTGACGAGCAGATGGTGCGCGGCGACCATGTCGTCGTAGTCGTACTGCGGAAAGTGGGCGTGCATCCCATCGCTGGGCTTCGAGGATTTTCCGTGCCCGACGCCATCGGGAAGAATGATGAAGTATCGCGTGGCGTCGAGGAGCTGTCCCGGCCCAAATAACTCGCCGGCAAAAATGGGGGTGAGGAATTGATGGCCGGTGCCCCCCGTGCCGTGAAGAATCAGAATGGCGTTCGTGACGCGGCCCTGCGCGTTGCGTTCCGGTTTGCCAAGCGTGGCGTAATGCAAACGCAATTCAGGCAACGTTTCTCCGGAATGGAATTTGAAATTCTTGGCAATATAGTCGCCTTCCGTCGTCCCGGGCCACCCGGTCGCCTGGCCCCGAGCCGGCAGGCTCCCCAGTAGTTGGATCGCCGCAGCCAGCGCGAGCAAACGAAATGCAGTTCCTTTCATGGGTCACCTCATGGACCTAAGAATTTAACACGCTAGGGCCATCGAATCTTGACGCAAGTCTGCCGGGAATAAATTTGTTAGTAGGCCAGTCTTTGCAAAGCCGTGGTCGGAAACAACGGATATGCAGGCGCGACCGGGTGCGAGGCGCTAAGCGACTTCGCGCGAGTTTCCGATCACGGTATCTTCTTGCGTCGGCGCCCTCCTTCCCCCATACTTCCTCGCTCCCGGCAATGAATTGATGTAAAGTCATACATTCGACTGCGGCGCTGCTCCGAAAGCGCTGCATACAAAAGGTTTACCAGTGGTAACAGCTGCTGGGCGCCGGCTTGGTGGCCAAGGAGACTGATGGAATCCGCGAGCAATCGACCTGTAGAGACTGCCTCCGAGCCGTGTCCCACTATCGCAGCAACAGCCACCGCGGTGCCGCCGCACCTAATTACCCGCGACGACGTGAAGTACTACATGGGGCGCGTGTTCGATATTCCCGACCGCAAGCTTGAAGCCATGATGACGGTCGTGGACAATGCGCAGGTCCACAAGCGCCACAGTATTTTCCCCATTGAATACACCGTCGAGCCGCGCCCGCTTTCCAAGACCAATGAGGAGTACCAGGAGCACGCCATCACCCTCGGACGCCGCGCTGCTGAGGAGTGCCTGGCAAAAGCTGGCTTGGCCCCGGCCGACGTGGACCTGATCATCACCGTATCGTGCACGGGCTATATGATTCCCTCGCTGGACGTGCATCTGCTGAACCTGATGGGCTTTCGCAATAATGTCCGGCGGTTGCCAATCACGGAATTGGGCTGCGTCGCCGGGGCGATAGCGCTTTCGAGGGCGCGGGATTTTCTGCTTGGAGCTCCAGGCAAAACAGTATTGATTGTCGCCGTCGAGCTGCCTTCGCTCACGTTTCAGCGCAAAGATCTCTCGCAGGGCAACCTGATTTCGGCTGTTATTTTTGGCGATGGCGCCGCAGCAGCGGTTCTCACGAACCGGCCCTCTTCCGGGCCAAAGATTCTGGATTCCGAGTCTTTCACACTCCCCGCATCGATGGATGCTCTTGGCTTCGATCTCCGCGACTCTGGATTCCACATCGTGCTATCGAAAGAGCTTCCTCAGTTGGTGCGCGAAAAGATCAAAGGGCTGGTGGAGAATTTTCTTGGACGGCACAACCTGACGCCCGGCGAGTTGGCTGCTTATCTCCTCCATCCCGGCGGCCAGAAGCTGCTGGTGTGCATCGAAGAAGAGCTGGGCTTGACGCGGTGCCACACGAAATTCTCCTGGGACATTCTGCGCGACTACGGCAACATTTCCAGCGCCACGATTTTGTTTATCCTCCAAGAGTGGCTGACGAAGAAGCAGATGAATCCAGGGGACTATGGACTTGTCGCCGGATTCGGGCCGGGCTTTAGCTCGGAGTTTTTGTTACTGCAATGGACCTAAGCGTTTATTTGTTTCTCGGCTTGCTGCTCGCTGTGGGTTTGTTGCGGCTTGTCGAGATGCGTATTTCCAGGCAACACCAGAAGGAAATGGCCACGCGCGGTGCGGCGAAAGTGGATGAGCCGAAATTCCGCTGGATGGTGCTGCTGCACACCGCCGTGCTGATCGCCGCAGCACTGGAAGTAGTTTTTCTGAAGCGCCCCTTCCTCCCCTTGCTGGCTGCTCCGATGTTTGCCGTATTCCTTGCGGCAAACGCACTACGGTGGTGGGTCATTCGCTCGCTCGGAGCGCACTGGAACATTCAGGTCGTGGATTCCACGCGACTCGGCGTGGTGACTTCCGGACCATTCCGTTACGTCCGGCATCCGAACTACGCGGCGGTCTTTTCGGAGTTGCTGGCTCTTCCGCTCATTCATACGGCGTGGATCACCGCGGTTGCCGGGGCAATCGCGCACATTGGCGTCCTGGCGCAGCGGCTCTCTACGGAGGAGCCTGTGCTGCTCGCGAATCCGGACTATCGCGCGGCGATGTCCGGCAAACCGCGCTTTTTACCCGGACTTTTCTGAAGGGAACGACGTTCAATGCGGTGGCAACTCTATGGCGCGGCATGCCTGCTACTGTTCGCAGGGGCGGTTTGCGATGCGCAGCCGAGAGGGGATGCTGATGGCCCCGCATTTAGCAGCGTGCCGGAACTTGCTTCCGGATTTCACTCCCTCTATCTCCAAAACTTTACCGAAGCGCGCGAAAAATTTGATACCTGGGAATCACAACATCCCGACGAACCTTTTGGGCAGGTCGCTATTGCTGCCAGTTACCTCTTCGAGGAGCTTTACCGTCAAGGCGTGCTCTCCAGCGATTTTTTCTTGAATGAGAAGAGATTCCTGCATGGAATTGAAGGCAGGCCAGATCCGGCGCGGATGAAAAGCTTTCAGGAGGCGCTGGACAAGGCTCGCAAGCTGGCGAAAGACCGTCTGGCAAAGAACCCCAAGGATGCCGAGGCTTTTTTCGCGCTGACGATGACGGCCGGGATGGAATCAAACGCCGACATGATGCTTAAGAAGCAGCACATTGAGAGCTTGAAGCGGCTGAAAGAGGGAAACGAGTACGCCAAACAGTTGCTGGCGGAGGAGCCGGACGCGGACGACGCTTATGTGGCCCTCGGAACAGCAAATTACGTCATCGGAAGCCTTTCGGGCGGCGCGCGGTTTTTGCTCATGTTTGGGGGGGTCCACGGCGACAAAAAACTTGGCATGCAGCAGCTTGGAAAAACAATCGATGGCGGACGATATTTGCAACCGTACGCAAAGATCCTGCTGGCGTTGGCGGCTCGCCGGGAAAAACAAAACTCCTTGGGCCAGAAACTGTTTCGCGAACTGAGCGAGGAATTTCCCGAGAGCCCGCTTTACGCCGCTGAGTATGCCAAAGCGATGGGCCGGCCCATTCCTGCGGAGATCCGCCCCTGAGTTTGTCTGCTCCCTTTCTGCTCGCACCGGAGACCATCCCAAAAAGTCGTGTCAAATTGCTTGAATAGATTAGAATCGCGCTTCGCGATGTCGCTACACGCTCGACCATCTCCACGGGGCGGTGAAACGTGTTCCAAAAAGAATTGTTGAAGGGCCGCGCAGTGTTTCTTACCGGCGGTGGGACGGGGCTCGGCAGGTCTATGGCCCTGCGGTTTGCTGAATTAGGAGCGCGGATCTTCCTCGTCGGACGGCGCGAAGATCCGTTGCGCGAAACGTGCGAAGAAATTCACCGCGCTGGGGGCGCCGCCGCCTACACGACTTGTGACGTGCGCGACTATGGTGCTGTCGAATTCGCGGCTGCAAAGGCCGAGGAGCAGTTCGGCGAAATCAACACGCTGGTCAACAACGCTGCCGGAAATTTCATGGCGCGCACCGAAAAACTCACCCCCAACGCTTTTAACGCCGTCGTCGGCATAGTGCTGAACGGCTCCTTTCATTGCACGCAGGTCTTTGGCAAGCGCTGGATTTCTCAAAGACTCGGCGGCAATGTGCTGAATATCGTGACCACTTACGCCGCCGCCAACTGCGGCTCGGGGTTTGTTGTTCCTTCGGCTTGCGCGAAAGCGGGTGTACTGGCGATGACCACGTCATTGGCCGTGGAATGGGCGAAGTATCACATCCGGCTGAATGCCATCGCGCCGGGGCCGTTCCCCACCGAGGGCGCGTGGTCGCGGCTGATGCCTTCGAAGACGTTCGAGGATCACTCCAAGGACAAGCATCCTATGAAGCGATTCGGAAAACACGAGGAATTGGCCAATCTCGCGGCGTTTCTTATCAGCGATATGGCGGAGTACATCAACGGGGAATGCGTGGTGATTGACGGTGCGCAGTGGCTGCGCGGCGCCGGAGAATTCAACGATTTGCTGATGCTGCCCGACGCAGCCTGGGAACAAATGGAAGCCGCGCGTTCGCAAAAATCCTGAAGCGTATTACTGGGGCAGCGCGCGTTTCCGAACTTCAACGCGAAGTTTTATTTCGCCGATACTTTGGCCACTCGATTCCGCTCGCACAATGACGTCTTGAGGTTCGGGCTTCTTCGTTTCGTTTTCGGGAATTGCTGGCAACATGATTTCGATCCGCGCGGCCGCCACTTGTTTTGCCGCCACGGTGAATTTTCCGGTTCCGTTTTGTACCGTCCATCCCGCCGGCAGCATGGCTGCAAGCGAAATTTGCTGCGTCTTGGCGGTCCGGTTGCGCACCCACAGAGGAATCACCATGCTGGTATGGCCCTGCATCGCGATCTCCGGCGGTTCGGGATGCGGAAGATGCGTGAGCCCATGTGCGCGCCGAAACTCAGCGTAGAAACTGTACGGCCCGCCGAGTTCCACTGACAATTCCGGGCGTGCTGGTTCCGGAGAAATATCTGGGCGCGAGAACGGAATCGCTCCCGGCGTGATGCCCTCGAAAATATCTCCGGCCACGCTTCCGCCGACAAGCGACTTGCCAAGAACGAAATGCAAGGACTCCGTCCAGAAGCTGTCGGACGTGGCCATCTTTTCGATTTGTGCCTCGTCCATTTGCGCGACCTTATCCAGAAAGGACTTGGCTTGCGTCTGATGAGAACGGAATGAGTCGAGCCCCATTCGCCAGTACGGTAATTTGCCGGATTTCGAGATTCCCGTCACGGAATAGTCCGGGCCCTTTCCTTTGAAAATATCTTCGCGGTCGGCATCCGCAAAGTAATAGATCTTCTTTGGCTGCCACGGGCGCAAATTCTCGAGATAAGGTTCCAACCTCTTTGACGGTCCGGCAACTTGCTCGGGAAATGCAACCGGATCGCCTGCCGAATCGAACGCTTCGGTGGCCAGCAACCCGGAAGCTTGATGATCGCCGTGGTCTTCGCCAATAAATGTTCCTGGAAGAAACGTGAGGATCACTTCTGGACGCGTAAGCCTAACCAACCGCACAAGTTGCTCCAGCGATTCACCGTGATCCCAATTCGCCAGCGACTGCAGAACATTCTGCGAAGCTGTGTCTTTGCCGCCGAGAAACCACACATTGGTGATGCCAAGCGTCGTAAGCGCGTTTCGCGCTTCAATTTCGCGAACCGCGCCAAGTGCCGCGGCTTGTTCCGCGCCTGCTTCATTTGCACCGCTGCTGCCACGTGTGCCGAAAACCACGCCAATCCGTTTATGTTCATCCAGCGCTCGCGCAAGATACGGCGTGGCAGCGCCTTCGTCGTCCGGATGTGCAACCACTAGCAGAATGTCCGTTTTATAGCGCTCATCCGCCGCCGGAAGCGCCTGCGGCTCCTGCCCGCTGCTTCCATTTGCCAACGAAAGTAGTGCGAAAGCAAAACTGAGCGTAAAGCCTGACTTTTTCATCCTATTTTCCCCAGAGTCTTTCAAAGCGCATTGCGGAAGTAAGAAAGTCTACCCTGTAGCTTCGGCCGGACAAAATTATCTGTAGGTCGCAACTGCAATGGTCCTTCACTGTGGCTCTCCCTAGTCCGTTTTGGTGCGTCTATAGTAAGAGCGTGCGCAACCTGCTCCATCTTTTAGTCTTACTGGTCTTTCTTGCTGCTCCTGTCTCCGCGCAGCAAGCAGCGACTGAGGAGCATCCGAAGGGCTTTCCCCTCGGGGCCATCGTTCCCAAAGTAGTGACTCTGGTAAAGCCAGAACAAAGCTACGCGTTGTATCTGCCATCCCGATACTCGCCACAAAAACTGTGGCCCATCGCTTACGCGTTCGATCCGGGCGCGCACGGCAAGATACCTGTCGAATTGATGAAGGACGCTGCCGAACGCTACGGCTACATCGTGGTTGGCTCAAACAATTCCAGTAACGGTTCCTGGAAAATTGAGGCTGAAGCGGCCGAGGCCATGTTGCTCGATACACAGGCACGCTTGGCGATTGATGTTCATCGTGCTTACTTTGCAGGATTCTCCGGCGGCGCTCGCGTAGCCGCGCGGCTCGCACAACTCTGCAAATGCGCGGCGGGCGTGCTCCTGAATGGAGCGGGCTTTCAGCCGGCGCCCTCGGACTCACTTGATGTATCCGTCGCAGTTTTCGCCGCAGTAGGCACCTACGATTTCAACTACGCAGAAATTGTTCGAATGGACGATGGCTTGGAGAAGCTTCACTACGCCCATTTCTTGCGCACGTTCGACGGCCCCCACCAATGGGCGCCATCCAATACGATGGACGAAGCTCTGGCATGGTTTCGACTGCAGGCGATGAAGAGCGGCCGGGATGGCAAGGACGATTCCATCATCGCAGAGTTTGCACGGCAGGAGGCGGCGCGTGCGCGCTCCTTCGAGCAATCTGGCGATCTTTATTTTGCCTGGAAGGAATATCGACAGGCCGCGGAAGCCATTGCCGGCCTAGCTGAAAGCGCGGAACTACGCGCGAAGGCCGAAGCTCTCGAAAAAGACAAGGCCGTCCGGGAAGGCACCAAACGTGAAAAGCAGGAATTTGAAGACCAAGACCGGCTGACCGGCGACATTTCCTCGGCACTTGCCTCGTTGCGCGAAGAACAGCCGAATCGCGCGGAAATTCGCACTGATGTAGGAAGGAAAATTTCCGACTTGCGCGACCGCGCGGAACACGAAAAACATGTGGATGGACTCCGTGTCTTGAAGCGCGCGCTCGCAGGAGTAATGGTCCAGGCGATGGAAGCCGGTTTGGATCGGTTGGATCAAAAAGATCCCGCTAGGGCTAGAGACTATTTTGAGCTGGCGTGCCAAGCCGACCCGGGTTCCGCCTGGGCGCTGAGCAACTTGGCGGTATCCAAAGCGTTAAGCGGGGACCGCAAGGGCGCGCTGGAAGCTTTGCGCCGGGCAAAATCGAAGAGCAAGGAGCCTAGCCAGTTCTTGGATTGGTTGAAGGAAGAACCTGCGTTCGCGAAACTCCGTGGCACATCGGAATTCAGCGCTCTCCTTGAATCAGCGGTGCAACACTGACACTTCTGCGGTGTTCCGTACGTAGGAAGAAACAAGGACTACTTTATGTGTTCTACAAGCACCGTTTACTTACATCTTCTGACGCTGACTCTGGTTTCCCGAGTGTGCTTTGCTCCTCTTGCCTTCGCTGCTTTTCCTGCGGACGATCCCCTTGCCGCGGCCGTTGAAGCAGCTAGAAGGACTCACGACGAGAAACAATTGCAATTGGTGAAGACGCAACTCGAACAGAAGATCGCTCAGAGTGCGAACGACGCCGAGCTCTATCTCGATCTCGCTCGAATCCAGAGCTATTTCGCGGACGTTCATGAGATGCGCAAAGACAAGAAAGCCGCAGCGGAATCAGTTGAGAAGGCGATTGAAGCAGTTCAGCGATCGATCCAGCTCAATGACAAGTCGGCAGACGCTCATAGCCTGCTCGCTGATCTTTACGGCAGGAAGATCGGGATGGGTAATGGCATGTTCGCGGGTCCGAAGTTCGGCCCAAAAGTGAAAGAGGAAAACGCCAAAGCCATGGCGCTGGAGGACAAGAATCCGCGTGTGTGGGCAAGTCTTGGCCGGCAGTACCTAATGGCTCCAAAAATGTTTGGTGGCGATGTCCCCAAGGCCATCGAGAGCTTCGAGAAATCCCTGGCGATTGATTCGACCCAGGATGAAGCCTGGGTTTGGCTCAGCAAAGCATTGCAAAAACAAGGAGATAAGGTTAAAGCGCGAAAGGCGGTGCAACACGCTTTGTCGTTAAACCCACAATCCCCCTTTGCGCAGGCTGCAGCTGCGAGCCTTGAGAAATAGCCCGAGCGCATTGTGATTTGCGCCGCAGACTACGTAGTGTGTGCCTTTTTTCGCACTATCGATTTAAGATATGACATACAACATCATCATCGATTATAGTTTCGACATACGCTCGTTATATCGATGGATTGGGTGTGGAAAACTCCAATGGACACCGTCAAGGTATCACCCAAATTTCAAGTCGTCATTCCCAAGCGCGTCCGAGAGGAACTAAAACTGAAGCCGGGCCAGGAATTGCACGTTTTCATCGTGGATGGGACGATTCGGTTCAGCAAGCCACGCTCGATTCAGGAACTGCGCGGGATTTGCAAAGGCATGAAATGGAACGTCGGAGATCGTGACCACACCGAGCGGTTCTAGGCGCTTTGTTGTGGACTCTTCCGGGTGGGTCGAGTTCCTTGGGGGCGGCCCGAAAGCGGACGCATTCGGGAAGTACCTCCAAAACCAGGAGGCTGTGCTCCTCCCATCCATTGTGGTGTATGAGGTGTACACGAAAATGCTGCGTGAGCAGACCTCGGATCTGGCGGAACGCTTCTTGTCCCACGCATTTGGATTCCATGAGCGAGAGGTTGCTCTCGATATATGGTTGGCCGCTTCGGCTGCAAGAGTGAGTCTGGCAACAAATCTGCCGATGGCGGATGCGATTATCTATGCTACGGCGCGTGCACACCAGGCCGAGCTAATCACCTCGGATGCACATTTTATTGGCTTGCCAGGGGTTACAGTTCTCTAGTTCTTTGTAGCCTGCGCGGGGGGTTCTTCCACTTCGTTCAGGATATAACAGACCCGACGCTAATAATTCCTTAGGACAATGCGTTGACGATTTCGGTGCCTGAGCGTAGCATCCGCTGCAATCCTAAAGTGCCAACAAAGGAATCCATGATTGACGAAACGACTCGCCGCGAATTCCTGGGCTCGATTGCCGCCTTTTCTCTTTTCCCATTTGAGCAGGAAAAACCTGACCTCATTTTGTACAACGGACACATCGTGACGATGAATGCGGCCGATCCGGTTGCGGACGCTGTTGCCATTGCGCGCGGAAGATTTTTTGCGGTGGGGAAAAATACGGATGTGATGAATCTCGCGGCCCCGGGGGTTCGAAAGATTGATCTCGGTGGAAAGACGGTCCTGCCGGGCTTCATCGACGCGCACTCGCATCCCGCTGAGGCCGGTCTGTCTCATCTGCGCATGGTCGATTGCGACCTGCGTTCGATTTCCGCCATTCAGGCAGCGCTGCGCGAGCGTGCTGCAAAAACGCGGGCTGGCGATTGGGTCCTTGGATTCAAGTATGACGACACAAAAACAGAGGATGGCCGGCCGCTTAGCATCGGCGATCTGGACGCGGCGGTTCCGGATCATCCCGTTCACATCGAACATCGCGGCGGCCACACTGTCTATGCAAATTCACTTGGGCTTCGCAAAGCTGGAATTGATGAGAACACTCCCGATCCTCCGGGCGGGAAAATCGACCACGATCCAGCAACCGGAAGGCTGAGTGGCCGTGTCGCGGAGAGCGCCCAAGACTTTTTCGAGAAGGTGATTCCGCATAACTTCACGCGGGACGATCATCGCGAGGGCGTGAAGCTCATTTCCAAAATGCTCGCCAAGACGGGAATCACCTCGGCAACCGAAGCGCAGGGCAATCCCACCGACCTTCGCGCTTATCAGGACGCTCGCGATTCAGGCGATTTGCTCTATCGCGCGTATTGCTTCATCAACTACCGGTTTATCGATGCAATGATCGAGGCAGGTGTACGCACCGGACTCGGCGACGAGTGGGTTCGCGTCGGCGCCATGAAGCTGGTTTGCGATGGCTCGATTTCTGAGCGCACGGCGCGACTCTCCGTACCCTATGAAGGCCGGCCCAACGACTACGGCATTCTCGTGATGACCGAGGAAGAGCTATACACCTACGGCCGCAAAGCCCATCTTGCGGGCTGGCAGATCGGAACGCACGCCAACGGCGACGTCGGCATCGATACCACGCTGCGCGTCTACGAGCGTTTGCAGAAGGAAAACCCGCGCCACGATCCACGCTTCCGCCTCGAGCACTGCACGGTGGTCAATGACGACTTGATCGCGCGCATCAAGGCGCTCGGTGCCATTCCCACGCCGTTTTCAACCTACGTTTACTATCACGGCGAAAAAATGCGCTACTACGGGGCGGAGCGCCTCAATCACATGTTTGCCCTGCGCAGCTTCCTCGATGCCAGTATCCGCCCGACGCAGGCCTCCGACTATCCGCCAGGAGAATTCATCCCCATGATGGCCCTGCAATCCGAAGTGACACGCGCCGACACTAAAGGCAACGTATGGGGGCCAAAGCAGAAAATTTCGGTGGAAGAAGCCATCCGCGTGGGAACCATCAATGGTGCATACGCTTCCTACGAAGAGAACCTGAAAGGCTCCATAGAAACCGGAAAGCTCGCCGACTTCGTCGTCCTAGGTCGCGATCCCCTCAAGGAAAATCCATCCACGCTCGTCACCATCCCCGTCGAGCGCACCATGGCCGGCGGCCGCTGGACCTTCGAGTCGTAGGACTGTGATGTAAGATTGTGGGCAGCTGTGGGGGAGTGTAGCAACGGAGGTTTCCGTGCCGAAAAATCCAAACGCTATGGTTGCAATTCTATGGGCCGGCTTTGCGTGCGGCGTCCTGGACATTACTGCCGCGCTCCTCGTCTATGGTTTATTCGGTGCCAAGCCTGTGCCCCTGCTGCAAGGAATCGCCAGTGGATTGCTGGGGCCAAAGGCATTCAGCGGTGGATTTGCAACGGCGCTGCTAGGCCTGCTTTGTCACTTTGTCATCGCCTTCGGGGCGGCCGCTGTTTATTTTGCGGCGACCCAAACGATGCGTTTCTTGATAGAGAATGCGGTCGTTTCGGGCGTGCTCTATGGCATCGCCGTCTATTTCTTTATGAACCGCATAGTGGTGCCGCTCTCGGCTGCCGCCAAGCGGCCGTTTTCCTTAAAGTTTATGATCGTCGGCGTGATCATACACATCTTCTGTGTTGGACTTCCGATATCTCTAAGTATTCGCCGATTCTCTAAGTGATAATTCCCCACCACCCACCGCGATAGTCGCCTTGACCCGGCGGGAACCCGCCGATAAGCTTAGAGTTTCTCCTTCCAGGTGAACACACACATGGAGCAGATTCACATCACGTTGCCCGACGGCAGCGTCAAGGATGTCCCCAAAGGCACCACAGCGGCGGATGTCGCGCGCAGCATTTCTCCGCGGCTGGCCGACGCCGCGCTAGTGGCGCGCGTGGCCGCGCCGAACAATGGCGAAGGTGAGTTAGTCGATTTGCGAAAGCCTTTGGAAAATGACGTCAAGCTGCAAATCCTGACGGAAAAAGACCCCGACGCTCTCTTTGTGTTCCGCCATTCCGCGGCGCACCTGCTGGCCGCGGCGGTGGTGGAGCTTTTCCCCAACGTGAAGCTCGGCATCGGTCCGCCCATCGACACCGGCTTCTTCTACGAATTCCTGCGCGAGGAGCCGTTCACTCAGGAAGATCTCGCCAAAATTGAAAAGAAAATGCATGAACTCGCGGCGCAGGACTTGCCGAACGAGCGCAAGTTCATTCCCAAGCCGGAAGCTCTGGAGCTTTACAAAAAATCCAACCAGGTTTTCAAATGCGAGCTGGTGGAAGAGAAAGCCACCGAGCCGATGGTTTCGTTTTACACCACCGGAAAATTTATCGACTTCTGCCGCGGCCCGCACATTCCTTCGACCAAGCGCATCCAAGCGTTCAAGCTGATGAACGTCGCCGGCGCCTACTGGAAGGGGCAGGAAGGCAATCCCCAGCTCCAGCGCATTTACGCCGTCGCGTTCTTCACGCAAAAAGAACTCGACGCCCACCTGCATCGCATCGAAGAAGCCAAGCGCCGCGATCACCGCAAGCTCGGAACGGAGCTGGACCTCTTCAGCATCGAAGAAGACGCTGGCCCCGGCCTGATTTTTTGGCATCCCAAAGGCGGCTTAGTTCGCAATATCATCGAGACCTGGCTGCGCGACGAGTTGCAAAAGCGCGGCTACGATCTCGTGTACACGCCGCACATCATGCGCCGCGACCTATGGAACACCAGCGGCCATACCGGCTATTACAAAGACAACATGTTCGGGCCAGTGGAAGTCGAGAAAGCCGACTACCAGCTCAAGCCCATGAATTGCCCCGGGCACATCCTGATTTACAAGTCGAGGCTGCACAGCTATCGCGATCTCCCCGTCCGCTTCGCCGAACTCGGCACTGTCTACCGCTATGAGCGCAGCGGCGTGCTTCACGGCTTGCTGCGTGTCCGCGGTTTCACCCAGGACGACGCGCACATCTTCTGCATGCCCTCGCAAATCGAATCCGAAGTCGAAGCCTGCATGGATTTTGCCTTTGCGGTCATGAAAAATTTCGGCTTCGACAAATTCGAAGTTGAGCTTTCCGACTGGGATCCAACACATCCGGAAAACTATGCCGGCAAGCCCGAAGACTGGCATCGCTCCACCGCTGCTCTCGCCGACACCATGAAGCGCATGAACATCCCGTACAAAAAAATGGAAGGCGAAGCAGCGTTCTACGGCCCAAAAATCGACGTCAAGCTCATCGACGCCATCGGCCGTTCCTGGCAACTCACCACTGTGCAATTCGATTTCAACCTGCCCGCACGCTTCGGCCTGCAATACGTCGCCGACGACGGCGCCAAACATCAACCGCTCATGGTGCACCGCGCGTTGCTCGGCTCCGTCGAACGCTTCTTCGGCATCTTGATCGAGCACTACGCCGGCGCCTTTCCGCTGTGGCTCGCGCCAGTCCAAGTGGAAATCTGCCCGGTCAGCGAAAAAGTCGCCGACTACGCCAAGCACGTCACAGAAACTCTGAAGCGCCACAACTTGCGCGTCCATCTCGACGACCGCAACGAAAAGCTGCCCGCAAAAATCCGCGACGCGCAGCTCCAGAAAATCCCCTACATGCTGGTAGTCGGCCCCAAGGAAGCCGAAGCCGGCACCGTCTCGGTCCGCCATCGCAGCAAGGGCGACCTCGGCCCCAAGCCCCTCGCCGAACTGGTCGAAGCCCTTCGCCAGGAATCCGATTCCCGCGCGACAAGCTGAATGATCGGCAAAGATCTCAGGCAAGCTCTGGAAGCCGACTTTAGTTCGCAATCCTGCATTGAAAATGACGAGGTGTCAGGGATGATTTCTCGCAGGTGCTTTCTTGCTTTGACAGGTGGCGCACTGGCTGTACCGTCCGTGGTCTTGGCCGCAAGTGGAGAAGAGGACGACGACGTGCCCGCCTTGCTGGATCACATCCTTCTCGGCTGCAACGATCTCGATAAAGGTATCGAATTCGTTCACGACGGAACGGGTGTTCTCCCCGCCATGGGCGGAGTCCATCCCGGCCGTGGCACGCGCAACGCACTCCTCTCGCTGGGTGAACGGCGCTATTTGGAAATCATCGCTCCCTATCCCGCGCAAAGCGAAATCGTCCATTTCCCCCAATTGCGCGCGATGACCGATCCGCGTTTGATCGGCTGGGCCGCCCATCCGCCCGACATCGCTGCCCTGGCCAAACTGCTCCGAGAAAACAAAGTGGAATTCACCGGCCCTTCCGTCGGCTCCAGAAAGCGCCCGGACGGCCAAGTCCTCAACTGGAAAACCATCAACCTCGCCGACGACCGCCATGGCCTTCTTCCCTTCTTCATCGAATGGAGCACCGACTCGGTCCATCCTTCCAAGGACGCTTCCGCAAAATGCACGTTGGATTATTTTGAAATCCTAAGCGCCGACCCGCAGGAACTAGCCTCAACCCTGAAGCGTATTGGCATCGACTTCCCCGTCCAGCGCAGCGACAAAACCCGTCTGCAAGCGGTTATCAGTGGGCCCAAAGGCGACCTTCACTTGAACAGTTGAGCCCTCCGCGCCCTTTTTGCCCCTTGCCGTTCCACTCTGGCGACGTGCTATACTTTGAAGCCCGTCCCTGGGCAGCTTTGCACTGTGTGGGGTGGGGTGGTTCAACGCTTTGCGGCGGTGCGCGGGTCAGCCGTTTCGCATCCGAGATGGACAAAGCGTCTAAGGGGGATTTATCGCAGAACGCAGCTTCCGGCAAGCGGACCGTATTCGCGTCAACGAGCGAATCCGGGCTCGCGAAATCCGGGTGATTGACGATCAAGGTGGCCAGCTCGGCGTGATGCAGCCGTTTGAAGCCATGAAGTTGGCCAAGGAAAAAGGGCTCGACCTGGTGGAAATCTCGCCTACGGCTGATCCGCCAGTTTGCAAGATCACCGACTACGGAAAGTATCTGTACCAGGCCAATAAGAAAGCCCACGAGCAGCGCAAGAGCAGCCGCGGCTCGCAGTTGAAGGAAGTCAAGTTTCGGCCCGCCACCGCGGAACACGATTATCAGGTTCGCAAGAATCAGATCCTGCGGTTCCTCGGGGAAGGCCACAAAGTGCGAGCGATGATTTTCCATCGCGGGCGCGAAATGGCACACCAGGAAGTCGGGCGCGCCAAGATGAACCGCCTGCTGATGGAAATTGGCGACCAAGGCCAGATCGAAACCATGCCGCGCATGGAAGGCAACGTCCTGGTAGCATTGCTCGCGCCGAAAAAAGGCGTAAGCGTCGCCAAGCCCGCGAGCCAGCAATCCAGCGCCCAGCAGTCGCAGTAAACAGCGCCATAAAACGCGCAACATAGGTTTTGTAGGGGCGGGGCTTGCCCCGCCTGGCCGCAAGCAGCGGCACAACATATTGTCGAAAGGATTTTCAGCAATGCCGAGAAACGCATCGAAACCAAAATTGAAACTGAAGACGCATCGCGGCGCGAAGAAGCGCTTCAAGATCACCGCCAACGGCAAGATCAAGCGCGGTCACTCCGGTAAGCGCCACCTGATGGGCACCAAGGCCCCCGGTCGCATGCGCAAACTGAAGAAGCTGACGCTAGTCAACAAAGCAGACGTTGCCAGCCTCAAGCAAATGCTTCCCTACGGCTAGAGCCGTAGCCGATTTTCGCTTTTCGAATTTCGCAGTTCGATTTTCGTGCCAGGCAGCGCTTCACGGGTGCCTGCCGGCCGATAAGCCCCGAATTGAGGGGCACTTGTAGCGGCGGCTTTATGCCGCCATCTTTCGGCTTCAGCCGAAGGTGGTCACCGCAAGGCGAACGCTACAAATGCATCACCAGGAGACAAACCCGTTGCAGCACGCGTTTTCTTGCGCGTTCCGCACCCTGTTTGTCTCCCAAAAATAATTTGTAGCTCAGGCCTTCAGGCCTGAGGTTTTTCCGCTCCGGTTCGCACCGTCGATCCGGGCGCAGAAAAACCTCCTCCCTAAAGGGAATGAGCTACAGGAGAATCTAAGGAGAAAACCCATGGCACGCGTAAAACGCGGTACCAAGCGCCGGGCTCGGCGCAAGAAGTATCTCAAGAGGACAAAAGGCTTTTTCCTCACTAAGAGCAAGCTCTACCAATCCGCGCAGGAAGCCGCCAATCGCGCCGATCGCTACGCCAAGCGCGACCGCCGTGTCAAAAAGCGCGAATATCGCAAACTCTGGATCCAGCGCGTAGGCGCAGCCGCTCGCAACAACGGCCTCACCTACGGCCAGTTGATTCATGGCCTGAAGGTCGCCGGTGTCAATCTGGACCGCAAAGTCCTCGCCGACTTAGCGGTGAAAGACGCCGCAGCCTTCACGTCGCTGGTAGCCACGGCGAAGGCCGCCGCCCCGCCGCCAGCTAAAGCAAAGAAAGCGTAAGTCGGCGATTCTTCGTTTTGCGTAGGGGCGGGGCTTGCCCCGCCCGGTCATCGCGTCTTGGCTACGAACGCTGGTGCTTTTTTCGCCCGTAGAGGCACGATATATCGTGCCCTTCGGTGTAATCTACTTCGCGATCATGCCAACTACTGATCTCGGTCTAGACAAGACTCTCGCAGCTCTCGGGGTTACGCAGCCCGATAAGGTCGCGCTGCCTTTTGCCAAGATTCGAGTACATTTCGAGGCGCACTTTGGCAACGTTCGTGACGAATCGGAATGGAAGCTTTTCCGGGACACTTGGCTCGGCCGCAAATCCGGCGTCCTCACGCTAATCACGGATAACTGGCTCAAGCCCGCCACACCAGAACTCAAGCGCGCCGTCGGCGCGGCTCTCAACGAATTACGCGCTCACGTCGAAACGCAAATCGAAGCACGCCGCCTTGCCATCGAGTCCGGCTCTGAAGAATCCGCACTCGCTCGCGAACGTGTGGATTTGTCCCTCCCCGGCGTCCACCGCCCCATCGGCTCGCATCACCTCATCCGCCAGGTCTTCCAGGAAATCGAAGACATTTTCGTTTCCATCGGCTTCTCCGTCGTCGAAGGCCCGGAAATCGAAACGCCTTATTACAATTTCGAAGCGCTGAACATTCCGGAGTTTCATCCTGTCCGCGACGATATGGACACGTTCTATCTGGATTTGCCGAAAGGAGCGGCCACGCCTCTTCTGCTCCGCACGCATACTTCGCCGATGCAAATTCGCACCATGGAAAAGCAGAAGCCTCCCGTGCGCGTCATCGTTCCCGGCAAGGTCTATCGCCGCGACAATCCCGACGCCACGCATTCCTTCGCCTTCCACCAGATCGAAGGCCTCGCCGTCGACAGCGACATCACCTTCTGCGATTTCACGGGCACTATAGAATATTTCGTGAAACAGTTTTTCGGCCCCAGCGTGAAAACGCGTTTTCGCCCGAGTTACTTCCCGTTCACAGAGCCGAGCGTCGAGTTCGACGTCTCCTGCCCCTTCTGCGGTGGGACCGGCACGGCGGCCGGTGGTGGAACCTGCTCGAAGTGCAAAGGCGCTGCCTGGATCGAACTCTTCGGCGCCGGCATGGTCGATCCCGCCGTCTACGGTTTCGTAAATTACGACGCCAAAAAGGTCAGCGGCTTCGCCTTCGGTATCGGCATCGACCGCCTGGCCATGCTCAAATTCGGCATCGACGACATCCAGGTCTTTTTTCAGAACGACATCCGCTTCCTCCGCCAGTTCCCGTAGGAAGCAGTTGTTGCGGCGGGCTTTAGCCTGCCGCACATCTGGATGAAGAAGCGGTTCTGCTTAACACCGAACAGCAGTGCTGGTTTCTTGGCCGTTTAGCCGCTTGCCGACGGCATAATGTAGCGATAGTTTTGGGGGTCGGGTCGTAGCAAGGGGCTTTAGCCCCTGGGGAATTGATTGTAAGCATTATGCCCTTCGCAGACGCCAAACAACGCTTCTCCAACCGCGTAGCCGACTACGTCCGCTACCGCCCGGGCTACACCGCTGCGCTCCTCGACCTTCTCCGAGTGGAATGCGGTTTGCGCTCACAACATGTGGTTGCTGACATCGGCTCCGGCACGGGCCTCCTCAGCAAATTGTTTCTCGAGAATGGCAATCGTGTTTTCGGCGTGGAACCAAATCCCGAAATGCGCCAGGCGGGCGAAGAGTTCCTGCGCTCCTTTCCTGAGTTCATCAGCGTGACAGGCTCCGCCGAAGCCACAACCCTGTGCGATTCGAGCATCGATTTCATCACCGTGGGGCAGGCCTTCCACTGGTTCGATCCGCAGGCGGCGCGTCGCGAATTCCTGCGTATTCTGAAGCCCGGAGGCTGGGCCGTTATCGCGTGGCATGACCGTCGCATGGAAGAAGCACCGCTAACCCGCGAATACGAGGGATTGCTGGAACGCTTCGGCATCGACTACAAGCGCGTCAAGGATTCCTATCCGGAAAGCGAGGATATCCGTAGCTTTTTTGTCGCCAGCGATTTCTCCTCTCGCGACTTGCCGAATCACCAGACTCTGGATTGGGAAGGATTTCGCGGGCGTCTGCACAGCAGCTCTTTCGCTCCCACGGAAAGTCATCCCAACTACGCGCCGATGATGGCGGAATTGGAGCGCATTTTTCACGCGCATCAAAAGGACGGCAACGTCCGCATGGAATACTTCACGCGCGTCTATTTCGGCCGTTTGGAGCCACGTTGACCATGAGCGTCATTCCGGCACAGTTTAGTGCGAGTGTCATCCTGAGCGCAGCGAAGGATCTCAACCGATCAATCGCTACGTTGCAGAATAGGAGCTGGATCTCCGAATCCAGGACCGCCGCATGAAGGTCGTTTACAACTGGCTGAAAGACTTCGTCGATGTCAGCGCGGCACCGCCGGAGCTTGCGTCGCGCTTGGCGCTCTCCGGCACCAACATTGGCGGCGTGGAGAATGGCCCGCATGGCGCGGTCATCGAAGCCGAAGTCAGCTCCAATCGCCCCGATTGTCTCGGCCATTACGGAATCGCCCGAGAAGTCGCCGCTATCTACAAGCAGCACTTGGTCTTCACTCCCCCAAGGCCAGAGGAAAGTACGGCCGCGAAAGCAGCCGACGCCGTTCGTGTCGAAATTCAGGCACCGGAGCTCTGCGGCCGCTTCACCGCTCGCGTCATTCGAAACGTAAAGATTCAGCCTTCTCCGAAGTGGCTGAAAGACCGCCTCGAAGCCTCTGGCGTCGCCAGCATCAGCAACGTAGTGGACATTTCCAATTACGTGATGCTCGAACTTGGCCACGCCCTGCACACCTTCGATTACGAGAAAGTACGCGATCGCAAAATCGTCGTTCGCCGCGCGAAACCTGCCGAGAAAATGCGCACTCTGGATGGCGTCGAGCGCCAATTTGATTCCAACATATGCATGATCAGCGATGGTGACGGCTCGCGGCCCATCGGCATCGGCGGAATCATGGGCGGTGCAGAAACCGAAATTTCCTTCTCTACGAAGAATGTTTTGATCGAGTGTGCCTGGTTCGAACCGGTGGCCATCCGCCGCGCTGCCCGTTTTTTGAAATTGCACACGGAAGCGTCCACGCGTTTTGGCCGCGGCGCCGACCCGGAAATGGCTGAACTCGCCTCGCGCCGCGCCGCCGAATTAATTCTTCAGCTTGCCGGCGGCGAATTGCTCGCCGGCGTTGTTGATGTTTATCCTGGCAAGCGCGCCGCGAAAAAAATCCGCGTAACACGCGCGGAAATTCTCCGCGTTATGGGCGCGGACGTCCCGGACAAGGAAGTCGAGGCCAGTCTCAGCGCGCTCGGCTTCGCGCCCGTTCGCGTCGACCAAAACCGCGGCGCGGAAGGTTCGCTCCTTGCGGCCTGGGAATGCACGCAACCCTCCTGGCGCGCTGAAGTCGAACGTGAAATCGATCTAATCGAAGAGATCGCGCGAATCTACGGCCTTGATAGATTTCCGCCGCGATTGCCCGCGGCGCGGCAAGGCGCAGCGCGCCTCCCGCACCACGAAGCCGAAACGCGCTTGCGCGAGCGGCTCATCGGTCTGGGTTACCGTGAGATTTTAACGATTCCGCACGTCGCCGAAGAGCGCGACGCCTTGTTCCGTCCCGAAGGTGTTTCGCCCGCGCGTCTTGCGAATCCGCTCTCGGAAGAAGCGAACGTGCTGCGCTCGACCGGAATTGTAACGATGGCTGGCGCGCTGGAATGGAATTTGAATCATGGCCAGCGCAACGTGCGGCTCTTCGAAATTGCAAGCCACTACCGCTTGAACGGATCTGAATCCGTCGAAAGGCCGGTGCTCACGATTGGCGCGACCGGCGAAGCCCGCGAAAAAGGCATTTACGAAAATGTGCGCCAGTACGAATTTGCCGACCTAAAGGGCGACATCGATTCCATTGGCGAACTCGCGAGCGGCTTCCAGTGGGAACAAGGCGGATCGAACTGGCTGCACGCAGCGCGGCGCGGCAGAGTTTTTCTTGGCCAAGAAGAGCTGGGCGTCGCCGGTCAACTTGCGCAACGCGCGGCTGACAAATTGAAGTTCCGCCAAAATGTGTTTCTTGCCGAGCTTGTCCTTTCTCCAATCCACAAAGCTATTCGGATGATGCATGACCAGCGCGGCTACACTCCCCTTCCGCGATTCCCGGTCGTCGAGAGAGATTTCTCGCTTTTGCTGCCCGAAGGCACGACTTTTGCTGACGTGAGAAAAACGATTCGCTCGCTCGGAATTTCCGGAATTGCCTCCATTGAAGCGACTGATCTTTTCCGGGGACAAAATGTCCCTGCCGGACAATATTCGTTGCTGGTGCGCGTTACGTTTCAAAGCCGCGAAGCGACACTGACCGACGCGCAGACCAGCGATTTCAGCGCCAGGATTGTTGCCGCCCTCGAAAAAAACCTAGGCGCGCAACTCCGCGCCAGTTGAAGAAACATTCCGCAAGACTGCGCTCTGCGCTACAATCCAGACAAATGAGCGGGCCGGTGAAAGTGCAGATTTTCGGGCAGACGTACTCCATCCAGGGAGAACTGGACGGGAAGTACGTGCAGAGGCTCGCGAAGTTCGTCGACGATAAGATGCACGAGATCGCCGATGTGACGAAAACCGTGGACACGCAGAAAGTCGCGGTGCTCGCAGCGTTGGCGATTGCCGACGAACTCCACAGCATGCAGCGCGATCGCGGGGATCATGAACAGTTAATGCGCGAACAAGCCGAGCGTTGCCTGACGCTGGTGGAGCGAGCTTTGAAGCAAACCGCATAGACTTTTTCTTTCCAAACATAACAATTTCTATTGGCTCCAGCTGGTGGGGTTGCGGTCCCAGCGGTGGGCGCGGAGTTGTTTGTGGAGGGGGGCGGGGAGGGGGCCCATGATGCTGGCGGCGATGTTGGCTTCGACGTTGCGGCGTTTGCGCATGCCGGGAATGATGGTGCTGACGTCGGGATTATTCAGGATGAAGCGCAGGGCCATCTGGGCCATGGAGTTGTCGGCGGGAACGAGCGGGCGAAGCGCTTCGGCGTGGGCCACGCTGTTCTTGAGATTTTCGGGGACGAAATAGGTGTTGCGCCAATCGCCTTTCGGCCAGGTGCTATCGACGGTTAGCGTGCCGGTGAGGGTGCCTTCATCGAAGGGGACACGGGCGATGACGGCGACGTTTTTCATGCGGCAGATGGGGAAGAGCGCATCTTCGGGATTCTGGTCGAAGATGTTGTAGATGACCTGGACGGCATCGGCGACGCCTTCGAGCACGGCGCGAATGCCGTTGCACGGCTCCCAGCGATTGACGCTGACGCCGATGGCCTCGGCTTTGCCGCTGCTGCGCAGTTTTTCCACGGCGCGCGGGAGGCGTTCGTCGTTGAGCCAGCGATCCTCCCAAGTGTGAAACTGGATGAGGTCGAGTTTTTCGACGCCGAGATTGGCGAGGCTTTTGTTGACGTAGTCTTCGATGTGGGCGGGCGGATAGCAATCGTCGAGCGTGAAATCGCGGCGGCTGGGCCACTTTTCGTTTTGGGGCGGAATTTTCGTGGCGACGTAAAGTTTTTTGTCGGGCCCGCCGACAGCAGAATTATTTTTGTTGGCGCGGAGAACTTTTCCGAGGATCTGTTCGCTGCGGCCGGCGCCGTAGGCCCACGCAGTGTCGAAGAAATTGCAGCCGAGATCGACGGAGCGCTGCAGCGCGTCAAGCGATTCGGCGTCGTCGGAGCCGGTCCAGCCAGCGAGTCCCCACATGCCGTAACCAATTTCGCTGACGTTCCATCCGGTGCGGCCGAACTTGCGATAGTGCATGGTGTGCTCTCCTGAAGTGGAGGGCACATTATACGAGGAGTGAGCGTGTTCCGTGCTCCGTGGGGCGTGATCCGTGGAAGAGCACGGCCGTCCCTCCACTCCGCTTGGACAAGGGAATTGGCTGAGCCACGCGGAAAGATTCCTCCTCGATGCTCCTCGGGATAGAAATGCTTTCTAACCGGGTCGGAATCTTCGATCGTGGGATCGCTGATTAACGATAACCGGTATCCCCCTCCCCTGTTTTTCAAAAGTGCTCATTCTAAATGAGGTTGAAGTCGTTTTTTTTGATACAGTTTTTAAAGTGTTCATTCTAAAGGGACTTAGGTTGCGCACGTAAGTCACCCCCCCCCCCCCGGTATTGTTTTTGTAACGATATGATTCGATAGAAGTTAGTGGGTGGGGGTCTGCAAACGATATGATTCCATGAGAGTTAGGAGGAAGGGCAGGTTGAAAGTTCAAAGTTGAAAGTCGAAAACCCAACAAAAGCGAATAGGAGTGGTGACGATCCAAGGTAGGGACGCTGAGAACGCCCCGATATGTTCGGGGTAAACGCCGGGATCGCGGAGATGAATAGGACGGGGTGAATCGAGCGAGTTGGCGACTGACTATCAAACGCCAGGGTAGCACAGACTTAATGTAGTCGTCAAGTATGTATTATATTAGCTTTCGAATGAACTGTGGAAAACTCTGCGCCGATGTTGGGCGATTGAGGCGCAACTATGAAGGTAGTTGAAGGCACTTGCGGGAATTTTATGCAGAATTTCAGGTCTAAGATTGTGGCGGTGTGGTTCGCATTTCGGGAGAGGTGAACGCATGAAAAACGACAGCGGCGACGGTGTCAAGAATCACAAAATAGTCTCGCACGAAGAGTGGCTGGCGGCGCGAACGGCGTTCCTGGCGAAAGAAAAGGAGTTCACGCGGCTGCAGGACCAGCATAACCAGGAGCGTCGGGAGTTGCCGTGGGAGGCGGTCCGCAAAGAGTATGTGTTTGATGGGCCTAACGGAAAAGAGACTCTGGCGCAGCTGTTTGACGGGAAGAGCCAGCTGATTGCTTATCACTTCATGTTTGAGCCGAATGCGGAGGCGGGATGTCCGCACTGCTCGCTGCGGGCCGACGGGTTCAACGGCATAGGCGTGCATCTGAAACAACGCGATGTGACGATGATCGTGGTGTCTCGTGCGCCGTACAGCAAACTGGCGGCTTACCAGAAGCGGATGGGCTGGAATTTCAAATGGGTGTCATCAGGGGATACGAATTTCAATTTTGACTATAACGTATCGTTCACGGCGGAAGAGCTTGCCAAGAGGAGCGCGTTCTTCAATTTCAAAATCCAAAACCCGCAGGCTCGGGAGCGCGAAGGGCACAGCGTGTTCTACAAGGATGAGAACGGCGCGGTCTTTCATTGTTACTCGTGTTACGACCGGGGAAACGACAAGATGAACATCCACTATCACTATCTGGATTTGGCGCCCAAGGGCCGCGATGAGGGCGGGCGCGGACCTTTTTGGGTACGCCGGCGTGATGAATACAGACGGTAGCGGTTATCTCACGAATGGCTCCTCAGCGTTCCTCAGGGGCTAAAGTTACATTCTCAAGGTCCCGTAATGTCGGAGCCGAAGCTCCGATCCCCAAAAGCCATTTTGCCGCGCAGCGCGAATGCTAACGTAACAACTTGCGAGGAGTCCTATCGGTTTGTTGGGAAAGGGGCCATCCTGCGATGAAAAAGAAAAAACTACTTGTACTCGGATTCATGTGCGCGGTGTTTGCGGTGGGTGTACGCGGGGATGCGGCGGGGGAGATTGGGCGGCTGGCGGAGTTGATGCGGTGGGGGACCTCTGAGGCTCCCTTCGCGGCTCAGGGTAAACGGGGGACGGTGGTGGCGGATATTGGGGCGGGGGATGGGAGTTATGCGTTTGCGGCGGTGGGGCTAGTGGGGGCGGCGGGACGAGTGTATGCGACGGAGATTGATGCGAAGAAGCTGGCGGAGCTGCGGGCGGAAGTAGCGAAACGCAAGCTGACCAACGTGATTGTGGTGGAGAGCAAGGAGGCTGATACGAATTTGCCGGCGGGATGTTGCGACGCGATTTATTTGAGGCGCGTGTACCATCACCTGACGAAGCCGGCGGAGTTTGATGCCGCGCTGGTGCGGTCGCTCAAGAGCGGAGGGCGGCTGGCGATTATTGATTTTCCGCCGCGGACGGGGCTCGATCCGGTGGAAGGAGTGCCGAGCAACCGGGGCGGACATGGGATTCCGGAGAAGATTGTGATTGAGGAGTTGAAGGCGGCGGGGCTGACGGTGGAGAAGATCGTGGAGGATTGGCCGGAGAATGATTATTGCGTGGTGTTTGTGAAGAAGTGAGAGAGGCAGTTGTTAGTCGTAAGTTGTTAGTTGTTAGTGAAGATGGAAATCAAAGACGCGACCCAAAAAAAAACCAATTCCTCAGCGGCTGAAGCCGTAAACAAGGGGAACAGCATATGTCGGACCTGAAGGTCCCACCACCAGTTGCGATGCAGACCGCACGCGGGGAAAGGAACGGCGCAGCGGTGTTGCGCCCCTACAAAGGAGAAAGAACCCGTCTGAAGAACGGCCACTACGACAAGAAGATGCCGGGTTTCCCGACACAAGTCGTCGCGCCCCCACAAATCGGGGGGAAGCCTGCGCTACGACGGGAGGAGCGGCCCGCCTCAGCCCTTCGGTTGTACTCAGGGTAAAAAGGAGGGCCCTACAAAACCAAGAGGGCAGGCCGGCCTAAAGGGCGCAGCAAGCTGCGCCACTACAATGGAAAACCCACTGAGAGTCCCTAGTCCTACTTGGACCAGGGAGGGGTAACGCCGGTCATGCGGGCGTAGGCGACGAGCTGGCCCATGTGTTCGTTGGCGTGGACGATGATGCGCAGGTACATGCCGTCCGCGTTGGTGTCGCGATCATAGATGTGGACCTTGCGCTGCAGGTCTTGCCGCGTGGCAGCCAAATGGGCTTGCCTGACGGCGTCGAGCGAGCGCTTGAGCCAGTTGACAACCTCGGCTTTTGAGGTGACGGACGTCTCCAAGCTTTCCTTCAAGTCAGTGGGCACTTTGGGGCCGGTAAAAGCCAACAAGCCAAAATTGGCGATGGCGATGTGCATGTAGACTTCGCTGGTGGAGCGCACGCCGGGCGCGGGACGCCAGGGGAATTTTTCCTCAGGCGTGGCTTCGGCGAGCGCGAGCAATTGGGCTGAGACGTGGCGCCATTCGCCGTCGTAGCCCTGCCAGATGCCTTCGGGCAGGTTTTGGGCGGAAGTAGGGCGGGCGATGAACAATAGCAGGAAGACAAAAAGCGTTTTCTTCATTCAGTCTCTCCGGTCTGGCTCTCTCGTCCCTATTCTATAACTGTGACGGCGGCGATAGCGGGGCGGAAGCAGAAGATAGATAAGTTCAAAAGAACCGGTCTTCCCGGTCAGGAACCGGGACGCGGAAGACCGGCCACCACAACAACAAAGATGCCGGCTTGCCGACACACACAGCCGGGCCCCCACAAATCGACAGCGCGGCTTGCCTCGGAAGGCCAGCCCTACAAGGTAAGAGCGAAAGGCAGGGCGCAGCAGTGCTGCGCCCCTACAATGTTGAGACACGGCCCGCCTGAGGGCGTTAAATAGGGAAGGCTGGGTTTGGCCAGCGAACTCAGGGTTGGGGCTGGGCTTTGGTTTTTTGGATTTGGGGGAGGAGGATGTCGCGTACGTAGTGCCAGTATGGGACCAGGGCCATGGCGGAATGGGCATATTGGTCCGCGGCGTTCAGGTCTGGAGTGGTTCGATTCGTGTTGTACCAAGCGAGATTCATGAGCAACTCTGGCTCACCCCAAGACGGTTCGAGGGGATCGGTGACGGAGCCTTTGAGCTTGCGCGCCGATTCCAGGCCCTTTTGGGTAGCCTCGATGGCCTTGTCCTGGCCGCCGCCGCGCTCGGCAGGAGTGTTCCAGAGAATGGGGCCCAGGACCCAGGCGAAACGCGGATTATCAGGATTGGAGGCACGGACTTCCTTGACGAGCGGGATAGACTGGCCGAGCAGCTCCTGAACACGATCGGCGTGGCCCCGAGCAAGATACATTAGATTGCCAAGGCAGGAAATGGTGCCGACTTTGGCGTCCACGAAGGCAGGATCCTTGGCAGAGGATTCCTTGAACTCGGTGATGGCCTGGGTGAGATCGTGTTCGAGGTCCTTGGGGTCAGCGGATTCATTGAAGCCGTTGATGGCTCGGCGCCAGAGGGCGAAGCCCCGCCAGTAGCGCACCCGGGAGGCGAGTTTTTCGTCGGCGTTGAAGGGCCCCAGATCGGCGAAGAGACTCTGGAGGGCGGGGCGGTTGCCTTCGTAGTCGGCGCGTTGGATTTGCGCGACGAGTTTTACGACGGTCTCGCGGGGGTTCTCGGCAGGAGAGGCGAGAGCGGCGGCCGCTGAGACGAGCAAAGTCGCGATAAGATCCGGGACACGCCAGTGGATGCGTCGCATGAGTTTTTCTCCCGTTCGAGAAGGTTATGGCCGAGAGTGTCTAGGAATAGAACGCGGCAGGAAGGAAAACATTTCAGAGAATCGGGCGGGAGAAGAGCGGCCCCGCCTCGGAAGGTGTCGCTGTGATCATGGGTTGCTAACAGAGGCGCAGCAAGCTGCGCCACTACAAAGGAAAACCCGCCGGCAAGGATGCCGACGCTACAAACGGGTTAGGGAGTGATGGCGATTACGCGGAGGGGGCTGCCGGAGCCGTTGACGATTTTGAGAGGGGCGGCGATGACGACGGCGCCGGTGGGGGGCAGTTGGTCGAGATTGCAGAGGCTGGCCAGGCCGAACTTGCCGTTGCCGTGCATGACACAGTGATTTGAGAAGGGCGGGTCAAACTTGGCGGCTTGGCCTGCATCGGTTCCTACCGTTTCGACGCCTACGCCGAGGACATCGCGATCATTCGCTAGAAATTGGGAGCATTCAGTGGCCCAGCCGGGGGTGTGCGGGCCGTCTTCGTCGAGATTGATGTATTGGGCAGGATCGGTGCGCTTGGACCAGCCTGTACGGAGAAGCACCCAGGAGCCGGGGCGGATTTTTCCATGCGCGGATTCCCATTCCTTGATGTGCGCGGAGGTCAGGAGGAGATCGGGATTTTCTTCGGCTTCTTTGGTTACGTCGATGACGCAGGCGGGACCAATGAATTTTTTTGGAGGGATGCGATCGACCGAGGAGTCCGGCAAATCCTTGCCGGTGATCCAGTGGACGGGAGCGTCGAAGTGGGTGCCGGTGTGTTCGCCGGTTTCGAAGGCGTTCCAATACCAAAAGGGGCCGCGTGCATCATAGCGGGAGAGTTCGCGGAGGGTGAAAGGCGGAGTGTTGTTCCATTGGGTGGGGAGCGGGAGGAGAGGCGTGGCGGAGCTTAGAGGGAGGGTGAGATCAACGACGCGCAAGCGGCCGGAGTGGAGAGCTTCGACGAGTTGGAGAAGGATTTCTGACATGAGGACCTCCGGAAAAGTAACGGAGAGTATTGCGCAGAATGGGCTGGTACGAAAGTGTGGATCGGTTGAGATCCTTCGGCCGCAAAAAAACGCGGCCTCAGGATGACAACGTGCGTGGGTGACGGTGATTAGGAAGGGCGGCTGGCCTCGGAAGGCCAGCCCTACAAGAGAACGGATTCGATTTTGGCGAGCATTGATGAGGGATTGCATCAGCGAGATTTCGCAATAAGGGATTGGATGTGGCGACGGAACTGGAAACGGTTTTCGAGAAGGCCGAGGTCGGTGACGAAGGCTTTGGGGCCGGTGGCTTCGACTTTGGCGACGATGGTTTGCAAGCCTTCGTGGGAAATGGCTTGGCGGACAACCGTTGCGAAATCTTCGAGGGTGCTGACGGTGCACGTTTTCGGAATGCCGGCGGCGCGAGCGATGGCTTCGAGATCGGTGCCGGTGCTGGTGGCAGTGGGGAAGCCGCCGACGGAGAGGAGGCTCTCGTTGTCGAAGACGACGTGAAGGAGGTTTTTCGGTTTGTAGCGCGCGAGGGTGGTGAGGCTGCCGAGATTCATGAGGAGGGAGCCGTCGCCATCGAGAACAACGACTTTTTGCTGGGGCAAGCTGAGAGCGAGGCCGAGACCGGTGGAAGAAGCGAGACCCATGGCGTGTTGCAAGTAGAAAAAATTGGGGCGATGGCCTAGAGATTGGAGTTCGGCGGGAAGCGCACCCATGATGGTGACTACGAGACATTTTTCGAGATCGGGATAGATGGCGCGGAGGCAGTCGAGGCGGAGCATCATTCGACCCACATCAAATCGCGCGTGAGCAGCAGTGCGACGGGCTGGAGGCTGCTTTCGGCGAGGGTATGGGCGTGGCGGATGCGCTTTTCGACGGAGTCGGGAGCGTCGAGGAAAGAGTACGGAATGTTCAGGGCGCGAAGGAGAGGCTCGGTGACATTGCCGCCTTGTGTCTGCCAGGGATCGCGCTCGCCGAAGGTGCCGCGGTAGGAGATGAGCATCAAGAGCGGGATTTTGTAGAGGTGGGCGAAGGAGACAATGCCGTTGATGGCAGCGAGAAAGCCGTGGTTCTGCATGAGCATGGCAGACTTGACGCCGGCAAAGTGAGCGCCGGCGGAGAGGCCGACGCCTTCTTCTTCCTTGGCGAGGCGAACCAGAGTCATTTGCGCGTCGTCTTCGGCAATCTGGATGAGATGAACCAGCCAGGTTTCCGGGAGCGCGGAAAGAAGCTGGATGCCGCAAGATTTGAGCGCGCGATAGATGAGCTTCGAGTTTTCGAGAGAGACTGGCATTTTTAATAGAAATGGGGCACTGGAACTTTCGCACGGAAGGCGATTCTCGGCAACTAGTGACAAAAGCCTGGAACGGCCATAGACTGGCGCGGCTATGAGACAGACAACTCGAAGACAATTTTTGGGACAGGCGGCAGGTTCGGCGGCGGGAGCGGGGTTTTGCGCGGGGGCGTGGCCGGGGCTATTTGCAGGGATGGGAACGTCGCTGGCGACGGAGGCGGGGCCGAGCGTGCGGTTTCCAACGGCGGCACGGGAGCGCATTGCGATTGCGTCGTATCCGTTCCGGGACTACATCGCGAATCGAGATGAAAAGGCCGGTGGCGGTGGAAAGTTGGAGTTGAAAGAGTTCGCGGCGTACGTCAGCGCGAAATTCAATATCAAGAAGATTGAGCCGTGGAGCCCGCATTTCCGTTCGCTGGAGAAACCTTACTTAGAAGAACTGCACGCCGCGGTAACGAAGGCGGGCGGAGCGATCGTGGACATTGCGGTGGACGGCGAGCATAGCCCGTATGCCATGGATGGCGCAGAGCGGGATCGTGCCGTCGCCGATAGCAAGCAATGGATTGATGCGGCGGTGATAATCGGATCGCCGAGCGTGCGCACGCACATTCCTGGGGCGAAGGATTCGAAGCCGGACGTGGAGCGAACGGCGGAAAGTTTGAAGCGTGTGGCAGAGTACGGAGCGTCGAAGAACGTGGTCGTGCACCTGGAGAACGACGATCCTGTCAGCGAAGACCCATTTTTCATTGTGAAGGTCATTGAAAAGGTGAACAGCCCCTGGCTGCACGCGTTGCCGGATTTTGGAAATTCCGTGGCGGCGCACGACGACGAATATGCTTACAGAGGTGTCGAAGGAATGTTCGCGCACGCGTACGGTATCTCGCACGTGAAGGAAATTGAAGCGGGAGAGCAAGGCAAAATCGCGCACGTGGATTTGGCGAAGACCTTTGGTATTGCGAAGCAGCATGGTTACAAAGGATATTTTTCTATGGAGTGGGACAGCCCGGGCGATCCTTACGCAGGGACGGCGGGGTTGATTGAGATGACGCTAAAGAATCTTGCCTAAAGTTGGATTCCGCAATTAAGCCAAGTTCAACCGTAAGAGCGGCCCGCCTCCCCGACAGGAGTCGGGGTAAACTCCAGGCGGGCCCTACAACACCAAGGGCACCGACGCTACGAAGATTATTCGCGCTATTCGTAGCGGAGGGCGACTATCGGATCGACGCGCGTGGCGCGGCGGGCGGGAATAAAGCACGCCAGCAAAGCAACGAATGCGAGCAAGCCGGCAACGCCGACAAACGTGAGCGGGTCGGTTGCGCTGACGCCGAAGAGCAGAGTAGCGAGGAGCCGTGAGAGGGCAAGGGCGGCGAGAACGCCAATGGCGACACCGAGGAGCGTGAGTCGTGTGCCTTGCGTAAGCACGAGGCGGAGAACATCGCGCCGCTGGGCGCCGAGGGCGATGCGGATGCCGAGTTCCTGCGTGCGCTGGGTGACGCTATAGGCAATCAAGCCGTAAATGCCCACGGCGGCGAGCACCAGAGCGACGGCGGCAAAAATACCAAGCAGAAGCATGGTGAAGCGCGAGCGGGAAAGAGAGTCTGCAAGAAGCTGGTCCATTGTTGCGACAGCGGCCATGGGCAGTTCCGGATCCAGCTTTTGGACTTCGCTGTGTATAGCCGAAACCATGGCTAGTGGATCGTTCGAAGTACGCACCAAAATCGTCATTCCTGACATGACGAGCTCCGGGTGGGGCCAATAAACAGTGGGTTCGGGGGCTGTGTCGAGCCCCATCTGGTGGACGTCACCAACCACGCCGATGATTTCCGATGGCGTGTTCCCAGCTTCCTCAAGACTCTTCATATAAATGACGGCTTTCTGGCCGAGGGGATTGACACCCTGCAGATATTTGTCGACGAAAGCTTGACTGATGATCGTCACGTGCTTTTCCTGTGCCAGCTCTTGCGCGTTGAAAAAACGGCCTGAGCGCAGGGGAATGTTCATGGTGGAGAAGTAGTCCTGCCCGACGACCCCCACGTCGGCGACGGGAAGATCCATCAGCGATTGCTGTGGCTGGCTGAGAATGTGGACACCCGTGGCAGCGCCCAGTCCGGTCAGAGGAGGAAAGCTTTCCATGCTGACGGAGCGGACGCCAGGGACAGCGCTGATTCTGGCGAGAAGCTGCTGAAAGAATGCTATGCACAACGGGTCTTTACCGTATTTGGCGCGCGGAAGCGTGATCTTGAACGTCAAAAGGTGCCCGGAATCAAAACCCGGATCGACACCGACCAAGCGAACGAAACTGCGAATCAGTAAGCCGGAGCCGGTGAGCAGGACGAGGGCGAGACCCAACTGTGCTACCACGAAAGCGTTGCGCGCGATGGCGCGGCGGCTTGAGGAAGAGGAGCCGCGGCCGCCCTCCTTCAGAGTTTCTGAGATGCGTGAATGTGCGGAGATGTAAGAGGGCAGGAAACCGAAAAGCAAGCCTGCAAGCAGCGTGGCGGCGGCAGAGAAAGAAAGCACATGGAGATCCAGAGGGATCGAGCGCAGGTCAAGAAGATTCCTGGGGCTGGCGGCGAGGAGAGCGTTGGTGCCCCAAACGGCGAGAGCGATGCCAATCCCACCGCCAATGACCGCGAGCAGCAAACTCTCCATGAGCAACTGGCGAGCGATTCGCCAGCGGCTCGCGCCAATGGCAGTTCGAATGGCCATTTCGCGTTCCCGGCTGGCGGCGCGGGCGAGGAGGAGGCTGGAGACATTTGCGCAGGCGATGAGCAGGACGAAGGCGACAGCACCGAAGAGAACGAGCAAAGCGGGGCGCAGTTCGCCAGAAATTTGATCGCCGAGACGCACGACGTTGACGCCCCAGTGGCCGTCGGTATCGGGAAATTCGCGCTCGAGTTGGGAGGCGATAGCGGTCATCTGGGACTGAGCTTGCGAGGGAGTGGAGTGCGGATTGAGGCGGGCGACCACGGACAGGAACCGGCCGATGTCTTTGTGACTGCTCCAAGACTGGGGAAAGACAAAGGGCGACCACATTTGCGGCTTGGCGCCGGTCATGGAGCCATCCTTGATGAACCACTGGAAATTCTGGGGAGCAACGCCGACGACGGTTTGCGGATGACCGTTGAGCACGACGGATTTGCCGACAATGGCGGGGTCGCCAGCAAATCGTTCCTTCCAAAGGCCGTAACCGAGAATGACGACGTTATCGTGGCCTGCCTTGCCGTTTTCTGGAGTGAAGCCGGGGCCGAGCAGGAGATTGACGCCGAGGAGGGGGAAGAAATTGGTGGAGACATCCTGAACGACGACTTCTTGAGGATCGCCATTGCCAGTGAGATTGTCGCGCTGGTCAAAAATGTAAGCCATGCCGGAAAAGACGGTATTGCGGCTTTGCCAATCGAGAAAGTTTGGTGGAGAGACGGTGTTATGAGGATTGGGGTGCTGGGAATTGCTTTCCCAGACCATCACCAACTGGTCCGGCTCATGATACGGAAGAGGACGCAGGAGGACAGAATCGATCACCGAGAAAATCGCGGTGTTGGCACCGATGCCGAGGGCAAGAGTGAGGACGGCGACAGTAGTGAAGCCCGGACTGCGCTGAAGCATGCGGAGGGCGTGGCGAAAATCGCGCGCAGCTTCATCGAGCCAGCCGATGATATCTACTTTGCGAGTGTCTTCTTTAAGGAGGGTGGTATTGCCGAACCGTTTTTGGGCATCGTAGCGGGCTTGTTCCGACGGCATTCCACTCGCAAGATTGTCCGCAGCGCGCATTTCAAGGTGCGAGCGCAATTCTTCGTCGAGGTCTTGATCCAATCGATTTCTTCTAAACATGCCTCGCAGGCGCGCGATCAAGGACATGGTGCACCTTCCTTTCGGCCTCACCAGGACAACTAAAGAATGTGCGTGCTCTTGAGCCTTTTCTCTTTTTCACTCCCACAAAGACGTCAGTCCTGCCGCAGTGCGGTCAAGGGATCGACACGAGTGGCTCTGCGCGCCGGAATAAGACAGGCGGCAAAGGTCACTGTTGCCAGCAATGCGGAGATCCCGATATAGGTCAGCGGATCGCTGGACTTCACTTCAAAGAGCATGGACTGGAGGAAACGGGTGAAGATCGCCGACCCGATGATTCCACAAATAACGCCGAAAACTACGACCAGTGCTCCTTCGCCCATGGCAATTCTCAAAATGTCATTGCGTTGCGCGCCCATGGCGATGCGAATTCCGATTTCATTGGTGCGCTGGCTGAAGGTATAGGCCATTACGCCATAGATTCCGATGGATGCCAGAAGAAGGGCGACGCCGGCAAAAATCCCAAGCAACTCCAGAGCGAATCGCCTTTCGCTCAAATATTTTGAAACGACTTCGTCCATGGTTTGCTCACCGAAGACAGGAATGGTGGGATCCACCGCCTGCACTTCACGGCGAATGGCGGCCCCGAGAGATGCGAGATCGCCGCCGGTGCGGAGATAAATGACGGAAGCGTAGCCGGGATTTTGATAGATGGGGATGTAGATATGCGGGGCTGCTGCCGCGTCGAATCCGTCCGATTTGATGTCGCCAACCACACCGACGATAGTTGTCCATAGAGATTGGGAGGAAGGTTGCCCTCCGCGGCCGAAACGGATGTGCTGCCCGACAGGATCTGCATTAGGCCAATAACGCCGGGCAAGAGTCTGATTGATCAGAGCAACCTGCCGCTTCAAGGAGTTGTCAGAATCACTGAAAGCGCGTCCGCTAATTAACGGAGCCTTGAGCACATGGAAGTAGCTGGGACTGACTGTAGCGAACTCAGCCACTGGAGTTTGTTCCGATTCGGCGGCACGATTCTCAATAGTGAAAGGAAATTGACCCCGCGCCGCGTTCATCGGAAGACTGTTGGCACTTCCAACAGATGTTTCTTCGACTCCGGGAATTCCGCTGACTCGGCGGAGAACCTCGCGATAAAACTCCGCGCGCTTCTCGACGACTCGATAGGCATCCTCCGAGGGGTCGTTGGGAAAAGGCAGCCAAATCCTGGTGGTTAGTACGTGATGGGGATCGAATCCCGGACGCACTTCGGCAAGATGCCAAAAGCTGCGCAGCAGGAGCCCGGTGCCAATCAGCAAAACCAACGACAAGGCGATTTCGGAGACAACCAGAAGGCGCGAAATTTTCATCTGGTGTTTGCTCGACCCAGACCCGCGGCTGCCCTCCCGCAGATTTTCCACTTGGCTGGAGCGCGACGTCTGCAGCGCTGGGGCAAGGCCGAAAATTACGCCGGTCAATATGGAAACCGCGAACGCAAACAAATACACGCCAGAGCTTATGTTGACTTCATGCAATCTAGGGAGATCGGCGGGGGCCAAGTTCAGCAGCCAGGTTTTAACCCAGACCAAGGCGAGCAGCGCCATGCCACCGGAAATCGCGGCCAGCAAAACACTTTCGGTCAGCAACTGTGCGATCAAGCGCCTTCTGGCGGCGCCTACCGCCAAGCGGATGGCGACCTCTCGCCGACGACTGGCCGAGCGCGCCAAAAGCAAGTTGGCGAGATTCACGCAAGCAATGAGCAAAACCAGCGCTACTGCGCCGAAGAGCACGAAGAGCTCTGTGCGGACGTTCCCGACTAAATCTTCCTTTACGGGAACGAGACGCAAGCCCCAAGCGGCTGCGACAGGATATTCGGAGGGATACTCGCGGCTCAGTTCTGTCGAGAGTGCATCGAGCCGCGCTTGCGCTTGGGAAACCGTGAGCCCGGGCTTCAGACGGCCCATGGCTGCCGAGAGCAGCCTAACCGACCGAAGCACGGGAACCGGAAACGGTGCTGCCGTGAAACCGGCGGCTGCCCACACGTCTACCTCATTCGTGAGGGTGCGGCCAGGGTGCCGGAAACCTGGAGGCATTACGCCAATGATCGAGTAGAGGTCGCTGTCTACGCGGATATTCTTGCCGAGCACTTGCGGATCGGCTCCGAACGTCCGCCGCCAGAAACCATCGCTGATCACCACTCCTAAGGTGAACCCTGGTTGCGCGTCTTGCGACGTACACACGCGGCCGAGTTGCGGCTGCACCCCGAGCATCGTGAAATAGCCGGGACTGGTCCCAAGAAGCTCGATGCGTTCGGGCTGATCTCCTCCGGTGAGATTGGCATCGGCAGAAACCAAGGCGGAAATTTCCTCGAAAACACCTGACTTGTCTCGCAGATCCCCTAATTCGGCCACGGACATTCCAACATCATGGGTGTTCGGGCCACGCAGATCATCGAAGACGCGCACAAGCTGTTCAGGATGTGGATAGGGAAGCGGGCTGAGGAGCACTGCGCGAACGACCGTGAAGATGGCAATGTTTCCGCCGATCCCAAGAGCCAGCGTCAAAACCGCCACCGCGGTGAAGCCCGGGCTTCGGAGCAGCATACGTCCCGCGTAGCGCAAATCCTGGCCGAGCTTTTCCATCCAGCCGATAATGTCCACGGCCCGGGTGTCTTCTTTCATTAACGTGGTATTGCCGAAACGGCGTTGTGCGTCGTAGCGTGCTTCCTCGGGCAGCATTCCCCCGGCGGCACTGTCGGCAGCGCGCATTTCGATATGGGAGCGCAATTCTTCTTCAAGCTCCTGGCTCAATCGTTCAGCTCGTAACATGCCTCGCAGGCGGGCTAGCAATGACACGGGGCACCATCCCTTCAAGCGAATGAAAGAACATGCGCGACAGCCTGGGTGAGGCGCTCCCAGTTCTTTTCTTCTTCCGCAAGCTGCTTGCGGCCTTTGGCGGTCAAGCGATAGTAACGGGCGCGGCGATTGTTTTCGGAGACGCCCCATTCGGCGCTGACGCACCCGTCCTGTTCCATGCGGTGAAGGGCAGGATAGAGGGATCCCTCCTCGACGCGCAGGAAGTCCTTTGAAACCATCTGGATGTGGAGAGTGATGCCGTAGCCGTGGAGGGGGCCGCGGGCCAGGGTTTTGAGGACCAAAAGGGCGAGGGTGCCCTGGAGAAGGTCATTTTTGGTTTTGAGCATAGTGCTCCTATAGATAGCTATAGGTAGAGACGCGGGTGGCCCGTAATTGTTTCCTGGAAATCGGGAATTAAATGGGGAGGCTGGACGTATAGAGGTGAGAGGCACGCCCGCCGCTTGTTAAGGAATGAGGTGGGGCGTATGCTTCCTTTCGGATTCCAATGGGGGGAAACAGCAAATGAAAGTACGGACGAGTTTGGTTGGGGCAGCAGCGATTTTGATGGCGGCGAGCAGTGCGTTTGCGCAGCAGGCTGCGCCAGCGGCGAGCGCGGCGCCGGACATGTCGCCGGTGGCGAATCCAGTGAGCGGCTTCGTGAAAGCCGGAGTGGCACGCTACCAGAAGAACATGGTGGCAGCGGCCGAGGCGATGCCAGCAGAGAAATACGGCTTCAAGCCTTCGCCGGAGATGAATTCGTTCGGGCACCTAGTGGTGCACATCGCGCAGTCGAACAATACATTCTGCTCGAAGATTTCCGGGCAAGCGGTGCCGGACGTAAAGATAGCGGAGACGGATCCGAAGGAAAAGCTGGTGACGGCGATGAAGGATTCTTTTGCGTTTTGCGCGTCGACGCTGGAGAAGGTGGACGACTCGAAGCTGGGGGAGCAGTTTATGTTCTTCGGAAACCGGCCGATATCGCGCGGCGGGGCGCTAGTCGCGTTGGGCGGAAGCTGGACGGACCATTACGCGACGGAAGCGATCTATTTGCGGTTGAACGGTATCTTGCCGCCGACAGCGCAGCCAGAGAAGCACTAGCATTTCACTTCTGAAAGTTAAGCTTCCCGAGAAGAAGATGGGACAGCTGCGAGTTCGCGCTGTGCAGAAACGCCGCCCGTCAATTCGCGGGCGGAGCGGCCGTGGTGCAGGACGAGATGCAATAGAAACATGAGGATGAGAATCCCGCCAAACGTTACGACGATGGTGGCGCCGGTCGGCGTATCGAGTTGTACGCTGAGGTAGACACCTAAAGCAGAAACCAGCGTGCCCATGGTCCAGCCAATGGCGAGACGGGGACCGATTCGATCGGCAAAGAGCATGGCACCGACGCTGGGGACAATGAGATAGCAAAAGACGAGCAGGACTCCGGCAATGGCGACCGACGACGTAACGACAAATCCGAAAGAGGCGTAAAAAAGAAAATCCCAGAAGCGTACGTTGAGGCCGGTCTGCTCGGCTTTGTCGTGGTTCATGGAAATGAGCAGGAATTTCTTGCGGAAGATGAAGTGAAAAAGGCCGACGCCGCTATAGAGCAAAGCCGTTTTGATCACTTCAGGCCGGGATACTGCAAGAATATTGCCGACGAGCATGTCCTTGAGATGCTCCGTTTCGCCCGTGGCTTTGCTCATCAAGAGAATGGCCAGGGCTGAAGCCACGGCGTAAGCAATTCCAATGAACGCTTCCTGCGGGATATGGCCGCGGCGGGTGCGCGCAAAAGCAAAAATGGCGGCTCCTAGAAATGTAAAACCAAGGCTAATCCAATAGGAGCCGCGCCCGTGCGGATCCATCCCAACGATAATGGCCACGGTAGCGCCCAAAGCGGCGATCTGAGCGAGAGCGAGGTCCACGAAAATGACGCCTCGTTCAACGACATGCACGCCCAGATACGAGTGAATGCCTGTCAGAATCAGGCTCGCCAAGAAAGGCAAGACCAAAAACGGAAGAATCTCCATCGAATGCGCTCCTAGTGAGTCTCGTCAAAAGCTTTCTTCAACTTGGCGATATCGTAATCGAACAACTTGAAATAGTCGGTGATCTCTTTTTCGCCGCCGACCGAAGGCATGAGGACGACAACCTGCGCGCCGGTCTCGCGAGCGATGGAATTGGGGGTCTTCAAGTCAAAATACGGCTCGACCATGATGATTTTCACGCCATCGCGTTTCATTTGCGCGATTAATTCGACGGTGTGCTGAGGGCTCGGCGGAATGCCGGGGCGAGGCTCGACGTAACCATCCACGTTGAGGCCAAAGTGTTCGGCGAAATTGGGCCAGGAGCGGTGGTAGGTAACGACCTTGCGGCCAGCGTAAGGCTTCATTTGCGCCTGCCACTGCTGGTCGGATTGTTTGAGGTGCTGCTCAAAAGCATCGTAACGCTGCGCAAAATAAGCGGCGTCATTGGGGCGCATCTCGCTGAGTTTGTTCTGAATGCCCTTGGCGATGCGCAAGCCGTTGTCGGGGTCCAGCCAATAGTGCGGGTTGCCGAGAGGATGCACGTCGCCTTCCGCGCGAGTCACCTGGCCAGTAGGGAGTTCCAGGATTCTTGCGAACCGAGAAGCGTCGAAATAACCCGGTGCGCCAACCTGGATTCTCGGGTTACTGGACTGCGTGATGAGCGGTGGCAGCCAGCCAATTTCGAGCTCGAGGCCGACGACGATAAGGAGTTCGGCTTTGGAGAGTTTCAGAAGAAAGCTGGGCTTGGGATCAACGAAGTGCGGATCCTGATAGCCGCGAGCAACGGATTCGACATCCACTTTGTCGCCACCAATTTCCTGCGCGAGGGAAGCCAGGTCGGTGGTCGCGGTCATGATACGAATCTTGCTGTCTGCTCTTCCTGTAACAGGACAGAGCAGGGCGAATACGAGCGCCAGCGATGAGGCGATGGCGGTGAAGCGAGTCTTGGTCCTTGAACGTGGCATCGAATTCTCCTGGAACGGCTCAGAACGGGTGAGCGCCGTGCGCGCCCATCACAAAAAGAAACTGGAAGAGCAATTCATTGGCATTCGAGAAATCCGTTGGAGTGGTCGCCAGATGACCGAAACGGTACTGACCACGGATCTGGCTAAACTCACTGGGCCAATATGTCAGGATACCGGAAAAACCGGTATCCGTCAGACGAGCATCCGTAGCGTGGCCGCTGCGGTCGAAGCGTCCGCCAACGGTCCAGCGGCGATTGACGCGGTATTCGGCATTGGAGTAGAAGCCGAAGGCATGCTGGGTCTGGAAAGTATTGGCCGGGGAGAGCTGGTCCCGGGCGCTCCAGAAGAATTCGTTGCGGAAAAGGAAGGCATGGTAGATCGCGCGGCGCAGCGGCTTCCAGCGGAGCGTAGCGTCGGCAGCATAGAGGTCGGTGAAGAAGGCAGAGGGATTCGAGGCTGTCTGGAGGCCCAGGCCCGCACTGTTTCCTCGTGAATAGGAGACCCCGAGATCAAGGTTGGTCGACTCACTCAAGTCGCGGTACGCGCGGAGGTGGCCGACAACACTCAGGTCCTGGCTGCGATAGGCCGAAAAGAGACTATCCGAATCACCGCGAAAAACTTGCGCAGTGCCTTCCAGAAACCAATTTTTCGGCGCGGGCAAGAAACGCGAAAGCGAAATGCCGGCATCGTCGATGCCATCTTCCCCGCCGATGAGATTGTTCGTCGCTAAAGGGCGGTCGATGAAGGACAAGGCGTGATTGTGGATGGTGTTGACCTTGCCGAAAGCGGCGCGCATCTTTCCGACCTTCAAGAGCAGACCGGCAGGAAGCGAGGTGAAGGTGATGTAGGCTTCCTCGACATTTACGCCGGTTTCCCCGAAGGAGAGAAAGGCATCGGCACGCGCGTAAGGATCGATGATGGCCTGCATACCGATTTCGGTTTCGTGCATTTGAAGCGAAGGCGAAGGCGAAACGGTGTTGTGCCCTGCAGTGCCAATGAAATCGCCGATCAGGCTGATGTCGGGATTCAAGAGCTTTGCGTTGCCTGAGGCGCCGCCGAAAGTCTGCGTTTGCGTTGTCTGCGGGGCTGCCGGGACAGGGGAGGAGGAGAGCATGCCGGGCTCGAGGTGGGAAGAGGCGAGAAGGAGCTGCGAACCGGCAAGCTGTTCGGGTGATTTTGTTTCGCGAAGTTCCTTCAGCTCACTGCGCAGGAGGGCTACCTCGCCGGCTAGCGAACGCACCTGGTCCTCCAGGGCCTTCATGCGGGCGTCTTCTGCGCCCGCGGCAGAACCATCACGTCTCGCCGGTGCCGAAGTTACGTCCTGTGCATGGGAGAATGAGGAGAAAAGAAGCAAAGCAGAAAGGACAGCGAATCGTTTCATGACGATACTCCTGAATTCAATAAACTCGGGCCTTTGTTAGAAGCGAACAGGATGACTGCTAAGAGAGAAGCGAAGAAGGCTACAGGACGGGAGGCGCGCGCGGAGAAGTCGCCCGTGGAACTGCTGAGGAAACCGAAAGGTCGAAATGAGCGACAAAAAGGAGGCCAAGCACCAATAGAATCTCAACGTTCGGCGACGAGGTGGCAATCGCGGATCCTGACGTTGAGCAAACCGGGCAGACGTGCGAGGCAGACGGTGCGGCAGTCAGGTCGGTGCAAGAATGGAACTGCGCCCCCAGAAAGATAATCCCAAGGAGTAAGGCAAAAATACGGATACGTTGAGTCTTGGCCCGCATGTGCTTAGTAAGACGAAGCTTAGGCTGGAATGGTTGCGGGGTCAAGAAAAGCATTTACTTCCTAGAGTGTCTGGTAGCAACCAAAGCTCCTGAAGGCCCGTCTAAGGTGCTAAGGTAAAGTGTAGACAGATGGAGCCGCAGGGAACCACTTTTAGGGGAACGCTAGCGCGCCGTGCATTGGCGCTTTTGGCTTGCGCCGCTCTGCTCTATTTTGCGGCGGGCGGATCACTCTTCCACCAGCACACGAATGGGCCTGATAACGCTTGCCATGTTTGCCAGGTTTTGCACATGCCGGCGCTGGCAGCGGCTCGGCTAGACCTCATCAGCACGCCTCAAGTTGTCATCTGGTTTTCTTCGCTGCCGCGGCACGCCGCGCCAAGCGATTCCTTTTCTCTGCATCGCGCCGGACGCGCTCCTCCCACCGCTTAGTTTTATCTCCTGACTCGAAGTGTAATTCGATGCGCTGCCGTAACTCACACGCCAGCGCCACCGCTGTTTTTCAGGCGGCCCTATCCACCTAAACCACACATAGCCTTCGAAGGGATGGGAGAAAAAATGTTGAAGCATTTGAGAATCAGCGTGGTGTTTCTTTTGGGATTGCTGTTATTTCTTGCGGCTCGTCCGGCCAAGGCGCAGTTGGGGAATTCCGGCTCGATTGATGGCGTGGTGAAAGACCCGTCCGGCGGAGTGATCGCCGGCGCAAACGTCGAGATAAGCTATCCCGTCACGGGCTATCAACGGCAAACCGCCACGGGGAGCGACGGGAGCTTTCATTTTTCGAACGTGCCGTTCAATCCGTATCATCTGAGTGTAACGGCGGCGGGGTTCGCTTCCCATTCGCAAGACGTGGACGTGCGTTCCACTGTGCCTACAAGCCTGCAAATCAGCTTGAAGATTGGCGCAGCTGAAACCAGCATCAGGGTTGAAGCAAAACCCGAGGATCTGGTCGAGAAGGACCCCAGCTTTCATACGGACGTCGACACAACTTTGACGGACAGGATGCCCCTGGAAAGCCAATCGTCGTCAGTGAGTTCACTGGTGACACTTGCAACGCCGGGGGTAGTAGCGGACTCCAATGGTCTGTTTCACGGGCTTGGAGATCACGCCGAGAATTCATTCTCCGTCGACGGTCAACCCATCACAGATCAGCAGAGCAAGATCTTTTCGAACCAGATTCCACTCGATTCCATTCAGTCGCTGGAAGCAGTCTCGGGCGGGCCTCCCGCCGAATACGGTGGCAAGACGAGCCTGGTCATTAAAGTGACGACGCAATCGGGACTCGGGGTGACCAAGCCAACGGGCACGGTGTACTCCTCCTACGGCAACTTCGGCTCGGTAAGCACTGGCTTCCGGCTGGCTTTCGGTGGTCAGAAGTGGGGAAACTTCATCGCGGCGAACGGATTGAACAGCAGCCGTTTTCTCGACCCACCGGAACTTCACTCCATCCACGACAAAGGCAATGAGGAGAATCTCTTTGACCGCGTGGATTACAACGTAACCAGCGCGGATTCGATCCACACGAACTTCCAATACACGCGTTCGTGGTTCCAGACTCCAAATACGATTGATAACTTGAACGCTGGAGTGAATGACCCTGTCACTGGTGCTCCTCTGCCGGCACAGGATCAGCGTTCGCAGATCAACACGTTCAATATCGCGCCCGTATGGACCCGCCTGATCAGCACGACGACGCTGTTTACCTTCGGCGGTTTTGTCCGCCAGGATCGATTTAACTACTACCCGAGCGGAAATGTGTTTGCGGACGGCACGGGACTCATCCCTGGCGGTTCTTCAGCCACGCTCAATCAGCAAAGAAAGCTGACCAACGCAGGACTGCGCTCGGACGTGTCCTACGTGAAGGGCAAACACAACGTCAAAGCGGGAGCCACTCTTCAGCACACGTTCCTGACCGAGAATTTCAACTTTGGAGTTACGGATCCAGCCTTCAATTCGGTCTGCCTGAATGCGGCCGACGCGAGTCCGTTCACTGGCCCCACTCCAACGTCTTTGACGAGCTGCACGGGCACGCTTGAACCAAACGACGGCACGGATACTCGGGCCACAGTTCCTACGTTTATCCCGGCCTTAGGTTGCTTTGACCTCACGCGGCCGGTGCTGACGGCGGCGGCGCAAACACAGGATGGCTGTGCCAGCTCGCAAACGGGGCTGTTTCCGTTCCGCGGCCACACGGACGTGAAGGAACTCGGGCTCTACCTGCAGGACACCATTACCCTGGGCAAGTGGGCTTTTAATTTGGGACTTCGCGGTGATGTATACCGTGGGATCGTCCACGATTGGCAACCGCAGCCGCGCGTGGGTTTTGCTTACAACGTCAAAAAGACAAACTCGGTCCTCCGGGTTTCCTACTCGCGCATTTTGGAGACTCCGTTCAATGAAAACCTGATTCTCGCGAGCCTGGGCGCAGCTAACCCGGTCATCGTCGACGTGATCGGCGGCGCCAGTTTGCAGGCGCCGATTCGCTCCGGCCAGCGCAACCAGTTCAACGCCGGCTTTCAGCAAGCCTTTGGAAAGTACCTCGTTGTGGATGCCGACTACTTGTGGAAATACACGCACAACGCATACGATTTCTCTGCGTTCGGCAACACGCCGATCTTTTTCCCCATCGCCTGGAAGAACTCGAAGATTGACGGGCCATCAGTGCGCGTGAGCATGCCGAATTTTCATGGGTTTACGGCACTTGCGGTGCTGGCTCACGTCCGTGCGCGCTATTTCCCTCCGCAGATCGGCGGGCTGGGCTCCAGCATCACGGGTGGAGAAGTATTCCGCATCGACCACGACCAGGCTTTCAATCAGACGACGCACTTCCAATATCAACCATGGAAAACACTGCCGTGGATTGCCATGAATTGGCGCTATGACAGCGGCCTGGTGGCTAGCAACCCCAATCTCAACAACTTCGCGGATGCGTCCGGCTTCTTGGATGCGGCCCAGCAAACGGCCATCGGGCTCTTCTGCGTCGATGCAGGTGGCGTCATACACACCGCTTCCCTGTCGCAGGCTCTTGCGATAGGCGCAGGTACGATCTGCGGCGCAACTCCCGCGAAGACGGGCGCAAAACTGGTTAATATCGCGGGGGCGACCTTCGACGTGGATCACAATCCTACGCGCGTAAAACCGCGCAACTTGTTTGATATGAGCGTGGGGGACGACAATTTGCTTCACGGCGACCACTACAAGTGGAGCCTGCGGTTCACGGTCATCAACCTGACCAATAAGACTGCACTGTACAACTTCCTTTCCACATTCAGCGGAACGCATTTCGTGACCCCGCGCGCGTGTACGGCGGAACTGGGCTTCCACTTCTAGTAATTGACATCAAATCGCTATTGGACAAAAACTGGGCGGGCCAGGATTCTGGTCCGCCCTTTCTTTCTTGTGTAAGGGTGGCCGCTGCAAGATTCCCTGTCCACGCCGTTCTAACTGCAAGCGCAACTGCCGGTGATAGGCGCGTTGCGACTTGGAGGTTCCTATGTCTTCCCAAAGTGCGTGGACGCTATCGCTTGGCAGCATCATTAGCTTGCTCTTCGGTGTTTCTGCCCTGCTGAGGCCGGAATCGCGGCAGGAGGCGAAAACGGCCACGACTGGGACGGCTAGCAGGGCTGCCGACGGGACTGCCAAGGCAACTGCGCAGCGAATTGACCTGAGCAAAGCCGTGAATGTGAATTTGCCTGCAACAAGCCCCGACCTGGAGGCCGCTTCGTTTGACACTCCCGACGGAAAGAGCGGCTGGGTGCTGCGGCTCCCCGGAGGGCGGCCCATTGCGACGCCAGCCTATGCGGACGGTATGCTCTTCGTCGGTGGCGGGTACGGATCGCACGAGTTTTACGCGGTTGATTCAGAGACAGGAAAGATTGTCTGGAAAATTCAGACTGGCGACGATGGTCCGACCGCGGCGGTGGTGGCCGACGGAATGGTGGCGTTCAACACGGAGAGTTGCACGCTGGTGGTGGTGGACGAGCGCAGGGGAAGGGTAATTTGGCAGGAGTGGCTTGGTGATCCGCTGATGAGCCAGCCAGCGATTGATAAGGGCGTTCTGTTTATGGCCCATCCCGCAGCCACTGGACGGCCTACGAAGCCCACGGAATATCATCCGCGGGCAGCATCGCCAGGCGGCAGTCATCGGCTGCTGGCGGCAGAACTCAGCACGGGCCGGCACATCTGGGAGCAGGAAATTTCGGGCGACGTAATTACCGCTCCGGTGATCTCTGATGGAACGGTGTATTTCACGACGTTCAACGGCAGTTCTTATGCGCTGAATGCCACGGATGGCTCGGTGTTGTGGGTGAAAGAGAACGCAGCCACTAGCGCGCCGGTGATTGCAAATGGACAGCTTTACGAAACGCGCAAGAAGAAGGCGGGAAATGAAACAATCGAGGGATTGGCGCGCGTGGATGCCAAACAGGGAAACGCGCGTGACCAAGACTTGATCGCCAAGAGCAAGGCCGAGTATCTCAAGGAAGGAAGCGGAGGGGGCGTGGCTCTGTCGGCCCAGGCGGTGAGTTCATTGGATTCCTCTGTGGGATTCAGCGCGGCTCCGCCCTCCGCAAAGTTGGCGGAGGCAAACGGCGCGGTGGGCGTGAATACGGTTGCAGGAGCGTGGGCGTATCAAGGGTCGCGCGCGGCCGTGAGCAAGGGACAGATTCTGAATGCTCAGGGGAATTACATTAATTCCGTGCGAGTGTCGGACGGGTTGCAGTCGTGGCAAGCGGAAGTCGTTGGTTCACACGGTGCGCCGGGCGGACAGGTTTTTTCGCCGCCGGCAGTGGGCCGCGATTACCTGTACCTTGCAAGCGCCGGCGGCAACCTCGTTTCCGTGCAGCAAAGTAATGGGACAGTCGGGTTCTCTTACGCGATGAAAGCGGCAATCGCCTTCCAACCTGCACTGGCAAAGGGGAACGTGTATGTGGGGACTTCCGACGGGCGCTTGATTTGCCTGAAGACGGGAAATAAGGATGCCGACGGCTGGTACGCGTGGGGCGGAAACGCGCAGCACAACAAAGTTCAGTGAAGGGGCGGAAGGGTCTCAGTCTGAGCGTTTACGGCGAGGAACGGATCAGGTGAGATCCTTCGCTGCGCTCAGGATGACACTCCGCTGGAAATCGGCTCTTAGATATTGTGAAACGTTTTCGCGATAAAGAATCCGGATTCGTTTTCATTTCCGAGCGAGATAGGTTTTGGCTTCGGCAAGTTCCGGGCGATCGGCGCCCGGGGCACAGACTTGCGCGAGTTTGGCGTAGTAGGATTGCGCGTTGCCAGCGTCACCGGCCGCTTGGGCAGAGCGCGCAGCGCCCAGAAGACCGTCGAAACGATTCGGAGAATTCTTCAGGACAATTTTGTATTCGGCGAAGGCCTCGGGGGGGCGCTTGAGTTCCAGGAGCATGTCGGCAAGCATTTCGCGTGCGGGGATGCCAACGGATTCGCCGCCGTTTTTGTCTTGATGGTCGGCGGCAGCGCGCAACTGCTCGAGAGCTTCGTCGGATTTTCCCTTAGCGAAGGCCAGCCAGCCTTCCGCTTCGCGGAGATCGGAGGCTTTTTCGTTCGAGGACCCGTAGCCTCCCTTTCGCGCGCGCTTCTCGCGGTCGGCGACGAGTTGGGTAAGTTCCTTGACGTCGGCTTCCGCGGCAGCCACGTCACCGTTGCGTGCGGCGCCAATGGCGCGGGCCCAATAAGCATTGTCCAGGTAGTCTTTGCTTATCGCGGCAATCGGCAAAGCAGCGGCTTCCTTCCAGCGGTGCAATTCCAAAGCAGTTCGGGCGGCAAGATAGGCGCGGTCGTTGGCTTTGTTTTCCTCGGTTGCTCCGACGACGTGGCTGGTGTGCTCGATCACTTCGCGAGCTTTCGCTTCTTGGCCGCTCTGGATGTAGGAGTAGCTGAGGAAGTCCATAGCGTGAGTCTGGTAGTGGGATTCAGCCGTGTGCATTTCCGCGGCATGAGCGCCGGAATCGTTTGCGGCAATATTCGAGGTGATGGAATCCTGCCACAAGCCGAGGCGTACGAAAATATGGGAAGGCATGTGCAGGGCGTGGGCGGAGTCCGGTGCGATGGCTGCGTAGCGGCGGGCCGCATCGAGGCCCTGGGCGGCAAATTCGGGACGATCCGTGGCGTGAATCATGTAATGTGCCACACCTGGATGATCCGGATACTGCCGCAGCAAAGGGCCGAGGACAGAGATGGCTTTCTGCCGGTCGGCCATTTCGCTATTGTGATCCTCTTCTGCGAGCGACACGAGCGAAAGTGCATAGAACGAACCGAATTCGACGTCGCCGGGATTTTCGTTATAAAGACGTTCCAGCACGGAAGAGTACGCTTTGGTGCGGTCGACGTGAGACATCTTTGATTTTTTCTGAAAGAAAGCCTCGGCAGCGTCAAGGAAGCCTTGCTCCCGCGGATTTGCGGAATGAAGTTTTTGCGCTGCCTCGATGTCTTTGCGGCCCTCTTTTAGTGTTTTGTCATCGGGAAAATCCCAAAGCTGATGGAACCTGGCCATGGCTTTACCCCAGTGGGCGATGGCGCACTTGGGGTTGCGCGTGGCCGCGTCGGCAAAGGTCTGCTGGGATTCCTTGTACTGGAAAGAGTGGAGGAGCGCGACGGCCTTTTCGATGGTAGGTTGCACCTCAGCGGTGCAACTCGTGGGGAAATGAATATTGCCGAGTTGATCCGGCGCTGTATGCGAAGTGGCCGCGCGAAGAGCCGCGGGTTGAAAAGCGAGGATTAAGACGAGTGGACCAAAGGCTAAGGTGGACAGGCGTCGATGGCGCATGATGCTTCCTCCGGATTGCAGGGAGTGATTCTACCTCCTGCAATTGTGGTCTGGGAGCGAAACCTTTGGAAGCAGGACGCTGCTGCGGTTGGACGGGGTTTAGCGCTGCGGCTACAATGAAGATGGAGCGGTACTTCGAAGCAGGTGAGGGTGCGAAAGCTGTTTGAACCAATGACGAATCTCTGAGGTGCTGCGGATAGACAGCCTGTGTGCACGGCCTGTCCCGCTGGCGCGTTTCTTCAAAGCAGAGGGAGACACGCGAGCGGGGCAGGAAAGCCTAACGGTTGGCTCGTGGCGCCCTACTATTTCAGAGGTTCACGGCCTAGCTCTCCACGGTCAAGCGGTCCGCTCCATTTTTGTGCTTCAGCGTGCGAAAGGATTCATGCGCGTACTTTTCGTTGGAGACATCGTCGGCTCGCCGGGACGACAGATCGTTCACGATCGACTTGCGGACATAGTTGCACAGAGACAGATCGATCTGGTCATCGCCAACGGTGAAAACTCCGCGGCCGGTTTTGGCATTACGCCGCGCATCGCCGAAGAGTTGCTGAAAACGGACATCGCCGTCCTCAGCGGGGGCAATCACAGTTGGGACAAGCGAGAGATTCTGGAGTTTCTGCCTCATGAGCCGCGGCTTCTCCGTCCGGCAAATTTTCCGGAAGGCAATCCGGGCACTGGCCTCTATCTCGGCACGGCGAAGAATGGCGTGAAATACGCGGTGCTGAATTTGCAGGGGCGCGTGTTCATGGCCCCCATTGACGATCCTTTCCGCAAGGCCGACAGCGAACTCGCTAGAATTCCGGAAGATATCGCGTTTGTGTTTGTGGACATGCACGCGGAAACCACGAGCGAGAAAATTGCCATGGGCTGGTATCTCGATGGCCGGGTGACGGCGGTCGTCGGCACGCACACGCACGTGGCTACTGCCGATGAACACGTCTTTCCGCAAGGCACGGCTTACATCACGGACGTGGGAATGACTGGGCCGCACGGCGGCGTGATTGGAATGGACCGCAACGGCATCATCGGGAAATTTCTGAATGGGCTGCCGGCGCGGTTCGAGGTGGCCTCCGGCGACGTGCAGATGAACTGCGTGGTGATCGAGACCGACGACGAAGGCCCGCGCAATGCGGCCGGGAGGTTGCGCTCCCGTTCCATCGAGCGCCTGCGCTTCTGTATTGACTAATCCTTACGTCACAGAACTGCAACGCGGGGCAACCTGAGAACGTCCGTAGTAATCTGAGGAATCATGCGACAAGGGGTGGGTCCAATCGTGAGAGTTCTTGCGGTGATGTGTCTGCTGGCGTGCGGCGCCTGGAGTGCGGTGGCTCAGGATGAGGGCGACCTCACCGCCAAACAGCGGATCTTCCCCGGCGTTGGTCCTGGGTTGCGCACGGTAAAGAGGGGAGCGGATGGGCGGCTGTACATTCTGGCATCGCCCTCGCCAGGATTGCTGGTGTTTGACGCGCAGGGTAAGCAAGTCTTGTCGATCAATGAAGCCGGCGTAGCGTCGAGCGGAACGGGCCAAGGGCATCCCCTAATCACGTTTGGAGAAGATTGCGACGGCGCTGCCGACGGAAAAATCTACGTGGCGGACCGCGGGGCGAATCTCATTCAAGTTTTTTCCCCGGAGGGCAAGCCACTTCGTTCTATTGCAGTGAAAAATCCTATTTCGATTGCGGCGCTGCCGGAAGGCGAAGTGGCCGTCGGCACGCTTCGTGGGCCACACCTGGTGATCGTGTTCGACAAGAATGGCCGAGACGTGCGCGAGTTCGGCGATCCCGAGCCGTTGGCCGAACATGAAGAATTCAATCGTTATCTGAGCGTCGGGCAGCTTGCCACGGACACGCAAGGGCATCTCTACTATGCGTTTGCCTACTTGCCAGAGCCGACGGTGCGGCAATATGACCGCCTGGGCTATGCGGGACAGGACATCCAGTACACCGCTCTGGATGCCATGCCCGCCGCTCAAGCCGCGCGCAAGGAAATCTTGCGTCAGGAGAGCAAAGGGCAGCAGCCTTCGTTCAAGCGCATTCTTACTGCGGTGGGAGTTGATCCTGCGAATGGAGAAGTATGGATGGCGCTCTACAACACGCTGCTGCATTTCGACAAGGAAGGAAACCGGCGTGCGACCTACAAAATTTACACGCCGCAAGGGGCACGGCTCGAAGCGAACACAATTCTCGTGGAGAAGGACCGTCTCATCATCGGAAGCGACCCGTTGGGCATATTTGAATTCGAGCGGCCGGATAAAAAAATCCTGAAATAGTGCGAGTTTTCCTCAGGCAAATCTGCCTGCGTTCCGTGCAGATGCTGCGCGTTGCGTTAAAATATATTCACAAATGCCGCGAAATTCGGTGTCATTGCGAGCGGTTGCACAATATTTGTGCTTGTGGAAAAACTGTGCATGGCATGTGAAAGCCCGTGAATGCCTTCTCCTATTTTTCTCTTGCCCCGTACGCGCCAATCAGAGACAATCCCGCGCTGACTCATAACGGCGGTTCGTAGGCCGACGATTCCAGACGGGCCGCGCGTGGAACGACAGGGGCAAGCCAGAGCGTTCCGGCGCGGGCAAGAATCCCGAAGCCTGAAGAAAGACGCGAATGGAGCTGCTTTCCACAGCTTATTCACAGCTGTGGAAATAGCATAGGGTTCTCTTATTCTTTTCCGATGACAACAGCCACTCAAACGGGGCGCGAGCGCGAAACGGTGAATTCCTGGGACAAATTCCTTGAACGGGTGAAGTCCCGGGTTAGCATCAACACGTTTACGACCTGGTTCCAGCCGACGAGGCTGAACCGGGCCGAGAGCGACACGCTCTACATCCAAATCCCCAGCGCGGTCTTCCGGCAAGTGCTAACGCGTACCTACGGCGACATCGTCAAAGCCGTTTTCCATGAGATCGGCACGCCGAACATGAAGGTTCAGTACGTTTGTACCGAAGAGGAACCGGTCCAGGCGGCGCCAGTGGTTTCCGGCGTCAAACAGGCAAAGCTGGATTTTGAGAGCAGCGACCATCAACTGAATACGCGCTACACATTTGATTCGTTCGTGGTTGGCAAGTCCAACGAGTTCGCGCATGCCGCTTCGCGCGCAGTGGCCGAACAGCCGTCGAAAGCGTACAACCCGCTATTCCTGTACGGCGGCGTGGGCATGGGCAAGACACACTTGATGCACGCCATTGGTCACACTATCAAGAAACGCAATCCGGCGATGCGGCTGAGCTACGTCAGCGCTGAGAAATTCACCATCGAAGTGATCAACTCGCTGCGTTTCGACCGCATGATCAGTTTCCGCGATCGCTTTCACACTGTCGACGTGCTGCTGGTCGACGATATTCAGTTCATCGCGGGAAAAGAGCGTACGCAGGAAGAGTTTTTTCATACGTTCAATGCGCTCTACGAGCAACAAAAGCAGATTGTGATTTCTTCGGACTGCCTGCCAAAGGACATAAACTCTATCGAAGAACGTCTGCGTTCGCGGTTTGAATGGGGGTTGATCGCGGATATCCAGCCGCCGGACCTCGAGACGAAGATTGCCATCCTGCAGAAGAAAGCGGAAAACGACCGCTTCAGCCTGCCTGACGACGTGGCGGAATACATCGCGCGAGCAATTAAATCCAATGTGCGCGAACTGGAAGGCGCTCTCACACGGCTGATGGCTTACGCCTCGCTGACGGGCGCAACGATTTCTTTAGGGACTGCGCAACAGGTGTTGCGGAACATCATCGCTTCGCAGGAAAAGCGTGTCACGATTGATTTGATCCAAAAGCGGGTGAGCGAGCACTTCAATCTGCGGGAGCAGGATCTGAAGGTCCGCAGCAACACGCGCGCGATTGCGTTCCCACGCCAAGTAGCGATGTACATCGTCAAGCAACTCACGACGGCTTCGCTACCGGAGATCGGCCGGCAATTTGGCGGTAAGCATCACACGACGGTATTGCACTCCATCAACAAGATTGAAGAGTTGCGCCGGTCCGACAAAGATTTAAACCGCACGATTACGCGCCTAATGGACGCATTGCAGTAATCGCTGAGTACTCCTTTCCATTCTCCTCTGATACGCGGGCTTGTTTGAAGCCGCCGGCTTCTTGTTTTTTGTATCGGCAATCGCGCGTAGCTTCACGCTCATATTCAACCAAGATTCCCTCAGGATCCCGTTTCGGTGCACTGTGGAGAAGGCTTGAGAAATATGCGGAAAATCTGTTGACGGTAGTGGATCAAATTCCTAAATCTGTGGCGGATCGCACGCCTAGTGCATTGTTTTCCACGATTGTCACAATGCGCCACTTGTAATCAGACCGTGTAAACCAAATTCACAATTGGAGTTTGGTCGCTTTCCACAGATTCACAGCGCTCATCACAGCAACAAGTCTTATCTTGCTCAAGTATTTTCAAGAACCTACTTCTATAATGTTGTTGTGCTTTGTGAGCTTTGAGTTTTATAGGTGCGGACAAATTCAACGAAGCGTTTCCCACCTATTTCCACAGTTTGGGAGCACGCTGTGGGCTTTCTACTTTTCGCAAAAGCGAGTAAAGTACCGCAGCGGTGGGAATCAGCAGGGGAAGGCCTTGTCTTAGGCCTGATCGAGAGTAAACTTCAAAATGACCGCACCAGGAACGGCACGCGAGGAACATCAAGCGATGGAATTCAGCGTCACAAAGTCCGCGCTGTTGAACGAACTCTCGACTACGCAAGGTGTCGTCGAGCGCAAGACCACGATTCCCATTCTTTCGAATCTATTGGTTGAAGCCAAGGGCAGCCAGTTGACAATCACGGCGACTGACCTTGAGCTAAGTATTCGCACATCGTGCGAAGCCAAGATCAAGAAAGAAGGTGCTGGGACGATCCCGGCCAAGAAGCTATTGGAACTAGTGCGCTTGCTCCCCGAAGGCGAGATCAAGGTCAAGCTTCTTGAGAACCATTGGGTAGAGATCGTCAGCGACAAGAAGAAATATAAGCTGGTAGGCATGGCGAAGGAGAATTTCCCTGCGTTGCCAGTGATGCCACACACGCTGGTCAAGATTCCCGCTCCAATTATTGAAAACCTTATCGGGAAAACGAAATTCGCGATCTCCATGGAAGAGTCGCGCTACACCCTGAATGGCGGCCTGCTCATCTTGAAGCCGGACACGCTGGCGATGGTGGCCACGGATGGCCACCGCTTGGCGCTGGCTGAGACCGATCACAAACTTACCGGCCTGAATGGCGAAGTAAAAGTGCTGATCCCCAAGAAGGCCATGGATGAAGTTGAAAAACTTTCCAGTGCCGCCGGCTCCGAGGCGCAGATAGAATTTGCAAAAGACGAAAGCCACTTGTTTTTTCAGGTCGGCCATCGGCTGCTGATTTCCCGCATTCTCACCGGTCAATTCCCGAACTATGAAGCCGTATTGCCGCGGGACAACAACAAGAATGTGGTCATCGAGCGAGCGGAGTTGAGCGACGCAGTGCGGCGCGTTTCGCAGCTTGCCGACCAGCGTTCCCACGCAGTGAAACTGGCCGTTTCGAGCGAAGGCATTGAGATTTCCGCTTCGAGCCCAGAATACGGCGAAGCCAAAGAAACCATCGACAAGGAATTCAAGGGCGAACCCATCGCCATCGGTTTCAATTCTAGCTACATGCTGGATTTTCTCGGGGCCGCGGCCGATGGCCCCATTAGCATCGAGCTGAAGGACGAACAATCCGCCGGGCAGATGCGTCCCTTGGCCGACGAGTCTTACCGCTACCGCTACATCATCATGCCCATGCGCATCTGAATGGCGCTTTGCGAGTTGCTTCTGAAGTTGCAACCTGGAACCTTAAAAAACCGATCAGATTTCGCGTCAGATTCCTACTTCTCCTACAGTCTTCCGAAATCCACAAGGGCCATGCTAAATAAAACAAAATGAGTACTTTACGGAGCGTTGATCGCCCGTTCCGGTCTTGAGAAAGCTCCCTAATTCAGTTATACTTGCCGCGTTGTCGATTCGTTTCCCAGATTCCTCCAATCGACACGTCCGCCAGGTAAATGTGGGCCAGAATTTGGGCTTCGCGCCAGAGGCTCGGGCAGCATAAAACCTGGAGAAACATGAGTCTTCGCCACGTCTCGCTGCGCGAGATGGGATGGAGCAGGATCCTTCGGATCACTTGGTCCGAAGGGTAAACCCTACGAGCCCCGATGCAGCATCGGGGTCACAGGGTGAGGCGACGTACGGATCATTCCGCAAGCACGCCTTCCTTGCTTCACAGAAAACGAATTTTGAGCGCGGACCCGCACTCCGAATTGCGGGGAGTCTGTCCAACGCTGCAAGTACACGCGAGAAGTTTGCTGGGCTGCACCCTTCACCCGCAGTGCGGGTTCAGGGCAAGGGAGAAAAAATGGGCGACAAAGAAAACGTGGGCGGCGCGCCACAAGGCGGCCACAAGTACGACGCGAAGTCAATCAAAGTTCTCGGCGGCCTGGAGGCCGTGCGCCTGCGTCCCGCGATGTACATCGGTTCCACGGGAGAGATGGGCTTGCACCATCTTGTTTGGGAAGTGGTGGACAATTCCGTTGATGAAGCCATGGCCGGCTACGCGGACGAAATTAACGTTACGGTGCACGCCGATGAGTCGGTCACGGTGGTCGACAACGGACGAGGCATTCCTGTGGATATGCATGCGACGGAAAAGCGTCCGGCGGCGGAAGTCGTTCTGACGGTGCTGCACGCCGGCGGAAAATTCGATAGCGATACTTATAAAGTCTCGGGCGGTTTGCATGGCGTAGGCGTTTCTGTCGTCAACGCCCTTTCCGATTGGCTGGAACTGGAAATCTCGCGCGATGGCGCGGTGTGGGAACAGACTTACGAGAAGGGCAAGCCCACCAACAAGCTGAAGCAGACCGGAAAGACGCGCAAGACCGGAACGAAAGTTACCTTCCACCCCGACCCGACGATTTTCGACAAGACGGTCTACAGTTTTGACACGCTCTCGCAACGGCTGAGGGAGCTGGCCTTTTTGAATAAGGGCTTGAAAATCACTCTCACCGACGAGCGTTCGGAGAAGAGCGCGGAATTCAAGTTCACAGGCGGGATCTCCGAATTCGTAAAGCATCTGAACCGCGGAAAAGAAACCCTGCATGATTCGCCGATCTATATAGAGGGAAAACGCGGCAACGTCGAAATCGAAATCGCGCTGCAGTACAACGATACGTATGGCGAAAACATTTTCGCCTTCGCAAACACCATCAACACCGTCGACGGCGGCACGCACCTCTCCGGCTTCCGGTCCGCGCTGACGCGGTCCATTAACAATTTCGCTTCGTCAGCGGGAATGCTGAAGGAACAAAAAGACGAAGTCACCATCACGGGTGATGACGTACGCGAAGGGCTCGTGGCCGTGGTCAGTGTGCGGCTTCCGCAGCCACAGTTTGAAGGGCAGACCAAAGGCAAGCTCAACAGTGATATTAAGGGCGACGTCGAACAACTCGTCAACGAGAAGCTCGGCGAATGGTTTGACAAGCATTCGACCGTGGCGCGCCGCATTATCTCCAAGTGTATTGACGCAGCGCGAGCCCGCGAAGCTGCCCGCAAGGCGCGCGAATTGACGAGGCGTAAGTCCGCTATGGATTCGAGCGGTTTGCCAGGGAAACTCGCCGACTGCCAGGAACGCGACCCGGCTCGCTGCGAACTCTTCGTCGTCGAGGGTGAGTCGGCCGGCGGCTCGGCCAAGATGGGCCGCGACCGCAAGTACCAGGCGATCCTGCCGCTCAAGGGCAAAATCCTCAACGTCGAGAAAGCCCGTTACGACAAGATGCTGGGCCACGAAGAAATTCGCGCCATCATCACCGCGCTGGGCACCGGCATCGGCAAAGACGATTTCGACGCGGGAAAACTGCGCTACCACAAAATCATTCTGATGACCGACGCGGACGTGGATGGCAGCCACATTCGCACGCTGCTACTGACGTTCTTCTTTCGCCACATGAAGGAATTGATCGACCGCGGGCACATCTACATCGCGCAGCCGCCCCTTTACCGCGTGAAGCGCGGCAAGACCGAAAAATATATTCGCGACGACCGGGATTTCGCGCGAGAGCTAATGAAGCGCGCCACGGAAGATCACGTCGTGAAGGCCAAGGAAGGCGTGAATCTTGAGGGCGCGCGACTGACTTCCTTCCTGCTGAACGTGCAAGAGTACGAAGCCGCGGCGGCAAAGCTCGGCCGGCGGCTGCGCGAAAACGCCCTCGTGGAATTGCTGGTGGAGAGCGGTCTCGAGAAAAAAACCGACTTCGAGGATAAGAAGGCTCTGGAAAAACTCTTGAAGCAACTAGAAAAGACAAAATTAAAACTCGAAGGCAAGATTACTTTTGACGAAGAACACAGCCTGTACGAAATCCAGTTTGGCCCGCCGCACAGCCAGAAGATCAATTGGGCGGTGGCTTCCACGGCGGAATACAAACGCCTGCGCGGACTGGCCAAGCAGATCGAGGAGTTCAATCATCCACCGTTCACCGTGGCGCGTAATGGCGACAAGGTGACGAAGGAAAAAGTGACCGACGTGCTCAACTACGTGGTCGAGGACGCCAAAAAAGATTTCACCATCACGCGATTCAAAGGGCTGGGCGAAATGAACGCCGAGCAGCTGTGGGACACCACCATGAACGCGGACTCCCGCACGCTGCTCCAGGTGAAGCTGGAAGACGCGGTGGCGGCGGAAGATATTTTTACGACGCTGATGGGCGAAAACGTTGAAGCGCGGCGCAAGTTCATCGAGGACAACGCGCTGGAAGTCGTGAACCTGGATATCTGAGGCGTGCCGGTCGATTCCAAAGCCGACGCTGGATCCATTCGAAGCGCGATTCGTTGGGGACTGTTTCTGGCTGCGGTCGCCACATTTGGGTTTCGCCTTCCGCGGCTGGTGAATGAGTTTCGGGCGTGGCGTGGAGCCCTGCGGCTAGGTGATGCATCCGCGTCCGAGAGCTGGCGAACCTTTTTGATCGCCGATGGACTCGGGATTTTGATTGTCTTGGCACTCGGCTGGGTGATCTTTTTCGTTTTGCGGCCGCGCAGTCAGAGCCAGGGATGATTTATCAGCTGGGCTGGACGACACTACCCGGGCTGCGGGGACTGAGTTGCAGCGATTTCCGCGCAGTGCCGACGGAAACACCCGACAACGAGCGCGGCGTGGCAGTTGAGTTTGCAAGCGAAGCCGGATGCGACGCATTTTTGCGGCAGATCGAAGACCACTTTGCACCGAGGCGGTTCACGAATTCGGCCGACGCCTTTGACATGGTAAAAGCGTACGTCCTGGAACACGCGGGGAAGAGTTAGAGAATTTCAGCAACAGCGAGGGGAAATGGCGGACGAGACAAATCAGTCAGTACTGCTTCCGATCGATATCGAAGCAGAAATGAGGAAGTCGTATCTCGATTACGCGATGAGCGTGATTATCGCGCGCGCGCTTCCCGACGTGCGCGACGGGTTGAAGCCGGTGCAGCGCCGCATCCTGGTGGCCATGAATGACCTCGGCCTGGCCTCCAACCGCGGCTACCGCAAATGCGCCAAGATTTGCGGCGATACTTCCGGCAACTATCATCCTCACGGTGAAGCAGTCATTTACCCCGCGATGGTGCGCCTTGCGCAGGATTTCAACATGCGCTACCCGCTTGTTGACGGCCAGGGAAACTTCGGCTCGGTTGACGGCGATCCACCGGCGGCCATGAGGTACACGGAAGCCCGGCTAGCAAAGATTTCGGAAGACATTCTCGCCGACCTCGAAAAGGAAACTGTCGATTTCATTCCGAACTTCGATCAGACCCGCGAAGAGCCAGTGGTGCTGCCGTCGCGCATACCGAATCTGCTCGTCAATGGCGCCAGCGGCATCGCTGTCGGCATGGCCACGAACATTCCACCGCACAATTTGCGCGAGATCGTGGACGCAGCAATCTTGTTGATCGAAAAGCCCGACACAACGCTCAAAGAAATCATGAAGATTGTGCCGGGTCCGGATTTTCCGACTGGAGCGTATATCGCCGGCCGCGAAGGCATCGAAGCCGCTTACAAAACGGGCCGTGGCAGTTTCACCATGCGCGCCAAGGCCGCCATCGAAGAGACCACCAAAGACCGCGAAAGCATCATCATCACCGAAATTCCTTATCAGGTGAACAAGGCGCGGTTGATTGAGCGCATCGCCGAACTGGTGCAGACCAAGAAGCTCGAAGGCATTTCCGATGTGCGCGACGAATCCTCGCGCGAAGGCATGCGCATCGTCATCGAGCTGAAGCGCGGTGAAGAATCGCAGCTCATCCTCAACAATCTTTTCAAGCACACGCAGATGCAGGAATCGTTCGGCATGATCCTGCTCTCCATCGTCGGCGGGCAGCCGCGCGAACTGGGCTTGATCGCGATGATCAAGCTGTTTATCGAGCACCGCATCGATGTGATTCGCCGCCGCACGATTTTCGAACTGAAGAAAGCGGAACAGCGCGAACACATTTTGCTCGGTTATCAGATTGCGCTCGACCATCTCGACAACGTGATTCGCATCATCCGTGGATCCACCAGCCGCGTGGAAGCCAAAGAAAACCTGTTCAAGTATTTCAGCGAACAGGATGTCACCATCACGGAAAACGGGAAGTCGAGAAAAATCGAGGGCGTGAAGCTGGATGGCCGCAAGTACCGCGCGCAGGGAGCGCCGGAGATTGAAGCGGCTGGACGAGGAGACCGGCTCGGCCTCAGCTATGCACAGATCGACGCCATCCTCGAACTGCAGTTGCACCGCCTCACACAGCTCTCCATCGACGAGATTCTGAAAGAATTGAAGTCCATTCGTGAATTAATCGCCGAGCTGCGCGAAATCCTGGCAAGCGACAAGAAACTCAAGCAGGTCATCGTCGCCGAGCTGCGGGAAGTCCACAAAGCGTATGGCGACGATCGCCGCACCCAAATTGTCGACAAAGTAGACGAAATCAAGCTCGAAGACCTGATTGCCGACACGGAGATGCTCATCACCGTCAGCCACGCTGGCTACATCAAGCGCACGGCGGCTGATACGTACCGGCACCAGTCGCGCGGCGGCAAGGGGCGCATTGGCGCCAAGACAAAGGAAGAAGATTTCGTCGAGCATCTATTCATCGCTTCGGCGCACAGTTACATTTTGCTGTTTACTTCGAAAGGCCGCGTTTATTGGCTGAAAGTGTACGAACTGCCGGAGGCCGCCGCGGCCACGCGCGGCAAGGCAATCTCCAGCCTGGTGAAATTCCAGGAAGATGAAAAACTCACCGCGCTCGTCGCGGCGCGCAACTTGGAAGAAGCGGACAAGTTCGTCTTCATGGCCACCAAGAGTGGCACGGTGAAAAAGTCCGCGTTGACCGAATTCTCTAACCCGCGCTCGACCGGCATCATTGCGCTAACTCTCGACGGCAAGGACGAGCTGATTGGCGCGAAGCTCACCGACGGCAAGAAAATGATCTTCTTGGCTAGCCACGAAGGGCAGGCGATCCTTTTCCGCGAAACGGAAGTGCGCCCGATGGGACGCAACGCCGGCGGCGTGAACGGCATGGATCTCGCTAAAGATGACTACGTAGTAAGCATGGATGCGGTCCAGCCGGACTTCGAGATCATCGCCAAGGAACATAACATCACCACGCAGAATCTTGAGGAGCTCGAGAACGAGCAGATCAAAGACTCGCTGGTGACGCTGATGCTGACCGTGGCCGAGAAAGGGTTCGGGAAGCGCACTCCGCTCGCGGAGTACCGCATCACCTCGCGCGGCGGCAAGGGCGTGGTCAACATGAAGACCACGGATCGCAACGGTTACGTCGTGGCCACGCTGCAAGTGACGGAAGAGTCCGACGTCATGATCATCGCGCACAACGGCAAAGTGATTCGTGTTCACGCGAACGAAATCCGCGAAGCCGGACGCTCAACGCAGGGTGTGCGTTTGCTGCGGCTCGAGGACGATGACTCCGTTGCCGCCGCCGCCGTGCTACAGGAAGAAAACGAAGAAGAGAGAAAGTAGCTCTACGTTCCCTGGGCGTCGGCGCATGGCGGCAAGTGTCCTCTATTCCCTGCGCACTTCGGCGCATACTGAAGGCGCCTCACGTTTGCTCTCAGCAAGTTAGCCTAGGAATCCGGCTTGCAGTCCTTATGTGTGACCGTCACTTCCGAAAAGGTGGCTCATGCGTATGGCGGCGTTTTTTCTGGTTGCCTCAGTCCTGACTCCTATGGCACTTCACGCCCAGGCGCGGCAGTACACGGATCTGCCACGATACGAACTCGGGCTGCAGGCCAATATCAATCAACTGGATGGAGTTGGCGTATGGGGCGGCGGCATTGGCGCTCGGTTTCATTACAATTTCGACGAACACTTTGCGCTGGATTCGGAGCTCACCTACCGGCAGCACCATACGGCAGTCCTCACGGGTACTTCCCTCTCCACTGTCGTTGTGGGACAAACCAGTGGCCTCTTTGGCATCCGCGCCGGGCAACGTGATGCAGACTATGGGTTCTTCGCGCAAGCACGCGCAGGCTTCCTGCATTTTGGTAACAACAATGGTGCATCTCTCCTCACCCGGAACACCGTGCCAGCTTTCGACGTTGGAGGATCGGTCGAGAGATATCTTGGCCCAGTGATTCTTCGCTTTGGGCTGAGCGAACTGATCGTGCCCTATGGGAACGCGAGAAATACCTTCCGGTCCGCCTACAACGCCTCCACAGCCGCTGCCCGGTCCCCTCGGTACCCGTGCAACTCCGATGGTAAGTTTTGGCTTCGCCGTTCGCTTCTGAGCGTATCGCTGCCGCAAGCTAGCGCGGCCCTTCCGCAGTCGCGATAAGCCCGCTGCCATACAGCGCAATGGGGTTGGTGATAGAATTCTCCGCCTCATGAAAATCACTCGGCGATGGATTGCGGTTTTGCTTGTGGTGGCGGTGCCGGTCCCGTTTTTTTCTTGGGCGCAAACTCCCAAGAAGGCAGCGGCAAAGGGCCAATACCTAGCATACGTCGGAACGTACACCACGAAGACGAACAGCAAGGGCATCTACAGTTTCCGCTTCGACGCGGCTACGGGACAGCTCAGCGCGATCGGTGTTGCAGCGGAGACGCCGGACCCCTCGTGGGTGGCAGTACACCCCAGTGGAAAGTACGCCTACGCTGCGAACGAAGCCGGTAAAGCGAGCACCGTGAGCGCTTTTGCGCTGGACGCGAAGAGCGGAAGGCTTACGCTGCTGAATCAAATGCCGGCGCTCGGTGAAGACCCGTGCTATTTGTCGTTCGACAAAAGTGGCAAATACGTCCTCGTTGCCAACTACAGCTCCGGCACGATCGTCGTTTTCCCAATTTTGGCGGATGGGCGGTTGGGGGAGCACACCGCGCTCATGAAAGACCAGGGTGCCACAGGTCCAAACAAAGAGCGCCAGGAAGCGCCCCACGCGCACTGGATTGAGACAACAGCGGGCAATCATTTCGTTTACGTCGCGGATCTGGGACTGGATCGCGTCCTGATCTACAAGTTCGACGCCACAAAGGGCTTGCTGACCGCGGGCGAGTCATCCGACTCTTTCTCCGCGCAGCTCAATCCCGGAGCGGGGCCTCGGCATGTGGCATTCGGACCTGGCGGCAGATTCATGTACGTGCTCAGTGAGTTGCAGTCTTCCGTGACCGTGTTTGCGAATGAGGCGCAAGAAACCTATCGCAGCGTGCAGCAGATTCCCACGCTGCCAAAGGGCTTCTCCGGCCGAAACGATGCGGCCGAAATCACCGTGGATCCCAGCGGGACATTCCTTTACACGTCTAACCGGGGAGAAGACACCATCACCATTTTTTCCATCGATCCCGGAAAGGGCACGCTGACGTTTGTCGCGCGCGTGCCGACAGGTGGGAAGGAGCCGCGGCACTTTGCCATCGACCCGAGCGGCAAGTTCCTTCTGGCAGAAAATCAGCATTCGAACAACATTGTCGTTTTCAAGATTAATGCTGCGACAGGTGGCCTCACCCCCACCGGGCAAGTGGTCGAAGTGCCTTCGCCCGTGGACTTAACATTCGTCACCGCTGAGTAGCTCGCTGCGTTACAATCCGCATTCGCATTCATGACCATTCGCGGGAGAGATCAATGATCGATTCAAGGAAAATGCGCGCCGCTGTGATGGGGAGCTTTCTCTTCATGAGTTTGTTTTCAGTCTCGGCTTCGGCCAGCGATGAGACGGCGCCGGCTCGCGATCCAAAGCAAGCGGTTGACGAGGCCTACACCGCGAAAATCCAGAAGTACACCACGGCGCCGTACTTCACTTCGCCGCTCGTCAATTACCTCCCGGTGTCCAAGAACGTGCCGACTCCCGAAGCCGTGCTTGGAGACGTCGCGGGCGCACCTGGCGTGCTGCCCTACGCCGAAGATGTCTACAAATACATGCGCTTGCTGGAAAAGGCCAGCCCTCGCGTCAAGGTTTTTTCCATCGGCACGACGGAAGAAGGGCGCGAGATGATCGCGGTGGCCGTCTCTTCCCCGGAGAATCTGAAGAACCTCGAAGAGAATCGCGCGCGCCTCGCCAAGCTGGCCGATCCACGCACGATCAAGCTGGATGATGCGGAAGCCGACAAACTCGTCGCGCAAGCCGTACCTGTGTACTACATCACGGGAACAATCCATTCCCCGGAAACCGGTGCACCCACCGCGCTGATGGAGCTGGCTTACCGTCTAGCCGTGGATGAGAGTCCGTACATCAGCGAAATCCGCGAGGGGACGATCACGCTGATCACCCCGGTGGTGGAAGTGGATGGCCGCGACCGCATGGTCGACATTTACAAATGGCACCTCTCGCACCCGAAGGACTTCTATCCGCCCCTGATCTACTGGGGCAAATATGTCGCTCACGACAACAATCGCGACGCCATGGGCGTCACGCTCAAGCTCACCGAAAATGTTCTCAATACTTACGTCAATTGGAAAGCGCAGGTGCTTCACGATCTCCATGAATCGGTGCCGTACCTCTACGACAACACTGTTGGCGACGGCCCCTACAACGCTTGGGTCGATCCGATTCTGACCGACGAATGGCAGATGATCGGCGCGCGCAACGTCGCGGACATGACCAAGTTCGGCATGCCCGGTGTTTTTACCCACGGTGATTTTGACACCTGGTCTCCGGGCTACTTGATGTTCATCGCTGCGATGCACAATGGCATCAGCCGGCTCTATGAGACCTTCGGCAACGGCGGCGCGGACACGCAGGAGCGCACGCTTGACCCGGAAGACTACGCACGCACCTGGTGGCGCCAGAACCCGCCGCTCCCCAAAGTGCTGTGGTCGCAGCGAGACAATAATAATTACGAGCAGACCGGTCTCCTCACCTCACTCCACTATTTCAACGAGAACAAGCGGCTCTTCCTGAAGAATTTCTATTTGAAAGCCAAGCGCTCGGTGATGAAACCATCCGCGGAGGGTCCGGCCGCTTACGTTCTTCCATCCGACGAATCGCGCCCCGGCCTACAAGCAGAGCTACTCCGCGTGCTGCAGAAGCAAGCGGTCGAGATCTCGCGTGCAAAGTCGGCGTTCACCGTAGCCCTGCCAGTCAAAAAAGAGAAACCCAAAAAGGACGCGAAAGATAACAAGGAGAGCGAAAAGGAAAAGAAGCCGGAGCCCACTTCAAGGGATTTTCCCGCTGGCAGCTACATCGTCCGCATGGACCAGCCCTACGCGCGCATCGCTGATACCCTGCTCGATCGACAGTATTGGAGCCCAGATGATCCGCAGAAAACTCCTTACGACGATACCGGCTGGACGTTTGGCGAGCTTTTCGGCGTACAAGTCGCCCGCGTTACCGATACAAAGGTTCTCGATGTGGCGATGGAACGCGTCACAGATGTTCATGCGCCTGGCGGCGTTAAAGGGGATGGCACAGTTTTCATGATCAACAACACGGCCGAGCCAGCACTGGCTACGCTCCGTTACAAACTCAAGGACGCCAACGTGGAAGCTGCCGAAGAGCCGTTCGAAAGTGGTGGAAGGGAATTCAATCGCGGCTCTTTTGTCATTCGAAACGCGAGCCGTGCCGACCTCGATCGCGCCGCAGCTGATCTGGGTCTGCAAGCCGTCGCGCTCGGCGCTGCTCCCAGCGTAAAGACTCATCCCGTCCGTGCCGCGCGCGTGGCCTTTGTGCACACTTGGCTGAGCACGCAGACCGAAGGCTGGTGGCGGCTGGCGCTCGACGACCTGAAAATTCCTTACGACTACCTCAGCACGCAGAAGATCGCGAAGATCGACGACCTCAACGCCAAGTACGACGTCATCCTTTTTCCACCGGTCGGTTTCTTCAGCGGCACAAGCGCCATCATCAATGGCATGCCCACGGCTTGGGGAAATCCGCTGCCGTGGAAGAACACGCCGGAAACGCCGAACCTCGTAGGGAAAAACGACTCAACCGATGACATGCGTCCCGGCCTCGGCTGGGACGGCCTCGCCAAGCTGCAAGCCTTTGTGCAAAAGGGCGGCGTCCTCCTGACCGTGACAGATACTTCGAGGTTCGCCATGGAGGCCGGGCTGGTCGCCGGCATTAGCGCTCAAACTTCGGATCGCATGAAAATTGTCGGTTCTGTCGTCGGCACCCGGCTGGTGGACGGCGCCAGCCCCATCGCTTATGGCTACGACGAGAAAGTCCCCGCCTTCTGCGACAATGGGCCAATTTTTTCGCTGAGCAGCATCGCAGGCGCCCGCGGACGCCGCCGCCTCGGCAGCGAATCGCATACTCGTCCCACCGGCCGCGGCACCGCGGACGATCCGGATTTCACCGTTGGCCGCCCAGCCGTCGAACCTCCCGAAGAACCTACCGCTGAGATCTGGGAAGCGCCTCCGGTGACCGATGAGCAAAGGCGCAACGGCTTCCGCGTGATTCCTCCCGTCGACCGCGCCCGCGTCGTTTTCCGTTATGCCGATCAGAAGGATTTGCTTATTTCCGGTTTGGTCCAAGGCGGCAACGAAATCGCTCAGCATCCCGCGGTCGTGGATGTTCCCACAGGCAGAGGCCACGTGGTGCTGTTTTCAATCAACCCCGTGTATCGCGGCGAGACCCGCGGCACCTACTCCATGGTGCTCAATACTATTCTCAACTTCGATAGCCTGGACGCCGGCCGCAAACTCGCCGAGAAGTAGCTCGTCGTCTAGTCTGGAGGTCGTGTAGGGCCGCCTTCCGAGGCGGGCCGCTCTTGTTAGCGGCCCGGTGACTGAACCCACTAGCAGTTTTAGCCAATTGGAGTACAATCCCCGCCATTATGGCCAAACGCAAAGCAAGGCGGACAGCATCCAGACGTTCCGGCAAGAAGAGTGGCTCGCGTAGATCACGTTCAAACATGAACGAAAAGCTCCCCAAGGACGCCGTCACCCTCATCGTGATCTTGCGTGCTCGCGAAGGCCAGGAAACGCTACTGGAAGCCGAACTGCGAGCGCTTGTAACCCCATCGCGCAAAGAAGAAGGCTGCATCGCCTACAGCCTTCACCGTTCCACCGATACTCCCGGCGCACTCCTGCTGCACGAAGTCTGGGCCAGCCGCGAAGCGCACACCGAGCACTCGCACACACCGCATTTCCTGCGCTGGAACGCGCGCAAAGACGCCTTGCTCGCCTCACGTGAAGCCAACTTCTGGAAGCAAGTAGTTTGAGTAGGCAAAGCACCGGTATCGAGTTTGATATAAAACTTGGAATGGTAATCAGCGCCAGTTAATACGCAGGGCCTCTATGCAGAATCCATTTTTCGAGCTGCCCTCCATTGCAATCCTCCTTCTCATAATCCTGGTCTTGGTGTGGCTTGTGCCCTTGCTATTTACGCGCAGTGGGGAGTACTTGCGGACCACAGTCGGCAGACTCGGCGACCAAGCTCAGGAGCCAGGTAAGTTGTCTTCAGCGCGGTCCAGTTTTTATTGGACCCTTTTGTTGACGTTAACCTGGTTCGTGCTCCTTCTGGTCAGGCATCAAAAAAATTCCGAATTGGACCTCAGAATAATTACGGTAATCGCGGGCCTCGTCTTCACCATCCTGAGATACACCAAATGGCGCCGCATTAGGTCAATGGCAGGCCTTGACAATCGCCCCGACATTATTTCGGAGTCGCGGAAATAAGGAACCCTTACTTCGAGAATGCGAAGATCTTGATGTCAGCTCTCAGGAGAGGCCAGGAAGTACCCCGGCCTCGCGCGAACCTTCAAATTCTTCGCATCGCTGCGTAGAACCTTCACCTTAATCTCATGATAGCCGGCAGCATCGGAACCGGTCGGCGTGTAGCTGATGGTGTATTGTGAATGCAGCTCACCGCCAATTTCATCGATTGCTTTCTCGATGGAACGGTCCTTGAACGTGGCAAGGTGCGCGCCGCCGGTAGCTGTGGCGGCGACTTCGAGCGCATGATCCTTGATTTTGTTTTCGGCGTGTTGCACTGCCCAGACGGCCAGAGCCATATAGTCGATGTTGCCGTAGCGATTCTCCTCGCTGGTGGGCGTTTGGGCCGTCCCGGGCTGCGGTGGCAGAGGAAACGTGCCCGGCGGAGTAACTTTCGGCCGCGTGTCTTTCGGCGGCGCTTGCAACTCCGCGCGGGTTGTCGAGAGCCCGACACTGTAAATCGTCACGTTGGCCAACTGTGCCTGCCTTAGCACTTCGCCGAGCTTTGCTTCGCTCCCCACATCGTTGGCTTCGGAGAGAATCATCAAGACGCGCCGGCGCCCGGGCGTATCCGCTGTTGCTTGTGGGCGGCCGGTCAGCATTTCCACGCTAACAGCCATGGCATCGTAGAGCTTTGAGCCGGACGTCCCTTCTTTCAGGTGCGTGATGGTGCTCTCGATCAAGTCCCCGTTCGTGGTGAAGTCCTGCAGCTTGTCGACGCCGTCGTCAAAACCTACGACCGCGGCTTCGCCTGTCGATCCCATCACAGTTTGCGTAAGCACAATGCCGGTTTTGCGTAACTGCGGCAGGATGGGTTCAATCCGGGAACTCGTCTCGATCAAGATCACCAGGGAGACCGGGTCACCGCCGAGATCGAAGTGAGTAACCTGCTGGGGCACGCCGTTATCGGTCACCTTAAAATTGCCAGCCTCCAGGTCGTGAACCATGTCGCCAACGGAGTTGCGCACTGTTACCGGCGTGTTGACCACCGCGACCCGCACCTTAACCTTGGCCTGGGTGTCTTTGGGTGGCAATTGCACCTCGGCCCCGGGTTTGGAACCGAGCGGCCCTGGGGGAGCCTGCGCGTGTGCCGCGACCGCGTAGAGCGCCACCAGAAACAACAAACATGTCAATTTGCCAGCAATTCGCCCCATTTGAATCACCCGACAGCCAGGCTGAACTCCCTGCCACCACCAGAGTGTACTTGATTCGACGCACCTTCAGCGGAAGACGTTGCCGCAAGCGCCCGCGATTCCTACAATCAATGTTCGTCTCAATGGGAGAGAAGACTCATGTCCGATGGCAAAAAGCTCAAGCCCCAGCACGCACCGAAAGCGCCTCACGAAGACCAAAACTTTTTGAAGAGTACACCCGCCCGGCCCATTCGCATCCTAGGCGAATACATCCACCCACTGGTGCAGCTCAAGAGAGAGGGAATCGGCGACACCGTGGTGATGTTCGGTTCAGCGCGCATAGAATCGCACGAAACTGCGCAGGCGCGGCTCACCCGGCTGAAACGAGAGAAGACCTCGAAAATATCCGCGGCTAAGCTGACCAAGCATCGTGCCGACTTGCGCCATGCGAAAAGCTTGCTCGAAATGTCCCGCTACTACGAAGAAGCGCGCCAGCTTTCGCACAAGCTGACCACCTGGTCGCTCACGCTGGGACCGCGACCGCGCCGCTTTGTGGTTTGCTCAGGCGGTGGGCCGGGAATCATGGAAGCTGCGAATCGCGGAGCCTATGAAGCCGGCGGCAAATCCGTCGGGCTCTCTATCGAACTTCCTCACGAACAATTTGCAAATCCCTACATCAGCCCCGAGCTGAGCTTCAATTTCAAATACTTTTTTATGCGCAAACTGTGGTTCGCGCAAATCGCCAAGGCGCTCATCGTTTTTCCGGGTGGTTTCGGGACCATGGACGAGCTCTGGGAAATGCTAACGCTGTTGCAAACCGGAAAGCTCGCCAAGCAGAACATCATCCTGATCTACGGCCGCAAATATTGGGACGAAGTCCTGAACTGGAAAGCCATGGTGCGCTGGGGCATGATCAACGAGAGCGAATACAAAATGCTCCAGTTCGCCGATACAGTGGACGAAGCTTTCGATCACATTCGCGCCGGCCTGGAGAAATACCACATGGACGCCGACCCGTTTTTACAAGCCTACTAGACCCTCTCCTTACCCGCTGTATTTTCAATGAGTTGCCAAACTTCGCGCTACATTCTGCCTGGCCGAGTGTTTGATCAAATAGATGTCACCCCATCCCAGTCGGGGCAAATTAGGGAGGATGGAGAGACCATGACATTCCAACCAGGAGAGAAGAAGTTTCGCGGTAGGACCTTGCTGATGTCGGCGGTGATTCTTGGCATGTTGGCGTTCGCAGGAGCGCCTCAAGCGTCCGCCGAAAGCTACGATAGTTGCCAACGCCGCATCGCCAAGGCTGACCACAGGCTCCACGAAGCCATCGAAGATCATGGCTGGAACAGCCGGCAAGCGGATCGTGCGCGACACGAGTTGCATGAAGCGCGGGAACGCTGCTGGAATGAGCGCCATCGTTGGTGGGACGAAGACGGCCACCGCTGGCATTCCGATCGCGATTGGGATGACCACGATCACGACCACGATCGCCACTAATTCATGATCGGCGTTTTGCGGGGCCCGGTGAATTCCGCCGGGCCCTTTTCATTTGCAGCAAAGCGAATCTGTCACATCTAGCGATGACCAAAAATAAAAGGGGCGCCCGCCGCAGCGAGCGCCCCTTTTCATTCTCAGTGCAAACGAAAATTAGTGCGAGTTCACCAGTTGTTCATCCGAAAAAACAGCTTCGAAGCGGCGAGTTTCATCTTGATCGTGCAGCATCACGATCGGCACCACGCGCAAGTACTGCTTGCACGCATGGCACTGCGTCACTTCTCCCTGTAAATCCTGCAAAAATCCATCCGTAAAATGATACAGCGTGCGTTCGCGCCGGGCATTCTTCTGGTCGCGCGCTCCGCAGTGCGGACAGATAAATTCCACCGTGTCCTTCTGCGGATCGCGGTCCAGAGCAGCCCAGCCGGTGCGGCGCACGCCTACAGTTTCTAGATTGTGCCGGTCCATCGGGGCATTCCTCCTCAGATCCACGTCCACAAGGGATAAGATGCATCAGAAGGAAATTCGGATACGATTGTTTACAACCAACTCATTCTAAATTGTTTAGATGCATTACTCGAAGGACTCTAGTCCTCGATTCCGATAGTCAAAGGACTCACTACGCGAGACCCCGGGAACTTGTCTGCACCCTTGGTGTCCAACGCAGTGAGGACGCGCGCAACCTCACATCCCTGCGAGCGCGGCGCCGGTCTCCTGGAGATCTAGAGCAACCCCCAGGAAATCGGCGCCGCAAAATTCTCTGTAATTCCGCTCTACCAAATCGCAGAGCGCAGAAACTCGCAGAAAAAAATCTGGAGGTGTGAGATGTCGCCCGAGCCCCGAAGTGTATCTGAAACAAGCCCCAAAGAAAGTCTTGGAACGTTAAGCGGATGCCTGGTGGACGGTGACGCCGAACAACTCACGCGTCAACGCCGCGTGAAGCGCCGCGCCCTAGCCATTTCCATTTTTCTGCAAAGCGCGGTTCTCACCGTGCTCATCCTCGTGCCGCTGTTCAGCAAGGCCGAGCGCATCAGCCTCAACATCGTCACTCCGATGGTGCCATACGGCCATCCTAGCGGCCACCCGCGTAATCCCCCAAGGCCCACGACTCCCAGGCCACGCTTCTATGATGGCCATCGCCCATTTTTTCCCTCTCCCCTAGCTCCACAGGTACGAGAACTTAGCACCGACGAGGATCCCATCGGCTCTCAGGATTTCAGTCCGATCGGTGACCCCTCGAAGGGTGGCATGAACTGCCCAGGCTGCGTGGATATTGGCGGCAAGGACAACGGGCCGCGTCCGCCGCAACCCCCAGTTGAAACTCCCACGCGGCCGCGACTTATCCACACGCAAATCGATCCAGCGATGCTGATTCGTCGCGTAGAGCCGAAGTATCCGGCGCTCGCAATACAAACACACCGGGAAGGTCGCGTGGAATTGCGTGCCATAATCGGAACGGATGGCACTATACAGTCGCTGCAAGTTGTTTCCGGTGACCCTTTCTTCCTCACCTCGGCAAAAGAAGCGGTTCAACAGTGGAGATACAGACCGACCTATCTGAACGGACAAGCCGTCGAAATCGACACTTTCATCACCGTCGTCTACACCCTACAGCACTGAAACTTACGCCTGATGGTGCAAGGGGCCGCGTCTGCCTTAAACGCGGCCCCTCTGCCTGCACCGGCAACCGATACTGGGTGGTCTTGTAGGACTGGCCTGGAGTCAACCCCGACTTCCGTCGGGGAAGCCAGCCGCTCTTCTGCTCCGCCGAAGAATTATTTGAAGTGAAAAACGATTCCGGCGGAAACGCGGATATTGTTTTGAGTTTGAGTATTTCCGTTGGTGACTTCCGGCAAATGCGTTAGCAGATAGTCGAACTGCAACGGACGGATCGAAAAGCGGTCGCGCACATTCCAGTCAACGCCAACGCCGAAAGCCGACGCCAACGCTGTATGGGAATTTGTCGTTGCAAACACGCCGGAACCCGCGCGCGCCCCGCCTACCAAAACATGCGCGTAGGGCGAGACTCGGCGGTATCTCCGGTAGGTGATCTGCGGACCAAACATATAAGTAAGCAGGTGGTTGTCTACGTTCACTCCGTTGTTGCTACCCACGTGATAGCCGCCGAAATCGGCCACACCGCTCAGCCAATCCCGGAAATTGTAAGCCGCCGTAGCGCTGCCACCGTTGAGACTAAAACTATTGAATCCCGGAGTGGCAGGCATGGCCCGAAAATAAGAGTAGTTCACGGACGCATCAATCTTCGGCAGCTCTTGCGCCTTGGCTGACAACCCAAAAATAGTCACAAGAGCAAGCAAAGACACAATGATTCTCAACTTCATGGAACCTCCGCAGTGATTAGATTTTTGCTCGCGGGCCAGGGAACGACCTATACAACCCCCGAGTTTGCGGGATGCCCAAGGCAGGTAGGCACTACTCCGCACTTTTTTCTCGTTTGCAATTCAGATGCGGCGAGGGTACGCGAGGTTGCAAATTCGGTGAAACATTTCGCGTGTAGTTTTGTAACGCGAGGGCGTCTACGAAACGGTCCCGCGGCGGTTCACGCGTCTACAGGATTGGCTCGCCGGAATCACGGCCGATGGCTTCACGCGTGGCGTCACGCAGGCGAATCAGTTCATGCCAGCCGGAGGATTCGGCCTGGTCGCTTGTGTTGCCCGTTGTTTGCGGATAGATCGGTGGATGAATCGTGATGGTGACGCTGGTCGGTCGCGGCAGGTACGTTCCATCACGCAAAAACTTTCGCGTCCCGGCGAGCGACACGGGAATGATGGGCGCACCTGTCACAACGGCGGCTTTGAAAGCGCCAAGCTGGAATGGCCTTACGCCGTCTTCCGGGCCGAACGTGCCTTCCGGAAAAACAAAAACCGATTCGCCATGGCGCAAAAATTCTTCGAGCTCCTGTGCCTGGCGCAATCGCGATTCCGGGCTGGTGCGGTCAAACTTGAGATGCCCCATCTGCGACAAAAACGTGCCGATGAACGGCATCTTGCCGACTTCCAATTTCGCCACGAAGCGATAAGACACGCCCAGGCCGAGCATCAGCGGCAAAACGTCAAAATAACTGGTGTGATTCGAAGCGTAAATTTTTGCCCCCGGCGTTTCCATATACTCCTTGCCGGCGACGCGCACCTTGCATCCAATCAGCGCGAACAAGACCTTCAACGCAGAAGACGTAAACCGCCCCGCTTTCTTGTGATCCTTGATGAATTGCACCATCACCCATGTGGGAACAATCCAAAGGAAAAACACCACGCCGAAATACAAGCCGTACAGAATTTCGAGCCCGCGCTTTATGCCGGCCCTAACCTCGCGCCCGAGGTTGCGCATGGCGCTGCTCGTTCCCAGTCGCGCGATTTGCACCCACGCCGGCGCCCGCGAAGCGGAAAGAGTTCCCGCAAGATAGAGTTGTTTGGTTTCCTCGCGCCGCAATTTTCCGCTGGAAGTTTTCGGAATGCTCCCAGGAGGGATGAGCTCCACGCGATCCGGGGGAAGCCCTAATCCCTGCGACACTAGTTCGGTGACCGTCGAAGCGAGAGCCGAACGCCGCGCCGCATCACGTTCGCGTGTCTCCGCCACGACCACCATTTTTTCCGTGCCCGAAGCTTCATCCGTCAAGCCGAAGGCGACGATGCATCCCTTGCGAATTCCATCCGCGCGCGCCGCCAGTTCCTCCACTTCGTGCGGATACAAATTCCGCCCGCCCTTGATGATGATGTCCTTCACCCGCCCCGTAACGTAAAACTCACCATCGGCGCGATACGCGCGGTCGCCGGAATTCACCCAGGCGTATTCATCTGGAGATGTTGCTGGGCCATGCGGCAGCAGCGCTTCGGTCGCCTTAGGATTCCGATAGTATCCGGCGGTCGCCGAAGGCCCGCGAAACCACAAGAATCCCTCCATGCGGTCCGCAACTTCATCCCCGCGTTCATCCACGATGCGAACTTCATGCCGCGGCAGCGCGCTCCCGGAAGAAACAAACGCGATCGCCGTCTCGTCCTCGTGTTCCACCGGCACTGCGTGTCCCTGCGCCGTAAACGTCTCGCGCTCCACGCGATCCACCAATGGGCCACGATTCAGCGGCGGGATGGTGACCCCAAGAGCAGACTCCGCCAATCCGTAGACAGGCAACTGCGCTTCGCGGCGGAATCCGTAATTCACGAAGCGCTCCGCAAATCGCTCCAGCGTCTCCGGATTCACCGGCTCAGCCCCATTCAACGCTGCGCGCCAGGAGCTCAGATCCACGCCCTGGATGTCCTTGTCTGCGATTTTGCGCACGCACAGCTCGTAAGCAAAATTCGGCGCTGCCGCGATCGTTCCGCGATGTTTGTGAAACGCCTGCAGCCACCGTTCCGGACGCGTCAAGAAAGCCAGCGGAGACATTACCGCCAAAGGCGTGCCGAAATGCAACAATGTAAGCCACGCGCCAATCAATCCCATGTCGTGGTACAGCGGCAACCAGCTGATCCCGACGTCATCCGACCCAAGTTTGACGGCTTCGCCAATCGCGCGCATGTTCGCCAGCAGATTCGCATGCGTCAGTATCACGCCCTTGGGATCACCCGTGGACCCTGATGTGTATTGCAGCAGCGCAATGTCGCTGCCCTGTCGCACACGGCTGCCCGTGATGTGTGGCGAGGATACACCCGGGGCTGGAGGCGGAGTTTTGTCCGCTGCTTCGATTAGCTTCTCTGCGTCCACGACTCCCGTAAGCGAAGCCACGCGCGGTCGCAGCAATTTGGCCACGGCTTCCGCGCGACGAAACGTCAGCAACAGGCAGACTTCCGCGTTGTTCAGGATCGCCGATTGCCGCGCCGCATATTCCTCAATGCGGTCCGCGCGAAACGGCGGATAGATGGGAACGGGAATCGCTCCGGCTAAGAGAATTCCCGCATAAGACACGAAGAAAGCCCGCGAAGTCGGCAACATCAGCGCCACGCGTCCGCCCGCCGGCACGCCGCGCCGAGCCAACTCCGCTGCGCACCGGTTTCCGGCGGCGTAGAGTTCTCCGAAAGTCAGCGTTAAGCTGCGCTCACCAGTGTCAGTTTCCTCTGTGATCAGAAGATGATTTCGCTCGGCGTCTTGCGTCGCGCGATATCGCAGAACATCGATGAGCGTCTCCGCGGCGAATATTCCAGGGTCCGTCGCCGCGCGGTGCAGTTTTTGCACCGTCACCGAAGCCCGCAACGCCGATTCGACTTCCTCGACTTCCCCATTCGTTCCCGGAGCAGCCAGAATCGCGAGCACCAAATCTTCTGGCGTGTTGGCCTCGGAAGAGACGCGGTCCGGCAGGCGCAATTCGAACGCCGTCTCCAGACGAGCCAGGAGTTCCACGCGCTCCAGGCTGCCAAGCCCCAATTCGCGGTCCAGCTGCGAATTAGCATTGAGCAGGGGCAACGCGCCTTGGCTGCCCAGTTCATCCAACAAACTGCGAATTACCTCCAGCACGCGTTCGCGCACGTTCGAACGGTCGAGTTGGGTGGCGGGGGTGGCCAAAGGACTCACGAAGAGGTTCGTTTTCTTCCGCGAGAGGCTAGCATGTCAAATCACGGATTGCTATCGTCGGGCCATGAAAATCACTTCTAGGCGCTCTTTTTAACAGCTAGCGGAGCCGCCCGCAGACCCGTCGATGGCCACCCGCTGGCGTTCGAATGCTGCCCCTAGGCGCTTTTCTTTGCGGCTTGTGCCTGCGAATAGCCTTTCGGCATCAGCGTCGTGGAGAGGTCCACTCCGGAAAGATCCGCGCCCGTCAAATCCGTCTCTCTCAAAATAGCCACGCCCATGTCCGCACCAGAAAACCGGGCTCCATTCACGTTGGCCAGTCTCAAATTCACGTTTCTCAGGCGGGCGCGCTGGAAATTTACATTCGAAAGGTCGCACCGAAAGAATTCCACTCCGCTCGCCTGAGCTTCCGTCAAATCAGCTCCAGGAAGAATCGCTTCCGTCATGTCCGTGTTCCGGAGATCGGCTTTTTTGAGGCTTGCGCCGGTGAGGTCGGCGCCGGGGAGTTTCGCTTTTCTGAGGTCCGATGCTTCGAAACTAACGTTGCGCAGAATTGCGCCGGAGAGATTTACCCCGGTCAGGTCAGCGTTCGAAAGGTCGGCACCGGTCAGGTCGGCTCGTGTGCCACCGTCTTTGCCGCTGAAAAAGCGCTCGTGCGCTTCCAGAATTTCCACCAGCGATTTTCCATTGTGCTTGATACTTTTTGGCTTTCTAAGTCCCATACTCCGCCCACCCATCGAAAATTTCACTATACAGTTTACTCGATGTGGCCGTCGCGCGGAACACCACGGGGTCAGCTCTGCGCTGGAATTGGCGGAGCGGGCTGCGTCGGCGCGGCTTGCGCCCGCAGGGAATTGAGAACGGCTTGGGTGACGTCCTTGCCCCCGCGTGAATTGTTGTAAACGGACTGAATGGTGTAAATCGGCCCCCACGGGATACCCCACCACCCAGCTACCAGCGACAGCAAGGTGAACGGCAAACCCTTTGCCACCGCGTTTTCGCCCTGCCGGAGAAAATAAATGTCCGAAGGCCGCCTGAACGTGAGAATAACCACGGAAATGCAATACTGGAAGAGCACGAATTTCGCTCCGCGCTGGATCTCGAAGTCCAGCTCCCCGTGCTTCATGCCTTCAATTCCGCGAATCTTGGTAGCCATGGCTAGTAAAATCCATTGCAACGCGAAGCTAATTGCGCCGTCAAGGAAGATTTTGCGAGGCGCGCCCAACATTGCACTTCCTCCTCCGGTTTCCGGGTGTGGTAGTGTAGGGCCAACGAAGTCGGGTTGCCCGGATGGGTCGTGTCGCATGAAGTTTCTTGCAAAAGTGCTCTTCCTGCTTCTCTCTAGTCCACTCGGAGTTCGTTCCGCAACAACAGTTCCGCTTGTCTTGCAGCACGTCACCATTATTGATGGGATGGGCCGCGCCCCTCGGCCCGATCAAACCGTCGAAATTGCCGATGGGCGGATTAGGACCCTTGGCCCGGCCGGTCAAATCAAATTCGACAAAACGGCGCACGTCATAGACGGTCGAGGAAAATTCCTGATTCCCGGGCTCTGGGACATGCACGTGCATATCGCCGCCGATCCTTCCTGGAGCAAAGAAGTTCTGCTTCCGCTACTTCTCGCCAATGGCATCACCGGTGTTCGCGATATGGGCGGCGATCTGGACACCCTCCTCTCCTGGAAGCGCGATATCGAATCTGGCAAACTCCTTGGCCCTCATATCGTCGCTGCGGGCCCCTGGCTTGCGGGACGCGGCCGTAAAACGCCGGAGCAGTTTCCGGTGGCGAATTCGGACGAAGCCCGTGGTGCCGTTCGGGAATTGAAACAGCGCGGCGCCGATTTCATCAAAGTCCTCACACTTCCCTCGCGGGATGCTTTCTTCGCTGTTGCCGACGAAGCCCACCAACAAGGCATTTCGTTCGTGGGGCATCTTCCATTGGATGTAAACGCCGCGGAAGCCTCCGACGCAGGCATGCACAGTATCGAACATCTTTACTACAGCGACTTCGCGCTTTGTGTTTCCGCCAAGGAAGAAACCCTTCGCCCGCAATTGATTGCGGCTGAGAAAAAACGAGACGCTACTGGGAGTGCGAATCTCAGGTCGCAAGCTATTGCCAGCTTCAACGTGGAGAAAGCAACTGCTCTTTGGAACAAATTGAAGACCAACAAGACGTGGGTTACACCGACACTGGAAGGGATCTACGCGGCCGGTCACCCCGCTGCCGTTCCCATCGACAAAGCGTCTCTGAGCTTTGTCCCGGGCCCGATCCTGAAAAGTTGGCGCGCCGGAGTTGACGTTGACCCTGCCTCCACAGCTCGTGTCAACAGTCTGGCGAAGCTGGCGGAGAACGATTGGAAGCTGACCGGCGAAATGCACGCTGGCGGAGTTTTCCTACTCGTCGGTTCGGATTCGCTTGACGAAGGCGTCATTCCCGGGTTTAGCTTGCATCTTGAGCTGGTTCAGTTGGTCAAGGCGGGATTTACGCCAATGGAAGCGATTCATTCCGCCACTGTTGGGGCCGCAGAGTTTCTCGGCGACGCTAAGGATCTCGGCACGATTGAAACAGGCAAACGCGCCGATCTCGTCCTACTGGACGCAAATCCAGCAGAAGATATTGCGAACACTCGCAAGATTTTTGCCGTGATTCGCGACGGCCAGTTCCTCGACCGGCAGGCTCTGAATTCTATGCTGGCAAAAGCCTCGGCGGCCGCTCGAGCGGTGCGATAAAAAAATAATGTGCCAAGAGCTTTCAATTCGAAAGGTGAATGCAAAGAGGCTCCCGGTTTGGAAATGCATCCTCCTGCTTCCTACGCTCATCTTGGTGCCAGCCGTGCAATCTCTTGCCCAGGAACAGCACGAAGACGAAATCGTCGCCAGTCTGGCTGGTGGCCGCGCCATCGTCCACGTCGCCAAGGACGCCATCATCTTCGCCGCGATCGACCAACCGGTTGAGAAAAATTCCGTTCCACCCCGGGTGATGAATCTCGACGCTACGCATATCGGCATCCTATTTGGATCTTCGGAATGGCGCATTCCCGCCGACCCCAAGCCCATTCGTCTTGACCGTAATCTTCCGCGTTTTGCGCGAGCCGATCCTCGTTACCAGGCTGCCGCGGGGGAAGGTGAATCGGACTTGGAGACCATTGGCATTGCTTTCCTGGAAAAACTTCGCCCTCTCGTCTCGCAACTCCACCACAAACTCGATTTCCCTCCCGACGAGCCCATCTTTCAGATCGTGATGGTTGGGTATGCTCCCAACGATTACGGCCCTGAAGTTTGGGTTCTGGAGTACCGAATGGAACAGGAGCAAATTGCCACGCGGGGCGATTATTGGCAGACGCGGATTCAGCGCCCGCGCTTCACGCAGCTCTATCCTCCAGAAAAACATGCCCCGCGCATCATTGTGGAAAGCCGCTATCCTCCGGATGCAAAAGGTCCTACATTGGCCGAGCTAATTCAGGGCAACGACCCCAACATTGCGCACCTCGGGTCCGGCGAGCCGCGCTTTGCTAAAGTTCTGGAGAATATTTATAAGGGCCAGGCACAGAAAGCCTCACCAATCGATTCCGCCGATTTCATGCGTGCCCTCCTGCCATTGATTGCCAAGGGCGCGCCGTTTATTCTGGGCACGATCAGCGAGCGACAGGGTCTCGATTGGATGGTCCCGCCGGAAGAGCCCGTGGAGAAAGCGGAGGAAGATAAGAATCGCCCGCCCGATGCGCCTACGCTGCGGCGAACTCCCAAGCCTTAACGATCTGTCCTGAGCGCACGGCTAGGGGTGAAGTGAGCGAAATGCTGCGGAATGAGTTTAGGCCACCGCACTCCAAAATTGTCAGGAAAGCTTTTCGATGGAATCACCGCGGCGGATCATTCCGCCATGCAGAACACGGCACAGCATTCCGCGGCGCCCCCATAGCTCTTTGCGCAGGCCAGGCCGAATCGCCTCCATCTGATCGCAGGGTGTGCAGACTGCACTGACCTCCAGCCGTGCCTCGCCGACACGCAAAAGTTGGCCAATGGGCAGGCTGTTCACGTTCAGGCCGTCCGTCGTGATGTTCTCACGGATGATTCCCGGCCGCAGCTCCATGGCTTCCAGCGTCTCGCGATCCACAAGTAAGACTTGCCGCTTGCTGCCGGGCCGTCCATGAGCACAGCCTTCAAAGCCCCTGTCGCCCACAGCGCGGACCTCGGATAATTCTTCCATGCGGAGCCGCTTCTTCGAGGAGCGAAAGAGATTTTGCACTCTCGCCATAAATTTCTAATTTCCCGCTGCTTTCAACGGAGTAGCGTGAGCTCCGATGTCCTTCCGGTAGTGCATTCCTTCAAAGCGAATCTGGGAGGCAGCTTGATAAGCCAAAGACAGCGCATCGTCTAGAGTCGGGCCTGCGGCCGTCACCCCAAGGACTCTTCCACCGCTGGTAACGATTGATTCGCCGTCCGGCTTCGTCCCAGCATGAAGCAGTGTTACACCGTTAAAGCTTCTTATAGCGGTTAGGCCCTCTATACGCTTGCCAGTTTCAAATTTCCCGGGATAGCCGCCGGATGCCAAGACCACGCACGCACTTGCTCCCGGCTTCCACTTCAGTTTTGACGGGTCAAGGCGCCCAGCCTCTACATCATTCAAGACGTCCGCCAAATCAAAGTTCATGCGCGCCACAATCGCCTGAGCCTCGGGATCTCCCAAGCGGCAATTGAACTCGAGGACCTTTGGTCCAGACTTCGTTAGCATCAGGCCGATGTACAAAAAGCCTTGATAGCGGATGCCATCCGCAGCGAGACCATGCAGCGTTGGCTCGATGATCGTCGAACGAATCGCTTCTCGCAGCGTCTCCGGCAGCAAATCATCGGTAGAGTACGCTCCCATGCCGCCCGTGTTGGGCCCCTGGTTTCCATCGAAGACTCGCTTGTGATCGCGCGTTGGGACCAGTGGAGCGTACTGATTTCCGTCAGTGAGAATGATGAACGAGAGCTCTTCGCCTTCCAGCGTTTCCTCCAACAGGATTCGCTTTCCGCCTGGGCCGAGTTCGTTCTTTTCCATCGCGCGTTCGACAAAATCCTTTGCCGCGGCGAAATCCGGGGCCAGAAAAACCCCTTTGCCGGCGCACAATCCATCCGCCTTAATCACCAACGGCCACGCCACGGATTTAAGCGCCTTGTAAGCGTCAGCGGAAGAGTCGTACATGCCGTACATTCTTGCGGTGGGAATGCCGTGCCGCACCAGAAATTCTTTCGAGAAAATCTTGCTTCCTTCAAGCTGCGCCGCTTGTTTCGAAGGCCCTACAATGGCCCAATTCCTTTGCCGGAACGCATCGGTTACACCGTTTACTAGAGGCAATTCTGGTCCCACGATTGTCAGATCAGGGTGAAACTTTTCGGCAAACGCGATGACCGCGCCGACGTCACCCGCGTCGATCGCAACGCACTCCGCCTCCGAGACAATGCCGCCGTTTCCCGGCGCGCACCAGATTTTTTCCACGAGCGGGCTCTCTCGTAATTTCCACACCAGCGCGTGTTCCCGCCCTCCTCCGCCCAGCACAAGAATCTTCATCCGCAATCCCTCGTCAACGACTCTTTCGAACGATAGACGCCGCCCTTTGGCGTGTCAACTCGACCACGCGACGAATCTCATGAAACTTGATAGCCTGCAAGCGCCGCGCGATTCGCAGCATCGATTCCACAATTGCTATCAACTCCTGGTGTTTATCATTTGGCTATACCCTGTCCCAACGACCAGTTACGTCGCCGCGAATTGGGCCCCAAACTCGAACGATATTCCTCTCTTTTGCTGCGGTCGGAAGGTGCTGACAGATGTTTATTCCGCTGAACCATGACAACCTGCAAGGCCGCCGCTGGCCGGTGATTTCCATCGCCCTGGTCATCCTGAATTTTGGAATTTTCCTCGGCACTCGCGGGCAGATCGACAACGAGAATCCGCAGCGCACCGAGGTTCGCGCGCACATTCTGCTCTTGGCCGCATCGCACCCCGAATTGACCCTGCCCGAAAATATTCAGAGTTTGGTAACCACATTTAAAACTAATAATCCAGGCACCTGGAACGAGGCGCAATCGCAGACTCGCGAACTGGCGGATGCCTGGGATGCCCGCATGCGCATGATCCAGGACGAAACCGCGCTGCAGAACGAAATGGATTCCTTGGCGGAACAATGGGCTGCGCTGGAGAAGAGCGGGTTCCTCGAGCAATTTGCCTTTGTCCCCGCGCACCCCACTGCCGTTAGCTATGTGACGGCGAATTTTCTTCACGGCGGTTGGCTGCACTTAATCGGGAACATGTGGCTGCTGTGGCTGGCCGGCGCCATTCTTGAAGATACGTGGGGCCGCATCATCTATCCCATCTTCTACCTTGTGGCCGGCGCTGCGGGGCTGGTGTTTCATGCCTGGTTGAACACGGGCAGCACGGTACCGACTATTGGTGCATCAGGGGCCGTCGCGGCGTTGATGGGGGCGTTCTTAATTCGATTCCCTAAGACCAAGATTGAAGTAGCACTGGTATTGGGTTTGCGAAGCCTGACGAATTTGGCTCTGGGGAAAGGGATCCGATTTAAAGCAGCATCCTATTGGCTGTTGCCGATGTGGCTCTTGATGGAAATCTTTTCCGGAGCGATATTTGGCCAATACTCGGGTGTAGCCCATTGGGCTCACGTTGGTGGATTCGTGTTTGGTGCGGCTGTGGCTTTGGGGTTGAAGTATTCCGGCCTGGAGCACAAGGCAAATGCGGCGATCGAAGCAAAAGTCACCTGGACTGCCGATGCCGGCATTGTGCAAGCTACAGAACAAATGGAGCACGGAAGACTGGATGAGGCTATTGCCACATTGCAGGGGTACGTGGCTACCAAACCGGATTCGACAGAAGCCTACACGCTTCTTCAGCAAGTGTATTGGCGCAAGAACGACGTTCCATCTTATCAAAGCGCGATCATCAAACTATGCCAACTGCACCTAAAAGCTCAGAACTCCGAGGAGGCGCTGCACGACTACGAGGAATACACAAACTCTGGTGGAGCTTCCATGCCGCCAGCCTCTTGGTTGGAGCTATGCCGCCTCATGGAGGGTCAGCAGAATTATGATCGCGCAGTGACTGAGTACGAGAAACTGGCCAAGGCTTACCCAAACGAAAAGCAGGCACTGTTGTCAATGCTCTCTGCTGGACGCCTCGCACTCAAGCAACTCAACCGGTCTTCCGATGCGCTGCTGTATTACAAAGCAGCGAAAGCCTCTAAAGTGCCTCATGCGGAATGGGAGTCCAACATCACTGCGGGAATCCAAGCGGCCGAAAAAGCCGTGGGCGTGTCGTTCGCTCCAACATCCAAATCGTAGTCTTAGTCTCTGGTGAGGAAGGACTCCACTCCGCAACCAGCAGGAAAAATAGGCAAAGAGTGACTGCAAACTCCTGCAACACTGTCGCTAGTTCTTTCTGGAGAGTATTAAGCGTTGCCAACGGCGCGAATGGGAATCGTCACCGTAGAAGCTGTCTCTGAAGAGCCCAGCATGTGGCAGCGCCCGTCAAAGATTCCGCCCGGATCGATAACCATGCAGGGCGAGTGAACCTCTCCTGTAACCACGCCTTTAGCTTCGATCTCCACGCGTCCCTTAGCAAAAATTACGCCATCGAAGCGGCCGGAAATCACCACGCGATTGCCTTCGATTTGACCCTCGACCTTTGCACCATCACCGAGAATGACAGTTTGTTCAGAGATGATATTTCCCTTCACGTTGCCGTCAATACGGAACGTGCCCGTAACCGTCAACGTGCCCTCGAGCGTTACGCCCTGATCGATGAATCCTGTCCACTCTTCACTTGCGGCACCATTCTTTGCGGCGCCGGGCCACTTCCATGCCATATCCATTCCCCCAAATTAAAGACTATTCCACTTTAGCTGCGCCTACACAGAAGTCAACGCAACTCAACAGGCGTGTTGTCGTATGAAGCGACTGAACCAATGGGCAGAGCTTGCGATTTGGAATCGCGAAGTTATTTCATCAAACGGTCGTAAAAGCCCATGAGCTGCGCATCGTCATAGTATTCGAGCACAAGCTGGCCGGGCCGGATTTTCGTCTTTTGGTGCAAAAGCACTTTGGTGCCGAGATGGCGCTGCAACTCTTCGAGTGCCGATTTGATGTTGGCATCTACGTGAATCTCCGCTGGCGCCTGCGCCCCGCGAGAACGCCTGGAAGCCAATCTCTCGATTTGCCGAACCGTCAGTCCGCCGCGGGCAGCGCGCTGAGCGTAGCGCATGCGCAGCTGTGAATCCGGCACAGCAAGCAATGCGCGCCCATGTCCAGCAGTCAATTTCCCTTCTTCAATCCAATCCTGAATGGTTGGCTCCAGCTTCAGCAGACGAATTGCGTTTGCCACCGTAGCGCGATCCTTGCCAGTTCGCTCTGCGACGGCTTCCTGGGTCAACTGCGCCTCATCCATCAGCTTTTCAAAAGCACGGGCAGCTTCGATGGCATTCAGGTCTTCACGCTGGATGTTTTCTACCAGGGTCATTTCCAGTGCGACTTCATCTGGGACTTGTTTTACGATGACCGCTACTTTTCCCAGGCCTGCGCGCTGCGCTGCCCTCCAACGGCGTTCGCCGGCAATCAGCTGGAACCGTGAGCCCATTGGTCGCACAACCAACGGCTGAATGATTCCGCTCGCTTGAATGGAACGAGCCAGTTCGTCCAAAGCTTCCTCGCGGAAGCGCGTGCGCGGCTGGTAGGGACTAGGCTCAATCAAATCGATGTCAACTTGCTGAGGTCCTGGGTGCGCGGCTTCGCGGGCCGGCGCTACGGCTGCGCCGCTTGTGGTGGTTGCATGAGGCTGGATCGGAGCTGGTTCTGGTGATTTGGTAGGCTCAGGCTCCCGAATGAGCGCTCCGAGCCCCCGTCCCAGCGCGTTTCTCGGCATTGGCAATGACCTCCTGGGCGAGCTGCGTGTACCCCTCAGCGCCCTTACTGTGAATGTCGTAAAATATAATTGGCTTTCCAAAACTTGGTGCTTCCGCCAAGCGCACATTGCGCGGAATCACGCTCTGGAACACCTGTGTTCCGAAAAAGCTGCGCAAATCCGTGGCCACCTGGCGGGAGAGTGTGGTCCGTTCATCATACATGGTGAGCAGGATCCCCTCGATCTCCAGGCTGGGGTTCAAGGTACGGCGAATGCGCATCAGCGTATCCAGCAATTCCGAAACACCTTCCAATGCCAAATACTCACATTGGATTGGAATCAAGACAGCACCGGCTGCAACTAGCGCATTTAGCGTTAACAGATCTAATGCCGGCGGACAGTCCAGGATAATGAAGCGATATTTGTCCTGGATAGCCTTCAGCGCGGCTTGTAATTTGTATTCACGGCCTTCGGCATTTACCAGTTCAACGGCCGCTCCGGCGAGGTTTTTGTCGGCGGGGACGACATCTAAACCATCCACCTGCGATTTTTGGAGAATCTTATCAAAGTGCTCGCCGAGAATAAGCGATTGGTAGAGGGTTCTGCGTGAGGGATCCTTCGCGAAGCCGATAGCAGCTGTCGAGTTTGCCTGCGAGTCGCAGTCGATGAGGAGCGTGGGCTGTTCAGCGGTGGCGAGACAGGCGGCCAAATTCACCGCCGTCGTGGTCTTTCCAACACCACCCTTTTGGTTCGCTACCGCAATGATCCGGGTCAAACGGTCCTCGCGAGCGAAAATCTAGCAAAGAGCGGCGTGGGATGCAAGATGTTTCACGTGGAACATCGCTTCCAGTGGGAATCTCCATCTGTCCCGGTGATTTGTTCCATGTGGAACATTCCAACCCGGCAGATGCACCCTTGACTATGTTGTTCCACGTGGAACGATTCCTCGTTCTTGAGGAGTCGACGCTCATCCCTAGTAAATCTCGGATGTTCCACGTGAAACACTCCTGGATGGCAAGCTACGTCGCAATTGTTTCACGTGGAACGGTCCTTCTGAGAGTTGCGTCGGTCCAAAGGCACGTCACGAGCCAGGCGACTGGCTAGTGTGTGTTTCTTAAGAGTGGATAGAATGTCTGATCTTAAGAGAATCACGCCTTAAATCCCATTTCTAGTGAAGCAGAGCCTCGCTCTGTTCCACGTGGAACAAACGACATTGCGGAGGTAACTGGATTGCGAATTCAAGAAGTCTAATGTTTTCAGGTCGATGCTGCGCCGGCCGCAGTGTCCTTCTTTGTGCCCACTAGGAGCAAGCGTCGCAGGGAGTTGGGGACTGGGATGGGCTCGGCCCAGTCCCAGGTCCGGATCTTCCGGATATCGGGGAGATCCCGGGCCCCAATCCAGAGGATAACTCGTTTCGTTGCAATCTGATCCGATTTTGCCCAGTCTAGGAAGGCCGGGAACTCGCCAAGCGCACGCGAGCACACAAAATCAAGCGGGGCGACCTCCTCGCCAAGTTCCTCGTAGCGCCGGGCAAGGACCTGAACGTCTTTAAGTCCCAATTCACGAGTGACTTCCGCGAGAAACGTCACCTTTTTGATACTCGATTCGACAAGAAAAACTCTCAACTCGGGGCGGATGATCTTGAGGGGTAAGCCCGGAAAACCCCCTCCGGAACCTACGTCGGCGAGCCGACCGTTTTCCACCGGTACAGCCAAGGCTGCGTACATACTTTCGCAAAAATGACGATAAAGTATCTCCAGGGGATCGCGAATCGCTGTCAGATTTACCTTGTCATTCCACTGCAATAAAATCCTTATATATTGTTGAATTTGAAGCACTTGGTCGTCATAAGCGATTAACTTAAATTCTCCGAGCGCACGTCGAATGATGGCCAATGACGGCGGAGCTGGGCTGCTTGTTGTCATAATAGTAAATTACGAATTAACCGGATTCAGGTGCTCCTCTCCCTTGTCGGCGGGCGGTCTACGAGTCAAATACCGCGGTCCCGCAGTGCCAGCGACCACGTCCACGGCGCTATGCCAGAAAATCGCCGGAACTAGGCAATCGTAGGCAATTCGGCTTGATCCCAAAATAGTACCGATGATCAGCGTCATCACCACCCCGCCGCGCCCCTGGTAGCTGTGCGCAAGTCCAAACAACACCGAGGAAATGAGCACCACCGCCCATCCCTGCAATCCTACACGTGTGAGAGCGGCCATGGCGAATCCGCGGTAAAGAAACTCCTCGCAAAGCCCTGCAGTAATCGCGAGCGCGAGATAGGGAAGTAACTCCACCGTCGACTTCGGCAAGATGCGTTCCGCGATGGCTTGGAGGGAGCCCCTCGACTCGACAGGGATTCTCCCGACACGGCGAAGGTTCAACCATTGAAGGGCTGCGATCGTCACGGCGCCGACAACCGAAGCAACAAAAATCCGACTCCTATCATGAACAATCAAGCCGAGCTGGGATGCGGTGAATCCGTGCGCCCAGGCACGCCAGGCCACGACTGCCACGGCAAACCATTGAAACGCAATCGTCGAAGCATAGAGTGCCAGCCGTTCCATGGAGCTGACCTCCGGCATGGCCAGCAATTTCTTCATGCGCTCTCGTCCGCGCCACGGAAATAGGGCGCCGAGCACAAGGAAGATCACCCAGAAGTCCCAGGGCATCCGCGAATCAGAACACTTTCCCATTCTGCGCGCAAGTAACCAAAGTTCCGAAGTGCGCAAGCACGAACAGCGGCACATCGTTATAATCGAACCGCGATATAGCGAGGTGCGGCTTGACTCCAACCGTGAAACTGACGGCCATGGTCAAGGCAGCGGGTTGAGCGGCGAAGCTGAGTCCAGGGTTGCTGGATTCCGTTTTGCGCCGTTTGCCGCGGCCAACTGATCCGAACGTGCTCGTTGGTTTCGATACCAACGATGACGCCGGGGTGTATCTGCTCAGTCCGGAAATGGCGATGGTCCAGACGGTCGATTTCTTTACGCCAATTGTCGATGACCCGTTCACCTTCGGACAAATCGCGGCAGCGAACTCGCTGAGCGATGTGTACGCCATGGGCGGCAAGCCCGTTTCCGCGCTCTCCATCGTGGGCTTTCCCGATAAAGGCGATCCTGAAATTCTCGAGCAGATTATTCGCGGCGGCCTTTCCAAAATGGCCGAAGCGAAATGCAGCGTCATTGGCGGCCACTCGATTCGCAACGACGACATTCAATTCGGTTACGCCGTTACAGGGATCATCCATCCGCAGCGAGTTTGGAGAAATGTCGGCGCGCGCACCGGCGACGTTTTGCTGCTGACCAAAGCAATTGGCACGGGCGTGCTTTCGACGGCCTTAAAGAAGGACCGCGCCACATCGGCTTCTCTGCAAGCGGCTATCGCTTCCATGTCAGAGCTGAACCGCGCGGGTTGTGAAGCATTGCTGGAACTTCAAGAAAAGGCAGAAACTGCGTCTCCCATTCACGCGGTGACCGACGTTACAGGATTCGGCTTGTTAGGCCACGCGCGGGAAATGGCGCTCGGCAATCCCGAACGAGGAATCGAACCCGTATCCCTCGAGATCGATTTTTCCGCCATTGCATACCTTCCTGGTGCCGATGAAGCCGCACGCGAAGGATTCATTCCAGGCGGCCTTAAGAATAACCGCGATTTCATTGGCGATTGCGTCAGTTTTGCCGACGGGGTTCCCCAGGAAAACCGTGACCTACTCTTCGATCCCCAAACATCCGGCGGCCTGCTGATCGCCATCGCGCCCGAATCGGCAGAACTGGCCGCCTCCATTCTCGCTCGCCACGGCGTGTCCGCCCGCCGCATCGGAAGAGTCCTCACCAAAACCAATCCACTACTTCTCGTCCGCTAAAATGCCGCGTCCTGAGCACATCGGATAAACTCAAACGATGGACACGATCACACACGGGATAGCGGGTGCTCTGATTGGCAAGGCGGTCTTCCGCGGCGAGGACATGTTTGCGTCGCACCCGATGAACCGCGGACGCATCATTACGTGGTCGCTTATGTTGGGCGCGATTTTTTCGGATTCTGATGTGATCCGCGACATATTTTCGAGCGACAAATTGTTGATGATTACCTGGCATCGCAGCATCACCCACTCGTTGCTGATGCTGCCTCTATGGTCCCTGCTCCTGGCAGGGATCACACGCGCCTTCGCAGGTTGGCGAAAATGGGAAGCGCCCTCGTTCGCGGCGTTAAGCGGAATTTATACTGTCGGCATTCTCAGCCACATTTTGCTCGATTTGGTCACCACGTTCGGCACGATGATCTGGTCGCCGCTCGAATGGTCGCGCCCCGCGTGGGACCTCATCTTTATTGTGGATTTCACGCTAACAGCAATTCTCCTCGTTCCGCAATTGCTTGCCTGGGTATATGCCAATCCCGAAAAAATGAAGCGCCGCGCGATTGGAATGTGGCTTGTGTTCATGCCGATGCCATTCCTGATCGCCAGAATTGGTGCCATTGTCGGCGCGCCGATTTCTGATCGAGTCGTTTTAACCGCAGTGGTCGTTTTTGCCGCCATCTTTTTACTTCCTACGCACTTCGGTTGGGGCGTGAAAATCCGGCACGACAATTGGAACCGCGCGGGCTTTGCCGCGGCCTTGACCTACGTGGCATGCACGGTCTACGCACACCATGTCGCTCTTGCGCGCATTCAGAAATTCGCTGAACTGGATCATTTGCAGGTGGAATCGATCGGCGCGTTGCCGCTTCCTCCATCGCTGTGGCACTGGGATGGCTTGGTTCGAACGCAGCGCGGCGTCTACGAACTGCGTATGGATTTGAGCGACAAACCGGCAAACGACACGGATTTGCTCACGCGCGAGCATCACTACTACCCCGATGCGCCACCCAACTCGTTTATCGAAGTCGCCAAGCGTCTCCCAGAAGTGCAAAAAGTTTTGTGGTTTTCGCGTTTCCCAGTGACACGTTTCCACAAGGAGGGCGACGTAGCGATCGTGGAAGTCTCCGACCTCCGATTTGCCCAAGTGCGCCGCGACCGCCCAGCGTCTTTTACTTATCGAGTGCGGTTCAGTCCTGACGGAAGCATTATTTCAAAAGGCTGGGTTACGAGGTAGGACAGAAATTCTTGGCTGCTGTCTTCGCAGCAATTAGCCGGCAAGGATGCCGCCGCTACGGGAGGGCGGATCTAGCGGGAAGGTTTGCTTTCTGCTGGATGGATGACGACCTGACGTTCTTCGCCCACGCCGACGCTTTCCGTGCGGATTCCATTCATATCCTTCAACGCGAGATGCACGATGCGGCGCTCGCGTGAAGACATGGGATTGAGCCGAAACGGCTGGTGAGAAGTCTGCACTCGCTCGGCGGCCACCCGCGCTGTCATGCGCAACTCTTCGAAACGCAACGCCCGATAGCCGCCGCAATCGATGTGAATCTTTTCGTGGTAGGCCGGTTCCAGCCGCAACGCCCGAAACGCCAAGTGCTCGAATGCTTTCAAGACTTCTGCGCTGTGCGCCAGGAGAATCTCCTTATCTTTGCCATCCAGATCGGCCAGAACTTCCGCATCATTCCCAGCGACGGCATTTTCAACAAGCACGGCACGCACGTTCACCTTCAACTCCAAGCCGGAAACGCGCACCATATTCTCCAAGAAAACGCGCAGGGCTTCCGCCGCCGCTTGCCGGTCCAACTTCCCCTCGTGAATGAGTTCTTGAGCCATCGGGATTCACATCCTGCAAACTGCCTCAGTCTTTCTGGAATGGTTCCTAAGACTTCTTCCCGCGCACAGGCTTTACTGGTGCGGGCACAGGATGCGTCCGGTTCAGATACCACTGTTGCGCGATACCGACCACGCTGCTGGTGAGAATATACACTGCCAACCCGCTTGAGATGGGCGAAATCATGAAGATGCCCGCCATCGTGATGGGCATGATCTTCATCATGGCCTGCTGCTGCGGATCCGTAGCTGTCATCGGTGTCATCTTCGATACGAGATACATGGAAACGCCCATGAACACCGGAAGTATGTAGAAAGGATCTTTCGACGAAAGGTCCACAATCCACAACCAGGTCGCCTGGCGCATTTCGATGGAATAGCGCAGCGCCGTGTTCAGCCCAATCCACACGGGCATTTGTAGAAACATCTGGAAGCAGCCGCCGACGGGATTGATGCCCTCCCGGCTGTAGATGGCCATCACTTCCTTGTTCATTTCCGCTTTGCGCGGATCACGCATCGAATATTTCTTGTACTTTTCCTGGATGGCTTTGATTTCCGGCGCCACGCGCTGCATTTTCAAGGTCGTCTTGTAGCTCGAAATGCGCAGCGGGAAGAGCAGCATGTTGATGACGAGAGTCAGGACCACGATGGCCCAGCCCCAGTTGGGAATGTAGCCATGCAGCCACTTTAAGCCGTGGAAAAGAGGCTCTGCGATGAATTCCAGCCAACCGAAATTGATCAACCCGTGCAGCGGCGGGTTCATCTTCTTCAAGTCGTCGTAATCTTTTGGACCGACGTAGACTCGCGCATCCAGTGGCTGAGTCGAAGTCGCGACGGCCACTTGGGGAACCGCCTCTGCCGTGTCTTGACCATTCACTTTTACGGTCCGCCAGGCCTTCCAGTAGCGCGTCTCCAGCGGGCCTCCTGTGGCACCGCTAGCTGGAAGAAATGTCGCCGTGAAGTAACGGTCTTCAATGCCAACGAAGCCTTTACCGCCTTGCCAAAGGCCAGGGCCCCACTTCTCCAGATCGTCCAGCTTCTTGTAAAGGAAGGTCGAGACTTTGCCGTTTTCGCTGTAGAACGTCGAGACTGTTTCCACGGGAGCGGGATTCGTCACCGTCAAATCGCCGAAGCCGCCTAGCCAGCCGAGTCCCGCTTTAATGGGATTGCCGTTGAGCTTGACGGAGGTTTCCACGCGGACTACGTAGGTGTGATCAAATTTGAAGTGCTTGGTGACCTCCAGGTGGCCATCGCTCCATGCCAGTGCAACATCGGCCGGTGCGTGCAAGTTGAGTCCGTCGGAGGAAACATGAAAAAGTCCCAAGTTCGCCGCATTCTGTAACTGGACATCGTCGAGAATAACGGAAAAGGGCCAGCCGCCGGTTTGCTGCGAGGCATCCGGGTGCACGACGTCGAGTACCCGCTGCGGCTTCGAATCGTCTTTGTAATTCTTCAATTGCCAGCTCTTGACTACTCCACCTCGGTTCGAGATCTCCACGCGGTACAGAGTATTTTCCACAACGATGGTGCGTTCCTGCGAATCGCTCTTCACCGCGATACTCTGCGCGGATGCCGGGGCGATCGTTGCCGGGGCCGCGGTAGATTGCGTTTGACTCGTCGTCGAAGGCGTTGCTGGACCGGGCGTGGCGGGAGCTGTCACTCCCGGGCGATTGGCTTGCGACGGTTGCACCGGCGGCTTGGGGCCGAAATATTTCGCCCAGAGAATAATTACACCAAAGGAAAGCAGCGAAGCCACGAGAATCCGCAGCTCTGGTGTGAACTTGTCTTTTTGCAGAGGAGCGCTCACCAGTGCGCCTCAGTCTTCAGAACTTTCCCCGCAGTTGAACTCGTTGGCATTTCTTCCCATTTCTCCGGAACCGGATCGTAACCAAATTTGCGCGAGAGCGGATGGCAGCGAAGCAGCCGCTTCAGTCCCAGCCAAATCCCGCGCGCCACGCCAAAACGCTCAATCGCTTGGTAGGCGTACTGCGAACACGTAGGCTCAAATCGGCAGCTCCCCGCGAACAGAATCGAAAGATAAGCTTTGTAAAATCGCAGCGTCAGCAGTGCCGCCCGCAAGGGGATAGTTCTCTCTCCGACAGGCGTATCGCCGATTTTCGTAGGGGCGGGGCTCGCTCCGCCAGTTTGCGCGCAACCGAGGTATGAAGCCGGTGAAGCTGGCGGTGCCTCTGCGCGCGAATTGATTACGCGCTCTTCAGCAGCCGCAACAGCTCCGCCGTCAGCGCCGCAAACTCCGCTCGCGCCACCGGACTCTTCGGGTGTATGACAATGTCCCATCCTGCGGGTATCTCCAGCCGGTGGCAGCGTACGATCTCGCGCAGGCGCCGCCGGATACGATTGCGCACTACCGCGCCGCCCAGGGCTTTCTTGATGCTGAAGCCGAATCGGCTTTGCGGCAGTTCGTTGGCGCGGAAAAAAACAGTGAAGTGGGAACTCGAACGGCGCTTTCCGGCGCGATAGACAGCATCAAATTCTCCGCGTCGCACCAGCTTGCCCACTTTAGTGGGTTTGCCCGCCTTGGCGGGCCGCGCCTCACGCGGATGCAGTTTCCCTTGCGCGCCCGCGCCGGCAGCGGGCAAAGGATTCCCCGAACTATTCGGGGGTAAGCTGATGACGCCCCTTCTTGCGGCGCGCGGCAAGCACTTTGCGGCCACCCTTGGTCTTCATGCGTGAGCGAAAGCCGTGCGTCTTGGCGCGGCGGCGTTTGCGCGGTTGAAATGTGCGCTTTGGCAAAACAATCCCCCTTTGTTACCTGTGCTATTGCACACGATAAGTAATACGCGGCTGCGAGACTCTCTCTTTCACTCGCAGCGGCGGAACAGCACTCTAGTCGCTTCGGTGGCTGTTCCCGAATTTAGTAGTGTATTCGACCCTTGCGCACAGGGTCAAGAAATGAGGCATACCGTTCGGAGTTGATTGGCACGATTGGCTCGGGGCTAGCCTGACTACGGCAAACGAAATCCGTCCGCGTCTAAAACTTCCCGGACTTTGGTCGCGAGAGTTGTAGACGAGAAAGGCTTCGCCAGGAATGCAAAGGAAGGATCGATGCCATGACGCTGGATGATGGCATCGTCGGTGTAGCCCGACATGAAAAGCACCTTCACTTCCGGGCGCAATGAGCAGACGCGCTTGGCGATATCGCGGCCGCTCGCTCCGGGAAGAATCAGGTCCGTCAGCAACAGATGGATGCGGCCGTTATGCCCTTCACAGAGGGTTTCCACTTCCAGCGGATGCTGAGGCGCCAGTACCGAGTAGCCTCGCGCCGCCAACATTGCACGAACAAGTTCGCGTACCGCGGCATCATCCTCGACCAATAAAATCGTTTCGAATCCTTGTTTGACCGCCGGCCCTGACTTCTTGGTGACCGGGCTCTCGGCAGGCTCCTGCACTTGCGGCAAGTAGATTCTAAAGATGGTGCCTTTCCCCTTTGCGCTGGAAACCGCGATGTATCCCCCGCTTTGTTTCACGACCCCATACACCATTGCCAGCCCCAAACCAGTACCGTGGCCGGCCCCTTTTGTAGTAAAAAAAGGCTCGAAAATACGTGCCTGCGTCGGGATGTCCATACCCATGCCCGTATCTGTGACGGTTAGCAAAACGTGTGGCCCGGCCGTGGATCCGACGTGCATGCGAACAAAATTTTGATCCAACTCGACGTTCTGCGTTTCCAGCGTGAGCTTCCCGCCCTCCGGCATGGCGTCACGCGCGTTGACACACAGATTCATCAGCACTTGTTCGAGCTGCGAGGGATCAGACTTCACCGCAGCCAGATTCTCCGCCAGCACCGTTTTTATCTCGATGTGCTCTCCAATGATTCGTTGCAGCATCTTGAGCAGATTTCCGATGATGTCGTTCACGTTCAGAACCCGCATCTGAAACACCTGCCGACGGCTGAACGCCAGCATTTGGCGGGTCAACGCGGCGCCGCGCTCCGCGGCCAGGTGCACTTGCTCGGCCGCGCGGTGAAACTTCGAGACGCTCGGAAGCTCTTCCGCAAGGTAGCTGCTGTAGCTCAAGATAACGGTCAGAAGATTATTAAAATCGTGTGCGATTCCGCCGGCCAGCGTTCCGATCGACTCCATTTTTTGCGCCTGCCGGAACTGCTGTTCCAGCTTGCGACGCTCCGTTAGATCGCGGATCGCTGCCGACACCCACAACCCTTCCTCCGTTTCCAACAGGCTAAGGCTGATTTCCACGGGGAATTCCGAGCCATTCTTGCGCAGGCCGTACAGTTCCAGCCCCTCGCCCATGGACCTCGCGCGCGGCTCCTGGAAGAACCCGCCGCGGTGTCCCTCATGCCTCTGTCGGAATCTCTCCGGCACCAGGGTCTCGACCGGTTGACCTAACAACCGCTCACGAGGATAACCAAACGAGAGTTCCGTCTGAGCATTGACAAGCACAATGCGGCCCTCTCGATTGACCACCACCATCGGGTCAGGGGCGGACTCCAGCAGCCCGCGAAATTTAACTTCGGCCGCTCGAATAGTCTCCGCTGCATTTTTCTGTTGCGCCAGCAATTCGCTCTGTGCACGCTGGCTCAGCAGCAAACGCACGCTGGAACAACCGAACGACGCGAGAACCGCTACCACCGCTAGCTTCAGTTGCTGACCGATCGCCGAAGTAGCCATGGCCAATACCAAGAGCGGAAACGCGATATGCGCAAATTGTGCCAGCAGCAAGGACTCCGCTGAGCTCTCTTTCAGCGCAGGTTCCGCTTCTTTTGGCGCGACCCAACTTGTCGCCAGCCACACCATCAGGACTCGTGGCACTGTCCAGAGCAGTTCGTACCATGTGCCAAACTTCAACCCTTGCCATGTCTGGCCATAAACGAAGACGGAGTCGCAAATCCCGAAAAGCACCAGAAAAACCGCCACTCGTCCGAACAGCGATTTCACTAGCCGGGACTTCGTCAACACCGCCCTCAAGACAAACGCCAATGCCACGATGAAATTGCGCCAGGTAAATACCCACCAATACAGGGCATTGATGTCTTCCGGCGGCCGCTGCGAACTCAATGGCAAGTACAGAAAGAACGTATAGGCCGAGATAGAAACGATCCCGATTTGCAGGAAGTCCAGCCACCTCTGCCAGCGATACACCCGGGACTCCGCGCTATCGTCGGCTAGGAACAGCGCCAGCACCATCGGAGCGACGTGATACAAAAACAGAACGTCGCTTGGCCACCACTCCACAAGCGACGCGTGAAGCACGCTGTCGTAATACGTCGCAAGTACCTGTCCTGCGGCGTAGATGCCAAACCCGATCGCCATCAGCCGCCAGAAACGCCGCGCAAAACCGGAAGCCCGGCCGGCTGCCTCCAGGCAAGCAACCACTGCCAGGACAAGAAGTACGAATTCAATGATGCTGCCGACTATTACGGAATGAACGCCTATGGCAACGAGGTGACCGGCTAATGCCACTGCTGCGGCGACAAGAATCTTGCGAGAGGCCGGCATGCTTTCTTCTGACCCCCGTCAGAAAGCGGACCCATGGCTGTGACTGCAACTTCTGGAAGAAGGGACTAACCTACATCTTATCGGATAGATTTTGTCTTGCGGTGGATTTCATGCCGCGGCTTTCCCTTTCTTATACTCTTCAAAGGCCGCTAAATAGCGGTCCACATCTTTACGCAGTAAGTAATACGGCGTCGAAAGGCGGATTTTCGAAGGCGCGCCGCCGCGGATACGGATCTTTTTGTTCTTCCACATCCAGTTTTCCAGTTCCGTGATCTGATGCGGCGGCACATTAACCGCGGCAATCGCGCAGCGTAGCGCGGGATCCGGCGAAGTCCAGGACTCCGCCCCGCGTTGCACCATTTCCTTCAAAATGTAGTCCGCCATCTGCCGGTGCCGCCGCTCGATCCGATCCAGCCCGATTTGATTCGCCAGTTGCAGTGCCGCGCGCAAGCCCCACAGCGCCGGCACATTCGAACTGCCGATGCGCTGAAACCGTTCCGCTCGCAGCTTCGGCTCATCCCACCCTGCCGTAACAATCGTGTTCCACAGCCGGTCGATCACTTCATCGCGCACATAAAGCAACCCGCTGCCTTTCGGCGCTTGCAGCCATTTGTGCGGGCTGGAGGTGTACATGTCGCAGCCCAGATCGTGCAGGTTCAGCCGCATCATTCCAACCACGTGCGCGCCATCCACCGCCGAAAGAATGCCCTTTGTCCGCGCCAGGGCGCTTAGTTCCTTGGCCGGCAACACCACGCCCGTCACCGTCGAAATGTGGCTGAAAAACATCACGCGCGTCCGCGGCGTAATCGCGTCACTAAAAAGATTGAGCACCGCCGCCGCATTCGGAACGGGCTTCGGCAGAGTCACCTTCTTCACCACGATCCCGTATCGCTTCGCGCGTAAATTCCACGGCTGCTCGCCTCCTGGATGTTCTTGGTCCGTCATCAACACTTCGTCGCCCGGCTTCATATCGAGCCCATTCGCGATGTAGCTGTTCGCCTCCGTCGCATTGCGCACCAGCGCCAGCTCATCTCGCGTGCAGCCAATGAACTCCGCAAGCGGGTCGCGAAACTCGTTCCACGAGCTATATCCCCAGATCGGATAGTCTTCCGGATCGCTCTGGGCCATCTTCTCCGTTTCGTTGTAGCCGTCAAAAACCGCGCGCAGCACAGGCAGGGGTGACGATCCCACCGTCCCATTGTTCAAGTAAACCTCGTCCGCAGGGATCAGAAATTGTTTGCGCATTTCCGTCCAATACGCTTCTTCGTTCGAACTGTAGAGGCCGTTGTCCGGCAGCTTCGGCGGCTCCTGCTCTAGCAGCTCGTGCCATTTGGGGGAAAGTCCAAGCGCGCCAGCGGCGCCGGCAAACGACGACAAAAATCCACGGCGATCGACCATCATTTCCTCCACAGAGCGGATTGCGCGGATTCTACGCCCTGTGCCCGGCCATCACAATGCTATTCGCCGAAGGAGGCTTGCGGCGTCGCACAAGTCAGTCTATCTTTGCGCGGCGTCCATTTGCATCGAAAGGGTTGATAGCCATGCGTTTTTCGAGATTGTTCGTAGCCGGTGTTATCACATTTTCTGCTTATGGTTTGGACTATCTCTTCGCCCAACAAAAGCCAAGCACGAAGCCGCCCGTCCGTGCCCACGCAAAGGAAGTCCCGAAACCAACATCGCCCCTCGACACCGTCATCGACGCTCTCTACGCCGCGCACAGGTTCGAGCAGGCTGCCATCTCCCCCGACGGAAAGAAAATCGCCTGGGTCGAAACTCTGGTCGGCAAAGACGGCGCGCCCGATGGCAATTCGAGAATTTTCATCCAAGTAGTCGGCGATCAAAAAACAATTGCAGTAGGCGCGGGGCGTCGCATTCTCGGCGATGTACATCGTTCGGTCGAATTCGTGTCACATGCCGAAGGCTCCGTGGCCTGGTCACCGGACAGCCAACGAATTGCTTTCCTTTCAGATGCTGAAAAGCCGGGTCAACTTCAGCTTTACGTTTCTGAGCTTGGCGGTACAGCCAAAAAGCTCACCAATGTGAAAGGTCTGCTCGCTACTCCTCAGTGGTCTCCGGATGGAAAAACGATCGCTGTCCTCTACACCGAAAACGCCACTCGCGCCGCCGGACCGCTCGTCGCCGAAACTCCCGAAACCGGCGAGATCAAAGACGCTTTCTTCGAGCAGCGCCTCGCCCTCGTCGACGTCCCCACCGGTGACTTCCGCCAAATTTCTCCCGCCGACATGTACGTCTACGAATACGACTGGTCTCCCGACAGCGCACGCTTCGCCATCGTCGCCGCGCACGGCAATGGCGACAACAACTGGTACATCGCGCAGCTCTACACGCTCGACGCCGGCCCTCTCGGCTTGATGAAGCCCATTTACAAGCCGCCTCTGCAAATCGCCAATCCCGCGTGGTCGCCCGACGGCAAAAAAATCGCTTTCATTGCCGGCCTTATGAGCGACGAACCCTCCGTCGGCGGCGACATTTACGCCATCGCCGCATTTGGCGGCGAGCCGACAAACCTCACTCCCGACATGAAAGCTACCGCCAACTCACTCGTTTGGGCACCCGATGGAAAAATTGTCTTCGGTGAAACGATCGAAGCCGAGGCCGCCGTCGCCACCCTCGATCCCGCCACCGCCCGCATTGATGTTCTCTGGCGCGGCCAGGAACAAGTCTCCTCCGGTCTCTGGGGAACCAACATCTCCGTATCCAGCGACGGTAAAACTTCCGCCGTCATCCGCAGCTCTTTCAGCGATCCTCCGGAAATCTGGGCCGGCCCCATTGGTTACTGGCGCCAAGTCACGCAGCGCAACACGGCCGTGAAACCTGCCTGGGGCGACGCCAAGAGCATCCACTGGAAAAACGACGGCTTCGACGTCCAGGGCTGGCTCATCTACCCGCGCGATTTCGATCCCGCAAAAAAATATCCCATGATTGTCGAAGTTCACGGAGGCCCGGGTGCCGCCGTCCAGTCCGAGTGGCCCCGTCCGGGAGACTTCGCTTTCGCTCTCGCAGGCTCCGGCTATTTTGTGTTTCAACCCAATCCGCGCGGCAGCTTCGGCCAGGGCGAAGCCTTCACCCGTGCCAACGTCCGCGATTTCGGCTACGGCGACTTTCGCGATGTCCTCGCCGGCCTCGACGAAGTTTTGCGCACTGCCCGCATCGACCCCAACCGCCTCGGCCTCACCGGCTGGAGCTATGGCGGCTTCATGACCATGTGGGGCGTCACGCAAACCAACCGCTTCAAAGCCGCCATGGCCGGCGCCGGCATCGCCAATTTGCTCAGCTATTACGGCGAAAACAAAATTGACCAGTGGATGATCCCGTTCTTCGGCAAGTCCGCCTATGACGATCCCGAGGTCTACGCCAAGAGCTCCCCCATCACCTTCATCAAAAATGTGAAGACGCCCACGCTCGTCATCGTCGGCGACAGCGACGGCGAATGTCCCACCCCGCAATCCTACGAATTCTGGCACGCCCTCAAAACGCTAGGCGTTGAAACCCAGCTCGTCGTCTACGAACACGAAGGCCACCACTTCGTCAAACCCGACCACCAAAGGGATCGCATCCGCCGCACCGTTGCCTGGTTCGACGCGCATCTTCGTTGACCCATAAAATTCTTGCCTGCCCCTTTTCCGTCTACACACTTCGTGGTCATCCCGGGGATTTCTTAACTATCGAGCGAGAACCAGGAGGCTGAACCCTCCCAAGAGGCGAGCAGCAAAATCTTTGTCGGCGGCAAACAACAGCCTTCGCGGCAGTTTCAAAAGAATTTGGCCGGGCGTCGTAGCAAAATCGATTGAACGCGGCGTGTAGAAATAATCCACCACTTCATAACCGCAATCTCTCAGGGTTCTCAAGGCCGTTTCTTTCGTGAAATAGTGAATGTGCTCGTACATGTCACGCCGTTTAAGGAGCGCATTCTTGCGGAATACCGTTTGCACGGAAAGGTCCAGAGGAATGTGAAATATCTTGAAGCGGCTCCTTGCCTTCAACCGTTGCAAGAAGCTGAAGTAGTCCGGGAGGTGCTCGATCACGTCCAAAGCCAGAATCAAATCAAAAAACCGATCCGTCTCCTGTTCGAAGGCGGTAAGCTCAAAACGAATTGTCTCGCTGGCTCTAGCCTGTGCAAGATAGATGGCCTGCGGAGAGACGTCGCAACCCCAGAAGCGGCATTCGCTGTCTAGGCTAGCCTGAAGTTGCTTAAGCACCTCTCCGACTCCGCACCCCACATCGCAGATTGTCTTGGGTGCGATGTCATTCTGGCGCAGCGCGCGAAGAACCTGCTGCGCCTTCCAAGCCGACTCTTCAATATGCCAGCCGGGATTTTTAGCGAGGTATTCCCCATCGACGTAAAGAGCGCGGTTGGACATGAACTCTCCGTTACTTGCGCGGGGAAAGAAAAAGGAAATGCCGATTCGCGGCTTTACCTGTATCGGGACGTTATAGGAGGGGCATCTCGGTGTCATTGCGGTATTCACCTGAGGAAGCCCTAGGGTCAACTATGGCTGATCTATATTTCTCCTCGCCTGGACTCTCCTTTTTCCATAGGTAACGCTGAATTGACCATCCGCTAGGAGCGGAAAGGGACAGAGCGAAAGATAAATGGGGGAACGGAGATGAAGGATTTTAGGGCTGTACAATGGAGTGATTTTGCGAACCACGTAAGTTGTGACGATCGACGAATTCCGATGCAGAAGCACCGGGGAGCACGTCGCAAACATAACGTGGAGACAGTAGCGCTATTGCGGAGAGTAGCCAATGCAACGGCGATCGAGGCCAGTTACCAGCCCGCTGCGGAAAACGTTTGCGTGGTCAAGGCAGCGTTCGCAATGACTGGCTTGGCGGTCAAGCGGCAGGAATCCTGCTTTCTGCCCCAGTTACGGTACGACAGCTTTTCGCAGCCGGTCCTGGCAGGAACACGCTCGGCTCCCGGGCGCACTAGACAGTTGCTTTACCGGATCGAGCCCTATCAGGTCGATCTGCAAATCGAATTGCAGCCGGAGCGGAATTGCCTCGTCATCACCGGACAGTTGGTGGACATCAGCCATCCGGAGATGGTTGGCCGCGACGTGCAGGTCAAGCTCTCGGATGGCCGCGAACATGTTGTCAACAGCGTGACAAATCAGTTTGGCGAGTTTCGCGGTGAAGTCGAAAATTCCGGCGATTTGGAGATTTCCTTCTGTGGTCTCAGTGGAAAACCCATCGTCATTTTGCTACGAGGGGCGCTGGATCCATCGTCCGAAGCGAAAGATTGAACTGCAACCGCCTCAGAGAGTCTTGCCGCGGCGCGTTTGCCTCTCGGGTGATTGCGGTCGGAAAACAAACCACGAGATTCGACAGCGATCGAATGTTTTTATATGGATTAGCCTCAGCAATCTACAAGGGAGTACTAAGGTCTTCACTCGATTGTTACCCGCGAGCATAAATGCTACCCAATCGTGTGAGGTAGCTGACGGCGTTTCCCAAGCGACTGCCCATGTGACCCAGCACCGGACCACGCAGAGGAACCATCGCCGCGCCAAATTTAGACACTTCCCGATTGAGCGCTTAGATGAACGTTTTTAAGCCGAATACGCGCGCCGCCATACCTCTGGTTTACCCAGTCTAGGCGAGATTCCTTTGGACTATGGGCCCAGTGGCAGAATCGAAAGGCGCCTGCCGATCATTGTGGTCGTGCGCCTCGCACGTTGTGACCCTGTTGCTACGGATGGACAAGAGAGGACGTTCACCGACAACATTAGTCCGCACGGCGCGCGCATATTCTCCAAGCACGCCTGGCAACCTGGTGACATGGTGCGAGTGACTCCCCTGAATGTAGAGGCAGCCTGTGGAAAAGTGGTTTATTGTCAGCGGCTGCCGGACGATCGGTATAGCATCGGAGTCAAATTTCAAAATCACGCCGTCGGGTGGTCCAGTTTGCAGAGATATGAAGGACTGCTAACGTGACGCCCTGAATCGCGGCGACGGCGAATTGTTTACCCTGAGCGAAGCCGAAGGGCCCCGCTGACCGACGGCTCCCGTAGGGGCACGATACATCGTGCCCTCTCTCTTTCGCCGTCGTAGGGGCGTGGGCTTGCCCTCCCCGCTCTTGTTCTGCCGGGTGCCGCATCCTTTGGAGTTTGGCTTATCAAAGGGTGCGGATGTTGACTGCAACACATATGAAATGCCTTGCAAACAAAGGACTTACAGATCAACCAATCAAAGCTAAGTCTCGTATCTGCAACACATACAAAAAACACGGGGGTACGCCTCAAACAAGCAGTCCTCGACTTTCCGTTGCTGGGACGTTCGGATGCGCGAGATTCCGAGAGAGGTTCGCATGGGTTACCTGTCCCGACGACGTGCATCCTCCGTACTATTGGAGTCGGCGCACCCTTTCGCCAGACTGTTTTCACGTTACAATTCCGTCGTTTCCGACTGCGTGGGAGGTTTCGATGGGTAAATTTTCTCGTAGCTGGCAGCTCGTTATGCAGAGCTTCGCCATCCTTCGTTCCGACAAACAACTGATGCTCTTTCCGGTTTTCTCGGCCATCTCGTGTTTCATTCTCACGGCCATCATCGCCACGGGCGGCGCTTTCCTGGTGCTTCCGGCCAGAGCCGCTGCCTTGGCAGCCGGCGAACAATTCCATCCGAACCAGTCGCCGCTGTTCATGATCGGCATGTTCACCCTGTACGTGGTGAACTACTTCGTGATCGTCTTCTTCAACGTCGCGCTCGTCGGCGTCGCCAATAGCCGTTTGATGGGCGGCACATGGACGTTCCGCGACGGCCTCGCGCTGGCTTGGGAGCGCAAGTTCACCATTTTCCAGTGGGCGCTCGTTGCCGCCACTGTCGGCGTCATCCTCCGGACTCTGGAAGAGCGCCTCGGCTTGATTGGCCGCATCATCATGAGGTTTGTCGGCATCGCTTGGGCTCTGGCGTGCTACTTCGTGGTGCCGGTGCTGGCCTTCGAAGATCTCACTCCCATCGAAGCCGTGAAGCGCTCCTCCAAGCTCTTCCGCGACACGTGGGGAGAAAAGGTCATCGGCGGCTTCAGCCTCAGCCTGGTTTCCTTGGTCCTGATGCTGCCCGGCGTCGGCCTCGTGATCCTCGCCGCCTTTCTCGGCGGGGCCACCGGACTGCTGATAGGCCTGGCCATGATGATCCTTTATTTCCTGTTGCTCTCGGTTTTTATGTCCGCCGTGGGCGGCATCTTCAACGCGGCCCTTTATCGCTATGCCTGCTTCAAGCAGGTAGCCCCAGCCTTCTCGCAGGAGCTAATCGCTTCGGCCTGGGCGCCCAAGATCTGACTAATTTGAGGGGGGCGGTATTAAGCCGCTTCACCCTGAGGAACGAAGGGCCGCTGAGGAACTGGTTGTGCAGTCGCGACACGGATTTTGATGTCCTGTAACCGGGGGCATCTCCCGCGCGTCTCAAATTCAAAGCGGGTGTTGGCCGCCTCTTTGTTTCTACAGGTCACCGACGGGCACGCTACGAATCAAGGCCAACTTTTTTCGCGCGTGCCCGTGTCCACTTCCGAGTAATTTTTTGAGATTTCTACTCGAAGCGCGAAAAGCGTAGAATCCCTTAGGGTATTCTCGGAGTGCTATTCACTACATGATTCGGTTCCTCAAAAATCGATTCGCGCGCGGCGAGAGCAAGCCTGACCAGCAGCTCTCCCTCGGCCACCTGGAGTTTCGCCTGATGGAGATTCTCTGGTCGCGCGGCGAGAGCAATGTGCGCGACGTCGTTCAGAAGCTGGATCAATCGCTAGCGTATACCACGGTCATGACGACGCTCGACCGTCTGTACAAAAAAGGTCTGCTGGACCGGCACATGCCCAATCGCGCGTTTCTTTATTCTGCGCGTTTCTCCCGCCAGGAATGGGAACGTATGCGAGCAGAGAATATTCTCGCCGGTTTTCTCGCCGGGCCGCACGTTTCGCGCGACTTGCTGCTTTCTTCTTTTCTCGACGCCGTGGGCCAGCACGACTCGCGGCTCCTCGACGAGCTAGAGAAAAAAATTCGCAGCAGGCGCAAGGAACTTTCCCGCAGGGGGTCGGCATGAACGGTCCCTACCTGCTGCGGCTCCTGTGTCTTTGTCTAGCATCTTTTTTCGCCGTGAATGCTGTGGCCGGTTTGCTGATCTCGCTCGCGTCGCGTGCGGCCATTCGCAAGGCGGAATCGATGCGCGCGCGTTCCGCCGCTCGTTTTCTTTTTGCTCTGCGCCTGCTTCCGTGCGCGCTGGGAAGCGGCGCGGTAATCGTTTTGTGCGTGCCGAGCTACCTGTGGCTTGAACCACAAGCCACTTCGGAGCGCATCGGCTGGATTTGTTTAGGGTTGGCGTTTTTGGGAGCCGCCGGCTGGCTAATCTCGTTCGCCCGCTTCTCCCGGGCACTTGCTTTGTCAGCACGCTTCAATCGCTCTTGCGAAAAGACGGGCCGCGAAAGTTTACTTCGCAGTGATTCTTGCAACGCGGTGATCGTGGAAAAAGACGCTCCGCTATTGGCGCTAAGCGGGATCCTTCGTCCGCGGTTAATCGTTTCCAAAGCTGTGCTTCGCACTCTTTCCGGAGACGAACTCGAATTGGCGTTGCAGCACGAAAATGCGCATCGCATCTCGCGCGACAATCTCAAACGTTTCTTTCTTCTTCTGGCGCCAGCTCCTATTCCCGCGATTCGCAGCCTCTCTTCCATCGAGCGCAGTTGGACAAAATTCTCGGAATGGGCCGCCGACGATGATGCTGTGCGTGGAGATTCGCAGCGGGCTCTCTCGCTTGCCGCGGCGCTGCTGCGAGTAGCTCGAATGGGCACGGCTCCGCGCTTGTCCTTCCTGCACACTTCTCTCTGCGCCGACGATCACGATCTCTCCGCACGCGTCGAGCGCTTGCTGCGCGTCCAGCCGCTTCCAGCGAAACCGCAATCGTCTGCGCGTTCTCTCGCAATTGGCTCGGGCGTTGGCATGTTTATTTGCGCCGGCGTTCTCCTCGTCTGGCCGGCAACCCTCTCCCTGGTCCACCGCCTCCTGGAACTTTTTCTCCACTAGAATTCGTTTCGCAAGCTCTAATGAGTTCTTCCGGACTCTTTGACTGACGTGTCTACGACCTGTGGTAGTAGACCGCGGCATTCCGTAGCCTATCTCTCACTATGAACAGCTATTCGAACCGAAAGCCTTTGCTTTCCTTGAGAATTGCTCTTTTGCTGAGCATCTGTCTGGGTCTGCCGCCATTTAGGGTTCTGGCGCAAAATCCGCGAGGATCGCTCCGCGGAATCGTGCAGGACTTCAGCGGTGCGGGCGTTCCCGGCGCAAAAATCGTTGTGAAGGCCGCCGATTCTTCATTGCAACGCGAAGCCTCCAGCGATTCACAAGGAGAATTCCGGCTGGACGACTTGCTGCCGGGGACTTACCAAGCCGTGGTGAGTGCTGCTGGTTTCGCGGCGGCTAGCGCCGACGTGAAAGTGGTCATTAGTTCGGTGCAGGAAATAAGAGTGACGTTGAAACCTCAGGCCGTCCAGCAGACCGTCAACGTCCAGGGGCAAGCTTCTTCGATCACGACGCAATTGATTGATACCGCCAGCGCGGTGCATCAAACGATCATCACGTCGCAAGATCTGAACACCATTCCGCTGGCTGCACGCAGCTTTGCGAACATCGCCTATCTCGCTCCCGGAACGGAGCCCCTTGAGCCCTCCGATCCGACAAAGGCCCGCATCACCGCGGTATCCACCGGGGGCAGTTCCGGCCTGAACAACGATCTTTCGGTGGACGGCGGAGACAATTCCGACGACTGGATTGGCGGATTTCTTCAGAACTATTCGCCCGAAGCCATTCAGGAATTTGCCGTTGCGACCGCGCAAGAGAGCGCGGATATCGGCCGCACGACCGCCGCTGCCGTGGTAATCACCACCAAGCGCGGCACCAATGACTGGCACGGCGATGAATCCTTCTACGAGCGCGATGCTTCTCTCAATGCGCGGTTTCCAATCGACAATCCAGCTCCGAATCCCAAGCAACCATTCTCCCGTCAAAATTACGTTGGCACTCTTGGTGGTCCCGTCATTCGGGATAAGGTATGGGTGTTCGGTTCCCTGGAATACGTTCACGAGAATGCCAGCATCGCCTACAGCCAAAACAGCTTGACGGAATTCAATGCTCTATCGCAGCTTGCTCAGCAAGGCCTAATCACCGTGAACACGGCGAATGGGCCTTCGACGGTCACTTCGATTCCAGTCCCGAGCAGCGTACCCATCCCTTTCCGTGACTACCTCGGGCTGATTCGTTTCGACTGGGCGCAATCCGCGCGGTCCAACTGGTTTCTTCGCGGCTCGTTCGACACGTATACCACGCACAACGCTCTGATCCAGCAGGCCACGCTTGCCTCGACAGGCGCAACCACACATAACAACTATTTGGACGTGGTTCTCAGCAACCAGTTTACGTTCAGCCCGTCATGGGTCGGTTCGTTCCTCTTCAGTGGCAGTGGATTGCACCTCACCCAATCACGAAACTCCAATCTAGGATTCGCCCTGGCATTTCCTTTCAGTACGACCACAAGCACTATTTCCGGTTCAGAGACGTTTGGCGACCAGCAATTCGTTACGCCCATTACTGCTTTTCCTGTCCTTCGGAATCAGGAGAAATATCAGTTCCGTCATGATGTCAGCCACGCGGCTGGCAAGCACGCTGCGCGATTCGGCGTGAACTTCATTCACGAACCCGTGTTAAGCGGCGCGCTCACGGCCAACGCCGAGACGGTCGTGACCTTTCCGGAAGATCCATCGTTCTATCTCACCAATCAGGCGCAGTTCACGACCGATCTCGCCGCGGGAAGTTCCGCCACACCGGACAGTGACGGCAGCTTTTCACAAAGCATTCGGCGCCTTGGCCTTTACGCCGAAGATTCCTGGCGCGCCACGCGCCGCCTCACGATTAACTATGGCTTGCGTTATGACACGACGTACGGACTGTTTATCGCTTCCGGGCAAAACCAGAACGTCAACCCCGCTCTCGCTGGCAACGGCATCATTACGGGGATTCCGCATGACTATCGGAAGGCCTTCGCGCCCCGGCTCGGCGTGGCGTACAGTTTGGACGACTCCGGAAAAACCGTCCTTCGTGGCGGGGTCGGTCTGTATTACGCGGACCTCGCGCAAAACGGCTGGGTCGAGGCGCTCACGGCCGTAAACCAGGGCAATCTCGCCAATGGCACCAGTCCGCCATCCCTGATTGATCCCAACTATACGACTCCTTATGCGCTGCACGCGACGGGAGGGGTACAGCATGCCTTCAATTCCGACTGGACGTTGAGCGCGGACTACACTCTCGAGACCGGTATGCATGGGTACCGCCGGTATGACTATCCGAATGTCTCGGTATTTCGCACCGACAATCGGTCCAGTTACAAGGCCCTGATGCTGCACTTACAGGGAAATGCCGCGAAACGCTTGAGCCTCGTCGCCAACTACACTCTTGCGAGCGCGAAAACCTGGGGCTGCCAGATTGGCGAGCTCTTTGATTACGTCAATGGCGTTTGCGATGCCTTGAATCCCTTTGCCCCTGGCGACTACGGACCTTCCGGAGAAGATGTGCGCCATCGCGGGGTGGTGGCTGGCACGGTTCATGTGCCCGCCGGTTTCGACGTGACTCTTTTGTTTCAGGCGGAAAGCGCGCGGCCCATCACTCTTACTACGCCTGCCACTGGGAATCGGGCGGTCATCAATGGCGTGGAATCCTCTCTCGACCAGTTTCGTGGGACGCCCTACGTGCAGATGGATATGCGCGTCACCCGTCCGTTCAAGATCAACGAACGCGTCGCCGTTTCCCCGTTCGTGGAATTCTTCAATCTTTTCAATCGCAGCAATCCCGGCAACAACTACATTCCGGACGTTAGTGCCATACCAACGCCCGTGAACGACACTGCCAACGTCACTTCGGTTTGCCTGAATCCGCCCGCGTGCACGCAGAACCGCGCGGTTACCAGCGGAAACCAGCTGCTTTTCCAGGCGGGCGCACTCGGAGACTTCTTCGGCCCGGGAACGACGGTCGGGATTCCCTTCGCCGCCCAAGTTGGGGTCCGGCTCACCTTCTAGACACTGGCGTTTTCCGGCGGGAGATTGCCCCGCCGCAGCTCTTCTCCAGCAGCTTCGCCAAATTGCGAGAACGGCTTGAATGCTATCCGCTTTTCGCCTTTAAACACATGCGCTCCAATGCTTGCCCCGTTAGCAACACCGATTTCCACTGATTGAGGAATGTAGCTCCCAGCGATTTATAGAAATCGATCGCAGGCTGATTCCAGTCCAGCACTTCCCATCGGATGCCGTAACAATTCTCCTGCTGTGCGATCCAGGCTACCGCAGCGAGCAGAGCCTTACCAATGCCCTTGCCACGAAAATGTTGCCGCACAAACAGGTCTTCCAGAAACAAGCCCGGGCGGCCAACCCAAGTGGAGTAAAAACCGAAGAAAAGACTGTATCCAACGGGCTGCCCGTTCCATTCCGCGATCAGGGCGCGGAATTTTGGGTGAGGGCCGAAACCATCCCTGACCAGGTCCGCCTCGGTGATTTGCACTTGATCGCGTTCCCGTTCGTACTCCGCCAGCTCGCAAATCAGGGCTCGCAGGAGAGGAGCATCATTCGCTGTGGCCGGACGAATTGATAACATGGTTCAAGACTCCAATGTATGGGCGAGATTCACAGACGACGATATTATCGAGAATTTGCGTTTAAGCGGCATCCCTACCGAGCCGCGGACATCGTCCGGCCCATACCCACTGTCGTCCGGCCCTGCTATTCTTGAGGGGCAGAGGATGAGGCGTTCGTAGGAACCATGTTTGAGAATCTCACAGAGAAGCTGCAACGCACGTTCAAGAACTTGCGCGGGCAGGGCAAGCTCACCGATGAGCACCTGAACACGGCGTTGGCGGAAATTCGTGAGGCGCTGCTCGAAGGGGACGTCAATGTTGGCGTGGCTGATGAGCTGCTGACGAATATTCGCGCGAAGGCTCTGGGCAGCGAAGTGATGCTGCAACTCTCGCCGGATCAGCAAGTCGTCAAAGTGGTGCGCGACGAGCTTGCGGCGATGCTGGGCAAGCATGCCAAGCCGCTGTTTGCTTCGCGGCCGCCTTCGGTGTGGATGATCGTGGGCTTGCAAGGTTCGGGTAAAACCACTACCACTGGAAAACTTGCGAAATGGCTTTCGCAGCATGGGCACCGGCCACTTGTGGTTTCGACGGACGTATATCGTCCTGCGGCGCGGGAACAGCTGGCGCAGGTGGCGAAAGCTGTCGGCACGGCGATTTGGCCTGGGGCTGGAACGGACAAGCCGCTGGAGATCGTCAAGGGCGCAATCAAGGAAGCCAAGCTTTCCGCTAGCGACGTGATTCTTGTGGATACTGCTGGCCGGTTGCATATCGACGATGAGTTGATGAGTGAATTGAGCATGCTGAAGCAGGAGTTGCAGCCCAGCGAAATGCTGTTTATTGCGGATTCGATGATCGGGCAAGACGCGGTGCGCTCAGCTGGCGAATTTCACAAGCGGCTTGGGCTTACTGGTGTGATCTTGACCAAGCTGGACGGCGATGCGCGCGGCGGGGCGGCGCTGTCGATCGGGAAAGTCACTGGCGCGCCGGTAAAGTTTGTTGGCTTGGGTGAAAAATACGACGCGTTGGAAGGATTCTATCCGGAGCGTATCGTTTCGCGCGTTCTGGGAATGGGCGACATTATGTCGCTCATCGAACGCGTGGAGCAGACCGTTGATAAGAAGGCAGCCGCCGATCTCGAACGCAAGCTGCGGAAGGAAGAGTTCACGCTGGAGGATTTTCGCGATCAACTGAAGCAGATTCGCAAGATGGGTCCGCTGGACAAAATCGTGGACATGCTGCCGAAGATGGGTCCGCTGCAGAATTTGCCCAGGGACGCGAAGGTAGACGAGGGACAACTGACGCGCGTGGAGGCGATTATCAACTCCATGACGAACCAGGAGCGGCGCGACCACAACGTTATTGACGGGAAGCGTCGCAAACGAATTGCCAAGGGGAGCGGGACTACCGTGCAGGACGTCAACTCCGTCCTCAAGCAGTACCTCCAAATGCGAACGATGATGAAGCAATACGGCGCCATGGCCGCGCGGACAAAAATGAAAGGCCTGGGCAAACTCTCCGGCTTATCTTGAGAACGTTTCGGCAGAAATAATCTTTATTTTAGGGGCGGGTAGTAGCTCGCAATTTTCAGCGCGAGCTTCTCTGGATCTAGGTCGGTGCGGTTGCAGAGAATTATTACCGTGAGTCCATCGCCTTCGGTGAATCGCTCGATCACGGTGCGAAACCCCATCGTGCTTCCTGTGTGCCACATGCGCTGGTGTTCGCCAGTGTCGATTCGATAAGGATCAAGAAACCAGCCGAAGCCGTAGGAAACAGGCTTGCCGGGATGCAGATTGTCGTCGTTGGCTTCTTTAGGCCAATGGGGCTCGGAGCCGTCATTGAGTTTCACGGGCACTAAAGCCGGCTGAAATTCCTTTTCGCTCAGTAAAGTGTGACTGCGGAGGGCATCGTCCCACTTTGCGAGATCTTCTAGATTCGAATAGATACCACCGTCGCCGAGGGTCGCAGAAGTGGAACTTTGATCTGTTTCCTTGAGCGCGCCGTTTTCTTTGGAGTGGCCAAAGGCGCGATTCGTGACCTGGTTTTTCCCCTTCCGAAAAACGAGAGTTCGATTCATTTTCAGCGACGCAAAGATTCGGTCATGCAGGAAGTCTGCATAGAGTTTTTCCGAAACTTTCGAGACGATCATTCCCAGAACGACGTATCCCGAATTGCTGTAGGACCAACTGGTTCCCGGCGCGAACTTTCCAGCATTTTCCTTTTTCAGTAATTCCAAAACTTCATGGTCCTGAATTTGTTTTTCCGGCGACCAATTGGGGCCCTTGGCCTTTTCAACGGCGTCCATTAAATCTTCATAGTCAGGCAAGCCAGAAGTGTGGTTCAGCAGGTTACGAACAGTGATCGTTTTCCCATAGGAGGGAAAATCGGGAAAGATTTCAGTGAGCGATTCGTCATAGCGCAGTTTTCCGTCATGAACGAGCAGCATGATGGCCATGGCAGTGAATTGTTTTGTGAAGGAGGCCAGGCGGAAGTTCGTATGGGAGTCGATTTTCGCGCTGGAGCGAAGATCGCGCACGCCTTCGGCTCGCGTGTAGCCGTTTCTACCGCCATACCGAAGCAAGACAGCGAAGCCGGGTTCCCCGGGTTTAACCAACCCTGCAAATGCGGTATCTTCCAGGCTCGATACTGGCTCACGGCGCGACTGACTGCGAAGTTCCTGGGAGCAAAGCAAGGCAAAGAATGTTGCCACGATCGCAAGCTCTAAATTCCTCTGTCGCACGTCGCACCTCAATCGAGCAGCAAGAGCATAACATTCAAGACTGACATTCATCTGCCTGTAACACTTCTGCGGTATCAACTTGGGTTCCCTAAAACACGCCTATGAAACGACTTGCGCTCGACGACCCGCGCTATTACTTCAACCGCCATGTGCAGTGGCTGGAGTTTAACCGGCGCGTGCTAGAGGAGGCCCGGGACACTGGGAACCCGCTGCTGGAACGGGTGAAGTTTCTCGCCATCACCGCCAATAATCTGGATGAGTTCGTGGAGGTGCGCGTCTCGAGCTTCCTACAGCACATCGAGCATGGGTCGCGGGACACTGGTCCGGACGGGTTAACGGCGGAGCAGGAGCTGGAGAGAGTGTCGGCCGCGATGCACGTCTTCGTCGATGACCAATACCGCTGCTGGAATGAAGAGTTGCTTCCGGCGCTGGCGAAGGAATCGATCCACGTGCTTGCGATGAGTGAGCTGGATTCGAAAGCCGAACAGGCGACAAAGACGTTTTTTGAGCGGCGAGTCACACCGATGTTGACGCCAGTGACGGTGGATCCGTCGCATCCATTCCCGCGCGTACTCAATAAGGCGCTGTGTATTGCTTTTCTTCTGCGGCGAAGGCGGGGAGGCAATGGAAAGGCGTTCTTCGGAGTCTTAACGGTGCCACGGGCGTTGCCGCGGCTGCTGCGACTGCCTGCCGGTGAAGACGGCATCCGCTATGTTTTTCTGCAGGACATTATTTCCAGCTATGCGGCGAAGCTCTACCGCGGGTACGAAATTCTGGCTTCCACGTCGTTTCGAATCACGCGCAACAGCAACCTGTACCTGGAAGAAGAGGAAACGCGCAGCCTGATGGAGGCAGTGGACTCGCAGGTGACGCAGCGGCGAAAGGGGGAAGCGGTCCGGCTGGAAATCGAGGCCAACGCGCATCCCGAAATTGTCGACCGGCTGGTGTCCACATTTAAGCTGGACGAATCGCTGGTCTTCCGGGTTGGCGGGCCAGTGAACCTGCAGCGGCTCTTTCATTTGGTGGAAGAAACTCCTCGCGCGGACTTGAAATATCCGGCTTTCGTGCCGCGCCACCTGCAGATTGGGCGGGACGCGGATTCGATGTTCGAAGCGATTCGCAGGCAGGACGTGCTGCTGCACCATCCGTACGATTGTTACGACGGGGTGGTGCGTTTTCTGGAAGCGGCGGCGCGTGATCCGCGAGTGCTCTCCATCAAACAGACGCTTTATCGCACGAATTCGAATTCGCCGGTGGCGCGAGCGCTGCTCGAAGCGGCGGATAAGAAAGAAGTGACCGTGGTGGTGGAGCTGAAAGCCAGCTTCGATGAAGCCACAAACATCCGCTGGGCGCGCAGCTTTGAAGACGCGGGCGTGCAGGTATTCCACGGGCTGGTGGGATTGAAGACGCACGCGAAGCTGGCGCTCGTTGTGCGGCAGGATCCAGACGGAAAGATCCGCCGGTACGCGCACCTCGGGACAGGAAACTACAATCCTTCCACGGCGCGGTATTACACAGATCTAAGCCTGCTGACGCGAGACCATGCGATCACGTCGGCAGTCCATGACGTTTTCAACTATCTGACTGCTTACGCGGAGCAAAGCCATTACAAACCACTGATGGTAGCTCCACGAGACATGGCCAAAACGTGCGTCGAGTTGATTGAACGAGAGTCGCGGCATGCGCGGCGAGGGCGCGATGCGCGAATCATTGTGAAGGCCAACGCGATTGCCGATCCACCAGTCATCCGGGCGCTGTACCGAGCTTCGCAAGCGGGAGTGGAGATTGACCTGATCGTGCGCGGGCAGTGCACGCTGGTGCCGGGAGTGCGAGGGCTGAGCAGCCGGATCAAGGTTCGTAGCATCGTGGGAAGATTCCTGGAGCACAGCCGGATCTTTTACTTTGAAAACGGCGGGAAGCCCGACCTTTATCTCGGGAGCGCGGACTGGATGCCGCGCAATCTTTACGAGCGCGTCGAAGTTCTGTTTCCGGTGAAAGATCCAGTGCATCGCGAAAGAATCTGCACGGAAATACTGGCTGCTTATCTGGCAGACACACGGAAGGCGCGGATGCTCGGATCGGACGGCTGCTACTCGCGCCCGCGAGCGGTGCGCAATGGACACGGATTTTCGGTGCAGGAACACCTGATGCGATTGGCGGCGGGAGCCGTTGACGCTCAGCGCACCGCAGCCCTGCGCGGCTCCGGAGTCGTATATACTTCGAAAGACGTCGCGGCCGACCCGTCACCCCCCGAGGCCGACTCCACAGCGCAGGACTCATCGAATGCAGCCGTATGATCTGGTTGTGATTGGTTCCGGTCCGGGCGGGCAGCGAGCCGCCATTCAAGGCGCAAAAGCTGGAAAAAGAGTGGCGGTCATCGAAAAACAGACGTCCATCGGGGGCGTGTGCGTCAACACCGGAACTATCCCCAGCAAAACGATGCGCGAAGCGGTGCTGCATCTTTCGGGCTTCTACGACAAGAATTTCTACGGATCGAATTACAACGTAAAAGAAAATGTGACCATGGCGGACCTGAATTTCAGAGTCCAGCACGTGGTGGAGAGTGAAGTCGGGGTTACGCAGAATCAACTGAAGCGCAACGGCGTCGAGGTGATTCACGGGACCGGTAGCTTTCTGGACGCCCGCCACGTCCGCGTGGAGAACGGCAACGGATTCGCGGAACTCGAGGCAGACAATGTAGTTATCGCCACGGGCACGAAACCGTCCAAGAATGCAAAGGTGCCGATCAACGGGCGGAACATCATCAACAGCGATCAAATCCTGAGCATGTCACAGATACCAAAGACGCTGATCGTTGTAGGAGGCGGCGTCATCGGCGCGGAATATGCGTGCATGTTTGCGACGCTCGGCGTGCGCGTGATCATTGTGGAAAAGCGCCCGCGGTTGCTGGAATTTGCGGATGTGGAAATGGTCGAGGCGCTGACCTATCACATGCGCGACCAGCGGGCTACGCTGCGCCTGACAGAAGAAGTGGAAAGCGTGGAGGAGTTGCCGGACGGAAAAGTGGCGGCGAATCTAGTGAGCAAGAAGCGCATCATTGGTGACGCACTGCTGTATGCCGTCGGACGACAGGGCAACGTCGATGCGTTGAAGCTGGCGGCAGCAGGGATCGAAGCGGATGACCGTGGTCGTATCAAAGTTGATGCGGATTACCGCACAGCGCAGCCGCATATCTTTGCGGTGGGTGACGTCATAGGCTTCCCAAGCCTGGCGTCAGTTTCCATGGAGCAGGGCCGCATCGCGGCGGCGCGTGCGTTCAACCTGGATGTGCAGACGGACCCGGCGGGGTATCCTTACGGAATTTACACGATTCCTCAGATTTCATTTATTGGGAAGACCGAAGAGCAACTTACGGATGCGGACGTGCCGTATGAAGTTGGCGTTGCCTACTACCGGGAGATCGCACGAGGACAAATCACTGGTCACACCGATGGGCGGCTCAAGTTGCTGTTCCATCGAGAGACGCTGGAACTCCTTGGGGTGCACATTTTCGGAGAGGATGCGGCGGAACTGTTGCATATCGGGCAAGCCGTCTTCTTGCTGAAGGGCAAAATCACGTATTTCGTCAACACGGTATTCAATTACCCCACTCTTGCGGAGTGTTACAAGGCTGCGGCTTTCAATGGCCTGAATCGCCTCACCTAACTTACACCGAGTTTCAGGGCAGGCTATCGTTGGACGATGGAATGCCTGGATCATATTTTAGTCGATGTAACTCCCGCAGCCCTTTCATCGTAATCTCATAGAGGGTGCTTTGTGCATGGCTTCAAGTGTGGCCGTTGGGTGATCTTGCAAATTCGAAGTCCCTGGCCGCGCGGGATTTGGCAAAGTAACGGGAGATTCTAACCACCTTATGCTGGCCGTCGGTGACAATCTGACGCTGTGCTTGGGCGCCCTACGCGCACACAAGCTGCGAGCGTCGTTGACGATGCTCGGCTTGACTATGGGTGTGGCCACGCTGATTACGGTCATGACCATCGTGCAGGGCGCGAACCTTTATGTTGAACAAAAGATCGCTAACCTGGGCACCAACGTCTTTCAGATTGCGCGCACACCATTCGCGGTGACCGATTTCAACATCATTATCAAGGCGCTGAAGTTCAAGAAGATTGAGATGGACGACATGCGCGCTGTAGCCGATGGGTGCCCGTCCTGCGAAGAGGTGGGCGCCACTGCGAGTACCACCGTCCGGGCCCGCTACGGCAACAAAGAGGTGCCGGACGTAAGCTTCTCCGGTCAAACGGCGAACATGGCGGATATCGATACCCGCACGGTCGAGCTTGGCCGCTACTTTACTCCCACCGAGGCCGAGCACCACACCGCCGTCTGCCTAATCGGGGACACGCTAGTGCGGCAGTTGTTCTTGGGGATGGACCCGGTCGGAAAAACTCTTCGCGTAGGTAACGATGAGTTAATGGTGATCGGCGTGATGGAAAAGGTGGGCAGCGTCCTCGGCCAGGACCAGGACAATTTTGTGATGGCGCCGCTTCCGGTGTTCCTGCGCATCGAAGGGGAACACACGACGAGCCTGATCATCAACGTGAAGACGAGTACGGGGAATTTCGACAAAGCGCAAGACCAGGCACAACTGGTATTGAGGGCGCGCCGTCACCTGACTGGAAAGATGGAAGCCGACTTCTTCATTGGCACGAAGGAAAGTTATATGAGCTTGTGGCGCAGCATCAGCTCGGCGTTTTTTGCCGTGTTCATCATGGTGAGCGCTATTTCCGTGGTGATCGGCGGAATCGTGATCATGAACGTGATGCTGGTGAGCGTGAGTTTGCGGAAAAGGGAGATTGGCGTGCGGCGCGCGGTGGGTGCCACGCAGAGAGACATCCTGCAGCAGTTCATGGCGGAAAGCGTGATGCAGTGCATCGCGGGAGGAATCGCGGGAATTTCCATGGGATTCCTGGTGGCACTTCTCTTGCGGACCTACACCCCGTTCCCGGCTTCGGTGCAAACGTGGGTCGCGGTTCTCGGAGTAATCTTGAGTTCGGTGGTCGGGCTGTTTTTTGGAATCTATCCGGCAGTGCGCGCATCGCAACTGGACCCGGTTGTGGCGTTGAGGTCTGACTAATGGCGATCATGACGCGGGAGCAAGCCAAAGAAAATTTCCTTGCGGCCATGGAAACGCTACGCTCGTCCAAGGTGCGTTCGGCGCTAACCGTGCTGGGAATCGTCATTGGCGTCTCGTCGGTGATTTCCATGGCTGCGATCATTCAGGGGCTCAATAAGTTTGTGCAAGACCGTGTGGAAGCTCTCGGTTCGCGCACTTACTTCGTCTCACGATTTCCGCCGGGCTCAGATCCTTCGCGATGGCCGGAAAACATTCGAACGCGGAAGTATTTTGAATACAACTACGCGAGCTTTATCCGCGACGCCGCGCCCGATGTGCAAGCTTTGACCACCATCGGCACGCGTGGGTTTTTCTTCGGCGATTCGAATCTGATCACCGCCGGGCATAATAGCGTCGAAAGGGTGATCGTGCGCGGCGCCGAACCGGAGTACATCGATGCGATACCGCTGTTCACCATCGAGCGCGGCCGCTTTATCAGCGCGTTCGACCAGGAACACGCGCGCCCTGTCATTGTGCTCGGCGCCGCCATCAGCGAATCGCTTTTCCCCAACACGGATGCGCTTGGCCAAACAGTGCGCGTAAACGGCAGCATATACGAAGTCATCGGCGTCTTCGAACACGACCAAGGGCTGTTTGTCGGACCCGGGGTGGACATTTTCGCCATCATACCGCTGAGCTGCTTCAAGAAAGAGTACCCGGAAGCGAAGGAACTGATCATGGCGTTTACCGTTCCAGAGAATGTAAACGTCGAGACGGCGCAAGGAGAAGTCATTCAGGCGATGCGACGGTTGCGCCGCATCCCTGCCGGCAAGGAAAATGATTTCGAGCTGAGCTCCCCGGACTTCATCAGTCATTTGTGGGGCCAGCTCACCGGCGCGCTGGTGATTCTGACGACGGTGATCAGTTCAATCGGGCTGCTGGTGGGGGGAATCGGAGTGATGAACATCATGCTGATCTCCGTGACCGAGCGCACCCAGGAAATTGGAGTTCGTAAAGCTATTGGAGCCCGGCGCGCGGACGTCCGTCTGCAATTCCTGCTGGAAGCGGTAGTGCTTACGCTGGTCGGCGGCACGATCGGAATCCTGATCGGCGCCGGCGTAGCCGCAACGATACGAACACTTATCCCTTCGATCCCCGCGACGCTTTCTTATTTGTGGGTGACCATCGGGTTTACAATCTCGGTCGGGGTGGGACTGTTCTTCGGCTACTATCCGGCAAATCTGGCAGCCAATCTCGATCCCATCGCTTGCCTGAGATACGAATAGGTCTCGGTTTCAAAATATTGGCAGAGCGATATAGAGTGAGGCAGAAAAATTTCTACTGGACCGCTGCACGCACAACGGTGATTGATTTGAGCATTCTGACCCAGCGTGCCGGCCGTTTCTCATGTGGTGCTACCAGCCGGAACGGTCCCTGTTGGGGCGACAGCGGAGAGCCGTCCATGGTATCTGCGATGATTACCTCGGATTCGAGAATTCCTGAATCAAGCTCTGCCAAGGAAAATGCCACTCGATAGCCGTCGGCGGCTTCGGCGAGAATGTACGTGGCCATCGAGGCTCCACGAAGCTTCTCACCCTGGGGAACGCCGGCCTTAGCGAGGAGGTCTTCAAGAAGAACTCCTTCGTAAGTTTCTTTCTTTTTGTCGTGCGGATTCACGACGGTTAGCGTTTTCCGAGTCATCTTCTTCAAGTCAGCCACGGTCAAGACAAGAGGGGTGGAGACAGCACCGGTGATTCGGAGTTCCGCGGCGGGTGAAGAACTCTGAGCAAATACCTCTTCCGGCGCAAGAAGAAACTGCACGAGTACGGCAGCGATCAGGACAGGAATACAAATTCGAATTATGCGAAGCACCGGAGGTTTCTCTCGAGTAAGGGCGTTGAAGCCTGGCTCAATCTTTTTCCAGCATCACTTCCGTGGACTTGATCACCGCAGAAACTTTGTCTCCTACCTTCAGTTTCATTTCATCGGCGCTACGCTTGGTAATTACGCTCTCAATCAAATTCTTGCCGACGCGCATGACCACGTGGGCCATCACGCCGCCAAACTGGATTTCGACAACTTTGCCTTCCAGACGATTCCGAGCTGATAGCGTCATGCCGCAAAGAATACGCTTGGTTGATTGGCATGTCCAGCCACAGCCATGATTCGCATAAATTCACATCACTATTATTCGAATTAAGTCGATTTGACTTGGCGGTACGAACCGTATTGAATTATCTGCTCACCGCTATCAACGAATTGGAGGATGTATGAATTTCCGTGGTGTAAGACTCGCGGTGTCCCTGCTCTCCATCTGGCTGGTTCCTTGCGCTGTCGCGCAGTCCGGGAGTGCTGAACTCACGGGAGAAGTCCATGACCCCAGCTCCGCCACCGTCGCCAAGGCCACGGTCACACTCCACGAACAGGAAACCGGTCAGGACTTCTCGACGGAAACCTCATCCGAAGGGGTCTTTTTGCTTGGGCACCTGCGCCCGGGCTTCTACGATTTGTCCGTCTCGGCCTCAGGATTCAAGAGGTTTCTCCAATCTAGGATTCTGCTCAAGACCGGCGAGCGCGTGCGTGTCGACGCCAATCTTGTGGTTGGGGCATCTTCGGAGAGCATTACGGTCATCGGAGACGCTCCCCTTCTACGCACGGAATCCGCCTCCCTGGCCCAAGTCGTACCCAATCAAGCCGTAGTTGGCCTGCCACTCAACGGCCGGACTTTTGTCGGCCTCGTCGGCCTGTCCACCGGCGTGGCACTTCCGCCCGCGTCCCAACTTCCTCGTTTGAATGGTGGTCGTCCTCGCGTGAATGAATACCTCTACGATGGGGTTTCGGTATTGCAACCGGAGCCGGGTCAGGTTGCCTACTTTCCGATCATTGATGGCATCCAAGAATTCAACGTCACTACCAACACCCCTTCGGCGGAGTTTGGTTATTTCAGCGGCGGGGTGATCAACCTGACGACGAAATCCGGATCCGACCAATTTCATGGATCGCTATTTGAATTCCTACGCAATGAGGTTCTGAACGCACGAAATCTCTTCACACCCGTAACGGCGGCGAAGCCGGTCTTTCGGCGCAATCAATTCGGAGGTACTTTCGGCGGACCCATCGTGCACAATAAGACTTTCTTCTTCCTCGACTACCAGGGCACGCGCCAACTGCTCGGCCGCATCCGCACCTCAACGGTGCCTTCCCTTCTCCAGAGGCAAGGCATCTTCACCGAACCCATCGGCGGCAAGCCTGCTCCTATCATCTACGATCCCGCCACCACGGTTGCTCTTCCCGGCGGTGGTTTCACTCGCCAGCCATTCCCGAACAACTCGATCCCTTCGTCGGGTCCGGGTACCCGCTTTGATCCCGTGGCGCAAATGCTTCTCGATGAATATCCTCTTCCCACCGCTTCGGGCACCGCCAACAATTTTACTCAAATCGCTAACGAGCCCGATAACCAGGACCAGTTCGACGTCCGGATCGATCATCGATTCTCCACGAGCAATGAGTTCTTCGCTCGCTATTCCTATTTCAAAGACTTCGATAGTCCGGTGCCCTTTCTTCCGAAGGGTAGTGGCGCGCTCTCCACAACGAACTCAACCGTTCTCGCTCCGCAAGACGCGCTTGGCCAATCCTTCGTGGCTAGCTTCGTGCATTTGTTCCGTCCGACACTAGCCAACGAAGTCCGCTTCGGATACACGCGGCGCGCCGTGTCTCGCCTTGCTCTCTTGCTCGATCAGCCCCCTTCCCAAAGTCTCAGTCTTCCTGGAATTCCCTCCAACGCCGCCTTCAACAGTGAGCTTCCCACGTTCCTCATTGCCGGTTATCAGCAGCTCGGTCCTCCCCCCAACACCGACTCGTTTTTCCGCACCGATGTTACCGAGTGGATCGACAGCGCGACGTGGCAGCGCGGCCGCCACTCCCTGAAATTCGGGGCCGACATCCGTTTCTTCCGTCTGGACGTTCTGCAGCCCCCTTCGCCAACTGGCCAATTTACGTTTTCCAATCTCTTCACCAACAACTTCAATGTCTCCAACACCGGTTTCTCGCTCGCCAGTTTCTTGCTTGGGCAAGTGCAGAGCTTTCAGATCGATCTCCAGCAAAAGAATCTGCGGCCCCGCGCCTGGGCCAACGAATACTTCGTCGAGGACGACTGGAAGATTACCTCGACGCTCACCCTCAGCGCCGGCCTGCGCTACACTCTCAATTTTCCCTCAACCGAAGCCGACAACCAGGGCGCCATTTTCAATTTGCAGACGCAGGAATTGCAGTACCTTGGAAAGGATGGCTTCTCCAACACCGGCCGCCGCCTTCATGGACTCGATTTTGGCCCGCGAGTGGGCCTTGCTTGGCTCCTCACCCCCAAAACTGTCGTTCGCAGCGGGTACGGGCTCATCTGGTTTGACCAGGCGGGCATCACTACTCCATTCACGCTTCCTCAATTTCCATTTCTACAAACGGTTTCTCAGAATACGCTCGATAACGTCAAGCCCGCCTTTGTCCTCTCTGGCGGCCCCAGCGTTCAACCGATTCCTCTGACTCCCGACGCGGGGCTCGGCCAGGGCGTTTTTTCTGTCGACCGCTCCCAGACTTCCGGCTATCAGCAACAGTGGAATCTTGCCGTTCAGCGCGAACTCAATCGCAATCTCTACTTCGAAGTCGCTTACGCCGGTTCCAAGGGCACGCATATCGGAGTTCCGGATACCAACCTGAATCAGTTGCCTGTGTCGGACCTGGCACAGGGAGCCGCGCTTCTCGTCAAAGTGACCAATCCTTACTTTGGGCAAATTCCCGCGTGGTCCTCGATTGGCGGCAAGACGATTACGACCGCGCAGCTGATGAAACCTTTTCCGCGTTTTACTACCGTGACGTTGTTCCGCAACAATGTTGGCAACACGGACTATCACGCCCTCCAAGCCAAAATCGAAAAGCGGCTCACGCGCGGGCTGTGGATTCTAGCCTCCTACACTCGTTCGAAACTGATTGACGACGCCTCGTCTGTTTTTGACGCTTCCATCCTCACCGGCCCAATCGCCAATTTTCCGGTTGCCGATAGTTACGATCGGCGGCGCGAACAAGACGTTTCCAACGGCGATATCCCGAATGCTTTTGCGGCAAGCTGGACCTATGAGCTTCCCATCGGCAAGGGTCGTGCGCTCCATCCATCGGGGTTCGGCGGCGTAGTTGCTTCTGGCTGGCAGGTCTCTGGAATCGTAACGATCCAATCCGGCCTTCCGCTCGCGGTCACGCAGGGTACGAACAACCTCAGCTACGCCGGCTTTGGGACGCAACGTCCAAACTGTTCGGGAAATACTGCTCTTCCTGGCGATCAGCGCACTTTCTCTAAATGGTTCAACACTGGTGCAATCACCGTGAACAGCAGCCAGTTTGCTCTCGGCACTTGCTCGCGGAATCCTGTTCGAAGTCCCTCTTATCGGGACGCCGATTTCGCGCTGCTGAAAACCATTCCCATACACGAGTCGATCAGGATCGACTTTCGTGCCGAGGCTTTTAACCTGACGAATACGCCCCCTCTCGGTGCTCCCAATACGGTTGCCGGAACTGCTGCTTTCGGCACGATCACGGCGGCTGGTGATCCGCGCGTCCTGCAATTCGCTCTAAAGTTGAGTTTTTGACCACTGGACAGTTTCGCGCCGAGTGAACGGCACGCCCAACCGGAGATTTGCCAAAATGCCGTGTCCAGTCGAATGCTCGCCTCGGAGGTGAGACTTCGATTGCCGCATGGCACCCTGGCAGGCTAGAATAGATAGGTTCAGGAGGACTGACCTTAGTGTTAACGATTCGTCTGTCAAGGATTGGCAAGAAGAAGAAGCCCTTTTACCGCGTTGTGGTCATCGAGCGGACCCGGCCGCGAGACGGTCGCGTGAAGGAAGCGGTGGGCACGTACGATCCGCTAAAGAAGCCGGCGGAGATCAAGCTGAATGCGGACCGCATCAAGTATTGGATGGGACTTGGCGCACAGCCCAGCGACACCGTACGTAGTTTCATTAAGCAGCAGAAGATCGCTTAGTTCAGCGCCTTCCTGAAATTTGTGTGTCCCCGGATTTCACCGGGGGCGCCATTCCTAGGCACCGTATGAAGGAACTGGTTGAAGCCATTGCCCGAGCTCTCGTAGATCATCCCGAGGACGTGCAGGTGAAGTCCGTCGAGGGGTCGCAAGTGACCGTGCTGGAGGTACGGGTGCATCCTGAGGATCTGGGTAAGGTGATCGGGCGGCAGGGGCGGACGGCGAAGGCGATTCGCACGCTGCTCGGTGCGTCTGGGATGAAGCTGCACAAGCGGTTTACGCTGGAAATTCTGGAAGATTGACCGAGTGGCCGTCACTTCATTCGCTGGCCTTTGAACGATCCGACTCCCTTTGAGCACTCCAACTCCACGCTGGGTCCTGGTTGCGCGCATTCTAAAGGCGCGCGGCAACAAGGGCGAAGTCGCTGCGGAACTTCTCACTGATTTTCCAGAACGCCTCACAAAAATGCGGGAAGTATTTGTCGGACATGCGGAAGGAAAGAATGAGCCGCGGCGCATGGCCGTAAAATCCTGCTGGCTGAGCCAGAATCATCGTGGCCAGGCGGTTTTTCATTTTGAAGGGATCGAGTCTATCTCGGAGGCGGAGAAATACCGCGGACTGGAAGTACTGCTTCCGTTTGAGCAGCGCGTGACGCTTCCGGCTGGGCAGTATTTCGTAGCGGACCTCGTTGGCTGCTCCGTGTTTGAGACTTCGGATTCGCCTTCGGTTGTCAGTTCTTCGCCGTGCTCTTTGGCGGAAGCGCCTTCTCACCTTGGGACGGTACGCGATGTGCAATTTCCCGGAGAAGAATTTCCCGGTACGCCGCTGCTGGAAGTGGAGACTCCAAGTGGGAAGATTCTGATTCCGCTCGCCGTGGATATCTGCACGAAGATCGACACCGCGGCTCGGCGTATTGATGTGGTTTTGCCCGAAGGCTTGCGCGACTTGAACAACGAATAGCGCAGCGGGTGTACGCTGCTTCCGATGTCTCCCATTGTTCGAACGGTGATCTTCACTTTTTTTGTCCCGGGCTTTTGGACCGTGATGATGCCGTATGCGATTCTGCCGCGCGGCGCACGGCCGGATGTACGCGGAGTGGGCGCTGCGGGGTGGCTGCTCATCACTGCGGGCGTCGCACTGTACTTCGCTTGTGCTTTCTGGGGATTCGCGGTACGCGGGAGGGGTACGCCGCTCCCGCTCGATCCACCGAAGAAGCTAGTCGTGGAGGGACCCTACCGCGTTGTGCGGAATCCCATGTATTGGGCGGTGGGCTCCGTTGTATTGGGCGAGGCTGCGATTTTTCACTCGGTCGCTTTGGTGCAGTTGGCGACTGTATTTGCGGTCGGCGTGATTATTTTTGTTTTGCTCTTCGAAGAGCCAGAGCTAAGACACAAGTTCGGCGCCGAATACGAAGAGTACTGCCGGCGTGTGCCAAGGTGGCTGCCTGGCTTTGGCGCGAAGTAGAGTGTCAAAGGTCGAACTCGCAGCTCATGGCAGCTATTGGATGTCGATGGTCGTGACGCTATACGCCGGAAGCGTGATGGTCAGGGAGGAGCCACTCGCCGGCATCGTTCCAAGAGACACAGGTTGTACGACAGTTTGCCCCGCGGCAGTAGTTCCCGTCATCTGATAGATGTGCGCTGTGCCGGAGAGCGCCTGGCCATTGATGGCCGTCACCTTGTTGGTGCTGGCGCGATTGATGGCCACGAAAATGATGCGGCCCGGCGTGGTGCTGTCCTTGCTGGCGTAAACGACCACGTCCTTTACGCTGCTGGAGGTAGCCTGCAGCGAAGTGTCGCCAAAGTTGGAGCCGGCACCATCAAAATTGCGGTAAGCGCGGAATCCCGCGAGCGTGTAGGAGTACGTGCCATTCGGAGGCCAGAAATTCGCGGCGAAGAGTCCCACACTGCCGAAGATGCCGAGGTTATCGGCCTGCGCGATGGTTCCGGCGATGTGGTTGAAGCCGCCGCTTTCGTATTCCGTGATGGCGAGTTTCATGCCAGGATTATTCGCCGTAATCTTTGCCTGCAGACGACCTAGAATGTTAATGGGCCCGCCAAGCACATTGGCAATCCAAGAAGTCTCCGTATAACTTGGGTCCCACAGGCTACGCGGGCTTTGGACGATGGCTTGCACCTGAGTGTCCGTCAAGGTCGATCCAGTCAAATTGGTGACTCTTGTGCTGCCGTCCTGCATGCAGGTCCCGGCGCAGGCTTCCGAGTACCAATGAAAGTCATAAACATCTACGACGGGTTTCCCGTATGCCATCGAAGCGGTCTTTATCCCTGCAAGGTACTTGTCGGCGAACCAGTTCGCGCCACCGGGTGTGGGGCTCAGAGTGGGATCTCCTTGCCAGCTATAGACCCCTCCGAATCCGTAGTTCACGGGTCCGAAAATGACGAGATTTGGGAATTGGTCTTTCAATGCCTCTGAAAGTGTGACCGACTTGGTGATGAAATTGGTCGATGAGACATTCGTTGAGCCTTGGACCTCAAGATGAGTCGAATTCCAAAGATCGGGTTCATTGTCCAGGCTAATGAAAGTGGGGTGAGATGGATTGGCTGCGAAGATCCCCGGGAGTTTTTGGTCCAAAAACCAGGCAAACTCATCCATGTAGACATTCGCATCCGAGGTGGACGGTGCGGTGGTGAAGGCGGACCCCTTCTTGTCAACCAGGGTCTTGAAGCGAGTCATATCAGGGGGATTGGCGGTGCTGACCGGACCGTTCCCGTCGGCTGAAACCAAGCCTTGTAGCTGGAAGGTCACAAGACTGGCAAGACCCGCGATTTGATCGCCAGCAATGAACGTCCGCACGGCCTCGCCCGGAAGTGAGGGATTACATCCCGTATTACAAAGATAGAGGTCATTGTTGTAGATGTAGTCGCTGCCCGCATTCGAGAAGTTATTCTCCCAGTTGTAAGCCGTCCAGCGATTGCCGCCGTCGCGGTCGAAAGTGAAGTTCGGCTGGGGCGTTGTGTTCCCCGAATAGAAATTCGTTCCATAAATGTAGGGAGAAATTGGCGCGTTCTGCGCAGGGTTGATGGTAATCGTCACATCGGCAACAGCCGCGGCGGGCGTGGCGGCAGCCTCATTCGAGTTGCCGCTCTGACCGGCGACGTTCACCGCGGTTACCACGTAGAAATACTTCGTTCCGTTGGTCACGGTTGTATCCGTGAAAGCCGTCTGCATCGGAGAAGCGACCAGGGTGTTATAGGGGCCGCCGGTCGTCGTCGAGCGTTTGACATTGTAGCTCGTCGCACCAACGCTGGCGGTCCAAGCCAGGGCGACTTGCGCATTTCCAGCTGTGGTGATGAGCCCCGTTGGAGCCGCTGGAACGGAAAGAACCGGCATGGCGTTGACTTCTGCGGAATTGGGACTCGGTCCGTAAGAGTTGTAGGCTGAAACGACGTAGTAATACGTCGTTCCATTTGTTAACGGGGTGTCCGTGTACGCCGTGGTCGGCACTGCCGCAATCTGTGCTTCGGCTCCGGTCGTCGTCGAGCGCTTCACGTAGTAGCCGGTGGCGCCGGAGCTGGCGGTCCAGTTCAGGGTGACCTGTGCATTGCCCGGATTCGCCGTTAAACCAGTCGGGGCGGACGGTGCATTCCCTCCACCCCCACCACCGCCGCCGTTCCCCCCTCCCCCATAGCCGCCGCAGCCCATCAAGCTAAGTAGGGCGGCAGTCAGAGGCAAAATCAAAGAAACGCGGGTTGGACGAGCGCCAAACGACATAAACAGGCCTCCCAAGTGTGCAAATGCGAGCGTTGAGTCTGTTCGCCGACTCCGCTCATCGTGCTGGAACAACTGCTTCAGTCATAAGAGGTTACGAGGACGCAAGAGTCCAAAACAAGCTGTCCCACAGGACAGAAATGGTTCAAGTCCCGAAATCGTAAACGTTAACGGTCCGCAATGCAACACCCGCGTGGGCCGTAAAGAAACAACTCGGAATGGCGGTGCGCCACGCCATTGGCTACACTACTTTTGCATGCGTTTCGATCTGATCACGATATTCCCGGAGTTCTTTGCTGGACCGCTCAGCCACGGGATTGTGCGCCGCGCGCAGGAAACCGGCTTGGTCGAGGTCCATGTTCAGGATTTGCGGGTATTCACGAAGGACCGCCACCGCACCGTGGATGACCGGCCGTTCGGCGGCGGCGAGGGCATGGTATTGAAGCCGGAGCCGTTATTTGAAGCTGTGGAGTCGCTGCTCGATCATGGGGTCGGAGACGCCTCTAATCCGGGCGATGGCGATGCGAAGACTGCAATTGTATTGATGTCGGCAGCCGGGAAATTGTTTCGCCAGGAAACGGCGCGGCGCTACGCACAGTTGGAGCGAATCATTTTCATTTGCGGGAGATATGAGGGAGTGGATGAACGCGTTGCGGAGCATCTGGCGACAGAGGAAATTTCCGTTGGCGATTTTGTCCTAAGCGGAGGAGAGCTGCCCGCCATGATGGTTGTAGACGCGGTCACGCGATTATTGCCGGGGGCGCTGGGAAACGAAGCTTCGTCGCAAAACGAATCGTTCAGCACGGATGCCGGCCAATTGAGCGGCGTAAGTCATCAGTCTGGACCGGTCCAGTCGGGATCGCCAGTCACTAATAACAATCACGCGCCTCTAGATTTTCCGCATTATACGCGGCCGGCGGAATACCGCGGCTGGAGCGTTCCGGAAGTCTTGATCGGTGGAAACCATGCGGAGGTCGCGAAGTGGCGGCGCGCTGCCGCCATGGAGAAAGCCAGGCGCAATCGACCTGATTTGGTTTAGGGCGTTTCGCAAAAAGAAGTGCCGGGCACGGCTGGCTTGAACATGATATGGAATAAGAGCGTCTTCCCCACGGTCTGCTGGTGAGCAAGGGTAAAATGAGTTGATGATTCGAGAAGGAAACGAGAGGCAATCGTGAGCATGGAAACAAATGGGAAGGGGTTTGTGCTGGAAAAGCCTATCGCGATCTACTACGAACATCCCGACTGGTTCCGGCCGCTCTTTCAGCAAATGGATGAGCGTGGCGTGCCGTGGCTGAAGATCGATGCACGGCACCACAACTACGATGTTGCGTCGCCGGAGCGTGAATACTCGCTGCTCTTCAACCGAATGAGTCCGTCGGCGTGGCAACGGGGTTTAGGGCACGGCATTTTCTATACGTTGAACTATCTGGCACACCTCGAAGGCAAAGGTGTGCGCGTCGTTAACGGCTACCGGTGCTTCAATCATGAGATTTCGAAAGCGTTGCAACTGACCAACCTGGAAAAACTCGGATTACCCTATCCGAAGGCGCACGTCATCAATCATGCGTCGCAGGCGCTTGCGGCGGCGGAAGCCATCGGCTATCCGGTAGTCATCAAGCCGAATATCGGCGGCAGCGGTGCAGGGATTGAACGGTTCAATTCGGCGGCGGAGTTGTGCGCAGCGGTCGAGGCGAATCGTTTGTATTTTGGCATCGATTCCACAGCGCTGGTGCAGGAGGCATTCACGGCGCGGGATGGAATTATCACGCGCGTTGAAGTTCTTGGCGGGAAGTTTCTCTATGCCATCCAGATTCACATCACCGGCGAAAGCTACAACTTGTGCCCGGCTGACATCTGCCAAAACACCCGGGGCGAAGAGTTGACTCGGATCGCTTGCCCGGTGGACGCGCCGAAGAGCGGAATGAAAGTGGAAGGCTACCAAGCGCCGCGGCAGGTGATCGAAGATGTGGAGCGCATCGTGGAACTGGCGGGCGTCGAAGTGGGCGGGATCGAGTACGTGATCGACGACCGCACGGGACGCCAGCTTTACTACGACGTAAACGCTCTTTCCAATTTCGTGGCCGATCCGGTGCGCGTTATCGGGTTCAATCCGTATGCGCGCCTGGCGGACTTCCTCATTGCGGAGGCCCAGCACCACGAAGCGAGTCGAAGTGAACGGGTGGTTGCTACCGGAGGCCCGCGATGAGGTACGGATACTGGCTCCCCGTTTTCGGCGGGTGGCTGCGCAATGTCGAAAACGAAAACATGGAGCCGAGCTGGGCTTATGTTAAGAAGCTCGCACAGCGAAGCGAGCAGATTGGCTTTGACCTTACGCTGATCGCGGAGCTGAATCTTAACGATATCAAAGGCGTCGAAGCGCCTTCACTGGATGCGTGGTCCACGGCAGCGGCTCTGGCAGCGGTGACTGAGCGCATCGAACTGATGGTGGCGGTAAGGCCAACATTTCATTTGCCTGCGCTGCTAGCCAAGCAGGCGGCCAACATCGATCGGATCAGCAACGGCCGGCTCACTCTAAACGTGGTTTCTTCCTGGTGGGCAGACGAAGCCCGCAAGTATGGCGTGGCGTTCGAACAGCACGACGACCGCTATGCACGCACAAGCGAATGGCTCGAAGTGCTGGATGGCGTGTGGAAGCAAGACCATTTTTCATTTTCGGGAAAATACTACCGCGTGGAAGACAATGTGCTCGAGCCCAAGCCGGTAGCCAAACCGCGGCCGACCGTGTATGCCGGCGGCGAATCGCCAGCGGCAAAGGAATTGATCGCCGAGAAATGCGATGCGTACCTAATGCATGGCGATCCGCCAGAGCGCGTCAAAGAGAAGATCGCGGATTTGCGCGAACGACGAGCGAAACACAATTTGGCATCTCTTAAGTTTGGCGTCGCCGGATATGCGATTGTTCGCGAGACAGAACGCGAAGCTCAGGACGAACTGCGGCGCATCACCGATGTTCAACAATCCGCAGCTGGCTACGCCAATTACCAGCAATGGCTTGCCGGAACTCAATTAGAGCAGCGAGTTTCATTAGAAGATTATTCCGTTTCGAATCGAGGTCTGCGCTCCGGCCTTGTCGGCACGCCCGAGCAAGTGTCCGAGCGCCTGGCGCAATTCGAAGCCGCTGGCGTTGACTTGGTGCTTCTCCAATTCAGTCCTCAATTGGAGGAAATGGAGCGCTTCGCGGAAACAGTAATTCGCAGGCACGCCTCCGCGTCGGCGCAGGCTTGACGGCCGATTAGCTTGTGATGCTTGTTAGGAAACGGAAGGACGCGCCGAGGCTAGTCTGTTGCCTCTCCGCCAATCACATCGACCCAGGACATCTCGCGCTCGTCGACTCGCCAGACGACTAATTGATTGCCGTCCGCGCCCCAGAGGTAGACAATGGTTCCCGATGGCAGACGGTTTTTTCCATCGTCGAAACTTATGGAGCCTGCGACCGGGATCAACCCCGCAATTGAGTTGCCTGACTTTGCCTTGATTTGATACAAGCCCCATAGGCCCGCGGGACGCCTCGTGGCATGAGCGCTGAAGTGAGCATATAGATTTCCGTTCTCCGTAATGGCAAAGCCCTCCGCCTTTTCATGTTGCACTGCGGACTCGTCAAGCATCCAGCGCGTCAACTTGAAAGAAGAGGTATCGACTTCCACATACTCGTCGGTGAAATTCAAATACACCGAAATCTTGTCTTTTCCGCAGCGCAGATAGCTCCCGACGAATGGTGAAAACCATGGCTGCTCGGAATCGAACCGAGCTTTAACGGTGTCTTCCGGCAAATAACGATGCAGTAGTCCCTTTTCGAAACTGAAGTGCCGAAGAATGTTGGTGTCATGTTCTTGACCGTCATTGGGGTTCAAGCTCCGCCCCAGGCTCCAAATTGTGCCGTCGGGCGCTTCGCAGATTTGAGCTGGCTTGAAGGAGCCGGTTAGCTGGGACTGCCGTGTGTTTCCCGAGAGGTCCGTCTTGGCGATGTACCCTGGAGTGGAACCGTCCTTCAGGACGGCCCCGCCCCCTGCCAGGATGGCCCCGTCTTTGGTGGCGGCGGTGCGTAGAATTTTTACGCTCCTAGCACCCGACGGCCAAATCCGCCCTTCTAGGACTAGCTTGCCCGTCTTGTCGTACATCGCAACCATCGGCGTGTCGGAGCTGTAGTTCTCTCCGATCTCGCGATGAATTACATAGCCGCGGTCCCAGTCCGGCATGACCTCATTGCCATACTTGCCTACCGGATAAGAAACCGTCCGAACGCTTTCTGAAATTCGGCCTGCGCCGGTTCCCTGCGGCTGACTCTGAGCCTGAAGGCCAGCGTAAGAACACACCAGCAGCATCCCGGTAATCGCGACCTTCCAAAGTTGTTTCAGTTTCTTCACGGCAGCGGACCTCCCGCCGATCGAACCTTGACTCATGCAGAATTAGAGTACTTCCGGTGGTTCGCGTTAATCAAGGCTTCCTGAGACAGGCTTTATAGCGTCGGCGGCTCTGCCGTGGTGCTGTTCCAGCCCGAAAAGTCGTTCGTAGCTCCTGACTCAGAATAGGTGATGCGCCGCGGAAGATGAGTCTTGCGATCAATGCAGATGGTGTAGGGGGCCATCTGCGGCCACTCGTTACCGTAGTCGACGCTCCACTCCTGGCAGGATACGCCATCGATGGATTGGAGTTCGCCTTTTTCCATTTTTCCGGCTCTTCTGCGTGGCAATTCGATGATGGCGTTGAACACAGTTTGCTGCACAAGCAATGGCCCCTTGCCGCATTCTTTCAGAGCCGGCGACTCACCAACTGTAGAACCCTTGGTCCAGTTTCCATCCATGTTTTCGACGTAAGTTAGCCCACTCGCATAGACGGTGGCCTGTTCTCGGATGATATTGTCCGGCGTCCGGCTCTTGAAGACGGACTTGTAGCTATCTGGGCAACTGACTTCAATCCGATTTTTAAATGTCGTGTTGTTTGCGTTGTTGGGCTCAGAAGTGCTCTCGACGGTCCAACTCTTGGCCTGAGCGACGGCGGTCTTGCAGCGCGCCAACGCCATGGGGCCGGATTCGGACTGGAAGCGGAAAAAGACCAGCACGAGGACAAGGATGATTGCCGCAATGGCGAGCAGGGTCTTCACGATTTGTACGCCCCGAGGGCAGGATAACTCTGACACTGCTTAAGTCGCGCGAATGTTCCGGCCGGATTGCGCTAGGCATAACCGCCGTTCATAGTGCGTGCGGTTCCGATCAGACTGTGCTGGCAGGTGGGAATCCGCTATGAAAATTGTGACTATTTGTCTATAATTATGGATTGTCTCTAGTGAGCTGGCCCCGCCTGAGTGGGTCTAAAAGGAAACAGGAACATGAATCCGGTAATTCAGAAACTTCATGAAGCGCAACTGCGCAAAGACCTCCCCGAGTTCCGCCCGGGCGATACCGTGCGTGTCAACGTCCGCCTGCAGGAAGGCGAAGGCGAGAAGGTGAAGGAGCGCCTCCAGGCATTCGAAGGCGTGGTGATCTCCAAGAAAGGCCGGGCCTCCAGCGCTACCTTTACGGTGCGCCGGGTGAGCTTTGGCGTCGGCATTGAACGCATCTTTCCGCTGCACTCGCCGACCATTAGCTCGATTGAAGTCGTTGGCAAGGGTAAAGTCCGCCGGGCGCGTTTGTATTATCTGCGCGATTTGCGGGGCAAGGCTGCCCGCATCAAGCGCGCAGACCGCGAAGAAGTGGCGGCTGTGGCGGTCGCGGGAACCGAAGCGAAGGCCTAAGTTACTCTTCCCAATTTCACAGGCGGATTAAAGAAAAAAGCCCCGGTCACCGGGGCTTTTTCATTTCCAATCCATTTCCATCAGGGTTGAACGTTGGTGACGCCCTCCGCGCCTGGCTTTGGAAAATGCTTCTCGTACCAGGCGATGCAGCGGTCCGTCGCATCGATGTTGTGCCTCACTTCGCTCAATCCGTGGCCCTCGCGCGGGTAGCGCACGAAGATCGCTTCCGTGCCTACGTCTTTCAAAGCGATAAAGAACTGTTCGGCTTCCGCGATGGGCACATCGTTGTCATTTTCGCCGTGCATCAACATCGTAGGCGTGTGCGCGGCAGCCACGTGCTTCAGTGCAGAGCGTTCCCAAGCAACGTCCATCAGGTTTCCTTGGTGCAGAAACTGGCCGAATTCCATTTCTTCATACTGGTTGTAATAAGTCATGTAGTTGTAGCTGACCAGATTGGCGATGCCGGCGATGGGAATGGCGGCCTTGAATTCATTCGTTTGCGTGATCAGCCAGTCGGTGAGTTGGCCGCCGTAGCTGACGCCTTCGATGCCCATGCGTTCTCGGTCGATCCACAAATAACGACGCACTGCCGCGCTCACAGCGTATAAAACATCTTGTCCCTCATTTCCGTCCTGATCACCAAAGACGGCATCGGCGAATTTTTGTCCGTAGCCTGTCGAGCCTCGATAGTTCACGTTAAGCGTCGCCCAGCCGTGCGCGGCATAAACCTGATTCTTGTAATTGAACGCCGGACCATTTTGCCCGTGCGGGCCGCCGTGAATGTTGACAATGAGCGGGTGTTTCGACGTGACGGTCATCCCTAGCGGCTTGGTGAGAAACGCTTCAACCTCGAATTTGTTGTCGTTGCTGATAAAAGTGAACGACTCGACTTCGGCAATCTGTTTTCCGGCTAAGAGTTCCGCATTTAGATCCGTGAGCTTACGTGGCGCCGCGCCGCCGGTCTTGAGATAGAGCTGAGCCATGTCGCGAAGCGACGCGAAGCCATACGCGAGTGTCCCGTCTCTCCCAACGGACCAGGCGCTCACGGTTCCAGCGTCTTTGACCATGTACTCCGGCCTGCCGCCAGAAATGGGCAAACGCACCAGATGATTGCTGCCACGTCCCTGAATCGTGAAGTAGACAGCGCTACCGTCCGCCGCCCATCGCGGCACGCCCTGGCGGTTGTCCAGGACGGCGCCGACCTCGCGGCGCTCGCTGCCGTCAGCATTCATGATCCAGACGTGCGTATCTTCCATAGTCGTCTCGCGGTCCGTGAGCCCGCGGCGAGTCCCGCGAAAAACGATGCGCTTGCCGTCGGGCGACCACAGAGGTTCGTACTCGTTGGACTCCGTCGCCGTCAGTCGGCGAACGGTGTTGTCCGAGACTTTCAAGACGAAAATGTCGTAGTTGAAGAACTCATCTTGGTTTGGCTCGCGATTCGAAACGAAGAGAATCTCCTTGCCGTCCGGCGACCAGTCGATGGAATGCTCATCAGTGTTGCCCTGGGTAAGTTGCCGCACCTGCTTGCTCGACACGTCTACGACCGAAATGTGCAGGCGCAGATTGTCGTTGAAGCGCGTCATTCCTTCGCCGGCATCCGGCTTATAGAGATAGCGCGTGATCACCATGGGATCGCCGCTTGCTTCGGCTGCTTCCGCACCGGGAGTCGAGGAAACGAACGCGATCTGCTTTCCATCAGGCGACCAGGTGAACTCCTTGCCCGTGCCTGGCAAAGGACTGTTTGTCCCTCCCAACGAGGCCAGAAAAGTGACTTCGGACCCGTCAAAGCGCGCAACAAATAAGCCACTCTTTTCGCCTTGATGGCCCTGAAATGCGAGCCACTTACCATCCGGCGACCACAGCGGGCCGCCGCCGGAATCTTTTTCCCCGCCAACGCGGACGGATTTTTGCGTGGCAACATCCATGATCCAAAGCTGGCCCCAGGGGCGCCCGGGACGGTCGCGCATCGTCACGCTGTACGCGATACGAAGGCCGTCCGGAGATAACTCGACGCTGCCAACGGAGCGCAAGCGGGAAAGGTCGCCGCTGCTCAGACCTTGGGCGCGGATGAAAGGAGCCGAGATCAGCAGAGCTAGCGCACAAAAGAAGCAGAAACAAACGTGATGTAAGATCGATCGCCTTTGCAGATGCATCGAGTTCTCCCTAACCTTGGACAGATATTATTTCCGCACGTGGGCATTCAGCGGCGCTGGGCTGTGCAGGCTCATTTTTACTTCAGGTACTGGTCCATCCATTCAACCCAACGGCGATCGACATCCATGGAGCGAACCGGATCTCCAGGAAAATGGCCCGCCACGGGATAGGCAATGAATTTGACCGGCACGCCGTTGTCCTTGAGGGCGTGGTAGAGCGAATAGCCCTGCGTGATGGTCACACGCGCGTCGCCGGTATCATGCATGATGAGAGTAGGCGTTTTCATTTGCGCCGCGTAGGTGATGGGCGACTGCGCGCGATAGTCCTTGAGATTTTCCCCCACGTAAGGCGAGCCTCTGAAACCGTAACGGCCGGTCACATTTCCGTCCGAGAGGTTGTACTCGTCATACATGTCCGTCACAGGCGCGCCGGCCATCGCCGCCTTCCAGATTTGATAGTGGCCGATGAGCCACGACGTCATGTAGCCGCCGTAGGACCACCCGGTCACGCCGATTTTGCTTGCGTCGACGAAGCCCAGTTTCTTGACGGCATCGATGCCGGCGATGACGTCGCGCCCTGGGCCGTCGCCAGCGTCGTTGTAGATAGCGCGCTGGTAGGCGTTGCCGAGATTGTCGCTGCCGCGGTAATTAGGCGAGAACACCACGTGGCCGTGCGTCACCATCAACTGCGGCAGAAAACTGAACTGCGTGGTCGTGGAAGCCTGGGGTCCGCCATGGATGATCAGCACCAGCGGATACTTGTGGTCCTTCTGAAAATCTGGAGGGTAGTAGAGAACTCCGTCTTCCTGGAAGCCGTCCGGACCTTTCCACTCAATTTTCTCAGCCTTTCCAAGCGCCAGCGACCCAATCTCATGATTGAAATCGGTCAAGCGCCGTGGCGTGTCGTTTGCGGACGCCATGTAATACAACTCAGAAGGTTGCGCCGGCGTGCTGCCGGTGAACGCGATATCGCCTCTCCGGCCGACAAACGCATCCACCCAGAACAACCAGGAAGGGCTGATGTCTCCTAGCGGGAGTTTCTTTGCCGCGCCGGCGAGTGGCTGCAACCACAGCGAAGTCTTAACGCCATCGTGGCCGCCAACCAGCAGCGAATTGCCATCTGGCATCCAAATCACGCGCTGTAGATCGCGGTCGATGGCTCGCGTCACATCCGTGCCGTCGCCACCCGTCGTCTCCGTCACAAACATTTCAATTTCATTGTTTGGATCACCATCCCGCGGATACCAGTAAGCGACGCGAGAGCCATCAGGAGAAAACAATCCGAAGCTTTCAAATTTTTCGTGTTTGGTGAGCTTGCGAATGTCCCCACTCTCCACGTTGAGCACTTCTAGCGTCGTCAGGTCGTTATCGCCTTGGTGCGGGTGCTCCTGCCTCGTAAACAGCAGCCACTTGCCATCAGGGGACCAGGAAATCGGAGATGCCGGCGGGCTGGGAGGCGCGCTCTTGGTAAGGCTCCAGGAGCCGGAAGTCAACCGCTTCGCTTTTCCACCATCCGCGGGAAGAATCCAAAGATGGGAAGGCTGCTCCGCTTCGGACGCCAGATAATCGTTGTCCCCAACTTCGAAGGCGTCGTGGTGTTTCTCGATCTCCTTCTTGTTTTCCGGCTCGTCGGAAGTGACGTAAGCGATCTCCGCCCCGTTGGGCCGCCAGGCAAATTGCTCAATGCCATTCGGCGCGTCGGTAATTTTGCGCGCCTCGCCGCCAGCCATCGAAAGGATGAAAACCTGAGGCTTCGCGTCTTTTCCAGCTCCGTCCACAGCGACGAACGCCAGACGGTCACCGCTTGGCGACCAGCGCGGCGAGCCTGCGCCCTTGCGTTCATAAGTCAGTACGTGTTGCGCTCCCGTGGCGATATCGATCAGCACGAGTTGGCGATCGCTGCGGTCCTGTTCAATGTTCGGTCGCGAAACCGCGAAAACAATCGTCTTGCCGTCAGGGGAGATCTGCGGGTCGGATACCGAAGTAATCTTCGCAAAGTCGTTGAGTTCGAGGTGGCGTGTTTGCGCGACCGATGGTTGGCTCGCAAAAAAAGCCAGAAGCATTAGAACGAGGAACCGAGAAATAGTAAGAATGCGTGCGGATAGGTTCGTCATCACTGAAATGCTCCTTGAAGAGAGATACCACCAGAATTTTGCAGGTTGAATCGTTTGTGGCAAGCGTATGCTGCCACGTCCCGAGAATGTTCGTCAATTCGAATACGGCAAGCCTGCCGGCGGCAGTAGGAGTGTCCGGAGAAGAGTGCCATCGGCAGGCTCCATGGCATTATCTGGCATTATCTGGCATTATCTGTCCTGTTGACATTCAACAGGAAGAAGCTTATGCTCCTGTCGTTTATCAACAGGAGAAAACATGGCTCCTCCCCGCGGTGAAGTTCTGCAAGGCACTCTTGACCTGATCGTTCTGCAAACTCTCCATGCCATGGGCCCGCTCCATGGCTACGGCATTGCCCAGCGCGTCAAGCAGGTTTCCGACGATCTCCTGAAGCTGAATCAGGGCACCCTCTATCCCGCGCTCCTGCGTCTCGAGCAACGTGGCTGGATCACTTCCAAATGGGGCGCTTCCGAAAACAACCGTAAAGCAAAGTTCTACTCGCTCACGCGCACTGGCCGCAAACAATTGCTCGCAGAAACCGAAAGTTGGGAGCGCATGACGGCCTTGATGGCGCGTCTTCTTGGCGGCACGGAAGGAGCCTGAGATGGAGTGGCTCCGCATTTTCGCCGCCCGCTTGCGCGGCCTCTTTCGCAAGCGGCAACTCGACGGAGAGCTCTACGCCGAGCTGCGTGCCCACCTGGAAATGCTCACCGAGGAGAACATTCGCCGTGGCATGAGCCCAGAGGAAGCGCGTCATGCTGCCCGCCGCGAATTCGGTGGCGTCGAACAGGCCAAAGTATCCCATCGGGAACTGCGTGGACTGCCATTTCTCGAAACGCTTTTTCAGGATATCCGCTATGCATTGCGGATGCTGCGAAAAAACCCGGGATTCACGGCGGTCGTTGTCTTGACGCTGGCCCTGGGGATTGGCGCGAACACTGCGATTTTTTCTTTGATGAATGCGGTGCTCCTGCAGAGCCTGCCTGTGGGCAATCCGCAGGAATTGGTGGTTGTGAAGTATCTTTCCGCCCAATCGGAGCGCGCCAACGAAGACTTTTCCTACCCGATGTACCAGGCCCTTCATGACAAGAGTTCTGTTTTCGACGGCGTCATCGCTCGTTCAGGCGTGTCCTTCAATGCCACGTACAGCGGGCAGAGCGAGCACGTTTCCGGTGAAATCGTCTCAGGCAACTACTACGCCGTGCTAGGAGTGCGCCCATGGCTTGGCCGCTTGTTTTTCCCCGAGGATGATCGCACGCCCGGAGCTCATCCCGTCGCCGTTCTCAGCTATGCCTACTGGCAAGTCCGGTTCGCAGGAGATCCCTCAATTGTCGGGAAACAAATCTTGCTCGATGCGCAGCCCATGACAGTAGTCGGCGTGTCCGCGCCGGGCTTTTTCGGAACAGACCTGGCACGTGACCCGGCCATCCGGGTGCCCATGGCGATGACACTGGTTTTCAAGCCAGTTCCTGCCAATCGCATGCAAAGCGCGCGTCACCGCTGGCTGACTATCATGGCTCGGCGCAAGCCGGAAGTAAGCATTGCCATGGCGCAGGCCGCCACGGAAGTCTTGCACCACCAGGTCCTCGAAGAGCAATTGAACAGGCTCGGCTCCAGCGTCAAGGCGCATGACCGGGAGCGCATCCTTGCGACACACATTCAATTGGATGATGGCAGCCAGGGATTTGCCCATTTGCGCGAAGAGATGAAGCAACCTCTCGTACTGATGTTCAGCGTGACAGCCATTGTTCTACTGGTGGCTTGCGCCAATCTGGCCAACCTGCTGCTCGCCCGCAGTGCTAAGCGGCGTAGAGAAGTTGCAGTACGGCTGGCGATTGGTGCCGAGCCTGGAAGACTCATCCGTCAGTGGCTGACCGAGAGCATTCTGCTGGGTGTGCTGGGAGGCGCCACCGGAATTGTATTCGCTCATTGGCTCAAGACCGGGCTGATTCACTTTCTGCCGGCTGAGTTCAGCAATACCTTGCGGGCGCCTTTGGACGCCAGGGTCCTAGGTTTTTTGGCAATCGCCTCGGTCTTCACCGGGATACTCTTCGGACTCGCTCCAGCTCTGCAAATCTCGCGGTCTTCCGTAACGGCAGCAATGCACGGCGAGGCATCGCTCACAGCGTCCGGTGAACGAGTTTTCAGCCTGCGAAACGCGCTGGTTTTCCTCCAAGTGGCCCTCTCCCTGCCGTTGTTGATCGGTGCAGGACTTTTTCTCCACAGTTTGAGCAACTTGCGCGGCGTGGACACCGGCTTCGTCAAGGAGAACGTTTTCCTCGCCAACCTTAATCCTTCTTTGAACGGCTATCCCACCGAACGAATCCGCGGTTTGTACCACGATCTCTTGGCTCGTCTTCGGGCAGTGCCCCAGGTTCGTGCGGCTAGCCTTACTTCCTCTTCGGCTATTTCCGGTGGCTGGGACCAGTTGTCCGTCCGCGTGGAAGGCTATCAACCAAAGCAGGACGAAAATATGAGTCCCAATGCGGCTTTGATCTCACCCGGCTATTTTGCGTCCTTAGGGATCCCGATCATTCAAGGCCGCGATTTTAGCGACGAAGACACCGCTACCCGCCCCAAGGTTGCCATCATAAATCAGACCTTCGCCCGCTATTTCTTCGGCGACGCGAATCCCATCGGCAGGCGCGTTTCGACCAACGATGATCCGAAAGCCCCACTGGAAATGGAAATCATCGGAGTCGTCAAGGATTCCAAGTACGTCAGCCTGCGAGAGAAACCGCGTCGTCACCTCTATACGGCCATGGCGCAAGAGCCACATCTGTTTGACATGACTTTGCAGGTTCGCACCACGGATGATCCCCGCAGCATCGGAGGTTTGGTTCGCGCGCAGGTGCACGACATCGATCCCAACCTGCCTCTTTACGCCACCACGACGCTCGAGATTCAGATAGACGATTCGCTCACTTCGGAGCGGCTTGTCACCTGGCTTTCCAGCCTGTTTGGAATCGTCGCCACGTTGCTTGCTTCCATTGGACTTTCAGGAGTGATCGCTTTCTCCGTGGCACGGCGCACCAGGGAGATCGGCATTCGCGTGGCGCTGGGTGCACAGCGCGGCGATGTCCTTCGCATGGTTGTGAGTCAGACGGCTTTGTCGGTTAGCGCAGGAATGGTAGTCGGCCTGGCAGTAGCTTATGCCCTAGGCCGTTTGATGACGGGCATGCTCTACGAAGTGGGCTCCACGGATCCGCGCAGCTATGCGGCTGCCAGTGTGTCGCTGGCAGTCGTCGCCTCGCTGGCAGCTTATCTGCCGGCTCGCCGTGCCACGCAGGTCGACCCCGTCACAGCGTTGCGATACGAATGAAATTTGGCGGCGCGGGCTCCGGCCGGCGCCCTTTTTTGGAGAGTTGGCGTATGACTTGGCTCAAGATTTTCTTCTCGCGAGTTCTGGCATTGCTTCGCAAGCGACACCTCGATGACGAGTTGTCGGCGGAACTTCAATCGCACCTCGAGACACTAACGGAAGAAAACATTCGCCGTGGCATGAGCCCGGAGGAAGCGCGCTACGCTGCGCGGCGCGAATTTGGCGGCCTCGAACAGGCTAAGGAAGCTCATAAGCAACTACGCAGTTTGCCGGCAATCGAGAATTTCGCGCGTGACCTCCGCCTCGGCATTCGTGTGCTGAGCAAATCTCCCGGGTTCACTGCTGTTGCCGTCATCACCCTTGCGCTGGGCATCGGCGCCAATACCGCGGTCTTCAGCCTGGTGAACGCTGCGCTGATCCGCAGGCCGCCCTACCACGACCCACAGCAGTTACTGCTGCTGACGGAGACGCTGCCTCAACTTGGTGGCAACGATGAAGTCGGCGTCGCGGCGGCGGAGTATCTCGATTATCGGGATCAAAACCGATGTTTCTCCCAGGTCGCGGCGTACGAAAAAGAAGGATTCAACCTGACCGGAGACGGCACTCCGCTTCGTGTGCAAGCCGCGGGTGTCTCGGCTTCCGCATTTCCACTGCTCGTCGTCAGCGCCCAAATCGGCCGTACATTCACCGAAGAAGAGGACCGCGATGGCGCACCTGGAGTCGTCCTGCTCTCTGACTCGCTTTGGCGCAATCTCTACAACGCAAGCCCATACATTCTAGGCAAAACGATTCGCCTCGATGAAAAGCCTTTCACTATCGTCGGCGTGATGCCGCCTGGATTCCAATTCCCGTTCGATGGAGCGCCTCTTTCGGAGCGCGCAGATTTATGGGTGCCCATCGCCTTTTCCCCGGACCGCTTCACGGATCGCATTCGTGAGTTCGGTGTTGGATTCATCGGGCGTCTTAAACCGGGTGTTACCCCCGCGCTTGCCCAGCGGGACATTTTGCGCGTGGCAGACGATTTCATGAGGGGTCATCCGGAGAGTTATTCCGGAAGGATTCGCGTCTCCCCGAGAACCTACCCGTTTGTCGCCCATGCGTCTGCGAAAATCAGGCCGCTCGTGGTGTTGCTGGAAGCGGCGGTTCTTTGCGTCCTATTGATCGCTTGCGCCAACGTTGCGAATCTGTTGATGGCCAAGGCGCGGTCGCGGCGGCGGGAAATGGCCGTACGGTGTGCCGTGGGCGCTGCGCGTGGACGCTTGTTGTCGCAGTGCCTTGTGGAAAGTTCCCTCTTATCGCTCCTCGGTGCGGGCGCAGGAGTTGCGCTGGCGGTTCCAATGATCTCCGCGGCGCGGCAATATGGACCGACGAGTCTGCCGCAACTCCAGAATGTCACTTTGGACCACCTCGCCCTCGTGTTCACACTCGTTCTATCCGTTCTTATTACATTGTCTTTCGGCCTTATTCCCGCGCTGCAACTGTCACGAGTCTCACCGCAAGTGGCAATCAAAGACACTGCGCAAGTGGGCAGGAGCCAGGCAACACGGCGGTTGCAAGACACTTTCGTGATCCTGGAGATTGGCGCTGCTCTGGCTCTCTTGATTGGCGGAAGCCTGCTCCTGCAGAGCTTTGTTCATCTTCTGAATGTGCCCACGGGCTTTCGCCCGCAAAATACCATGATCGCTCGAACTCTTTTTGATTTGTCTCGCTATCCGGATGCGTCGAAGCGCGAGGCTGTGCAGAAAGAATTGCTGAACCGCTTGCGCGTATTGCCGGGTGTCGGTCTGGTAGCTGAGGCCTCCCACTTGCCGCTCACCGAAGCCCGCCAGATCGGATACCACATCGAAGGCGCGCCCCCCGATGAATACCACTGGGCGCACAATTCGCTGGTGAGTCCCGGCTATTTCCAGGCCATGGGCATTTCCATTTTGCGTGGCCGGGACTTCACGGAGCAGGACGATCACAAGTCTCCCAATGTGGCCGTCATCAGCGAGACTCTTGCACGGCACTCCTTCCCCAATCAGGAACCCATTGGGAAGCGCTATAACTGGGGAGGCCTCGCGGACTTTACCATCATCGGCGTGGCCGCCGATGTTCGTATGACCGCTCTGGATGCTGATCCTCCGCCGATGATTTACAACTCCATGTTTCAGATCGCACGAGGCGCCAGCGGCCGCACTGCTTTTGTCCTCAAGCTGGATTCTTCCAATGAATCCGTGCAGCAAGGCATCTTCCAAACGGTGCAGCAGCAGGTCTGGTCTCTCGACAGGGATTTGCCGATCTATGGCGTATCCACTATGCAGTCGTTGATGGAAGATTCCGTCTCACAGCGCCGATTCACCATGCTGCTCATCGGCGGATTTGGCGTACTTGCACTGTTGTTGGCGGTCATCGGGTTATTCGGAGTCGTATCTTACGTCGTGGTTCTGAGGCAGCAGGAACTGGCCTTGCGCGTGGCGCTCGGCGCGGCTAACAGAAATCTGGGGTGGATGGTGCTCAAGCAGGGAGGTCTGCTTGGCATTGCCGGCTGCGTATTGGGCCTGATCGTTTTCATGTTGGGTTCATCGCTGTTGTCGAGCAGTCTTTACCAAACCAGCCGCTATGACCTCCCAACTCTCTTTCTTGCACCACTGATTCTTTTTCTGGCAACACTCTGTGCTTCGTACTGGCCCGCAAGGCGGGCGATGCGCGTAGATCTCATGGCCTTGTTGCGTTACGAATAATTCATCGCGCAAGGCGGCTTGCGGAGGGCGTTATGGAAAACTGGCGCGTGGCAATCCACCGCATTCGCGGATTCTTCGGAAAGAGGAGCCGTGACGAGGAGCTCTACGCCGAGCTTCGCGCGCACCTCGACATGCTCACCGAGGAGAACATTCGACGCGGCATGAACCCGTCCGAAGCGCGTTATGCCGCCCGCTGCGAATTCGGCGGCCTCGAACAAGCCAAAGAACTCCACCGCGAGCAGCGCAGCATCCAGCTTCTCGACTCGTTCCTGCAAGATTTGCGGTTTGCTCTCCGAGGGTTGAAGAATCGCCCAGGATTTGCGCTCGTCGCGATCCTCACTCTCGCACTCGGCATCGGTTCTACCACGGCGGTCTTCAGCGTCGTCGACCGTATTCTTTTCCGCAATCTGCCTTATCCTCATGACGATCGCCTCGTCAGCTTTGGCGATAAAGCGCCGTTCGAAGCGAACGAATTCGTCCTCGGTCCCGATTATGTGGACTGGAAGAAAGCGCAAACTCCCTTCGAATCCGTAACCTCTTTTGTCCCCGGCGGCGCGGATTGTGATCTTACTGAACAAAACCCTGTCCGCCTGAAGTGCGCGCTCGTCGAATCTACATTTCTACCAACTTTCAGCATGCAGCCCTTCCTCGGCCGTAATTTCGCAAGCGACGAGGACCGCCCCAACGCCCCGCGAGTGGCCCTTATCACCTACGGCCTGTGGCGCTCGCGGTTCGCCAGTGATCCCAATCTTCCGGGCCGCGCCATTTCTCTCGACGGGCGCCCCACTCTCGTTGTCGGCGTTCTTCCAGAACAATTCGAGATGCCAAATCTTGGCCACGACGACATTCTCCTGCCGGCCGCTCTTGATGGCTCCACGGATCGCGGCCCCAATGCGCGGCAAATCATTTTGCGGGCCTTTGCGCGGCTCAAACCTGGCATCTCCATCAAGCAGGCCGCTGCGGCAATGGAAGCGCTCTTCCAGCAATCGTTAAATTACGTTCCTCCACAATTTCGCAAGGAAGTGTCGTTCCGCGTCCGTTCTCTCCGAGACCGCCAAATCCAAGACGTCCGCGTCGCCTCATGGGTGCTTCTGGGAGCCGTTCTTGCAGTCTTGCTCGTGGCGTGTACCAATGTTGCCAACCTGCTACTTGCGCGAGCCACCAGCCGCACACGCGAATTAGCCGTTCGCACCGCACTCGGCGCCACACGCGGACGCCTGGCGCGTCAATCACTCACGGAGAGTCTGCTGCTGGGAGCGCTGGGTGGCCTCGCGGGCTGCTGGTTCGCTCAAGGCTTGCTCCGTCTCTTTGTCTCTATTGCGCCGGACGGCATTCCGCGGCTGGAGCAAGCCACCATCGACATTCGCGTGTTGCTCTTCGCACTTGGCGTCTCTCTCGCGTCAAGCATTCTCTTTGGACTCGCTTCGGCACTGCGCCGTCCCGCGCCCGAATTGCTTACCGGAAAGGAAAATCGCGCGACCTCGCGTGGCGTGCTTCGCCAGCTGCTGGTCACCGTGCAGATCGCTGTTTCATTAGTGCTTCTCGGCGGAGCCGGTCTGCTCCTCCGCAGCTTGTGGAAACTCGAAACGGTCGCGCTCGGCATGGACACGAAGAATGTCATCACTGCCGGGATTGATCTCGTCGAATACCGTTATCCCGATTCTGCGAAACAGATGGCCTTCTTCAATCAGCTCGAAGCCCGCCTGAAGCAAATGCCAGGCGTCACTTCCTTGGCATTGAGTGACACGCTGCCACCGTCCGGCGGCAGCCAAGCTACTTTTCTGTCGTCCATCGAAATCCCTGGGCATGCAAAATTCAGTGCTGGCACAGGCGGTATGATTAGCTATCGTTTCGTTACTCCCAGTTACTATCCCGCGCTGGCGATCCCCATCCTGCGTGGCCGCGGGTTTCGCGAAGGCGATCGCTTGGCGGCGGAACGGCCCGTGATCCTCAGTGAAAGCCTCGCCAGAAAGCTCTTTCCTGGCGGAGAAGATCCACTCGGGAAATCCTTTCGTTTTGGCTCCCAGAACGAGTGGCGCACGATCGCTGGCGTCGCGGGAGACGTAAAGAACAACGGCCTCGCCGCGCCCGCCGACCCTGAGTTTTACCTTCCCTGGAAAAACGATCCTGGTGGCTACTATCGCTCCGCGCATTTCACCGTGCAGAGCGCCATCAATTCGCAAGCCATCGCTAAATGGATTCGCTCGGAAACTGCGGCCATCGATCCAACCGTTCCGGTGACTATTGAAAACTTGCAGGCGCGCGTCGGAAAGCTCGCCCAGCGGCCTCGATTCACTGCGGTCCTGCTTTCTCTATTTGCCAGCATAGGAGTCCTGCTGGCAGGAATCGGAATCTATGGAGTCGTCGGGTTTCTGGTCACGCAACAAACTCGAGAAATCGGTATTCGCATCGCTCTTGGTGCCACTCCGCAAAGTGTCCTGAAAATGATTCTTTCCAACATGCTCCGCTGGACTGTCGCCGGTGCATCGCTCGGTCTTCTGGGAGCCTGGCTTAGCGCGCGTTTCTTGGAGTCCCTGCTGTTCGAGGTCCGCGCCCACGATCCGTTTCTTCTCATTTCGGCGCTGCTTCTTTTGCTCGCTGCGGCCTTTCTAGCTTCTTGGATTCCCGCGCGTCGCGCCATGCGCGTCGATCCGGTAGTTGCTCTGCGGTACGAATAAGCTATTTTTCCTCCACTTGACCGTCCACACTCTACTTGCCGTGCTAAAATTCCCCGCGTAATGAGCCGACTCTGCTCCTCCCGTTTCGAGCGAGCGGCGCGCCAACTGGGCTGGATGCGCGTCGCCGGCATTGATGAAGCTGGGCGCGGCGCGTTGTTCGGCCCCGTCGTGGCCGCTGCCGTGATTCTCAATCCCAAGCGGCGCATCGTCGGCCTCGACGATTCCAAAAAACTCACCTCCGAACGCCGCGCCGAGCTCGCCCCACGTATCAAAGAGCATTCTTTGGCCTGGGCCGTCGCTGAAATAGACGCGCAGCGTATTGACGCCTGGAACATCTATCAGGCCTCGCGCCAAGCGATGACTGCAGCGCTCCAACAACTCACGATTACGCCCGACTATTTGCTGATTGACGCCATGCAGCTCGATGTCTTGATCGAACAGAAGTCCCTGATTAAAGGTGACGCCCGCAGCATCTCAATCGCCGCCGCTTCGATCCTTGCAAAAACGCATCGCGACACGCGCATGGAAGAGTGGGACGCCATCTATCCGCAGTACGGCCTCGCTCGCCACAAGGGCTACGGCACGCCCGACCACCTCGAAGCCTTGCGCCTGCATGGCCCGTCGCCGCTTCATCGCCATTCCTTTGCGCCCGTGCGCGACTCGACATGCTGGGCCGTCGGCGCGACACAAACTTCCCTTCCCATTTTTTGAGTACGCAACAAAATCACGCGCAATCATCCTAGGCAAGAACGGAACGCCGCTGAAAATGGCAGCAGGAGTAACCGAATGAGATTTTCCAGACCACTAGCAGGGATCATTCTCTTCTGTGCAGCCGCACTCATGCTCAGGGCAAAATCCGCAATTCCCGATTCGCCGCCAGTGCTCGCGGCGACTCCGCCCATGGGCTGGAATAGCTGGGATTCTTTCGGCGAGTCTGTCAGCGAAGCCGATGTCCGCGCGAACGCCAAGTGGATGGCCGAGCACCTGAAGGCCTACGGCTGGCAATACATCGTCGTGGATATGGGCTGGTATGTGACCAATCACTCCGCCGGTTCAAACGCGGAGAACGCGCAATTCAGCTTGGATGAATTCGGTCGCTTCACGCCCGCCGTAAACAGTATTCCCTCAGCGGGACAAGGGGCGAGCTTCAAGCCGCTGGCTGACTACATACACTCACTTGGCTTGAAATTCGGCATTCACATCTTGCGCGGCATTCCCAAGGAAGCCGTCCGCAAGAATCTGCCCATCGCCGGAACTTCCTTCCACGCTGCCGATGCCGCGAACACCTCCGACACTTGCCCGTGGAATCCCTTCAACTACGGTTTGGACGGCAGCAAGCCCGCCGCGCAAGCCTATTACGACTCGATCGCGCAGCAGTACGCTGGCTGGGGAGTCGACTTCCTGAAAGTGGATTGCATCGCCGACCATCCCTACAAGGGCGACGAGATTCGCATGCTCAGCGAGGCGCTCCGTAAAACAAACCGTCCCATTGTCCTGAGTCTTTCCCCTGGGCCAGCCTCACTTGAGAAAGCGCAGGAGCTAAGCAAGTACGCCCAGATGTGGCGTATTTCCGACGACGTCTGGGATCTCTGGCACAGCGACGAACAGTTTCCCTCCGGCATCCAGAATCAATTTGCGCGCGCCGCCAAATGGGCGCCCTTCTCCGGCCCCGGCCACTGGCCCGACGCGGACATGCTTCCCCTCGGCCGCCTGGAACCGGTCGCCGGATGGCAGAATCCGCGCGCCACGCGCCTCACTCATGATGAGCAGCGCACGCAGCTTACCCTGTGGTCTATCTTTCGTTCTCCCCTGATGATGGGCGGCAACCTGACGCTCTGCGACAAGTGGACGGAATCGCTCCTGACCAATCCGGAAGTCATTGCTGTGGACCAGCATTCCCGCGGCAATCATCCCGTGATACAGACCGGCAAGATGGCCGTCTGGTCCGCGAATACCGTTTCAGATGAAGAATATTATGTGGCGGTTTTCAATCTCTCCGATTTGGTCTTGTCATCGGAGATTTCTTGGACGGATGCAGGGCTTCCCGCCGGCAAGCATTCGTTACGCGATCTGTGGGAACACAGAAACCTGGGAGCCGCAGACCTGCTGAAGGTCAAGCTCGCGCCGCACGCCTCCGCGCTCTACAAGATTTCAGGCCGCTGATCAAAGCGCGCCCGCCTTGCCAAGGAGTTCCTTCATTCCCGCCATGCTTTGCCGCGAGGATTCTTCCGGGGTGCCCGCGCCTCTCCAGTGTGTTTCCAGGCTCATTGTTCCCGAGTATTCCGCTTGCGTCATCGCCCGGAACTGTCCGACATAATCGATGATGCCGCGGCCCATCGCTGCCCACTCGTACGTTCCGTCCGCCTTGCGCGTCACATCCTTGCAATGCATGTGCCCGATGCGCTCTTTGGGAATGTTTGCGAAGCCATCCGGGAAGGCGATTTCGCCGCGATACGCCGCGTTCCCCGGATCCCAGTTCAGTTTTAGGTTCGGCGACTGCACAGCCTTCAGAGTTCTCACGGCCTCGGCGCCGGTCGCGGTGTTGCAGCCAAATTCGTTCTCTAGAAGTAGAGTGATGTTCTTCGACGCAACTTGGCCGGCGGTGTCGCGGAGCTTGCTGTCCATCGCTTCGCGGAACGGTTTGGGATCGTCCAGCCTCCAGAAATCGAAGCAGCGCACGCGGTCCGTGCCCAAGGCCTTGGCGGCGGCGATAGAACGTTCCAGCACCTCCCCTTGTTGCGCGAAAGTATAGTCCGCTCCGAATTGCGGTGATTTCGGGCTGTACTTCGAAACAGGTGCCTCCGGCCAGTCCGTTTTAAAAAGCGGGCTAGCAATGTCCGTTACCTGAAGGCCAAACTTTTGCAGTAACCGCCGCGCTTCGGCGGCTTCCTTCTCGTCGAGATTGATAACATTTTTCTTCCACAGGCCTCGGATCTCAACATATCCCAGCCCAAACTCCTTCGAAGCAACTTCCAGCGCGTGGCCAAAATCCTGCGAGATTTCATCGGTAATCACTGATAGCTTGAAGCGGCTGCTGACCGCCGGCAGCGGTGAAGCACCCGAACCGGCGCGGCAAATGATAGATGCTGCCGCCGCTCCACCGAGAGTCGCTAGAAAATTACGGCGGGATTCAAACGGATACATGGAACGTTCTCTCCCTTCCTCCACCAGGATTATTCCGCGATGGTATCACTTTCTGTTGCTGGAGTGCCCTTTCCTCCTATAGTCCGTTCAAGAACTCCTGCAAAACCGCACGGTATCGAGCCGGAGCAATAGTGGAAGATTCTTCGTGGCAGTAGCCGTTGACTTCAAGAAAGCTCTTGGGAGGAAGCGCTTGCTCAAAAACCTCCCTGCCGAATTCAAAAGGAATAACCGGATCTTCGCTGCAATGGACGATTAGCACGGGAGCATGGATTCTCTTCAGCCATGTTCCCGTATCGAACTGCCCGTAGGTAAGCAGGCTGAGGCCTGGAAAGAACCAAAACACTTTGTTTGCCATCCGGGAGGCCGAAGGAAATGGGGCCTCCAGCACTACACCGCCGACTTGCCGGCGAGTTGCCAGGTGCGTGGCGACGGCAGAGCCGAGCGATTGGCCGAAGGAAACGACCATTCTGCTATCGATCCCCTTTGATTTCACAAGAAAATCGTATGCCGCTTCCGCATCAAGATAGATTCCGGATTCGCTCGGCTTTCCTTCACTGCGCCCGTAACCTCGGTATTCCAGTGCCAGGATATTTACGTGCGATTCGCGGAGAAATTCATAGGTCGGCGCGCGGTTGGCGATGTTGGAGGCGTTACCGTGAAAGGCGAGAACCGCAAATCTTGCCTTGTCGTCCGGGATCCACCATGCGTGGAGCTTGACGCCATCGGAAGCCGTGAGCCAAACGTCTTCAACATTCAGACCGCTAGGATGCCAGTCGCCGTCGAGGCGGCCCGGATAATTTGGAAAGAAGATCAGCCGCGATTCGAACATGCGGATCACCACCAAGACCAGGAGGTAGGCGAGAAGAATAGACACAAATAGGCTCAAGAGACGCTTCATTTCATTGAAACCCAGTACCGTTATTATAAGCGGAACTGCGATGGCGGTGGTCCTTGGCTAAGTCCTGTTTAGCCCTGCCGGCTTAGACGGGCAAGTCTTTCCAGTAGGGACTCTTCCGAAGCATCTCGTTGAGGTGTTTTCTTGAAATGATCTCAGGTCGTTTCCTCGATATTAAATCGCGACGCCGCGTCCCTTGTGTTGCGGGGTAGAAACTTTGGCACCCTACCCTCCCGGGTGCCTCGGTTGTAGCGACGGTCCCGAAGCCAGAGCCACAGCTTCAACCGCATAACCAATCCTGGAGGAAAGATGCGTCAACGAAATGTTCGACTGGTGCGTTTTGGGTTGCTTTTATCCATTACCTGGGGAGTCGGCTGCGCAGCCGGATGTTCCGGCTCGTATGGAGCCGGGGCCGTCCCAACCCCCAACCCTCCCCCAGCGAACAACAACTCTGCGCTCAAGGGCAACTATGCCTTTACTTTCACCGGGATCAAGGGGAACGGAACGGTCTCCTCCATTTCCGGGGCCGTGGGCACGTTCAGGGCGGATGGCGCCGGCAACCTTACCAGCGGCGAGCTGGACACGAATGGCGTCGGTACTGGCGCGGCTCTGATCGCGCAGGCGTTCACTGGCACGTACTCGATCGGTGCGGACAACCGCGGCGTCATGACGTGGAATTTACCAGCCGGGGCCGCGAAGTTCGCCATCGCGATGACTGCCAACGGCAACGCGCGGTTCATCGAATTTGACGCTTCGGCAGGATCGGGGACGATCGGTTCTGGAACTATCGAGAGCGCAGACACAAACGCATTCAGTACGGCCAGTATAGTCGGCGACTACGCGTTCGGTGCCGCTGGCCTGGACAACTTGAACAATCGGGCGGCGATCATCGGGCGGTTTGCCTCCAGTGGGACAGGCACTCTCACTAACGCTGCCGGGGACTTTAACGCCTATGGCACGCCCTACACCCTGTCTTTTAGCGCGGCGAGTTACACCGCGCCGGACACGAAAACGGGCCGCGGCACAATGAACCTCGCGTTCACGTTCGGCGCAGCGCCGGCGAACCTGAATTTCGTGTTTTACATCGTGAACGCGAAACGGTTATTGGCAATGGAGAGAGACACGGTCACGACGGCGACTCCTTTGCTGAGTGGCGTGGTGGTGCAGCAGCAAACGCCCTCGGGAGGTTTCACCGACGCATCGTTGAACGGCAATATGGTGATCTATCTCACTGGCCTGTCGAACTGCGGCAGCGGGGTGACGGGCGTGCCCAAGGCGGTGGCCGGTCTGATCACCGCGGGCGGCACTGGCACTCTCAATCTGGACTACGACGAGAACTACTGCCACGCGCCGAAAACCGTGACAGCTGCGTCTGGCTCGTATGATGTGGCGAGCAATGGGCGGACAACCATTGCGCTCGGAGGATACGCGTTGGTGGCGTACCTGGCGAGCGCGAATCAGGCGTTCGTCTTCGTTTCTGACAGTAATGTTTTGTTTGGCCTTGGTGAACCGCAGACTGACGGGCCACTCACCAATGGTGTCGTGAAAGGGACCTACGCCGGCTCGGCGACGTATCCAGCGTCTTTTGGTGTGACGGTTTTCTCCGGCGAATTCACCGCGGACGGCGCCGGCACGACCGGCAACATCAGCGGTCACGAGGATGTGGGCGCCCCCAGCGGATCCGTTTCAGGTGAGGCGTTCAATGTCACCTACTCCGTGAGTTCGTCTCCGACTAACGGAAGAGCAACCATGACCGTCAGTTCCGGGACAGGCGGGAACGCGGTATCCTACGTGATTTCTCCGACGAAGTTAGTGGCGCTCTCGCAGGACGATCCTAACCCGGCGATCTTGGTGTTTGAGAAGGGTTCCACGACCACAACACCGCCTCCGTCACCCACGGTAACACTCTCTTCGCTAACGCTGAAGCCAACGAGTGTAACTGGCGGCTTGCAACCCTCAACGGCCACGGTGACACTCAGCGGGCCGGCGCCCGCAGGGGGCGCACAAGTGGCGCTTGAGAGCAGCAACGGAGCGGCCAGCGTACCGTCGAGTGTGACTGTTCCCGCCGGAGCTACCAGCACCACGTTTACGGTGAACACATCCGTCGTTATCTTAGCGACATCTGCCACAGTCTCGGCGACGTATAACAACACCACGCTGACAGCAACACTTTCTGTATTGATCTAGCGTAACGCTGGCCTTCGCATTTGCTTTTCGTTGGGCGCGGGCGAAGAATGAAGCGCCCTGGTCGGAAGAGAAGAAGCCTCAAGAGCTCGCTTGATGAACGGGCGATGACCTAACTCCGATTGACAATGCCTTCTAACTCCCCAGAAATCCGCCGGTGGGAGTCTCACCAGATGGGTACCGGCAAATGCGCTGGTGTTGACCAATCCGATCAATTCCCGGTTTGTCGGTAAAACGGAGAGCTTACCTCCGGTCCGATTGCCCCGCATTGGTCTTGAACTGACGAATCACGATGGAAAAAAGCTGCTCCACGTTCTTCGCCTGGCGTTCGCCCTCAAATGCTCTGAACGCAAAGGGGATAACTGCCTGCTCACAAGGGACTTTGGGTTCGTTGACTTGCCTTTTTCCGGCCTGTTAGCGTTACCAAGTAGCGTTCTGCGCCCTTTCGCCACCGCTACAAATTGAGGAGAACGTGTGGGGCAAGCTCCCTTGGGAGATTTGTCCCTGTTCGCGCATGGCCTATAACAAGAGCAAAAACGTCGAAGCCGCACAAAAGCTGCTGAACCAGGGCAAGGTCGCCCAAGCCATCGCCGAATACCAGAATATTCTGAAGTACGAGCCTCGCGATCAAGTCACCCTGATGACCATCGGCGAGCTCTACATTCGTCAGGGCGAGACCTTTCAGGCTATCGACTACTTCGAACGCCTGGCTCAGATTTTTGTCGGCGATGGATTCCTCACCAAAGCCATCGCCGTCTACAAACGCATCGCCAAGCTGGCTCCCGAGGAGATTCGCCCGCTCGAAAAGCTTGCCGACCTGTACGTTCAGCAAGGCGTAATGAGCGAGGCCCGTCCCCTATTCCTCCAGTTGGCTGAAATCCACCTGAAGAACAATCGCCAGCCAGAAGCCGTGAGCTTGCTGAAGAAACTCTTGCAGGCGGAACCCGACAACCTTCGCATCCAGATTCGCCTCGCTGATTTGTACCAGGCCATGGGGCAGACTCGGGAAGCAATTGAAGCCTACGTTTCGGCTTCGCAGCGAGCCCTTGCACGCGGCGACCATGGAGAGAGTGAAAAGCTGGCGGACAAGGCGCTGAAACTTGAGCCGAGCAATCTGGCCGCCGTTATCGTCCGAGCGCGGTCTTATTCTTCGCAAGGCAGTCTCTCGAAGGCGGCGCAGCTCCTGGAGCAAGCACCTGATCTGGAGAAGGGTGGCGAACAGACCGAACTTCTTCTCGATCTCTACATCAAGAATTCCGACTGGGACGAGGCTTCCGCGCTCGCGCATCGTGTCTTCGAAGCCGACGAGAAAAACTACGGTCCCATGCAGAAGGTTGTCGAAGCGTTGCTGCAGGCGGGCAATGGCGAAAAAGCCACGGAAATCCTGGAAAAGTCGCGACTGCCCATGATCGACGCCGGAGAGCATGAAGTCGTGGCGAAGTTGCTCAATGAGCTTGCTGCCAGCATGCCGGGAACCATTGAGCCGCTCGAGTGGCTTGTGGAGCTCTACGGCCGCACCAGTGACCCTTTGCATATGGCTGATGCGCTCGCCCATTTGGGCGATGCCCTGGTCACTGATCGGCAATACGATCGCGCCAAGACCATATTCGAACAGCTCGTCGACCGCGAACCGGAAAGCGATTCCGCCAAACGCAAACTAAATCACGTTCTCCGCAAGTTGGGACTCGCCGAGGGCGGAGAGCCGGACGAAGCGCCCGAAGAGAATTTGCAGGCTGATATTCCGAGACCTCCAGCGGCCAAGCTGCGCTCTGACGAAGAAGAGTCTGCCCGTGGCGTACCTGCTGCGCCTGCGGTTACATCCAACGAGCCCCCGCTCGATGATGAAACGCAAAAGTTCATCGCCCAATCCCTCACGGACGTCGATCTCTTCGCCAGCTACGGTCTTACGCAGAAAGCTATCGGACTGCTCGAAGCCATCCTGCGCCGCGCGCCCCGCCACACTCCAACGCTTGAGAAATTGCTGGACTTTGTTCTAGGCGCAGGCGACGACCGCCGTACTGCAGAACTCGCCGCGCAGTTGGAACAGATTCACAGTGAAACGGGCGACAAGCGCAGCTCCGAACGCTTCGGAGAATTGCGCCGCCGCTTCCAGCGTGCCGCCGGTTTAAGCGATGCGGAATTGGCCATTGCGGTTCCCCCCGCTAAAACTGCGGCGCCGCCAGTCGCGGAACCGGAAGCCGCGGATTTTTCGATTCCCGAAATTGCCGCGGAACCCGCTGCTCCGCAACAACCGGCGCACATTCCCGAGCCTGTCCAAGCTGCTCCGGTCCAACAACCGCACCCAGAGCCTGTGGAAGAAATCGTTGTTCCCCCGCAACCGGAAGTACAAGAGGTCGATTTATCTGACGAATGGGCTACTCTTATTGAAGAGACACGTCCCACCGCACCGGCCGTCGAGGCTCCTCCCCCAGTTTCAGCCAAGCATTCGAGTGCACCGGCGGGCCACGCGAAGCCTGGTGATGTCGAAGAATTCCAAATTGGAAAGGAACCACCAGCAGCTCCAGTGGAGGAAGCGCCGGCAGCCGCCTCGTTCGAATTAGCCGACGCAGCTCCTGCAATTCCGCTAGAGCCAGAGCCCATCCCGGAAAAAGCGGCTCCGAAACCTGCGCCACCCAGACCGAAAGAAGTGCCAGCCGCAAAAGCGCCGCCACCACCGCCGGCACCTGAACCCGAATTCGAATTGGAACAGGAGTACGAACTCGTACTCGAGCAGGAGCCTCTAGTCCCGGCCTACGACCAGCGGCCGCCTGAGACTCCGATTGCTGCTCCACCCAAGCCAGAGCCGGTCGTGAGAAACGCCTCGCCTGCCCCACCCGCGGGCAGTGGCTTCGCTTCCGATCAATTTCTCGCGGACCTCGCCAACGAAATCGATCAGCTTGGAATTGGTGAGCTTTCTCCTGGATTCTCCGGATCGACACCGGGCGCCCAGCCGCCTTCCGCTTCGAAACCGCCGGCATCAGCAGCGCCGGCCGCAGCGGCCGGCGAACCGGGTCCGCTCAAGGAAGTTTTCGACGAATTTCGCGCCGAACTCGGAGAAATGGGCGCTGAGGAAGAAGATCTCGAAACGCACTACAACTTGGGCATCGCGTTCCGCGAAATGGGCTTGCTCGAGGAAGCCATCAGCGAGTTCCAGAAAGTCGCCAAAGCCAGCGACCGCGGCCGCCCCTTCCGCTACACCATGCAGTGCTGCACGCTGCTTGGACTCGCGTTCATGGAAAAGGGCCAGCCGGCCATTGCCGCGATCTGGTACGAACGCGCCTTGCAGACCCCCGGCAATGATCCGGAAAGCACGCTCGCCTTGCGGTATGATTTGGGCGTAGCTCAGGAATCGGCGGGCGAGCCTGAAGCGGCGCTGAAAAGTTTCTCCCAGGTCTACGCGATGAACATCGACTACCGTGGAGTAGCCGAACGCATCGCTGCCCTTCAAAAGCCCACGCGCTGATCCTGAACCTTTCCTGACGAGACGGGGATCCATTCACCGATGAACCGGGTTTATCGCGCTTTGCAAGTCGTGCTTGCGTTTGAGATGGGGGCAATGCTGCTTTATTTGCCGTGGACTCTCTATTGGGAACAAAATTTTTTTCTCAGCCACTATCCCTCGCTCATGCCGATTGTGCTGCATCCTTCCTTTCGCGGCGCGGTGAGTGGCATCGGAGTTCTGGATATTCTCGTGGCGATCGGCTGGATCAGTTCGCGCCCGGGGCCTGAACATGTCCCGCCTAAGTAACGAATCGCGCGTCCCGTTGCTTTGCTATGTGACGGACCGGTGTAGCCTCAGCGAACTGCAACCCGCGGAACAACTGGAAATTCTCTTGAGCAAGATCGGAGCCGCGGCGGAAGCCGGCCTCGATTGGATCCAAATCCGCGAGAAGGATTTTTCCGGCAAAGAGTGCAGTTCCCTCACGCGCGAGGCTCTGTTGCGGGCCGTGAAGTCTTCTGCCAACAAGACTTCGCCGACGCGCATCATCGTGAACGATCGTCTGGATGTTGCGCTTGCGGAGCGGGCCGGCGGCGTGCACCTCGGCGAAAAGAGTTTGCCGCGTGCCGAAGCCCTGCGGCGTGTCGCGAGCGGTGGCGAAAGGAAAGATTTCCTCGTTGGAGTTTCCTGCCATTCGCTCGAAGCGGCGCGTGTGGCGGCGAGCGGAGGCGCGGACTATCTTTTTTTTGGCCCCGTTTTCGCTACGCCGTCAAAGGCGGCGTTTGGCGGACCGCAAGGGCTTGGACAGCTTGCCGAAGTTTGCCGGGCTGTCGCGATTCCGGTGCTGGCCATCGGCGGGATCGCACTGGCCAACGCAGCGGATTGTCTCTCCGCTGGCGCCTCGGGGATCGCGGCGATTCGACTTTTTCAGGACGCGCGGGACATCTCCTCTCTTGTGCAATCGCTGCGAAAACTGAAAGCCTGATCAGCGCTCTATCGAGGCTACATCAAGCGGCGGAGCAAGCGAATCTGACCGGCGTGATAGATGTCGTGAAACGCCACGCCGTAGAGCTGGTTCATAAGCTTTTCCGCCCGATGCGTGCGAAGCAGCTTGGCCGCGGCTTCGCGCAAGGCGCGGTGCTCTCGCTCCAGCAATTTCTTGTCCGCGCTCCAGGCCAACTCGGTCAACTTGCCTTTCTTGGGCCGCTCGAAAAAATTGCTGCCCTTCAACACAAACGAGCCGCGCTTCCCGCCTTCGATTTTTCGGCGGACGACATATTTCCAGTAAGCCGCATGGAGCATCACTTCCCAGATATTGTGCCGGCCCGGTCCGGGGCGCCATGCGGCTTGCTTGGCGGTGACTCCCTTGAGCGATTGCTTGAGGTTCGGTCCATGCCAGGTCTTTTTCTCGTAGGCTTCGTCGAGCAGCGCGAGCACCAGCCCTGCGGAATCCATGACGGTCTCCACCGGGCATCGTAGCATCGAAGTGCTCAGACCGGACAGCCACAGAGCCACCCCGACCGGGTCGTGGCAGGCGCCGACGCAGAGAAGAGGAAGAAAGAGGGTGGCTTGTTTCTAACAATCGGTTAACCATAAATGGGCCCCCCCTCCCTGTTTTTCAAAAGTGGTGATTCCAAAGGGTTTTAAGTTCTTTAGAAAGAACACTTGTGGGAGTGTTGATTCTGCGCGGTTTATCGGAGCTTTGAGTTTCGATAAGAGTAATCCTTGTGGGGTTGACGGGTAGACGACCCTCCCTCCCCTATTCTTGAAACGATATGATTCGATGGGAGTTAGGAGCTAGGGCAACGAGGATAGGGATCCAGATGAAAATGAGTTGCAAATTATATAGGACTAAGTTAGTCTGAATTAGTAGTTGCAAATCATTTGCAAAGGAGATCTCGTGACTTCGGTCCTTGGGTTCGTTTTGCTTGGTTTTTCAGCGATTTTCGCAGTTGCGCTCTTTACTCCTCCTCCTGCGCTTGCGCAGCAAAATCCTTATTTTGTCGCTTACGATCACTATCTTGAAGAGCCTGGCAATCTGGAGATTGAATATTTCTCCACTTATGGCACGCAACGAGGTGGCAATGACTTTCATGCCTTCTGGATGGAATTTGAATATGGCGCCACCGCCTGGTGGACCACGGAGTTCTACCTGGACGGACAGACCACGTTCAATGACAGCACACTGTTCACGGGTTTCCGGTGGGAGAATCGTTTCCGGGTACTGAAGCACGAGCACTTCATCAATCCTGTTTTCTATGCTGAGTATGAAAACAAGAACGGCGCGGACAAGATTCTGAAAGAAGGCGAAGGCCATGACGTGGAATCGGACTTCCTGGTCCCCAACGACACGGCGAGCAAGGAGCACATCCATGAAATCGAGTTGAAGCTCATTTTGTCCAGCACTTTCAAGGGCTGGAATTTCACCGAGAACACCTTGGCAGCCAAGAATCTTGGGAATTCACCGTGGGAATTCGGCTACGCGTTGGGAGCCAGCCGGCCACTGGCGTTGAAGGGCTCAGCAAAACGTTGTTCTTTCTGCCGGCAAAACTTTATTGCTGGCGCCGAGATGTATGGCGGGCTGGGTGACCGGCATAGTTTTGGCTTGCATGAAACCTCGCATTACTTGGGGCCCGTGCTCGGCTGGAATTTGCCGTCCGGCTGGACTGTGCGGATTTCGCCGAGCTTCGGCCTGAACGACAACAGCCATCAGTTCTTGATGCGCTGGGGCCTGGCGCGGGAAATAAACGGGTTCGGTTCGATGGTCAGCAAGCTGTTTGGAGGACGCAAGTGAAGGCCGTTATCCTGGCGATGGGCATTTGTGCTTCTCTGCTTGTGGTGTCTGTCGTCCTTGCGCAGAGCGGGAATTCCGACAAGCCTCCCGCTGTCACAGCGCCAAAATACGACCCGACGATCTACGCAGAATTGCAGAAGGCACCCGAAAAGGCGCGGAAACGAGCCAATCCGCTGCAGAACGACCCGGACGCGGTACTTGCCGGAGGGATTTTATTCGAGCAACACTGCGCGGAGTGCCACGGCAACGCCGCTGAAGGCTCGCGCAAGGCACCGAGTTTGCTGGTGCCCGAGGTACAAGACGCAACGCCGGGAACGCTTTTTTGGGTGATCACTAATGGAGTGGTTCGAAAGAAGATGCCGGTTTGGTCGAAGCTGCCGGAACCGCAGCGATGGCAATTGGTGCGGTATATCAAATCGCTCGGCGGGCCAGTTCCCGCGGCGAAACCTTGATGGAAGATTGCTAGGAGCTTGTGGCTCTGTTGGCGTCCTCCTGGAACCGATTACTCGCGACGCTGCAGCTGCGGGATGGCCCAGCCCATCCCCTACACCTGCTGTCTCGACCATCACCGGGAGCCCTTTTCAGCGATTCAGATTTTGCCGCGCTTGCAGGTTCCTTCAGCGCCAGATGCGTTCTAGTTCGCAGATTTGGCGGCGTCATTCAGGATCATCGCCAGACGTACACCAGCTTCGGCGAGGGCTGATTCCACGGCCTTGGCGGCGTTATTTTGATAGGCGTCGCCGACGGCCAAGTGCTTTTCGAACATGCGCTTTCCCATGTGGTTGTTTTCGGCGCAGCTCTTCAATTTCACGTCTGGTTCTATGGCGATTTTTTCCGGGAAGGCGTCGTAGACGGCGGTTTCGGCCCGCTCGTGGCTTTCCCAGGCCCAATTGTCTACGTGAATGCCGGCAGTCTCCCAAGCGGCGCTTTCGGCGCGAAACTTTTCGTCGAGTTCGTCGGCATAGCGGAAGGGACTGGAGACTTCCATATCACGTTCCACGATTTCCGTGTCCCACAGCTGATGAAGGTTAGGTGAATAGTCCTCACGTTCCGGATGCGTTGAGTTGGGGAGTGGCTCGTGACGAAAATATTTCACCGCCACACAATTTCCGCCGTTATCGGCATTGTTGATGGCGTGCAGCGGCTGGTGCATGTCGCCGACAAAATGAACGAGGTAGCGGATGGCTTCGGCACGCTTCAGAGGGTCGGCGGACTTGTCTTTTAGGATGGCGCGCTGCTCTTCGATCGTGCGTGTCACGCATCCTTCGGTACCGCAATACTCGCTCAGATCCCCTTTGTGCTTCCCGCGCGGAATATCAATGTAATGCCAGGGACCGTTTTTACGCTCGTTGCGCACGTCATCCGGCCAGGTGGAAGCATCAACAAGCACATCGGACGTGGCGTTGCCGCACCAGCGCTTCAGCTTTGGATCGATGGGATTGTCGCTGAGAAGCTTCTGGAGAAATTGTTTCGTTTCAGGAGTCAGGTGTTTTTCCGCAACCAGTGCTACGGTCTGATGACCTTTGCAGCCCCAAGCTCCGGCCGGAGGCGCGGCATAGGTCAGAAGCGCGATGGCACCCGCAATCAAAGCAATCTTCATTTTCATTGATTCTGCCTCAAGAGAAACTGCTTGTTGCGGAATAGCTCAAGACTGAACCCATAAGACGCTTGCCGCTGGCGCCGAAGTTTCAGGCGCTCAGCCAACGCCCGATGGGTCTCCACGACTCGGTGTGATCGCAAATCACGCGAAGCGCCGCGGTGATGGGGATGGCCAAGACCAGGCCCATGCCTCCCCATACCCAACCCCAGAAAAGCAATGCGATGGTAATCGCCACAGCGTTCAGGCGGACGCGCCGACCCACCAGTTGCGGCGCAACTAGATTGATCGCCAGAACGTGGATCGTTGTGAGTACAACCGCAATCAGGACGAACTGGCCGATGGTGTTCCACTTCGCCAGCGCAATGATGAAGGCAGGCAGCCAGGCCATCACTGCGCCGATGTACGGCACCATATTCAGCAATCCGGAAGCGATTCCCGTGAGAATGGGATACTCCATGCCGATGAGCCAGAAATACAGGCTGCTCGCGGCGATCACAATGAGCGTAACGATGCTCATGCCCGCAAGGTAATCGCGCAGGACATCACGCAGATCCTCCAGCGTTTCCTTGACTTGCGTACGGCGCGAGACAGGAAAGAGTTCCAACGTGCCGTGCCAAACCTGGCGCTTCTCCGCTAGCATGAAGAAAACCAGGAACGGCATAAAGGTAATTTCCAGAAACAAGGCATACAGGGAGCCAGCCCCGCGGAAAATCAGAGTCCGCACGATGCCGGGCTCGGTGCGCACCGTTGGCGCGGAAGAAGCGCCTTGCTCGGGGGCGATCTGCGAAACCTGCCCTTCGATACCTCTGATTTTGCCTTCCACTGCCACAGCGGCACGTTGCAGAACGCTGCTGTACTTCGGCCAGTTTTCGGCGAAGTCGGCGGTGCGCGTCCACAGGCCGTAGCCGGCGGCGGCCAGCACGGCGATCAGGATCAGCACCATAACCATCGCGCCAAGCGTTCGGGGCAGCCCGGTTCTTTCGAGGATTTCCACGGCGGGATCGAGAAAGTAGGCCAGCAGAATGGAGAGCAGTAGAGTGATCACGACTCCCGCGGCGTAGTAGAAAAACAAGAGGATGATCGCGGCGGCGATCACTCGCATGCTGAAGTTGGAACTGGTGAAGCGGACGAGAGATGGTGGCGTTGGCGTAGCAGACACAAGCGGCTCCGGTGCAACACGTTAACACACTCTGATAAATGGTTAGAGACATCGCGCGTGACTGTTTCGATCCAGCAGGCGTGGAATTTGGATGAAAAGAGTTTCCAGCCGTCTCATTTATCCAAAAGACATGCGCTGGACGGGGCGTGATGTAGCGGTTTTTGCGTGTGTTAAGATTTTCCCAGGTCTTCCATACGGCAATTGGCCCCGACCGGGCCGGCACCTCAATCTGGAAAGACAGGTTTCTTCCCATGGGCAAAGAGTTTTTTGGAACGGACGGGATTCGCGGCGTCCCCGGCACACCGCCGCTGGACGACGCAACACTCTACGCCACAGGGCGGTCACTTGGCGCGTATCTCAAGCAAGAACATGGCGCTGCGCACGTGCTGATCGGCATGGACACGCGCGAGTCTGGACCGCATATTGCCTCGTCGCTCGCAGCGGGACTTGCGCAGGCCGGCGCCACTGTTGCTTTCGCCGGAGTGATTACCACTCCGGGCGTCGCTTGCCTGGTGCGGCAGAATGATTTTCAAGCGGGCGTAGTCATATCCGCTTCGCACAATCCCTTTCAGGATAACGGCGTAAAACTGTTTTCTCACGCGGGGATGAAATTTCCTGACGCTGTGGAAGAAGAGCTGGAAGCCGGAATATTGAAGCAGCGCGGAGAAGCAGCGCCAAGAAATTCCCCCTTGCTCACCGCCGACGAATCTCTTGATGCTGAGTATCTCGCGTTTTTGCGGAAGCGGTTCATTACCGGGGCGAAACTCAGCGGCTTTCGAATCGTTCTGGATTGCGCGAATGGCGCAGCCTACAAGCTTGGTCCGGAGCTATTCCGCTCTATGGGTGCCCACGTTGTGGCCATGGGCGTCTCGCCCGACGGGCGGAATATCAACGCCGGTTGCGGGTCGTTGCACCTGGAGGGCTTGCAGAAACGCGTGGTAGCAGAAAAAGCGCAGCTTGGCGTTGCGTTTGATGGCGATGCTGACCGTGCGCTGTTCGTCTGCGAAACGGGGAAAATTGTGAATGGGGACGGCGTCTTACTGGCCGCCGCGCGCTTCCTCAAATCGCAGAACAAACTCACCGGGAACCGTGTTGTTGCCACTTCCATGTCGAACCTCGGTCTGGAGCGCGTGCTGGCACGCGAGAATATCGCTCTTGCCCGCGCGTCCGTTGGTGATCGGTACGTTCTTGAGGAAATGCTTCGCAGCGGTAACGTGCTGGGCGGCGAACAGTCCGGCCACATCATTTTTCTGGAGGACAGCCCCGCTGGCGACGGCCTGCTTACGGCGGCAAAAATTGCTTCGCTGGTTTCCATGCACGGCAAAATCGAATCGCTCGTCGAGGGCCTCAAGGATTATCCGCAGCTCATCGTTAACGTGAAGGTGCGTTCGAAACCGCCGCTCGAGACACTTCCCGAAGTTTCCCGCGCGCTGGCCGAAGCGCAATCCAAGCTAGGCGACAATGGCCGCGTCGTTCTCCGCTACTCTGGTACCGAGCAGCTTGCCCGCGTCATGGTCGAAGCCGAACACGACGCCGACGTCCAGCGTTTTTGCCAGTCTCTTGCTGATGCCCTGCGCTCCTCCATCGGCGCCTGACCTCTTCATCTCGCCCTTGTCTTTTCACGCATCTCCGAGTTCCTAATGGAAGCACTGCAAGAATTCCCGGCCTCCCCGTTCTAACGGTGAAGTGAATAGGAGGCATTGCCATGATGGACCGTCTGCGTTCCCTTGCCGTTCGAATCCGTGGAGGCTTTTCCGCCCGTCCGCGTCTAATCTTAGCGGGTTGCGTCGCGGCCGGAGTGCTTCTCATATTCTCATCTATGCCGAGGCCAAACGGGCCGACCGCACGTCAATCCGGTTCTACTTTCCCTATGGAGCACGCGAATGCAAATAACCAGTTCCCGCTGCCCAATGGTGTTCCCCCGACGGGAGTGGACACCAAAGAATCAACCGCGCTGATGTCTTCGCGCATATCCAAATTCTATTCAGGAGGAGCGGTTGATTCAGCGGGCGGGTACCGCGAGCCGCAGGTTGCTTACTCCGCAGAGCTCTCCGTGGCCACGAAAGAATTTGCCCATTCGCGCGCCAGCCTAGAAGAGATTTTGGAGCGCCACCACGGTTACGTAGCCAAGCTGCGCATGGTGGGCCAGCCTGCGGGGAGCACCCTTTCCGCTACGCTGCGCGTCCCTTCGACGGAATATCGCTCCGCCCTCGCCGAGTTGAAGGCCGTCGGCCTGGTGGAACACGAGGAAGAAGCAGCCGATGAAATCACCCAGCAACACAGCGAACTGGAAGCGCGGCTGGTGAACGCGCAGAACGAAGAGCAGCGCATCCAGCGCATCCTCCAGAATCGCGATGACAAATTCGCTGATTGGACATCGCTGGAACGCCAGGTTGCGATGCTTCGCGGTGAAATCGAGCGAATCCAGGCTGAGCGTTACTCTTCTGGCAGCCGCATCTCTTTCGCCAACGTTTTCTTCTCCCTGCGTGAGGAGCGTACTTCGCCCGCCGAGACTATCGGAGCAAGACTTCGCAACGCTGGCCTGAGTGGTTTGAACGATGCCCTCGACAGCATCTCCACGATCCTGTTGTTTTTGGCTGGCCGTGGCCCGCTGCTCGCGTTGTGGGCGGTGCTGATCTATTTTCCGGCGCGCCACTTCTGGCGCCGCCGCTCGCAGTTGGCCTTCAGCGGGGCGCAGGCGCACAAGAATTCCTGACCTTCCCAGCCGGGACCAGGTTGAGAAATCGGCCTAGTCCCGGGAACTTTTCGCCGCCTCGCGACATTACACTTAGTGAAGGAGCCAGGCGGCTTACCATGGACCAGCCACTGCCCGCTCTCGTTCTAAACTCGGAGGCGCTTCCCCGGACCGCCATGAACGAGACGCCAGCCAATGAAGCGAACGCCGCGGACGATGCCGGGGCGGCTTCCACTACGAGTGATGAGCAGCTCATGCTGGCGTTTTCCAAGGGCTCTTCGTATGCGTTCGATGAATTGTTCTCGCGCTACAAACAGCCGATCTACGGGTTCTTCCGGCGGCGTGTTGCGGAGTCCGCTCAGGCGGAGGAGTTGACGCAAGAGACCTTCGTCGCCCTGCTGCGAGCCGCCTCCCGCTACGAACCGCGCGCCCTGTTCCGCACCTACCTCTACGCCATTGGTTTCAAGATTCTCCGCGCCCATCGCCGCAAAGCGGCTTTCCGAGCGACATTTTTCGGCCAAAGAGACTCCGCGCCCGAACCTGCCAGACGGGATGCCACGGAATCCGGCTTGTGGGTCCGCCGCGCTGTCGAAAAGCTCGAAACCGTGGACCGCGAAATCCTGCTCCTGCGCGAATTCGAGCAACTGAGCTACTCGGAGATCGCCGACCTCTTGCAGCTTCCGCTGAACACCGTACGCTCGCGCCTCTTCCGCGCCCGCACCGCGCTGCGCCATTTGCTCGAACCGCCTGCCGAAGCCGCAAGCGAAACCACGCCGAACATCGTCAAGAAAGGAGACCGCGCATGAGCACGATCACGCATCCCTTTACGCCCGAAGAAATTATGGCGTTCCTCGACGGCGAACTCTCGGACGACCGCGTCCAAGCACTCTCCGCCCACTTTGACGAATGTGCTGAGTGTTCCAGATTTGCGTCCGACTTAGGTGGATTGTCGCAGAAGGTGAACTCTTGGCAGGTTGATTCTGTTCCCGAACGCATAATTGGGCGAGTTAAGGATGCTCCATCGGGGAAGTACGAAGAAATTGAAGCCGTAGCCGGTGGTAAAGCAAACCGGCGCCGTAATCCTCTTCTTAGATTTGCTTATCAGTTTGCTGCCACCATCGCGGTGGCGCTGCTTCTGATGGCCATTGCAATCCCCAATCTACTCCGGTCTAGAATGGCGGCCAACGAGGCCAGTGCGGTCGGATCCCTGCGAACCCTAAACATCGCTGCCGTTACGTACTTCAACAGCTATGGACATTATCCGCGTTCGCTCGATAACTTTGGTTCACCCCCGAGTGGTGTTGCAAATGAAGAGGGAGCGGGCCTAGTCGAAAACACGCTTGCGAAAGGAGGACGGAAGTCAGGATACCTCTTCACCTATCGCAGCACGCCGCCCTTCGGTTCCAACAACAGAGGGAGTTACCTAATCAACGCTGATCCACTTGAGCCAGGCAAAGGTGGGCAACGGCATTTTTCAACCGATCAAACTGGCACGCTATATGCTGACGGAGTCGAATTCGGCAACACTAACCTACTAGAGAAATCGATGGAACTTAGTCAAAGCACGAAAGCGGAAGGTGAAATTTCCGTACCCCGCGCTCGGACTCTCCCTATGATCGCTCGCCAGGCACAGTTGGAGATTGCGGTTGCAAGACTGGACGACGCGCGGCAAGCAATGGATGGAGTCCTTGCGCAGCGCAAAGGCTATGTCGCCCAGCTCTCGGCGACCGCCGAAAGCGGTTCGGCTCGCGTTCTAGTTGCATCGTTGCGGGTTCCAGTAGACCAACTTGATGGGTGTCTCGGTGAATTGAAGAAGCTAGGGCGCGTGATCCAGGAGTCCCAATCGGGCGAAGAGGTTACGCAGCAGCACATAGACCTGGTTGCGCGATTGAAGAACTCGCGCAACAGTGAGTCACGCCTCAATAATGTACTCCAGCAGCGCAGTGGACCGGTCAAGGAAATTCTCGAAGTGGAAAAGGAATCCGCTCGCGTGCGCGGCGAAATCGAGGAGCTGGAGGCCGAACAGCAAACGCTGGAGCACCGCGTCAACTTTGCCACCATCGATCTAAAACTTGCAGAAGAGTACAAGGCGCAGCTCAGCTCGCCTGCTCCTGTGGGGATGCAACTCCGCAACGCGACGGTGAACGGGTTCCGGAATGCGTCAGAAACCCTGCTCGGTATCGTTCTCTTCTTCGCCGAATCAGGACCTACGCTGGCGCTGTGGCTGCTGATTTTACTGTTTCCAGCGCGGCTTGTGTGGAAGCGCTACAAGCGCCAACTCGCGCTAACGTGAAGCAAAATCCGCAGACGCAAACGCTTACATTTCCGAGCTAAATTGCGATTCCTTCCGTGCAAATTTGCAATTCTGCAATAAGGATATTTCCACAAGCCGGCGGAGACTCATAGTCGCGCGCCCAGTGCCTGTCTGAGACAAGTTGCGAAAAACAGGGAAGTCACTCCCAAAGAATGGAGAGCTCCGCATCGATTCTGTGGGATTTTGTAGACTTGGGCGATGGTGGACCGCCGCTCTTCCAAGCCCCTAGCCGCTAACCGCCATGCTTTCAATCGACTCGGGAGTTTCGCGTGGAACACTCGTTGCTGGCATCCCATTTGCTCTCTTATTGTGCACTTAAAAGATTGGCTTCCCGGGGTGGCCGGAACCGATCCTCGACTCGGTTATCGGCTTGGGGCGTCAATTACGAAAAGGGGGCTTGCACCAGCCCCCTTTTTCATTTTAGGCCGCAATTCTCGCCACAAGAACCTAGATCACTTTCGCATTCTCCGTTTACGTACACGCTCGATATCGTTGTTACGTTCTGTGGGCGCTTGCGCATGGGGATGAATCAAAAAAGTGAGCGGCCGCTGGGGGGAGCGGCCGCTCGGGCGTGGGATGGAGGATACAGTAATCCGAAGTCAGTTGGGTTTTTCAGACCGCAGGGCTGCGCTCGCGAGCAGCCAAACGGCACTGGAGCATTGATGCTCCAAGAAACCCAAAGAACTCCCGACTACTGGCGTAGTTTGCTTTACGGGAGAGCCGGGGTCCATAGTTCGGGCGATTCATTCTGCCCAGTACTTCTCGCTCGCCGTTTCGCCGCGAAATTAGTACGGAGGTACTTCTAGGCTAGACGCGCTCCACGATCAACTGCTTCACTTTCTTAATGCTGGCTTCGTCGCGCTTGTAAAACGTCCATTGTTTGATGCGCTTGGCGCGCACGAGTCCGGCGCGCAGCAGGATCTTCATGTGCTCGCTGGCCGTCGGCTGGCTGACGCCGAGTTTTTCTGCGATGAGTACGCCGCACACGCCGTCTTCGACCAAGTCGCCATCTACCTGCGGCCGGAAATGTTTCCGCGGGCGCTTCAGCCACTCCAGGATTTGCAGCCGGCGTTCGTTCGCCAGGGCCCGCAGCACGATTTCTGGTTTCATATAGACAATTAGCCAACTCCCTAAGTATAATAGCAGAAGTGCCGCGAATGTGCAGCCGCGTTTGCGCCTCCGCCGGAATAGTAGTCCGATCCGGCGGGTCAACGTCAGTGGAAAATGGCAGCTATGCTCACCACAGAAATCACCCAGGACCGTATTACCGCAACGCACCAACTTATCCGACCGCACATCCGGCGAACGCCCATCGTCGAAGTCGACGGCGCTGATTTCGGCCTCGAACCCGTCCATTTGGTCTTCAAACTAGAATTGCTTCAGCATTCGGGGTCGTTCAAGGCGCGCGGTGCCTTCACGAATTTGCTGACGCGGCCTATTCCGGCAGCGGGCGTCGTAGCAGCCTCCGGAGGCAATCATGGCGTGGCCGTCGCGTTTGCCGCGATGAAGCTCGGAAAAAGGGCGCGCATCTTCGTTCCCACCGTGTGCTCCTCGGAAAAATTAGAGCGCATCCGCGGCTATGGTGCGGATCTCATCGTGACAGGGGAGCGCTATGCCGATTCTCTCGCTGCTAGTGAAGCCTGGGCTGCCGAATCCGGCGCACTCCGAATCCACGCCTACGATCAAATCGAAACGATGCTCGGACAGGGCACGGTTGGTCTCGAATTTGAAGAACAAGCTCCGGATCTGGATACTTTGCTCGTTGCCGTTGGCGGCGGTGGCCTGATCGGCGGCGTCTCTTCCTGGTATTCTGGTCGCATCAAAATCATCGGAGTAGAACCCGAAGCCGCCCCTACACTTTCGATGGCCCTGCAAGCGGGCCGCCCGGTGGACAGCCCCGCTGGAGGAATCGCCGCTGATTCCCTCGCTCCGAAACGTGTTGGCGAATTGATGTTCCCCCTTGCGCAGACTCAGGTACAGAGCGTCTTGCTCGTTTCCGATTCTGCAATTCAGCAAGCTCAGGAAGTGCTATGGAAAGTTCTTCGCATCGTGGCGGAACCGGGAGGCGCGGCGGCCTTTGCCGCGTTACTTTCCCGCCGTTATCAGCCCAAGCCAGGTGAACGCGTGGGAGTCCTAGTTTGCGGGGGCAACACCACTGCCGTGGATTTCAGCTGCAGCGCGGCTACGCAACAAAACGGGTCCGGTGCGCATATTTCGACTCAGGCAGCAGCCAAATCAATTTAAGGAGCCCCGATGTCTGTCTACGAACGCCTCGAAGCATTGAAGATTTCGCTTCCTAAGGTTGAGCCGCCGGCGGCCGCTTTTGTTCCGGTGGTTCGCACCGGCAAGGTGATCTTTGTTTCCGGCCATATCGCGAAAAAAGACGGAAAACCTTGGGGCGGCAAGTTCGGCGACAATCTCGTCACCGCGCAGGGGAAGGAAGCCGCGCGCGGAATCGCTATCGATCTGCTGGCAACGCTCCACATGGCCCTCGGCGACCTGAACAAGATCACTCGCATCGTTAAATTGCTTGTCCTGGTGAACAGTGCGCCCACCTTCACCGAACAGCATCTCGTCGCCAACGGCGCCTCTGAGTTATTCGTCGAACTCTTTGGTGAAAAAGGCGCGCACGCGCGCAGCGCCTTTGGCGTCGCCCAGATCCCGTTGGGCGCATGCGTCGAAATCGAGCTCGTCGCCGAGGTTCAATAAATCGAAGTTCGGTCTGCCTCACAAATTGCGGATCACTTTTTCGAGATGATCGATCAATTCTCGCAATTTCTCCCGATCCTCATTTGAAAGAACGGAAAGAGCTTGCGCCAGCGACTCCACGCGGCGCTGGCGTCCTTCCTGAAGGATTCTCGTTCCCTTCGCGGTTGCTGCGAGGCGCACGCGCCGCCCGTCTTCCGTCTTTCCTCGACTCACCAGTCCCGCGCGCACCAGTCCCGCGACGATACGGCTCATCGTTGGTGGACGCACCTGCTCGGCTTCGGCAAGTTCCCCGAGAGATCGCGGGCCGCCACCTAACACCAGGACAGACAGAGCCGAAAGCTGCGCTGGGCCTACTCCGCTCTCACGGTCACGCAACCGCAGCCTCCTCAACAAGTGAATGGCCGCGGAGTGCAGCCGGTCGGCGGTCTCGAAAGTTTCCCCGCCCGCCAAACGTTTGGACTTGACATCTGTCATAGATTATAGTTAGCTATGCTAACTAAATTGTTTCCGGAGGTACAGCACCCATGAGCACCGCTTCTTCCAGTCTGGGCATCCAGAATATCGGCCAAATTTCCATTATTGTTCACGACCTGCAGCGCGCCACGGCATTCTATCGCGATGTGCTGGGTCTCCCGTTGCTTTTCGCTGTACCCAATCTGGCTTTCTTCGACTGCGGCGGAGTTCGGTTGATGCTGGGTCCCGCAGAAACGGCGGAGCTCGATCATCCCAGCTCCATCCTCTATTTCCGCGTACCAGATCTGAATGCTGCCTATCAGAAGCTGGTCGAGCGGGGTGCGCAGATTTTTGCGCCGCCTCGCCTGATTGCGCCCATGCCTACCTACGACCTCTGGATGGCCGCGTTCCGGGACACCGAGGGTAACATTCACCAGTTGATGAGCGAAGTTCCGCGCGCGAAATAGCGCTTTTTCCTGGCGTGTCCCCGCGCGCCACGCTTTGCTACAAGGGCCGCGCAGATTACGGTATCCTTCTAGCTCCATGCACGACCTGAATTACTTCAGAGACCACCTCGAAGTTTTCGCCGACATGGCGAAGAAGCGCGGCGCCGCGCTCGACCTTGACGGCTTTCGTAAGCTGGACAAAGAACGCCGCGAACTCATCACCGCGACCGAGCATCTGAAAGCGCAGCGTAACAAGGCCAGCGACGAAATCGCGCGCCTGAAAAAAGACAAGCAAAGCGCCGATTCGCTTATCACCGAAATGAAACAAGTCTCCGAGCGAATCAAGCAATCCGACGAGCGCATCGCTGAACTGGACGCGACTCAGCGCGAACTGCTTCTGACCATTCCCAACATACCGCACTCGTCTGTGCCGGTGGGAAGCAGCGCTGCCGAAAACAAAGAAGTGCGCCGCTGGGGCGCACCACCTAAATTCGATTTCGCTCCCAAGCCGCACTGGGAAGTCGGGGAACGCGCTGGAATTCTCGATCTTTCCGTCGCCACAAAAATAACCGGCGCGCGCTTTGCCGTTTACAAGGGCTGGGGAGCCCGCCTCGAGCGCGCCCTCGCGAATTTCTTCCTCGATGTTCACACGCGGGAGCACGGCTACACGGAAATCCTGCCGCCTTTCCTGGTGAACTCCGCTTCTCTCACCGGTGCCGGCCAGTTGCCCAAATTCGCCGCCGACCTCTTCAAGCTCGAGAACAGTGATTTCTGGCTCACTCCCACTGCCGAAGTCGAGCTCCACAATCTCTACCGGGACGAAACCATTCCCGAAGAAAAGCTTCCCATCCACGTCACCGCCTGGACTTCCTGCTTCCGCTCAGAAGCGGGTGCGGCTGGAAAAGACACTCGCGGCATACTCCGCCAGCATCAATTCCAAAAGGTCGAACTCTTCAAATTCACGCATCCGGAAAAGAGCTACGAAGAGCACGAAGCCCTCACGCGCAACGCCGAGACCATTCTCCAAAAACTCGGGCTGCACTACCGTACGATTCTGTTGTGCACGGGTGACATGGGTTTCGCTTCCTCCAAAACTTACGATCTGGAAGTTTGGCTGCCTTCCAGCAATGAGTTTCGCGAAATTTCTTCCTGCTCGAATTGCGAAGCGTTCCAATCCCGCCGTGCGGGCATTCGCTTCAAGCCCAAGGGCGGCGGCAAGAGCGACTTCGTCCACACGCTGAACGGTTCCGGTCTCGCGGTTGGCCGCACCTGGATCGCCGTCGTGGAGAATTATCAGCACGCGGATGGCTCGATTCTGATACCGGAAGTGCTTCGCCCCTACATGGGGATTGACCGGATTCCGGCTGGCGGATAAGGACTTGCACCCTTTTGTGCTGGAAATGTGTGCCCTTGGCGCCAATCTCGGCTTTAGCCTGTGCGCCTGCTTAACTCATTGTAAATAATAAGTTTACGTCGAATTCGCGAGCGTTTTTCCCAAAGTGGCACCGCACAATTCGCCTCGCAACCTCTTGAAATCACACCTTTTCGTTTGACGGGCCCTTTTCGCCTTGCATACACTCCCCTCACGGCCCATTTTGGGGGTATTTGGCAAACGAGGCCGGAGAGCACACACTCATATAAGATGAACTTTCTTGCGCGCATCGTGAGATTTCTGCTCTGGCTGCTGGTCCTTTCCTGGGGATTGCGGCTGGTGCGCTATATCGTTGGGAGAATGCTGCGGAATAGCCAAGCCCCCGCACCAGAAACGGCGAACCCCGCCGAGGGGATTCCTGCACCTTCCGCTGGACGGCGGCTGGTGCGCGATCCTGTGTGCGGTATTCACGTGGATGAGGCGCGCTCTATTCCGTTGCGGGACGGCGGCGAGTTGCTGCACTTCTGCTCTCCTGCTTGCCGCGATGCTTATGCCGTCACGGTGAAGAAAATAGCGGCCAACGGATAAACCGAGTTTCTATTAAGTTGATTTAGAAATGGGCCAAGTGAAAGCAGCGTTTCGAAGACAAATCGCGTAGACGAAAGGACCGACGCCAATGGCCACGGTCGCAAAGCCCACATCCCCGACAAGACAGATAGGCGCACCTCCCATGGTGCCGCGCATCGCTCCCCGCGAGGACCTGAATCCTTTTCGCATCGCCCAGATTCAATTCGACATGGCGGCCGAGTTCCTGAAGCTCGATCCCGGCTTGCGACAGATTTTGCGAACTCCCAAACGCGTGCTTGAAGTTTCCCTGCCCACCAAGATGGACAACGGCCAGGTGAAGGTATTCAACGGCTACCGAGTGCAGCACAACGTGTCGCGCGGGCCGGGCAAAGGCGGCATCCGCTATCACCCCAACGTGACGCTCGACGAAGTAAAAGCGCTGGCCATGTGGATGACCTGGAAGACGGCGGCTGTGAACGTTCCTTTTGGTGGCGCCAAGGGCGGCGTGGTCTGCGACCCGAAGCGCATGTCCAAGAGCGAGCTCGAGCGCATGACGCGCCGCTACGCCAGCGAGATTCTGCCCATCATTGGCCCAACGATGGACATTCCCGCGCCAGATGTTTATACCGACGCGCAGACCATGGCCTGGATCATGGACACTTATGCGATGACTATCGGCCATTCCGCGCACGGCGTGGTCACCGGCAAACCGCTCTCGGTCGGCGGTTCTGAAGGACGCGGCGAAGCCACCGCTCGTGGGTTGCTCTACGTGGTCGAGGAAGCCTGCAAGCTCAAGAAAATCTCGCTTCGAGGTGCGACTGTTGCGATTCAAGGCTTCGGCAACGCCGGCGCAACCGCTGCGCGTTTATTTGCGGAAAAGAAGGCAAAGATAGTCGCGCTTAGCGATACGCGCGGCGGCGTCACCAATTCCCGTGGCATCGATCCCATCAAGGCCATTCGCTATAAAGAGCGCTCCGGCACTGTTGTGGGCATGCCGGGCGCGTCGCGTATCACTAACGACGAATTGCTGACCATGAAGTGCGACATCCTCGTGCCCGCGGCGCTCGAAAACGTGATCACGCTGCACAATGCCGAGGCTGTGAAAGCCCGCATCGTCGCCGAAGCCGCGAACGGCCCCACCACCCCGCACGCGGACGAAATTCTCGCACGCCGCGGTGTCATTGTTCTGCCGGATATTCTCGCCAACGCAGGAGGCGTCACCGTAAGCTATTTCGAATGGGTGCAGAACCAGGAAGGCCTGATGTGGGACGTCGACGAAGTCAACGCGCGCCTGCAGAAGATCATGGTGCGCAGTTTCCACGAAATGGTGGACACCATGCGCAAGCATCACGTCCCTCCGCGCGCCGGGGCCATGATCCTCGCCGTCGGCCGCGTATCAGAAGCCACGCTCGTCCGCGGCCTCTTCCCGTGATAGGGGCCTAGCGGCCAGAGTAGACGCCGCGTCTCGTTCTACGGGAGGGCTTCTCTTGCCCCACGCGGCAGAGTGTTCCCGGGGCAGCCCGGCGGGCGCTCTTTGTCCACACTCTCCACATAAAACGTGCTTTCGCGCTTCGATATCGTGAAGAAGAGTTCAGCCGGCACGTCTCCCGGCAGATCATGTTCGCCGGCCCCTTCCAACTGCAATCCGATTTGCCATTTCGCTGTTTTGTCTGAGGCTTTGCACGGTTGCACGAAATCAAACTCCGTGTCGATCTTTTCACGGCTGTCCCGGCTCAAACGGTCATGCCAGTGCTGAAATCTCGCCGCGTCCGCACTGGAGGTCCAGGTCGACGCATCCTCCCATTTCATCCCCACCCATTCATCCAGGAAGTCTTCCGGAGCCAGTGCCAATGGAGGAATGCGTGTCACTCGACTTCCGCTCACCTCATAATTCTGGACATGCTCGCGCGTGAGGATGCTGTCATCCAGGCCCTGCGCCGCAACGATATGTAGCTCGAAGCCTTGTGGACTAAGAGTCAGCTTGTAAGGTAGATCCGTCCCCAAGTAAATACTCGTACGTTCGTCGAGCAACACTGACGGGTGAGTGGCGTCTTCACCCGGGCGCAGCACTTTGTAGCGGAGTTGCTGCCAATTCGAGCTGCACCAGGGATTCACGTCGGCGGTGACAAGATACCAATTGCCGTCGGCATCCGGAGGGGAAATGCCAAACTGGAACGACCCTTGCCCCCCGCTGATATCCTTATAACCGTTTGATTCCTCTACGAGAATCAATTGCCACGCCACGCCATCCCGGCGATAAAGACTCAGAGACGCATCGCTGCCACAGGGAATCGTCAGGTTGGTGACCACCGCCATCAAATCCGAATGCCGCGCCGGCTGCCGCACGGTCACATCATAGAGACTGCCGAAATCGTCTCCGTCCGCCGTGTAATACCCATCTCGCTGAGCCGAATTAAGTACATCGATCCCTTCCTTCTTCAGGCCCGCAAGAATTTGCTTATGCAGGGCTTCAGGTGAGGAAGAGGAATGTTCGTTGAGTGTTCGCCCGACGATTTCTCGCAACCCCGCCTTAAACTGAGGAAGAAGTTTTTGAGCGGCAGGTGGCACATCACCAGACGAATTGCGTTTGCCCCCGGTATCGATGGCGCGGAGTTGTTCCGCCAGGTCATGCAGCTTGGCCGTCTGCGCCTGAAGAAAATGAAGGGGCGAAAGGATTAGAAAGGTCAGAAGTAGGAAGACGCGCGGCGCAAAGTTCATAGAGATATTCCGGAGTGCAATAAAGGATAGAACCGGCCCGCCTCGTCTAACCTCCTTGGCATTCCTGGAGAAGGATATCATCAAGTTTTTTCTTGCGTTGGGGAAACAGCGCGCGTACATTCGCAGGTGCCGGTCCGTTTCACTGACGCGACCGGCTATTTTCGTCGTTGGAGTAGAAAAAGACGATGAGCACGAACGGACACGGCCACCCAGCGCCGCCCATCCTGCTGACGATCGCAGGTTTCGATCCGTCCTGCGGCGCCGGCACTGCCGCTGACTTGAAAACCTTTGCTGCGCACGGATGCTACGGCGTCGCGGCCATCACTTCGCTCACGGTCCAGAATACGCAGGGTGTTGAAACCGTTCACAACACACCGACCGTGGAGCTGCGCGCACAGCTCGATGTGCTGGCCAAGGATTGCGAGATCGTTGCGGTGAAGATCGGCATGCTCGGGAACCGCGGTAACGCTGTGGTGGTCGCGGAATTTCTCGACGCCCACAAATTTGTGCACATCGTGCACGACCCGGTGATGAAATCCTCCAGCGGCGCGGAACTTCTCGACGTCGGCGGAATTAAGTTTGTCGCCACGGAGCTGCTCAAGCGCGCCAGCGTCATCACTCCAAACGTTCCCGAGGCCGAAGTTCTGACCGGATTGACCATCAAAGACGTCGCGGGGATGGAAGCCGCCGCTCGCAAGATCGTCGAAATGGGCGCCCGCGCCGTCATCGTCAAGGGTGGCCACATGGAGCGCACCACGGATGTGCTTTTCGATGGCACGGAGCTGGTTTCGCTAGCCGGTGAGAAAACCAACGAAGACCACCTTCACGGAACGGGCTGCACGTTTGCTTCGGCGCTGACTGCGCAGCTCGCCGCCGGCCGCGGGTTGCTCGAAGCAGCCACGCTCGCCAAGGTTTACGTGACCAAAGCCATCGAAAAAGCCTACGCCGTAGGAAAAGGCCGCCTCCCGCTCGATCATTTCTTCCGCCAGCGGATTGAGCCGCCCGCGCGCGGCATCCACGAAGTCCCCCAACACGGCATGCACCCCGCCGCCGAACCCACCGCCCACTGAGAATTAAGCGTACTCGTGCGCAGGCCGGGACTCCGTACTCTGCCCTCTGTGTCTCTGCGTTTCGATTCCTATTGTTTGTAAACGACCCGGCCGGCAACGATGGTGGCAACTGCCGCCCCTTTAAACGCGCGCCCGTCGAACGGAGAATTGCGCGATTTGCTCGGCGATTCCTTCACGTGATAAGTCCACGTGTGATTCGGCGAAAAAATGCTGAGGTCGGCGGGCTGGCCGGCAGCGATCTTGCGCTCGATGCCCAACACACGCGCCGGGCCCACCGTAAATAACTCGACCATCCGCATCAGCGAAAGCCGCCCGCTCTGCACCAATTGCTCAAGAGCCAGCGGCAGCGCCGTTTCAAATCCCAGAATCCCAAACGGCGCGCGATCGAACTCCACATCTTTCAATGCCGGCTCATGGGGAGCGTGATCTGTCGCAATTGCGTCGACGGTCCCGTCCGCAAGGCCATTCAGCAGAGCTTCCCGGTCCTCGCGCGCCGCCAGCGGCGGATTCATCTTGAATTTCGAATCGTACTCCACATCCTCATCGATCAACGTGAAGTGATGCGGTGTCACCTCGCAACTCACCTTCAAACCGCGCGACTTCGCCCAGCGAACTTGTTCAAGCGACGCCTTCGCTGAAAGATGCGCCACGTGCAGCCGCGCGCCCGTCAACTCCGCGAGCTGCACATCACGCGCCACGCAAACCGATTCCGCCGCTGCGGGCATCCCCCGCAAGCCCAGCCGCGTCGAAGTCACTCCTTCGCGCATCACCGCCCCGGCCGCCAGCGAAACATCCTCTGAGTGCTCGATCACCGGCAAATCCAGCGACCGGCAATAATCCATCACCTGCCGCGCCAGCTTCGCCGTGGCGATCGGTTTTCCATCATCGGAAACGGCGACAATCCCCGCTTCCTTCATCGCCGCAATTTCCGCAATCCCTTCGCCCTTGCTCCCCACGGAGGCCGCACCAATCGGCCAAACGCGAACGCTGCCGCCCACTTTCGCACGATCCACAATGAATCGAGTGACCGAAGCGTTGTCATTCACCGGCTTGGTGTTCGGCATGCAGCAGACCGCCGTGAACCCGCCGCGCGCTGCCGCCCGCGTTCCGGTCTCGATCGTTTCCGAAGATTCCTGCCCCGGCTCGCGCAAATGCACGTGCAGATCGATAAATCCCGGCGCAACAATCAGCCCGCTCGCCTCAAAAATCTCCGCGCCCTGCGGTGACGCAACCTTCCCCGCCGGCCCGACCTCCTTGATCTTTTCCCCATCTAACAACACGTCAAGCGCCGCATCCGTCTTCGACGCCGGATCGATCACCCGCCCGTTCTTAATCAGAAGCATTCGCCGATTCCTTGGACTTCACTTCCAGTGCTGGATGCGCATCCGTCTCAGTTGCGCCGCTGATCAACAGATACAAAATCGCCATGCGAACCGCCACTCCGTTGGTCACCTGCTCCAGCACACACGATTGCGGCCCGTCCGCCACTTCCGGCGTTATCTCGATGCCGCGGTTGATTGGCCCTGGATGCAACACGATCGCGTTCCCGCTTGCCCGGCGCAGCCTCTCCGCATTCAGTTGATACAGCAAAATGTAATCGTCCGCGCAAAGCGGCGGGTCATTCAGCCGCTCCGTCTGCACCCGCAGCATAATAATGACGTCCGCACCCTCCAGCGCTTCTTCGATCCGGTAGACGCAGCGAATCGGTGTCCCCGGTGCGATCTTTTCCAGTTCGCGCGGAACCCACATCGCCGGCCCGCACAAAGTGAACTTGCATCCGAATTTTCCAAGCAAATGAATGTTGGAACGTGCTACCCGGCTGTGCAGGATGTCGCCCATGATCGTCACGTTCAAATTCTGGATTGTCCCCAGCCGGTCGCGAATCGTCAACGCATCCAGCAGTCCCTGCGAAGGATGCTCGTGCGTCCCGTCACCGGCGTTCACTACGGGAATGTCCAGATGCCGCGCCACGTAATTCGGCGCTCCCGAAGCCGCGTGCCGCATCACCAGGCAATCCGGTTTCATCGCATTCAAATTGAAAACCGTGTCCAGCAGCGTCTCGCCTTTTTTCAGGCTGGAAGCCTCGGCCTGCAAATTCATCTGATCCGCACCCAGCCGCGAAGCCGCCGCGCCAAAACTGATACGCGTGCGCGTCGAAGTCTCGAAGAAGGCCAGCGCCACGGTCTTCCCACGCAAGGTCGCCAATTTTTTCAGCGGATTTTTCTGAATGGCCTGAAAGGGTTTACTCTGATCGAGTAAAAAGCTCAATTCGTCCGCGGAGAGCGGTTCGAGGGCCAGCAAATCGCGGAAGTTGTAACTCAATGTCCCTTCTTCGCAAACTGTCGAACGGTCTCTTTATCAGGGGGCCGGAGCTTTAGCTCCGACATAAAGCCGCTGCCTTTATTGGGCTTTAGCCCCTGAGGAAACTCTCTTGTTCAGCCACTGTCAGGCACAACCAGCAAAACTCGAATGAGCAACCTAAACCTACTCCACGCGGTCGACCAGCACCACGCGCTCTTCCTTGTCAATCTCCCGCAGCCGCACTTCGATGATTTCCGTGTCGCTGGTCTGCACCGTCCGCCCGGTGTATTGCGCTTCGATCGGCATTTCGCGGTGTCCGCGGTCGATCAGCACGCACAGCGACACGCGCTTCGGCCGCCCCAGGTCAAACAGCCCGTTCATCGCCGCGCGAATCGTTCTCCCGGTATAAAGCACGTCGTCGATCAGCACCAGGTCCATATTGTCTACGCCAAAGGGGATGTCCGACGACCGCAGCACCGCCTGCGGCGCTACTTTCGAGAGGTCATCGCGGTACAGAGTAATATCCAGCACACCGACCGGCACATCCACGCCGTCGATCCCGCGCATAGCTTGCGCAATGCGCTGCGCCAGCGGCACGCCACGCCGCACGATTCCGATCAGCGCCAGATTTTTTGTCCCGCCGCTTTTTTCGACGATTTCGTGCGCTAGCCGCTGCAGCGTGCGGTCAATCTCAGGCGCGGACATCAACTGTGCTTTTTCGACGATGCGCATGGTCGGGGTATCGTATCATCCCTGACCGCGCCCCGGTCAATCCACTGTCTCCTGTAGGGGCGCAGCATGCTGCGCCCTTGCAACCCAGACGCAAACCGCGCGCAACAACTCTAGTCGATCTCTCCCGATAGGCGCGATTCACGCCGCGCCAAATTGGGCATGATAGACTTCGCCTTTCGCCCGGAGGTACTAAGCGCAATGACGCATCAGGAAAAGTCGCGGAACTGGGTCCTTTTTTGGAGTGCGGCAGCCTTGCTGCCGCTTTTCTTAT